>JBHGXS010000139.1:0-47721 GCA_041920565.1 Bacillus sp. (in: firmicutes) | reverse complement strand
TTCCGAAGAAGTCCGCTCGACTTGCATGTATTAGGCACGCCGCCAGCGTTCGTCCTGAGCCAGGATCAAACTCTCCATAAAAGTGTTTGACTTGCTCATAAAAACATTGACGTTGTTTCATGTTTTGTTCAGTTTTCAAAGAACTACAGTCGCTTAAGGCGACTTTTATATCGTATCATTCCCAAACATTATTGTCAACAAACTTTTTCGTTTCTTTTTTTTGTTTCGTTCGTGACAACGAATATAAATATAACAGCTAAGTCGAAGTAATGCAATAGTTTTTCTGAAAAATTTTATCTAAACATGTACTTTGTCTTTTGCTTCTCAATTCGCATCTCGAACAAACAATAAATTTTACATCATTGCATATTTTTCATCTCATTTATTACGGTTGTTTCAAAGCAAGGAAACAACTTTCTCTCTCATATTATTGAATTCATTTCTCCTCTTTTATTTCTTGGTAAAATCAACTTAAGAACAAACACTTATTTTAACTAAGGAGTTAAAGTAAAATGACAGAAGTATATCATGTTTTTCTATTTTCAGCTGCTTTCTTCTTTCTATTGATATTTTATTGAAATTTTAAAAAATTTACAAAAATTTTACTGCATAACTGGTAATTTTTGTTATATATTTAAGGAGGTAAGATTTATAAAATACATTGACGGAGGATTTTTTATGGAAAAAATCACAAAGTTCTCTCTTAGGAACCGAGCTGCTATTATCATTATGGTTTTTCTTATTTCCGTACTCGGTGTTTATTCGGGCTCAAAGCTGCCGATGGAGTTTTTGCCAAGCATAGATAACCCCGTGGTTACTGTTACCACTCTTTCGCAAGGAATGGATGCGGAAACGATGACAAAAGAAGTAACGGAACCATTGGAAAAACAGTTTCGCAATCTCTCTCATGTAGACACCCTTTCTTCCTCTACGAGCGAAGGGTTGTCCCGCATCGATATTATGTATACTTCAAAAGCAGATATGAAAGAAGCTACAAGAGAAGTAGAAAAAATTATAAACAATTTGCCGCTTCCTCAAGGTATGATGAAACCTATCGTAAGTCAATTGAACACTTCCATGATTCCGCTCGCACAAATTGCAGTGCAAAAAGAAAACGGATTTTCCAAACAAGATGAACAACGCATTGAAGAAGAAATAATTCCACAGCTAGAAAATATCGATGGTGTAGCAAGTATTATCTTCTATGGGAAATCCACTTCAGAGCTCGCCATTACAATTGATCCTGCTAAATTATCGGAAAAGAAACTGACAACACCACAGATTATGTCCGCTCTTCATGGAAAAGATTTTTCTATGCCAGTGGGGCAAGTAACGCAAAACAATGAAACACACTTGCTTCGCGTTATTGGAGAAGTAAAAAACATTGAAGATGTAAAAAACATTCTTGTTGCTCCTGAAGTAAAACTGAGTGATGTAGCAAACGTAGAAGTAAAACAGCACTATGATGCTATTTCTCACATTAACGGAGAAGACGGACTCGTTCTCGTTGTAGTGAAGGAGCCAAGTAAAAATGCAGTTGCTATAGGTAAAGAAATAGAAAAAAAAGTTAAAGAATTACGTACGGACTATAAAGATGAATTTACAATTCGAATCCTTATCTCTACATATGAACAAGTAGAGAACGCCGTATTGGGAATGGCAAAAGAAGTAGGAATAGGCGCCTTAGCTGCAACTCTCATCATTTTAGTGTTTTTACGAAATGTAAGAACGACGTTAATTGCCGTTATTAGCATTCCGCTGTCCGTCTTAATTACCCTATTCTTATTAAATCAATCCGACATCACTTTAAATACCTTGACATTAGGCGGTTTAGCAGTAGCTGTAGGCCGTCTCGTGGATGACAGTATTGTGGTTATTGAAAATATCTTTAGACGATTACAAAAAGAATCTTTTTCTAAAGAATTGATTATTGATGCAACAAAAGAAGTTGCGGTTGCTATTACCGCGTCCACATTCACTACAATAGCTGTTTTCTTGCCGATCGGTTTAGTATCCGGGGCGATTGGGGAATTTTTACTTCCAATGGTATTGGCGGTTGTGTATTCCATCCTAGCGTCATTGCTTGTAGCATTAACTGTGGTTCCGCTAATGAGCTTCTGGCTTTTAAAGAGAACCAGTCAAAAGGAACATAAACCATCTAAGCGCTACACAAATATTCTGAAATGGTCCTTGTCACATAAATTCATCATATTGGCAACATCATTCTTATTATTTGCAGGTTCTATTGCTGCATACATATTAATGCCGCAAGCAAATATTAAATCAGATGACAACACAATGCTTTCCATTAATATGGTGTTTCCTGCAAACTATGATTTAGAAAGAGCTAAAGAACAGGTTTTTGATTTTGAAGAAACATTGTTGAAAGACAAAGATGTTAAAGACATCATGTTCCGGATGGGATCTGCTTCCGAAGACGCACAGTGGGGACAAACGACAAAAAACAACGAAGCTGGTATCTATATCCTATTTAAAAATGGGATAGATTTAGATCAATATATTGAAACGCTAAAGAAAACTCAAGATGAATATAAACCGGCTGAATTTGAATATGCAAAGGTCAGCTATTCCAGCTTTGGGGGCGGCAACTCGCTGCAATTTAACGTAACAGCGCAAAATGAAGAGGATTTACAAAAATCCGCTAATATAGTAATGAAAAAATTAAAGGAAATTGATGATCTTACAAAAGTAAGAACAAATCTAGAAGAACGAAAAAATGAATGGGTCGTGAATATAGACCAAGAAAAAGCGCAGCAAGCCGGACTAACACCGAAAACAATCGGGCAACAAGTTGCGATGTTTATGAGCAAAACACCTCTCGGACAATTAAAGATAGATGAAGAAAAAATGAACATTACATTGGAACACAACAAAGAAAATACAAATAGCAAGCAATCTATCCTTGATATGTACATCATGTCACCTGAAACAGGACCGATCCAATTAAAAGACGTGGCTTCCATTGAAGAACAACAAGTAAAAACACAAATATTCCGTAAAGACGGAAAAGAAACAATCCAAGTAACTGCCGATATTGACGCTAAAGATTTAAAAGCAGTAGGAAACGAAGTGAATACGGCAATTGCAAAGCTTGATTTGCCTAAGGGAAGCAAAGTAGAAATTGCAGGAGCTACTGAGTCCATGCAAGAAAATTTTGCAGATTTGTTTAAGATTATGGCAATTGCCATTGGAGTTGTATACTTGATTATGGTTATCACATTCGGGCAGGCACGTGCTCCATTTGCAATTCTTTTCTCCCTTCCGCTGGCAGTAGTCGGAGGAATACTGGGTCTTGTCATTACAAGAACTCCGGTTGACTTAAATGCTCTTATCGGTTCCCTTATGTTAATCGGTATCGTTGTAACAAATGCTATTGTATTAATTGAACGGGTACAGCAAAACAGAGAAAAGGGAATGGAAACGAGAGATGCGCTTATAGAAGCTGGTTCCACTCGCTTACGTCCTATCATTATGACAGCTGTTACAACAATCGTTGCGATGTTGCCGCTTGTATTTGGGGAAACCGAAGCTGGAAGCATGGTTTCTAAAAGTTTGGCAGTAGTAGTAATCGGAGGTTTGACTGTTTCTACACTATTAACACTTGTAGTCGTACCGGTTATGTATGAGTTGCTGGATCGTTTCGGTAAAAGAAAAAAACAACGAAAAGCCATTGAAAAACCCGTTGAATTACAGTAATAAAAGCTCCCTCTTTTCATGAAGAGGGAGCTTTTACTACGTTTGTATGTTCGTCAAGATTCTCTTAAGAGATAGTTGGAGCAAAGCAATTCCCAATAAGCCAAGTGATAAGCCGTATTTCCATAATCTATTTATAAAAACTCCATTATATAGAAAATACGGTAAAAAAATATAATATACCAGTATCATGGTCTCTATGTAACCATAAATAAGCCCTTATTGAGCGCAGGTACATCAACAGCGATCTTTCCGCTAATAAAAGTCAATTGTTTATTTTTTCAGCTCTTGTAAAGCCAAGTAATACGCTCCTTTGGCAGCCGATACTTCTTCCATAACAAACTGAGCACCTTGAATATGTTCATTAACATAATTCATGAATGCTTCACACACTTCTGTCACATGAGTTAAAATGCTTCCTTTTAACGCTATTTTTACTCCCGGTTGAAATTGTAACTTGCGGGATAAACGAACAGTAGTTTCTCCTAATTGCTCTCCGGCTGTCTTTAAAATTTGCGCAGCAACTTGGCTCCCGTATTTTGCATACTCTGCCACTACGGGAACATAGGCAGCAATTTCTCCTTTAGAAGCCGAATAAATGAAGCTTTTTATATCATTTGGTTCTTTCGCATGTAATTTCTCTAATAACGCCAGACTTAATGAGCTAAGAGGTATATCGGAATCTTCTTCTCTTGTGATTTGCTTAAAAGCTTCGATAGCAATCCAATATCCACTTCCTTCATCTCCTAACAGATGCCCCCATCCGCCTGTCACTTTTGTCTGATTGTCCTTTACTCCTAAACAAATAGAGCCCGTTCCGGAAATAACAAGAATTCCAGATTCTCCTTTTAGAGAAGCTGCATGAGCGATGCGAGCGTCATTTACAATAGAGCATTTCGTTTGGAAATTGTCTGTGAGAGCTTTTTCTAATGTATCAACATGAGCACCGCTTTCAATTCCTGCTAACCCTAAATAAATGTAAACACATTCACCTTCAAGAGGTTTCTGGCATTGCATGATAGCATCAACAATATTGTTGATTGCTTCTGCCACATTAATTAGTACATTTGCATAACCGCTGTAGCCCCTGCTTATTTCTTCGCCTTCCAAATTATAAGCAATCGCTTCTGTTTTTGTACCGCCGCCGTCTACACCGATAATATACTTCATCCAATCCATTCCCCCGTTTTCCAAAATAGAAAGATAGGAAGCTGCATCTATACAACTTCCTACATCCTGTTTATTTCTTTAGTTGAAATTGGAATTTGCCCCATGGTTCCAAGTAGTCGAGCAAGAAGATTTCATCTTCTGCAATCCGGCCGACTACATTGGTTTTACCGGAGTTCTTCATATCCTGCAATGCGATTTGCAGCTCGCCTTTATATTGACCGTACAGTTCATTTTCAATTAAAATGTCGCCGCGGCGAATATCCGGTGTATACGTTGGCTTAAATTCTTCATTTTTATATTTTACACGGGATTGAGTGGAGCGGATTAAGTAATCGGATACATCACCGCGATAAAAATGGAATTCTTCTAAAACAATTTTCTTTTCTAAATCTGTAATGGTATCATATAATGTCACACCAAGTGTAATCATATCCGGTTCCACTTCGCTTAATGCCTTCAATTCTGCTTCGGATGCATAAGCATTTGCAATAATTACATCATCAATTAAACCTGTAGCAAATAAATGCTTTGCTTGAACATCAATCGGAAGATCACGATGCATTTCTAATGTACATAGTCCTTCTGTTACCGGCCATGGACCGAACGTTGCAGCATGAGAATTTACAAATGCAGCTGTACGAAGTCCTAATTCTTTAAATTGCTCACTGCATTTAATGAAATGTTTGTAGGATAGACCTGCATATCGATGCGGATAGAAATTGTGACAACCGATTAAATTTTTAACGTTTGGCTTGTAATCCATGATATTATGAATATATCTTGTTGCATTACTCATGTTTACTTCAATTTTTAAACCATACGGATTGTAAGTCATAATAGACTCTTCGCTTCCTGTAAACCCTAAGTCCAAGCGAATGCCGTATGCTCCCATCTCATGGAAGAAAGATAAATCATTATAAGAGATACCAAGTGCACCAAAAACACGAGGAGCAATATCTACCAGCACCTGCATACCCAGCTCATTTGCAAAGCTGATCGTTTCTTTAAATTCACTCAAAATTTTCTCTTTGTCCCCTTCCACGGATAAAAGGCATGTAAAAATACGAGTGAATCCATATGTATGAGCGAGCGCAATATATTCTTTGTCTTTCTCAATTGTAGAATGTTCCGGATAAATTGAAATGCCCAGACGTTTCATGATGATGTACCTCCTATACAGATAGCTACTCCTCTATATAACCTAAAAAGCAGCTCCCTTTTCATTTTTCTTCTTTCAGCTTTTTAATGATGCGAATCATATGCTCAATTAACTTTTGCTCGCTCATCGCTGTCATTAAGTGATCTTGTGCATGAATCATTAATAATGATTTCTCGTACTTTTCACCATTAAGCTCTGCTTGAATTAATCTTGTTTGTGTTTTATGAGCATATCCGATTTCTTCGTAGGATTGCTTGATTAATTCGTCTGCTTTTTCAAAGTTAAATTCCTCTGCTGCTGTTAATGCTTCGTACGCAAGTGCTCTTGCGTTTCCGCCGTGAGTAATAATTTCAAAAATTTCTTGCTCTTGATTTATCATGTGCTCCATTTCTATTCTCCCCTTTTCTGTATTGGCGGCAATGTAATATTCCCTAGAATCACGGGATGCTTCGCTCCCGTTGCACTTGGAACATTGCTGCAATTTCCGTTCATTGTTTCGTTAGCTAAAATAGCAAATGCCACTGCCTCTTTTGCTTCAGATGATAGTCCGATGTCTTCTTGTGTTAACACTTCGCATTCGTTTTGCAGTAACTCGCGCAACATAGCAAGCAATTTGTCATTATAACTGCCTCCCCCACCAACAATTACCTCGTCAACCTGCAAATTTGGGAAGATAAATCTTCGATAATTCTCCGCAATGGTTTTAGCAGTAAACATCGTCATAGTTGCTAAAAGATCATATTTTGAAATATGGTTATATTGCTCAATAATTTTATCTACAAACTGCTTCCCAAACAGCTCTCTCCCGGTCGATTTCGGCGGTTTTGCTGTAATGTAAGGAATGTCCATACACCTTTTTAATAGTTCCTTATTAACAGTTCCTTTAGCAGCTAATTTTCCGCCTTTATCATACGGAATATTAAATAATTTTCTGCACAATTCATCAATAATCATATTTCCGGGACCTGTATCAAACGCATATACGTCTTCAAGTGAGGCCGCTTTCGGCATAACGGTTACATTTCCGATTCCCCCGATGTTTTGCAGCAAACGCGATTTTGTTTCGCTTCCATATAATATCCATTCTGTGTACGGAACAAGCGGAGCACCTTGACCGCCGGCAGCCATATCCATTGTGCGAAAGTTCGATACAACAACTGTATTTGTTTCGTATGCAATCACTGCCGGTTCCCCAATTTGAAGCGTAGAAGGAATAAAATTCCCTTCTTGCTCAGGCTGATGATAGATTGTTTGTCCGTGCGATCCAATGACAGCTATTTCGCTTAAGGAGAGGTTGTTGCATTTGCATATTTGTTTTACCGCATCTGCAAATAAATAACCCAATTTGAAATTCAAGCTGCAAATTAACTGCACATTCGAGCGCTCGATAGAAATGCTGTCTACAATCTCTTGCCTGATTTCTTCAGAAAACGGCAGTGTGAGAAAGTCGATTAGTTCGGCTTTTGTATCCCTTCCGCTGTTTTGAATACGAACAAGCGCGATATCGATTCCATCAAGTGACGTGCCGGACATTAAACCGATTACATACCTCATTATACTTCCTTCTTTCGTTTAGCACACAGCTTCTTTTTTGAAGAATTGCGGCAAGTAGTCTTTATGTGCTTCAAGAAGCTCATCCAGTACAGTTTTAGCAAGTTCATCGCTTGGTACAAGCGGATTAATCGCCATTGCTAATAATGCTTTTTCGTAAGAGCCTGTCACTGCTGCTTCAGCTGCAACGCGTTCAAAGGATTTAATTTGCTGTACAAGTCCGTTCACATGTACAGGAAGCTCTCCTACCGTAATAGGCTTCGGTCCTTCTTTTGTGACAATACAGCTTACTTCAACCGCTGACTCATTTGGAATTCCGGCAATAGCTCCGTTATTTTGCACATTCAACGTTTGGATATCTTTTTTATCATTATCCTTTAATGCTTCACAGCGGTCCAGGGTAAGCTTGATTTCCATCGGCACGCCTGCTTTTTTGACCATGCGCTTGACTAAATTTCCTACGACTTCTAACTTTTCTTTTCCTTCTTCAATATCCACTAACCATTGTTCTCGCACTGGAAGTTCATCATATCGTTTAATGAATCCTTCTACAAGCTCAGGCGTATAACCGGAACCTCCGCCGATTGTAGCAATTTTAATTCCTTTGCTCATGATGATGCACCTCATTTATATTAATATAAGAAAACTAGATAATAGCTTGCGGCTGTACAGAGGAATAATAAAAATAAGAAGAATTTGAGTGCATGCAGTTTATCTTTATATTTTTTTTCAATAACCAGCACAACAAATGCTAATCCAATGCTGCAAGTGATGCTGTTTGCAAGAAATAAGCTCATTTGATTTGACAACCCGATTGCTGTTAATAAAGGCGTAAACAATAAGTTTGCCAAAATAACAAATGTAAAGAAAAGGAAGGCTCCTTTATAACTGAAGCGAATCATTTTTTTGCTTTCCTCCATCTTTATCACCTCTTCGATTAAAAAAGCAAGGTGGGAACACCTTATAAGCCCCCACCTCACCCCTTTTGTTTTCAATTATGCTGCGCTTGTGGTTTCGCCTTGCTCTTGCTCTACAAGCTTTTTGTCGTACATCTTGAAGAACGGCAAGTAAATGATGAATGAAATTGTAATGTTGATTGCTACAAGAACAATTGCTCTCCAATCACCGCCTGTTGATAAATAAGCGCCAATCGGTGCAGGCAATGTCCAAGGAACCATGATATAAGTTGGGTTTACAAACCCTAATACTGTTGCAAAATAAGAAAGCGTTGCTGTAATAATTGGTACAATTACGAACGGAATGATTAAAATCGGGTTTAATACGATCGGTACACCAAAGATAATTGGTTCATTGATGTTAAAGATGCTTGGTACGATTGCTGTACGGCTTAAAGCTTTACCGTATTGAGATTTAGAGAAGAATAGCATTACTAATACTAAACCGATTGTTGCACCAGATCCGCCGATCCAGATGAACCATTGGAAGAATGTTTCTGGTGCAGTGTAAGGAATTGGCTGGCCAGCAGCTACTGCTTCTGCGTTTTTCGCTAAGTATACTTCCCAAACCGGACGCGCTACCGTACCAACGATCGATACACCGTGAATACCAAATGCCCAGAAGAATGTAATTAAGAATACCGGAATTAAGATACCAGGTAAGCTGTCCCCAGCTTTTACTAATGGACCAACTGCTTTATCTACTAAAGAATGAACATCAATTCCGAATACAACAGTAATCAATGTCATTACAGTAATGACGATACCAACAGGAATAAGTGCTTCAAATGAACGTGCTACTGATGTCGGAACTTGTTCAGGCATTTTAATTGTAATATTTTTCTCTTTACAGAAGCGTAAAACCTCAACTGCGAAAATAGAAACGATCATTGCCACAAATAATCCGTGACCGCCTAAGTTTGTCATTGGTAATACAAACCCTACGCCATCCATTACCTTTGGTGCAATTGTCATTAACATTGCACCAATAGCAAGCTGTGCGCCGGAAAGCGGATCAAGATTATAGTTTTTCGCTAAGTTATATCCAATACCATATGCTATATAGAGCGACATAATAAACATCGTTACACGATATGGAATTAAGATTTCAAAAATATGCTTTGAGGCCCAAGCTGCAACGGCAGAATCCTTTGGAACCGGAGGAAATGCAATAATTAAGAAGAAAGAACCAATAATAATGAACGGCAATGCTGAAATTACACCGTCACGAATGGCGCGTAAATGCTTTTGTTCGGACATTCTGGCCATTGGACCTGAAAGATATTTTTCCAGAAAAGCGATAAACTTTTCCATTTGTTGTCCCCCCTATTTCTCCATGACTTACTTGTTAAGCAATTCTTGTACTTTTTTTAATAAAGTTGGTCCTCCTAATGGACTGTATGCTTGTGGCGGAATAACGTCGCAAGGAACGTTTGCAGCATCTGCTTCAGCTTTAAATGTATCAAAGCGGTGTCTTACTTGCGGTGCTACCATTGCAACGTCCCAACCATTTTTTACTTCTGCACCAAACTCTTGTGTACCAACTGCCAATACTTCCATATCCATGCCTTGTTTTTTTGCTTCATTTTTCAGAGCGTTCACAACGATAGCACTGGACATACCGCCTGCACATACAAACAATACCTTCATAAGCAATACCTCCTGAATTTATATGCATTTCATTTGTTAACGTTTACATGCATAATATAACACACATTAATGTGGTGGTCTATACATTTTGAAATAAAATTTTTTATTTTCCTTTAAAAAAAGGCTAATATTTGAAATTTAATTTCAAAAATTGACATAGTTATCCATCTGTTACCTTTATTATCACTTTTCTTGCATTGTGTATCTTTTAACGACATCAATCCCAAAGACTCTTTCCGTTTTAAAGTGATACCGAAGACAAACTCTTTTCTTCTCAATTCCGCAAAAAAGAGATATAATAAAAAAGAACATTTGTTCTATTTATAATGATTCGTATATATATCTATAAAAAACACATAAGGTGATTGAAATGACAGTAAGATTTGATGAGAAAACAAAAAAATGGGAAACACTCTTGAAAATGCTGCAATCGAAGTATGTAGGAAAAGGGCCGATCGACGTTGCCCATTTCGAGAATGCGCAGCTTCTCCCTTTTATACAAAAGTACGATTATATTGTATTGCCGACAACAATAAAGGGACTTTCGCCTGAACGTTTTTCTTCATTTGTTATTTTCTCCAAAGAAGAGAAGAACCGCAAAGTTGGAACATTAATAGTGGAGTATACTCATGACACGCACAGAAACGTACATATTGAGGAGCTGTTTTTCATTTAGTTTATTTTGAAGAAAAGAGGGATTATTTTGCCTGCTTCAACATTCTATTTTCATGCTAAAGATGGTCATCAAATTCACACAAAAAAGTGGACAGAAGCCACACCTCTTAAAGCAGTTGTTCAAATAGCGCACGGCATGGCGGAACATATTGAACGATATGATGCCTTTGCAAATGAACTTGTAAGACATGGAATTTACGTATATGGCAACGACCATCGCGGACATGGAGAAACCGGGAAAGCTTCAGGAGCTCCGAAGTATTTTAGTGATGAGAACGGCTTTGAAAAAGTTGTGAGCGATATGTACGAATTGACAAACCTTATACGGCATGAACAGGGAAACGTCCCTATTTTTTTATTCGGTCACAGCATGGGCTCCTTCTTAGCAAGACGATATATTCAACTATACGGCAACGAGATTAGCGGTGTAATATTGTCAGGAACAGGAGGAGATCCGGGATTTTTAGGAAAAATTGGACGTGCAGTTGCCAAATGGGAATGCAAGCGAAAAGGACGCACGTCTCCCAGTCCCCTCCTTGATAAACTTTCATTTGGGAACTTCAACAAGGCGTTTCACCCTGTCCGTACGCAATTCGATTGGTTAACCCGGGACAAAACAGAAGTAGATAAGTACGTAGAAGATCCTTTCTGCGGCGGTATATTTACAGCCGGGTTTTTTCATGATTTGCTGGTCGGACTTAAAATCATTAATAATAAAAAAAACATTCAACTCGTGCCCGCTTCTCTGCCTATTTATCTATTTTCAGGTTCAAAAGACCCAGTAGGAAATAATACTAAAGGTGTGCAACAAGTATTTAATACATTTCATAAAGCAGGAATTCAAGATATCACCATTAAGTTTTATGAGGACGGCCGGCATGAAATGCTGAATGAAACAAATCGGAAAGAAGTATATAAGGATATAATAAACTGGATTGAGGCTAGACTTGGATAACTCCAAGCTTAGTCTCGATTCATGATAATTGTCAAAACGAAAAATATGCATAATTTTCTGTTCTTGTTTTGTCATAATAATTCCAAATTCATTTATTACAGATTGATTGTTTCTATTCGATACCAGTCTTTTCACATAACTGACATCAACATTCATTCCAAATTCTCTGCGAAACTTGACTTGGCTATACAATTCTTTTGGATTATTTGAGGCAATAACAGAAAAGATTACAAGTACCATATCACCTGCAGCTTCATTAGAATAAAAGTATGAGCACTGATTTGCTCATACTTTTTATTTTCTTCTCCAATTGCGCTCTATATGCGTATTTATCACATCCTTATCAAATATTATATAAACTTCCAAATAATGAGTGTTCCTTATTTTGATCTTCTCCCTTAAACTTCAAAAGAAAAGGATATTCTCCCCGAAGCTCTAAAATGTCAGCAACTGCTCCCGGACCGTATGGCTCGCAAAATAATATATTAGCTTCTTCTAACAGCATCAGCTGACAATTTGCCTGCAGTCTTTCATCTGTATATCGCTCTCCTGCTTCGAGCTCAAACCAATTCTTCCAATTGTCTATAGTTTCATCAACACTATGGACAGCGTACGCAATATAGTCGATCTGTTGAATTCCATTTTTATGTTTAGAGATAATTGCTCGTGTTGTTAAGTCTTTCATTCTTTCTATATCGTGCTGCTTCCATTCTATGAAAAACGGCAATGGATGCCTTACTGCTTGGTTTTCTGCAAAAAGCATTCTCCATTCAATAACAGAACCATCCTCTCTTGTCCGTCTTCCTGGAAATGGCCCAATGGTCTTTATCCCCTTTTCTTTTAGCTGCGAAGCCGTGCGTTCTATATCATTCGCACGGAAAGCAATTTGGCAAAGCCCTTCCCCTCTTTCAGCCTCACGAACAATTTGTTTAATTAACGGATTATCTGACTGCTTTGCGACTTCCCAATTTTCAATGGCTAAAAACTCAAGGTAAGTCAGCCCAAAGTAACAGAGGCTATTATATGTTCCCCATGTTTGATGAATGCCTCCTTCAACTGCATGAAACCCCATTTCCCGCAGTTTTGTTGCAGCTTCTGCAGGCGGGCAGGAAATAAAATGAACAATATGATCCAAAGCGTACATTTTGCTCCCTCCTATAGTTCAATTTCTGTTCCTATTCCTAATTTCTTTGCCTTTTCATACACTTTTGCTGCTACCATAGTATCTAAATAAGCAATCCCGACAGATTTATAAAGAGTAATTTCTTGCGCATGTTCTCTTCCTGTCTTTTGACCTGCAATGATTTCGCCGATTTCCCCATACAATTGATCAATCTTCCACTCACCATTTTCGATCGGTGTAATGAGGTCTCCTGCCTCATGCAAGGCTCCTTCTTTCGTATCTACAACAACCTTATTACTAAGCCGCAGCGTATCAGCACCAAATTCTTGCATATATGGCTGATATGCTCCAATAGCATTAATATGAGTTCCTGGCTGCAGAAAAGAGCTTGAAAACAACGGCTCCGTTGATTTTGTACTGCATACGACAATATCAGCTTCTCTTACAGCATCATTTGGACTCTCTGCTACATCAATCACTCCATCCCAGTATGGATACATAGCTTCAATGACTCTTTTAAACTCTAACGCCCGTTCTGTTGTACGATTCCATAAAATCAAGCGTTCTATCTCTCTAACTTCCATAATAGCTTGTACTTGTCCTGCAGCCTGTGCACCGCACCCCAATACAGCACAGATTCCAGCATCTTCCCGTGCTAAGTATTTTGTTGCAACACCACTGCTTGCACCGGTACGCATAATTGTCAATAAGCTTGCATCCATCACTGCTACATGTTTTCCCGTTTTTGCTTCTGTTAGAAGGATGGTTCCTTGAAGTGTTTTTAATCCTTGCTTTTTATTATGAGGAAAAATACTGACTACCTTAACGGCCGTATAATCTATCGCTTCTATATAGGAAGGCATGTATAACATATCAGCATCATATTTTTTGTGCAAAACAGATAACCGCACCGGCGTCACCGTTTTTTGCTCCCAATCATACCGAAAAGCAGTTTCTACATCATTCAAGCATTCTTTCATTGTATAAATACTTTCTATTTCTTTTTTTCCTAAAACAAGCATTCTTCGTCCCCCCAAACAAAAAGGAATCGCGTACACGATTCCTTTTCTTATTTATTTTTCAAGAGTTATATCTTTTGTCTCTTTTGTTGCACTAATTGCTGCCAGAGATATAATGCCCGTCAAAACAATATATATTGCTACCGGGATCCAGGAATTCTCATATGCATTAAGCAATGCTGTAGCAATAAGAGGCGCTGTGCCTCCAGCTAGTGCCGCTCCCAATTGGTAGCCTAAAGTAACACCTGTATAACGTACTTTTGTACTGAAAATCTCAGAAAATAATGTTCCAAGCACAGCAGTCACGGGAGCCCAGAACAGCCCAAGTCCAATAACTGTAGCTAGTATTAAAGCGAAGGTAGACTTTAAAGATAAAAGGTAGAAATACGGAAATGCAAATAAGATAATTGCAATAGCTCCTCCTATGTATAACGGTTTACGTCCAATTCTATCTGATAATTTCCCCATCAGCGGAATAGCAAGAGTTGTAACAAGTGTTGCGATTGTCACTGCATTCAGCACTGTAATTTGATTGTATCCTAAGTACTTGGTTGCGTACGCTACAACAAACGTCGAGAAAATATAAAATGGTGCGGTTTCAACTACTTTTGCACCTACTGCAATAAGGACAGATTTCCAATGATAACGAAGCGTATCAGCCAATGGCACTTTAGAAATATTACCGGATTCTTTAGCTTGTCGAAACGCTGGCGTTTCATCAATGCCGTTTCGAATCCAAAGGCCGATAAATACAAGTACTGCACTGAAAATGAACGGCACACGCCATCCCCAAGATAAAAAGTCTTTCTCAGGCAATAAACTCATAAGTGAGATCGCAAGTGTTCCAAGCAGCATTCCAATTGTCACACCCATTTGCGGTACACTTCCGTAAAAGCCGCGTTCTTTTTGCGGTGAATATTCAACAGCAAGCAATAGTGCTCCTCCCCATTCTCCTCCAATTCCCAATCCTTGTACCAAACGCAGAAGGATGAGTAGAATTGGAGCCCAAATACCGATAGTATTATAGTCCGGCAAAAAACCGATGAGAACCGTTGCTCCTCCCATTAAAGAGAGCGTCAGTACCAAAGTTTTCTTCCGCCCGATTTTATCTCCAATATGACTGAATATGAAACCTCCTAAAGGGCGAACAAAAAATGTAAGAGCAAATGAAGCATACGAAAGAAGCAAACCTACAGTTGGATCAAAAGTGGGGAAAAATAACTTACTGAATACTAATGATGCAACCGTTCCGTATAGGAAATAGTCGAACCATTCGATTGAGCTGCCTATTAAACTCGCAATCAATGCTTTTGTTCCGGGCTTACCTGTCTTTTGCACTGTCGAAACTTGAATTTCTGCCATGATATTCCTCCCTATCTTGTATGATTGTAAAAAAATTGTAATATTTAATATTTTTAATTGTCAATTAATTTTAAAAATATTTAATTTTAAATTTAATCAACAAAAAATATGAGAAAACAACAATTCAACATAATCTTTCTCGCTCAAGTTATCGTTTTGTTTTTAGCATAAACATCTCAGTCTGCCTTTCATATAATCCTCTTCTTTGTGACAAAGCTTCACCCAAATTCCCTTTTTGTTTATTTTGTATTTCAAAATAACTTTATGTTCATTATATATCAATCTAAATAACAGAAAATTATCGCATTACAAAGTGTTTAAATGTTACTAAATCACTTGTAATATCAAACGTATTCATTTGTGTCTATTTTGTGTCGATTTTTCAACATTTTAGTGACTTGTATTGAAAATAATAGGATAATGGAATTTAATTATTTTGTTAGCATAGCGTTGTATTAACATCATATTCATAGTGATTATAGTGAAATAGAGAGGAGACTGCTCAGTGGAACTGAAAGGGAAATTGCACAAACTTTTTTTGCTTCTTCCGGCTTCTTTCGTTTTGTTCCTTAGTGGCTGCAGCGAGAAATTTGCAGTATTGAATCCACAAGGTCCTGTAGCGAAAAGTCAATATAACTTAATAGTTTGGTCTTTTGCACTTATGTTGGTTGTTATTGCCGTAGTATTCGTTTTGTTTGCAATTGTCATCATTCGCTATCGCGAAAGACCGAATAACATGGATTATGAGCCACCTGAACAGGAAGGTAATACACTTTTAGAAATTTTATGGACTGCGTTTCCGGTATTGATTGTTATTGCTCTAGCAATTCCAACTGTAAAAACAACGTATGCATTGGAAAAAGCTCCAAAGGAAACAGCTCATGTTGAGCCTGTCACAATTTACGTGACATCTGCAAACTGGAAATGGATTTTCAGCTATCCTGAAGAGGATATTGAAACCGTTAACTACGTGAACATCCCTAAAGGTGTTCCGGTTAAGTTCAAGCTTACATCTCTTGGACCTATGAACTCTTTCTGGGTGCCTGAGCTTGGCGGTCAAAAGTACACGATGAACGGCATGATTATGGATCTTATCCTTCAAGCCGACCATGAAGGTGATTACATGGGCCGAAGCGCAAACTTCTCCGGCGAGCACTTCACTGACATGGAATTCACTGTTACTGCCCAATCCCCAGAGGATTATAAGAAATGGGTTAAAGAAGTAAAAAATACTGCTCCGAAATTAACAGAAAAGAAATTCTTAGATCTTATCGAACCGAACGTAGTAGGTCGACAAACTTATTCCAGCAACCACTTGCTGTGGGTAGATCAACAAGATATTGAGTATTGTGATTATAACTACTTTAAAAACCGTTTAAATAAAGATAAATAACGATTGGAGTGAAAACAGTGAAGCTTGATGAATTTTTCGTCACAGGCGATCCGATTATATATGCTGCCGATGCTTCCATCGTTCTTGTATCATTGGCAATTGTATTCTTGTTGACAAAATACAAGAAATGGAAATGGCTTTGGAGCGAATGGTTAACAACTGTAGATCATAAAAAAATCGGGATTATGTATATTCTCTCTGCAGTAGTCATGCTGTTCCGCGGCGGTGTTGACGGGTTAATGATTCGTGCACAATTAACATTCCCTGGCTCACCGTATTTATCATCACAACATTTTAATGAAGTTTTTACTACTCACGGCACAATCATGCTTATTTTCATGGCAATGCCGTTTATTATGGGGCTTATGAACATCGTTGTTCCGCTTCAAATCGGAGCTCGCGATGTTGCCTATCCTTATTTGAACGCACTAAGCTTCTGGCTGTTCTTTATGGGTGCGATGTTGTTCAATATCGCATTCGTTATCGGTGGTTCTCCTGATGCAGGCTGGACAATGTACTTCCCTCTTGCAGGTACAGAATTCAGTCCGGGTGTAGGAAACAACTACTATGCAATTGCATTGCAGATTTCTGGTCTTGGTACGTTGATGACCGGTATTAACTTCTTGGTAACGATTTTAAAGATGAGAGCACCAGGCATGACGTTAATGAAAATGCCGATGTTCACTTGGTCTATTTTAATTACTTGTGTCATCATCATCTTTGCTTTCCCTGTATTAACAGTTGCATTGGTGTTAATGACATTTGACCGTCTATTCGGTACAGCGTTCTTTACAATGGCCAACGACGGTATGCCGATGCTTTGGGCGAACCTGTTCTGGATTTGGGGTCACCCTGAAGTATATATCGTTATCTTACCGGCATTCGGTATTTTCTCTGAAGTCGTAAGTACATTTGCACGCAAGCGCCTGTTCGGTTACAGCGCGATGGTATATTCCATGATTGCAATCTCATTCTTGAGTTTCCTTGTTTGGGTTCACCACTTCTTTACGATGGGATCCGGACCGGCTGTTAACTCATTCTTCTCGATTTCAACGATGGCAATCGCCATTCCGACAGGGGTAAAAATCTTTAACTGGTTATTTACTCTGTATAAAGGCCGTATTAAATTTACGGTAGCAATGCTTTGGTCTCTTGCCTTTATCCCGAACTTTGTTATCGGCGGGATAACCGGTGTAATGTTAGCGATGGCAGCAGCTGACTATCAATATCACAACAGCTACTTCCTGATCGCTCACTTCCACTATGTATTAATTGCAGGTACAGTATTCGCATGTTTTGCAGGATTGCACTTCTGGTATCCAAAAATGTTCGGTCATATGCTGAACGAAAAATTAGGAAAAGTATCATTCTGGTTATGGTGTATCGGATTCAACATCTGTTTCTTCCCAATGTTCTTCTTGGGATTAGACGGCATGACAAGACGTATGTCCACATACGCTGAAAACCTTGGCTGGACAGGATTAAACCAATTAGCTTCTGTGGGCGCAGTCATGATGGGTGTTGGGTTCATTGTTCTTTGCTACAATATCTATTGGAGCGCTCGTTACGGCGAACGCGATATGACAGGAGACCCATGGGATGGAAGAACATTAGAATGGATGACTTCTTCCCCTCCTCAGCATTACAACTTTGCTAAAATCCCAGAAGTAAACACTGTTGATGCTTTCTGGTACATGAAAAAGAACAATGAAGATTTAGCGTTAAAAGAAGAGGATTTAAAACCTATTCACATGCCAAGCAATACGGGACGTCCGTTCCTAATCTCCATCGCCTTCTTCGTAGCCGGCTTCGGTTTAGTATTCTCTTGGTGGTGGATGGCTATTCTCGGCGGTATCGGTATCGTACTCGGATTGATTCTTCGTTCCTTTGATTACGATGATGGTTATTACATCAGCGTAGATGAAATTAAAAAATCAGAACATGTGGCATGAGAGGTGAAAACGAATGGCAGCACTCGATAAGTCCCTTCCGCTTGAATATCAATCGGAACAAGGACGTTTAAATATACTTGGCTTCTGGATTTTCTTAGGAGCGGAAATCGCGTTGTTCGCAACGCTTTTCGCTTCCTACCTTGTATTAGCCGGAAGAACGGCTGACGGACCGGCGCCTTCAGAAATCTTTGAAATTGGCCCGGTCATGATTGAGACGCTATTGCTTTTAACAAGCAGTTTCACGTGCGGTATTGCAATTTATCATATGCGCCGCAACAACCTAAAAGGACTTCTTACATGGTTCATCATTACGTTAGCATTAGGTTTAGGCTTCCTTTACATGGAAATTGATGAGTTTATTCATTATGTTCATCATGGCGCAACGATACAAACAAGTGCTTTCTTATCAGGATTCTTTACACTGCTTGGGACACACGGTGCCCACGTGACAGGCGGTATCATCTGGGGAACATTAGTTATCATCCAGTTGTTACAGCGCGGACTAACTCCTGTAACGGCACGCAAAGTGTTCATTATCAGCTTGTACTGGCACTTCCTTGACGTTGTATGGATTTTCATTTACACTCTAGTTTATTTGACAGGGATGGTGATGTTGTAATGTCAAGCCAAACAAACCATCATAAAGGCTTCCCTTGGAGCCACGTTATCGGTTTCATTATGTCTCTAGTATTAACATTTGCAGCACTATACTTGGTAATGTACACATCCCTTCCTGCTTTGACGATTGTCGGAATCATTACCGGTTTAGCTGTTCTTCAAGCAGGATTGCAATTGTTTATGTTCATGCATATGACAGAAAGCGAAAACGGAGTTATTAATACAATTACAATGGCATACAGTTTCTTTATTGCAGTTACAATCGTGGCAGGAACTGTTTGGATTGTATTTGCAATGTAATACACAAAAAAGCAGCGATTTCTTTTATAGAAACGCTGCTTTTTTAATAATAATGAAACTTCCGGATTGCGACAATATCGAAAGAAACACATATACGTCTCCAGTGGAATAAATAATAAAAAATCACTGCTTTTCTAAGCGAGCAGTGATTTTATCATTTTCGAGCAAGAAGACCCCCATTTCAAGGAACAAAATTACTGTTAGATTTTGTAACAATCTTCATTACGCTTGTGTTTAGCTAAATACTGTTGTATAATAAAAATACAAATTAATATTTCCAGTCCGGAATTCACATATTATCGAGCATCAAAGGATGATATGAATGCCTATGTCTATGATGTTTGCTAATGTGTGAATTCTTTTTTTATCCAAATGAGGACGAACATATTATAATTATTTTTTCTAAGGAGGAAATTTGCATGAAAGTAACAGGTAAAGTAAAATGGTTTAACGGCGAAAAAGGTTTCGGATTTATCGAAGTTCCAGGCGGAAAAGATATCTTCGTACATTTCTCTGCTATCGATGGCGACGGCTTTAAAACTTTAGAAGAAGGTCAAAACGTTAGCTTTGAAGTAGAAGAAGGCAACCGCGGACCACAAGCGAAAAACGTTGTAAAACTATAATTGCTGAACAAAAGGTTGTTGCCAAGTTAGGTTAGCAGCCTTTTTTGATTCCAAACAAGAGGAGTGATTCTATGCGTTGGAGTAAAAAAAGTGATTTACAACAAGAGCGCCAGCAAGTTCCAACTGAAGTTTGGGAATGTCCTTCCGAAAATTGTTTAGGGTGGATGCGCAAAGATTTTTCATTTGAGGAAGAACCGAAATGTCCGCTATGCGGTACAAAAATGAAAAGCGGCGAACGATTGCTGTATATACTATCAAATTAAGAAAAGCACATGGCTTACGTCCAGGTGCTTTTTTCTTGTTTATTTTTTATTCTTTCGTAATCTGATTGGCTTTTTCATTCACGAAAGAGAAGTTTCTTTGCCCTCATACAGGCTATCATAGATCCTTTTCGCGAGGATTGTCCTTCTTCTTTGAAATCAGATGAAAAAATCCTTCTGCTGTTGCGGCAAATAAGTGTAATCCTGTATCCGAAAGTGTAGTCTCTATTTTTCAGCTAATTAATGATCCAATATAAAAAATTATATAAGAATAACAAAAACTAACTAACAAATACTACAATTGTTGAACCAAAATTATATATAGCCCCCATTTTGTTTGCATAAAACACAGATTAGATTTAGAAAATCAATAAAATAAAACAAATTTAAATATTTTAATTCAATCAATAATTCCTTATTTTCTTAAGATTCGATTTATTATAACACAATTGATGAAATATGTTCGACATATTTTTCGACACATTTCCACATTATTCTATTGACTTATAATTTTCGGTAAATTAAAATGATTAAGAACTTGAATTTAATTATTCAAAAAAAACATTTTTAAGGAGGCAGCAAGATGGATGCAGCTTTGAAGAAGCAAGTAACAGAAGAACAACATCCGAAAAAGAAACACCCTCCCGGATTGTATCTGTTGTTCTTCACAGAAATGTGGGAGAGATTCAGCTATTACGGAATGAGAGCACTCTTAGTTCTCTACTTAACGAAAGAATTTGTAAGCGGCGGTCTTGGCATGAAAGAGAGCGTTGCTGTAAGTATTTACGGAATTTTTACAGGATTAGTTTACTTTACTCCAATTATTGGCGGCTGGTTATCTGACCAATTTATCGGAAGACGATTGGCTATTACAATCGGCGGTATCACAATGGCCCTTGGTAATATTGCTTTATTCGCAGAACATAGTCAATTCGGCTTATATTTAGGACTAACGTTATTGATTATTGGTAATGGTTTCTTCAAGCCAAATATTTCAACGCTTGTTGGGGAACTATACGGTCCAAATGATGCTCGCAGAGACGCAGCGTTTACTATTTTCTATATGGGAATTAACCTTGGTGCGTTCTTTGCTCCGTTAGTAACAGGTTTCTTAGCTGAAGACTATTTCAAAACAACCGTCAACGGCGTTGTTCAATACGGATACAAATATGGTTTCTTAGCCGCAGCAATCGGTATGATTATTGGTCAACTCTTATTTAATACATTAGGCAATCGTTATCTTGGTGATATCGGTAAAAAACCTATCCGTACACAAAAGAAAGAAAAGCCGGATACAGCTGTTGCTGGTCCGTTAACAAAGAAAGAAAAACAAAGAACTTTAGTTATCTTAATTTTAGCTGCCTTTGTTGTATTCTTCTGGGCAGGCTTTGAACAAGCGGGCAGTTCTTTAACTCTATACACAGATAAGTTCGTAGACCGCACATTGTTTGGCTGGGAAGTTCCAACTTCTTGGTTCCAATCTGTTAACCCATTATTCATCGTGCTTTTAGCTCCAATTGTTGCTTCTTTCTGGGTGAAGCTTGGCAGCTCAAAACGCGGAGACTTGGCAATTCCGACAAAAATGGGTCTTGGTATGATTCTTCTTGGTGTAGGATTCCTAGTGTTAACTCTTGCCGTTTTACAAACTGGAAGCGATGCAGACCATATTGCAAGTAAGGCAAACATGATGTTTATCGTAATGACATATTTCTTCCATACAGTAGGTGAACTGTTCTTATCACCTGTCGGATTATCTATGGTAAGTAAGATTGCTCCGGTAAAATTAGCATCATTACTGATGGGTGTTTGGTTATCCAGCTCCTTCTTTGCAAACTTACTGGCTGGTCAAATCGCAGCGTTAACATCTTCATTAGGATACTTGGAAGTATTCTCTTATATCGGCGTTGCAGTAGCGGTGCTTGGATTAGTCTTAATATTACTATCAAAGAAACTTGTTCAAATGATGGAATAATAAAAAAGGATGGAAACTTTTCGTTTCCATCCTTTTTTCATGCCGCTTGTGGTGTACCTCTTCCACATCACTGTACCGCTTACTGTATATAACAAAGAAGCAATGTAAAAAAATGATGCCGATTGTTAGAAAATATGCTAAATATCCCGTACCAATCACAGCGAGATCATCCCCTACACAAGTCCATAAATGATAGCTGCCTATGTTCTTCCCTACTTCCTGTTTATCAACGCGGCGAGCTAATGATGTTTGCTCTGCTGTTTTCTGCAACGCACCTAACAATCCCATCACAATAGGATGAGATAATTTTATTTGATACATCCTTGCAGAGCTTCCCAAAAGGATAGCATATACAATAAGAACAAAAACGCTGATGATTCGTTTCAGGATATGTCCTTCTTTTATTAAAAGTGTAATATTACACTTCGAGATATATTATACGACGTAATATATAGAAGCAGTATTTTCGATTAAAAACAGCAACTTAAACAGTTGCTGTTTGTTCTTCCCTTTGTGTTCTTTTTATTTCAATGGTTTTAATTTGATGCATATCTTTTTTCGTGACGATAAATTGATAATTCTCTGCTTCAATGGAATCCCCCTCAGAAATTTGCTGTTTTTGCATCATAATCCAGCCGCCAATTGTATCTACATCTTCATCATCTAACTGCAGACCAAGCAAATCATTCACTTCACTCACTAATACTTTTCCGTCCACAATCTTGTGAGTATCACTTATATGCTGAATCGGCGGATTTTCATCTTCATCATATTCATCATGTATTTCTCCGACTATTTCTTCCAGTATGTCTTCTAATGTCACCAGCCCCGCTGTACCTCCGTATTCGTCATATAAAATGGCCAATGGAATGCGTCTTTTTTGCATTTCCAACAACAAATCATGAATAGGAATAGTTTCCATCACCTCAATAACCGGACGTGTATATGTTTCAAGAGACTCAATTTTTTCCCGTTCTCCGCTCATATAATGAATGAAAAAATCTTTTACGTTTACCATACCGATAATATCGTCCTTGTCCTCTCCAAAGACCGGATAACGGGTATATCTTTCTTTGCGAATAATAGCCATATGCGTTTCTACATCTTCATCAGCATATAATCCCACAATTTCTGTTCTGGGCACCATAATTTCCTTTGCGATGCGATTATCAAATTCAAAAATATTTTCTACATACTTGTATTCCACTTGATTGATCTCTCCGCTTTCAAAGCTTTCAGAGAGAATTAAACGCAGCTCTTCTTCCGAATGGGCCACCTCATGCTCCGAAGCCGGTTGTAAGCCAAATAATCCTGTTACGATGCGCGCAGAACCGTTAAGCGCCCAAATGAATGGATACATGATTTTATAAAAATAAATGAGAGGCTGCGCAAACAATAAGCTGATTTGTTCTGCTTTTTGAATAGCAAATGTTTTGGGTGCGAGCTCTCCAATTACGACATGTAAAAAGGTAATCGATGCAAATGCAATAATAAATGATAGCGTGCTTGCAACTGCGGGAGATAAGTTCCAATTTTGTAATACAGGTTCTAACAGGTGATGAATCGTCGGCTCACCTAGCCAACCAAGCCCTAAAGCTGTGATTGTAATCCCTAACTGACATGCAGACAAGTACTCATCAAGGTTAGAAATCAGCTTCTTGGCAGCAAGCGCCCCCCGTTTATTTTCAGCTGCAAGCTGATCAATTCGGCTCGGGCGCACTTTTACTATAGCGAATTCCGCTGCTACAAAAAAACCTGTGAGCGCAATTAAAATTACAACCATAAACAAATTAAATATGACCAAGTAATTCCCTTAATTCAGGAAGAACTAAGGATTTCACCTCCTATATGAGGAATGTTTATTAGTTATTGTTTTTCGTTCTACAATATATAACCATCACATTTTTCACCAATTTCCGCCGAGAAAATCTGCAGAATAATTTATCTTATTCCGCCGCAAACTAAGTCTAACTCTAAAAGGAGGGCACGCACATTTGAAATTAACGGTTTTTGTCACATTGTTGAATGCAACAGTCGGACTTTTTCTGTATGCAAGAAATAAACGCACGTTACTCGTCATTTCTCCCATTGCAGCTACCCTTGCTTTTGTATTCGATATACTCGGCACTCATTTTAACTTCTGGCGCATTAAGCCTTTTTGGAAACGGGATATTTTTCATTCTATACCCATTCATTTAGGGATATATCCGTTGCTTTCAGGATATATGATTCATTTTATTGAACTGTATAAAACACCTCTTCTGTTTATATCTGTCTTTGGATTGATCACGACAACACTTGAGTGGTTTTACTTGCGCATCAAAAAGCTGAAGTACTCCCGAGGATGGAATATCTTTTGGACTTTTATCTCTTATCTTACTGCATACTCCCTCGTTTTTACGTACTATCGTCTGCTAATCAAACACGATATTATCCAAGAATGGGATACAAACGCATAAAAAGGGGGCTGACTCATAAGATCATAGATCAGCCCCTTTCTTCATTACTTCATGCCTTTCCTAGGCTTGAAGCGGGGGTCTTCTCGCCTAAATATGATAAAAAACACATCCTATGCAGGATGCGTTTTTTCCTTATGAAACAAGCACTTCTTCCTTAACGATAGGCAATGTTATTTCAACCGTCGTTCCTTGCTTCACCTTGCTGTCAAATTTGATTTTTCCTTGATGCGATTCGAGTATTCTGTAACTCACTGTTAAGCCGAGGCCGGTTCCTTTTTCCTTATATGTGAAAAACGGCTCTCCCAAATGCTTCATTCGCTCCTTTGGTATTCCGCATCCATTATCCTTTACTGTTATTACAACGTCATCATCTTTTTTAGCCAGTAAAATTTGTACCTTAGTAGACGAAGCTTCAATTGAATTTTTAATAATATTTATAAATAGCTGCTTTAATTGATTTTCTTCACAATCTAACAAAGGGATTTCACTCTGAACTTCCATTGCTATTTTGGCACCGCAAAAATTCGCTTGTGATTCTAATAGAGCAATGACATCCTTTATAATTTCAACTAAATTACCTTTTTTAAACCTAAGCTCTTGCGGTTTTGCTAATACCAACAACTCCCCGACAATATGATTAATCCGGTCCAGTTCTTTTGACATAATATTGTAGTAACGTTTATGAGAGGCATCATTTGCCTGTAAAAGCTGGACGAAGCCTTTGAGTGCAGTAAGAGGATTTCTAATTTCATGAGCAACGCCTGCAGCTAATTCGCCGGCAACAGATAGCTTTTCTGTTCTTCTCAATTTTTCTTCGGTTTCTTTTATTTTTGTAATATCTTTACTGTATCCAATCACTCCTACAACTTTATCATTGATGATCATGGGAAATGTAGTACAGCTTAAAACTATTTTTGCTCCATCTTTCCGTACCATTTCTATTACCGTATTATTTACTCCTATACCGCTTTCAATTACTTTATGAAACGATTGTATCAACCGTTCCTTATCCCTGTTCTGTACAAATTCATGAATGGACTTTCCGATATACTCTTCTCTTCTATACCCTGTAATTACTTCAAATTGCGGATTCAGATTGGTGATATTTCCATTTAAATCCAACATGTAAACAAGGTCCGGATTATACTCAAACAATGATTTATAACGCTGCTCGCTTTCTGCCAATTTTTGCTCAGTAATTTTTCTTTCCGTAATATCGCGGCCTATTACAACCAGCCCCTTACGGCTCCCGTCTTCATGGAACAAAGGTACTTTAATCGTATCAAATGTTTTCGTTTCGCCGCTTGACAATAAAGCTGTCTCCTCAAAGCGTGTTATTTTTCGGGCTTTCCAAGCTTCTTCATCGGATTTTTCACAATAAAGCAAAGAGTCTTTATAAAAGGATGTATATTCTGCAAGTTCGGAATCTTTTTTCCCTTTATAATCCACATTCTCCAGCTGAAACAGCTTTAATCCGAATTCGTTTGCTTGAATCCATCTGCCTTCCCCATCTTTAAAATTAACAAAGTCAACCATGGCATTAATCAAGGTAGACAGCTTTTGCTCTTCTTGCTTGATCACTTTAAATTGCTCCCGCTTCGCTAAGAGATAATACAGCAAGCAGCTTGTTATTGCTATATATAAAATCCCTTTTATTTTTTGCACTGCAAGCAGAGTTTCTATATCATCGATCCATATGTCCAACAATAAGTCCGTCACATACAGCCAAACCGTGCTGAATAAAATATAAGCCATCACTATTCCCTTTTTATTCACTTTGTTCCCACCTTTTGCGCCTGTATCTATATGTATTGATTCTAACTCACTCCCTATAAATCAACAATGAAAAAAAAATCAACTTCTTCCAAATTATATATCTTGAACAACATACAACAGCAATAATTCTCAAAACCATAACTTATTTTATAAAATTATGACAGTTTTTCAAACCAAACGTATAATTCCTGTTTCCAATAGTTTCTTTCGTTATAATAGTGTTAACGTTAGTAAATGCGGTCTTGTCTATGAATTTATAATAGAACCTCGTATGAATAGGCAGACTGATGCATAGTTTTATAGAAATTATTTCTGCTGGAGGTGTAAACATTTCTTTGTAAACCATCTAAAATTGTATCATATCAACATAACATGATTGTTGGAGTTATATATAAAAAGGAGGTGAATCCTGGTTGTAAGCCGTATCTTTACATAATTTTTACCAAATCCCATCGGTCATCTTCGGAGGACGAGCGAACTTCTTCCAACGAATAAAGGGGAAGATTGCAAAGGAAGAGTGGAAAGACCTTCGTTCGAATCGTCTCTACTCCCGAGGAGATAAAAGTACGTAAGGGAATTTAAACTTGTGCATCGTATACCGGGAGTCAGAGGATGCATTTTACCTAGACATTGCGAATCCTCTCCGAAGAGAAGAAGGGAAACGGAATGGTCACTCTGGAACATTCTGAAACAAACGGTTCGACTGGTACAAGGGAACTACGAGTTGCAAACATGGTAACCCTTCTTTCTGGGCTGCTGATCAATAGAAAAAATGGCAGCTTGGAACCGTCAGACCTAGCAGGTCGCCACAGACGGTCTTATACAATAGGCATATGATGAAGGAAATGCCTTCTCTGATGGAGTGACGTGAGAGTCGTCATGGAAGTGAAGGGTTCACCTGGTTCCTCTGCGATTGGGTATGGTTGGATACGATTTTATTAACCAGGAATGAATATGTTAAAAACTGCTGTTGGAAGGCTGCGTGCCGTCGGTCTTTTTGAAGGTATCTCTTTTCTGTTGCTTCTTGGAATTGCCATGCCTCTAAAATATTTTGTCGGTTTCCCGATGGCTGTTACAGTGGTGGGGGCTATACACGGTGCTCTCTTTGTCCTGTATATATTAGCGCTTATTAACGTAACGTTTGTGCGCAGATGGTCTTTTGGACAAGTGGCAGGGGCATTTGTTGCCTCGCTTCTTCCATTCGGCACCTTTGTGCTTGACGCTCGTATTCGTCGCCACAATTGGTAGCATTGTATTTATCGTAAAAAGAAGGGGCATTTTACTTAGCACCTTCTTTTTATATTTTCATTTTTATGATAATTGTTTGATGCAGTTAATTAATAATAAAAAATTGCATCGTGGTAGGTGAATCCGCAATTCTCTTCTTGCTTTTTACTTTCCTGCACCTATTATGGAAAATATCACCTAACTTTTTTCTTAAGAAACATATAGAGCGTGTAATTTTCAAGATACAATAAAAGACAGCACTTTGCCGCAAAATGCTGTCCCTCATTATATTTACTGTATTTTGTTCTTATATTAAATCATTTCCAATACCATACATTTTACACTTGTCATAAAAGCTTGTTTTTCCGATTCCTAACAGTTTGGCCGCTTGCTGCTTATTCCCGTTCGCTACACGGAGAGCTTTGGCAATCGCTTCTTTTTCCACTGAAACCAACAGTTCTTTTAATGGGAGTACAGACTCTTCCCCTTGTTGTGTTTCTATTATTTCATCAGAGATAGATTTTCTTTGAGTTTCGTTATCTTGAAGGTACAGTGGCAAATGCATAGGCTGGATGACGTTTCCGTCCAAAACGTTTACAGCTCGTTCAAGAACATTTTCCAGCTCTCGTATATTTCCTGGCCAGGTATGGTTTTGCAGTTGTGTGATGACTTCTGGTGATAAGGTAATTCCTTGACGATGAAACTTCCGCTCCAGCTTTTTTAAGAGCAGCTTTGCAATTGGTAAAATATCTTCTTTTCTTTTTTTCAAAGGCGGAATTTCTATTTTCATGACATTTAGACGATAATACAAATCCTTACGGAACTTGCCTTCCTGCACCATCTCTTCCAGATTACGATGCGTTGCGGCAATGATGCGGACATCTACCGGTATAGGGGCTTGACCTCCTACGCGCTCAATTTCTCGCTCTTGTAATACTCTCAGAAGCTTGCTTTGCATTTGAAGCGGCATATCCCCGATTTCATCAAGAAAAACTGTACCGCGTTGTGCCAGCTCAAATTTCCCTTTTTTTCCGCCTTTTTTTGCCCCGGTAAAAGCGCCTTCTTCGTAACCGAACAGCTCCGATTCTAATAAATGCTCAGGAATGGAAGCACAATTTACACGAACAAAAGGAAATAATCCTCTGGAGCTCGCTTGATGAATGGCATGTGCAAACAATTCTTTTCCTGTGCCTGATTCTCCTAATAACAGCACAGAAGATTGACTGCCTGACGCTCGTTCAGCTAATCGTTTGGCCTCAGAAAATTTCTCGCTGCTTCCGATTAGATCGCTGAACTGATATTTGCTTCTCAGCTCTTTTTCAAATTTCTTTTTATAATATTTAAGTTCATCCAGCAACGGCTGTAGTTTTTTTAAATAATCGACCCACTCTTGAGGATTCCGGAATGTCACGGTTCCCACGGCTCCCACCAACTCGTTGTTCACATAGAGCGGATACCGGTTGGCAATCATTTCACTCCCATTTATTGGCTGCACAGAAGCTACTTCTGCTTGTCCAGTCTTTACAACCAAATGCATACGTGTGTTTTCAATCACTTCTTGGACATGTTTTCCAAGAGCTTCTTCCACAGTTGTACCTAAAAACTCACAGTATGCAGTATTAATATGATGGATAATTCCTTCACGATCCACTACTACAATTCGTTCTGCTACTATATTAATAATTTCCTTAATCCATTCATATGGAAGAGCATCAATACCTAATTTCATGTTACTTCTCTCCCCATTCTCTCTTTTAAGCGAAATTATAACTAAAATAAAATTCATATAATTTCTAGTGCAAACGTTGTGCACTCTATTCCTTTTATTATACCAAAACTTCCACTCTCTTCCTCTTATTTTGTCATAATTTTTTGAATAAAAAACTCCTTTAAACAGATGAACCATCTGTTTAAAGGAGAAATATCGGGTATAAGCTGTCCTTTCTCTATTCGGTTGGAGCAACCTCTTCGCCCGTCTTAATATTAATAACTTTTGTAGGATCTTTTGGTATCGGAATGGTTTTACTTTCAGGAGCCTTTTGACGGTTTTCTACCCAATCCACTAGTAAATCAAAAGATTGGTGAACGTAAGGAAGTAAAGGTTGAAGTTCTTTATTTGAATCCGCAGCATTGTTCCATACTAAACTATCAACATGGTTCCCTTTCTCAATTGTATATAGCCGATGCAATTTTTCTTTTCTGGCTTTTTTAACTAATTGTTGATAAGGATAAGCATGAACGGATGGAAAAATTAAAGAATCCCAGGATCCCGTTACGCTAATTAACGGTACATTAATATCACCGGTGTTTTGCACTTCTTTTACGTTTTTCTTCACACTGTTTGGACGTGACATATAATCGTAGTCTTTGAATATATAATCATACGTACGATCGCGAAGTCCGCTTGAAGTAAAAGATAAATAGTTTCTCCAATCAATTCGATTTGGAGCAGTTGGATCAAATTCATCGCGATATGTGTTTAACGTGACGAACCAATATACCTGATCATGATAGCCCCAAAGCTTTTCTGAGCCTTTTGGCAAACCCGCTTTGTACATCTCTTCCGTTGCTTTTTGTTTTTCTTCTCCTGTTCCGTAAATAGCTTTTTCAGCATTGTTAACAACAGTCGTTAAGGAAGTGATTAAGTTTGGATCTTTCGCTCTCCATAGCACCCCTTCCCAATCTACTCCGCCGTCAAACAAAGCGGGTTCCCCTGTTTTTTGAAATCCATCGTGCTCGAGTGCATAGCGAACTACATATCCTCCATTTGAGATACCGATTGCATATGTAGGCACCCTATGATATTTCGTAATTAACTTACGAGCTGGATTTCGATAGTCATTTGGTTGAATTAGTTTTTGCGGATAATTGTCTATTAAATACTTTTGTGCTGCCTTCGTAATTTGGCGGAAGCGCTGGTTCCATTCTGCCACGCTATCATCTTCAGCAGCTAAAGCGTTCTTTGTTTTTGCGAGTGGATCATTAGGATCAACTTCTCCTTGTGTTCCTTTATCAATAGCCGCAAACGCATAGCCTTTTTCTAAAACAAAATCACTAAATAATAAATCAGTAGACGTTTCATTTCGTGTACCTGGAATACCAGCTACGACTAATTTTCCATTCCAATTGTCCGGTACACGAATTACAAATTTGGCATCTTCAAACATACCGTTTACTTGTGTTCCAGTAACTTCTGCAGGTTTGTACATCTGATACCAGCCTGTCCCAGCTTCTTTATTTCCCCAATTATATGGAGCTAAGCCAATATTTCCAAACAGGGTCGCAGCCGCGTATTGGGATGGATTTTTTGTCGTGAGCCAATTCCCGTTAATACCATCAAATTTAGTTACCGTTACATTCTCTGCATTTGGAATAATCGGAGAATATGCTGCTGAAACACTTGGTTGTATGCAGCCTGGTGCTGCAAGAGGGAATAAAAGAGCGGACGCTGCAGCGAGTACCATTAATTTTCTTTTCACCAAATAAATTCCTCCTATCTATATTCTTTATATCGCATTACTCTGCATTTTCAATGATACTGGCAACACCTTGTCCGCCGCCAATGCAAAGAGTAGCCAATCCATATTTTGCATTTCGCTTTTTGAGCTCGTGAATAAGCGTTACCAATATTCTTGTTCCGCTTGCTCCTATCGGATGCCCTAACGCAATTGCACCGCCATTAACATTTAATTTGTTACGATTGAAGCGCAATTCCCGATCTACTGCGATAGATTGGGCCGCAAAGGCTTCGTTTGCTTCAATTAAATCCATTTTCTCCAGCGACAAATCCGCTTTTTCCAGCACCTTTCGTACAGCAGAAACAGGACCGATTCCCATGATGCTCGGATCAACTCCTGCACTTGCATTTGCAGTCAATGTAACAAGGGGCTTGATGCCAAGTTCTTCTGCTTTATCTTTACTCATCACTACTACCGCTGCTGCACCATCATTGATTCCGGATGCATTTCCTGCCGTAACGCTTCCGTCTTTTTTAAATGCTGGTCTTAACCGCTGCAATGATTCCTTGGTCGTTCCAAACTTCGGATATTCATCAGTGTCAAAAATGATGGGTTCTCCTTTTCGCTGCGGAATACTAACAGGAACAATTTCATCTTTGAATACTCCGCTTTGGATTGCCGCTTCTGCTTTTTGCTGACTTAACGCAGCAAATTCATCTTGCTCTTCTCTTGTAATCTCATACTTTTCAACCAAGTTTTCCGCAGTAACTCCCATATGGTAATCATGGAACGCACACCATAAACCATCTTGAATCATGCTGTCCACGACCTTCTGATGGCCCATTCTATATCCTTCCCGCGCTCCTTGCAGCAAATAAGGAGCTTGGCTCATATTTTCCATTCCGCCTGCCACAACAATTTCTGCATCTCCTGCTAAAATCGCTTGTGCTGCCAGATGAACCGCCTTTAACCCTGAACCGCATACTTTATTAATGGTCATAGCCGAACATGTTTCAGGCAATCCAGCTTTTATTGCTGCCTGGCGTGCAGGGTTTTGGCCAAGCCCTGACTGCAGAACATTCCCCATAATAACTTCATCAACTTCATCTCCGCTAATTCCGGCTCTCTCAATGGCGGCTTGAATAACAACTGCCCCTAACTCCGGTGCAGAGATGTCTTTTAATGAGCCGCTAAAATTTCCGATTGGCGTTCTGACTGCGCTTACAATGACTACTTGTTTTTCTGACATTTTTATCGCTCCTCCTTTTATCATCCAGGTGTTCTTCAATGTTATATACGCTAAGCCGCAACGAACGAATTCCATCCGAGACAGAATTCGTTCGTCAGCTGTTCAAAATATTCTGTGTTTCTCCTATTAAAATACTACTTTCTTTATTGCACCGTATACCCGCCATCTAAGACAACAGCTTGCCCAGTAACACCTCTTGCTTTTTCACTTGCAAGAAAAACAGCATAATCAGCAATTTCTCTGACCGATAACAAGCGTCTTTGCGGAACAAGAGGGTAAATCACTTGCTCAAGAACGCTTTCAAGAGGAACGTTGCGAGTTTTTGCCAAATCAACTAATTGATTTTGTACAAGCGGTGTATCAACGTATCCCGGGCAAAGAGCATTGACTGTAATGCCATGTGCCGCTCCTTCAAGAGCCGCTACTTTTGTCAAACCGATGACTCCATGCTTTGCACTGTTGTAAGCTGCTTTTCCCGCAAAGCCGACAAGCCCGTTAATAGATGCCATATTGATGATGCGTCCGTATCCTTGCTTTTTCATGATAGGAAAGGCATGCTTAATTCCTACAAACGGTGCTGTCAGCATTACTTTAATAAGAAATTCGAACTTTTCAGTCGGGAATTCTTCAATAGAAGACACATATTGAAGCCCTGCATTGTTTACTAAAATGTCCAGCCTTCCAAACGTGTTCAGTGCAACTTCAAAGCTGGTTTGAACTTGCTTTTCGCTTGTCACATCACATCCTACAGCTATTGCCTCGCATCCTTCTTCTTGCAATTGTTTCGCAGATTCTTGGCCTACTGTCTCATTCAAGTCAGAAATAATGACTTTTGCCCCTTCACTAGCAAATTGGCGCGCAATTTCAAGACCAATTCCGCTTGCTCCTCCGGTAATAAGGGCTACTTTGTTTTCCAGCAATCTTTGTGTATTATGCTGCTCTTGTTCTGCTATCTTTTCCATGATTATCCTCCTTCTTTACACAATCGGTTGATCAGCTACCAAATGCGGGCTTACTGTAAAAGCTGCTTCTGTTTTATTCTTGATTTCTTCTACCGTAGCACCTTCCTGTATTTCTACTAAGACCATTCCTTCAGGTGTAAAATCAAATACAGCTAAATCTGTAATTAAACGGTGAACAACCTTTTGTCCTGTTAACGGAAGCGTACATTGTTTTTTAATTTTGGATTCCCCATATTTGTTCACATGCTCCATAATTACAACAATACGCTTTGCGCCGTTAACGAGATCCATTGCACCGCCCATGCCTTTTACCATTTTCCCCGGAATCATCCAGTTTGCTAAATCACCTTGCTCCGAAACCTCCATTCCTCCGAGGATCGCTAAATCAATATGCCCGCCTCGAATCATGGCAAAAGACTCAGCACTGTCAAAATAGGAAGCTCCCGGTACAGCCGTAACAGTTTCTTTTCCTGCATTGATTAAATCTGCATCCTCCGTTCCTTCAACCGGATAAGGACCAATGCCCAACAAACCGTTTTCAGACTGCAATAAAACGTTATAGTCCCTTGGAATTTCATTAGCTACTAAAGTAGGAATCCCAATGCCAAGGTTTACGTTCATCCCATCTTCTATTTCTTGTACTGCGCGTTTTACGATTTTTAACCGAACATCTTTCATGAATATCCCTCCTACTGAGCCTGAAGAACCGTGCGGCGCTCAATGCGTTTTTCATAATTTGTCCCAAGCAGCACACGTTGTACGTAAATGCCAGGTGTATGGATTTCATCAGGGTCCAGCTCCCCAGCCTCCACAATTTCCTCTGCTTCTACAATCGTGATTTTGCCTGCCATAGCAGCTAGCGGATTGAAGTTGCGCGCTGTTTTACGAAATACAAGGTTGCCGAGCGGATCTGCCTTCCAAGCTTTTACAAGCGCAAAATCTCCGATGATGCCTCGTTCCAAAATATAAGCACGTCCATCAAACTCTTTATGCTCTTTTCCTTCAGCAATTGGAGTTCCTACACCTGTAGCTGTATAAAACCCCGGAATTCCGGCGCCTCCCGCTCTTATTCGTTCCGCCAATGTTCCTTGGGGAACAAGCTCTACTTCCAATTCGCCGCTTAAAAATTGCTGTTCAAAGATTTTATTTTCACCCACATAGGAAGAAACCATTTTTTTAATTTGCTTATTAGCTAATAAAAGACCGAGCCCCCAATCGTCCACCCCGCAGTTATTGCTTACGACTGTCAGATCTTTTACACCTTTATCGCGCAAAGCAAGAATGGATTTTTCGGGGATTCCACAGAGTCCGAATCCCCCGACAATTAAGGTGGCGCCATCATGAATGTCCGCAACCGCTTCTTCAAATGAGTTTAGTATTTTCCCTTTTTTCATAAAGCGTTCTCCCTTCTATTTTCTTACACAAGTCCTGTAAGGCTGTACACAGCAATAATGAAGAATACTGCAGCTGTCTTAATTAACGTAATCGTAAAGATATCACGGTAGGATTGACGGTGAGTAAGTCCTGTTACAGCAAGAAGTGTAATTACCGCTCCGTTGTGCGGAAGCGTATCCATACCGCCGGATGCCATGGAAATGACACGGTGCATAACTTCAGGCGGAATGTTATACTTCGTAATTGCCTCCAAATATTTTTCTGACATGGCGCTTAACGCAATCCCCATACCGCCGGATGCAGATCCTGTAATCCCCGCAAGTGTAGTTGTTGTGACAGCTCCGTTCACAAGCGGGTTTGTAAATGTCTCAGAAATTCCTTTGCTTACTACGCCGAAGCCAGGAAGGGAAGAAATAACTCCTCCAAAACCGTATTCTGCACCTGTGTTCATTGCTGCCAATAACGCACCGCCGATGCTTGCATTGATTCCGGCTTGGAAATTCGTTGTTACACGCTTCCAGTCATAAGCAATAGTGGTAATAATACCGATCAAAAGTGCCATTTCAACAGACCAAATTGCTAAAACAGACGCTAATTGCACTTGACCGAACGCCGGTAAACCGATAGATGCAAAATCAAAACCGTTTGGATACCATTTTGGTAAAGAAACAGTGAAAAACTTATTCATAACCCCTACAAGAATTAGTGGTACAAACGCCAGTATTTGACGAGACAGCTTTTGCGGAGCGCCTGTTTGCAATTTTTTTGTCTCAGTTTCAGCTAATGCTTCTGAACTGGAGGCTGCGATTTCCGGACCTCCAAAACCAAAATAACCTTCACCTGTTTTTTCTGCTTTTTTACGGCGGGATTCAAGATAAAGCAGTCCAAGAATTAAGACGAAAATGCCTCCAATAATCCCCAAAGTCGGAGCTGCATAGATATCAGTTTTAAAGAATGTGGTCGGGATTACGTTTTGAATTTGCGGTGTTCCTGGAATTGCATCCATTGTAAATGTGAAAGCCCCTAGAGCAATGGTTCCCGGAATTAAACGCTTTGGAATGTTCGCTTCCTGGAACAAATTCTTTGCAAACGGATAAACAGCGAATACGACAACGAATAAGCTTACGCCGCTGTATGTTAAAATCGCACCCATTAGCACAATTGCTAAAATAGCCCTTTTTGCTCCTACTACTTGCACAATTGTCTTAGCAATGGATTCCGCTAAGCCGGACATTTCAACAACCTTACCGAATATTGCCCCTAATAAGAAAACAGGGAAATATAGTTTAATAAAGCCAACCATTTTTTCCATAAAAATATTGGAGAAGAACGGTAACACAAAGTCCGGGTCAGTTAATAACACGGCAAATAAAGCACAAATTGGTGCAAATAAAATAACAGAAAATCCGCGATACGCTACAAACATCAATAAGCCCAATGATAAAAGAATAATAACGAATTCCATTGACATCCCCCTTTTTCATACATAATGACCCATTCTTAAATCTTCTCGCACCCAAAAACAGTAAACGCTTTCAAAATAATAAACTATAATTCCTGTTTTTCTTACTCCTCCCTATGTAAATTATGAATCTGTTACTTATAGAAGCAAATTCCGTACCAAGTATTATAAAAAATTTATTCTATCCTTAATAAACTTTCTATTATTAGTATGTTGATAACAAAAATTAAGTTTTACCTGCAGTTTATATTTGGTATCGTGAATAAAAAGGATACTATTTTCCGCTTTTACGGAATATATCATACGGTTTTACTTCCGTTTATACGGAAAATTCCGACTTTTTGGAAAATAGACTTAATGATATTCATAAAAGAAGCGCAAATTTATATAAGTTTGCGTTTCTATATATACGTTAGACTGTTAAATTAAATAGTTTTACTATAATTTACATCTTCCCTGCTCTTTATCCTTCTGATCGGAAGCAGCGTCCCTACTAAAGCGATACCCGCACACGCTAAATAAAGATTGAAACCGCCCGCAGTCATTCCTGATAACGCACTAAAAATGATTAAATCAAAGACAGAATCAAGAATGGACAAAAGGGAAATGGTTGTAGCCCTCGCATGAGACGGGATCATGTCATTGCTTAATTGTGAATAGATAGGATAACGGACTGCTCTCACAAACCTCAATATAAATATAGAAAGCAAAACCATATATAATGCGTCGCCAAACACACCGGCTACCAATAATCCCGCCACTGCCATTGCGCCCGTAGCGTACATTAACCCGATTCGTGAAAACTTACTGGTCATCCATCCGATGGATCGAGAAGCAATGTATCCTAAAACTGCTGTTAATGCATATACAACCCCGATCATAGAAACAGGCAGACCTGCAGCCTTCAATAAGGGCTGGTCAAACTTATCAAATACTGCCGCTGCCGGAATAAACACTAACGTAACATTTATAAACATAACAAGCAATTGCGGAACAGTTTGAATGGCTTTTAATCCTTTCTTCACTTGAGAAAACGGATTTTCTCTATATGATTCTGCTGCTCCCGGATTTCGTATAAAAAAGAGCAGGGACAGCTCTACAACTTGACACAACAAACCAAGTCCAAGCAACAAAATAAATTGTTCATCTTTTAAATCTTTTGCTATATAGGCACCAATCAACACAGCAACAATCATTGTAATAAATGTGGCTGATTGAATTTTCCCCATTGCACGTTCCATGAAATGCTGCTCTTTGGACTCCCTCAGCGATTCATAAATCAGGGCTTCATCAGCCCCGGAAAAGAACGCAGCAGAAAAACCGCTTAATAAACTGCTCAAATAAAACAGCTCAGGCTGTTCAGCAAATATTAATAAACCGGTGCTCAACAATCTGATCGCAGAACCTGTGATAAACGATGCTTTTGCTCCAAACCGATCCGCAAATACACCTGTAGGAACTTCCCCTATCAATACAGCCCCGCTCCAAAACATCATGACCCACAAAATATTTGCTCCCGTCAAACCGCGCTCCATATAAAAAAGGGTCAAGACGGGCTGGATAAAGCTGATGCTTCCAAAAAATTGAACCCAAAATAAAATATTGATATTATGTGCTGCTAAAGTATGTTTCTTCATACATTCCTCCTGCCTCCAAGAAGTGTAAACGATAAAAAAATGAGAAGAAGCAGGAGCATTGCTCTTATATAATTACATCAAATCCTTGCGTTAAGAGCACTCTCCTCCTTCTTGCTTGAAAAGTGTCACTGTTGCATTGCGCATAGTACATTTCCCCCTTTCAGTTATTGATTAAAATTATACATTAATTTTAAATTCATACAATATTTTGTTAATTCAAACAAAAACTGAAGTGCTCTCATTCTTCATGGAGTGTACTCTATTATGAAGCAGCTTATTTAATAAATCGAATAGTGATAGGATAGCTATATGAAAATCCATCTTTTGCTTTTATAATGGCAATAATGGTGACCACCAATTGAAAAATGCCCAGAACCGGCAATATTAAAAAGCCAATCAATACAAAACAAAGAACGCCTGCCACTGCATAATAAATAAGCATGCTGATTTGAAAGTTGAGCGACTCTTTTCCTTCTTGATCTACAAACTTGCTGCTGTCTTTTTTAAGCAGCCATACAATCAGCGGTCCCACTATAAAGCCGAATCCCGTAAAATATCCTAAAAATGAAGATAGGTGAGCCAGCATCCCCCACGTTTTTTCTTCTTGCGTAAGCATCTCTTGATTACTCATATTTTCCTCCTTTGTTTTGACTTATAACTTCATATTTATGATATTTATAGAGATTTTTGTCCAATTTTACATAATTTTTAGTATTTCATATAAAACCGTTGGCAGGTCGCTAATCAAAACTTATATAATGTGAGATTTTCATTTAAATAAAAATCACATTTTCCCTTATAAACTCTATATTTTAAGCTTTCAAATGTAAGCATCTTCAAATTTTTGCTGTCGACATAAATGCAAAACCGTTTTTATAAAACATGAAATTTGTCAGAAAATACTAAAAATTTATTGACTTACCATGTGTACTAACCATATAATTAAGTATATTTTTGATAAGAGAGTCTGCTAGAAATTGGTATATATCAGTCTCTTTTACAGCTAAGGAGGGATTTTTTCTGATTGTTTTTAAAGAGGTGAACAAGCACTACGGTAATTTTCACGTCTTAAAAAATATTAATCTACATATCAATCAAGGCGAAGTTGTAGTGGTCATCGGTCCGTCAGGCTCAGGGAAAAGTACACTTCTTCGCTGCATCAATCGCTTAGAAACCATTTCAGATGGAGAGCTCATTGTGAGCAACGTAAAAGTTAACGACAAAAAAACGAATATCAATCATCTTCGCAAAGACATCGGCATGGTCTTCCAGCATTTCAACCTGTACCCTCATAAAACTGTTTTGGAAAACATCACACTAGCGCCCATAAAGGTTCTTCAATTTCCAAAAGAAAAAGCAATTGAAACAGCAATGTTTTATTTGGAAAAAGTAGGAATTCCCGAAAAAGCACACTCCTATCCATCTGAACTCTCAGGGGGACAGCAGCAGCGCGTAGCTATCGCCCGCGGCTTAGCCATGCACCCCAAAATTATGTTGTTTGATGAACCTACATCAGCATTGGACCCGGAAATGATCGGCGAAGTGCTTGATGTTATGAAAACACTCACAAGAGAAGGAATGACAATGGTTGTCGTTACACACGAGATGGGTTTTGCTCGTGAAGTAGCTGACCGCATTTTATTTATGGATGAAGGCCGAATCGTAGAGGAAGCAACTCCGGCTGAATTCTTTGCGAATCCGCGTAAAGAGCGTGCTCGCCAATTTCTCAGCCGTATACTAAATCATTAAAAGGAGGCTATTTATTTTGAAGATGAAGAAGCTGACTGTATCCGCTATTCTTTCTTGCATCCTTCTATTTGTACTTTCCGGATGCGGAGGTTCTAAAGAAACAACCACAGAAGCAGCGAATGTATTAGAGCAGATTAAAAAACGAGACAAACTAGTCGTTGGCGTGAAGTATGATACAAATTTATTCGGGCTAAAAGATCCGTCTTCAGGCAAGGTGCAAGGGTTTGATATCGATATTGCTAAAGCTCTTGCAAAAGAAATTCTCGGTGATGAAAATAAAGTAGAATTAAAGGAAGTTACTTCGAAAACGCGTATTCCGATGCTGAATAATGGTGATATTGACGCCATTATCGCCACGATGACAATTACAGAAGAGCGCAAAAAAGAAGTAGATTTTTCTGATGTGTATTTTAAAGCAGGACAAGCTCTTCTCGTCAAAAAAGGAAGTAAAATTAAAGGCTTGGAGGATGTAAAGAGCGGCGTAAAGGTATTAGCCGTAAAAGGCTCAACGTCTTCTCAAAATGTCCGCCAAAAATCTCCTGAAGCAACGGTTCTTGAATTTGAGAACTACAGTGAAGCTTTTACTGCATTAAAAGCGGGACAAGGAGACGTACTTACAACGGATAACGCAATTCTATACGGAATGCAAAAGCAAGATCCAAATTATGAAATTGTAGGTGATATTTTCACTGATGAGCCATACGGAATCGCCGTGCGAAAAGGGGAAAAGGAATTAGTCAATGTAATTAACGACTTCTTGAAAGAGTTAAAATCCAGCGGTGAATACAATAAGATTTACGAAAAATGGATCGGTGAACAACCAAAAGAATAATTTCCTAAGAAACAGGATGAGGATCTCATCCTGTTTGCTTTCATAGGAAGAGAGGAGCAATAGGTATGCTTGATTTTTCCATTTTAATTGAACACTCGGATTCCTACCTTCAAGGGTTTAAAAATACGATTGCCGCCAGCCTCATCGCTCTGATTGGCAGCTTTTTTCTCGGAACGATTATTGCTGTGATGCGAATCTCTCCTGTTCGTATATTAAACTGGCTGGGTACGGCATACGTGGAATTTATTCGAAACATCCCTCTTATTCTAATTACTTTTGTCTTTTTTATCGGGCTTCCTGTTTTTGAAATTAGGTTAAGCGGCTTTGCTGCCGGTACAATCGGATTGGCTGTTTATACGGCCGCTTTTATTGCGGAAGCTATCCGGGCAGGTATTCTTTCCGTCCCGAAAGGACAAATGGAAGCGGCTCGTTCATCCGGACTTTCCTATCTTCAAGCCATGTTGTATGTTATTTTGCCGCAAGCGATTAAAATTGTAATTCCTCCTCTTGGCAATCAATTTATAAATCTTATTAAAAATTCCTCTGTACTAGGCGTTATTGCAGGATTAGACCTTATGTATTTTGGCGATTTAATTTCCTCACAAACATTTGTGACATTTGACGTATATATTTTTGTTGCCATCTTTTATTTATTGCTTACAATACCGCTTAGCTTAGGAGTGGGATATTTAGAAAAAAGACTTGCAAGAAGTCACTAAAGGAGGGAATATGCTTGGATTTTGCAGGTGCCTATACAACAGATCACATTGTATTCTTGCTTAAAGGCTTTCTTGTCACCCTTGAAATCGCTTTTGTGTCCATTGTTTTAAGCTTTCTTATTGGAATTATTATTGGCATTCTTCGTTTCTCTAAAATTCCGGTTCTTTCTGCAACGCTGATTATTTTAGTCGAAACGATACGCAACTTACCTCTTTTGCTTATTATTTTCTTTACATACTTTGCTCTTCCGGAAATCGGAGTAAAGCTGGAAATTAAAACTGCAGCTATTGCGGCCCTTACCATATTTGAAGCGGCAATGCTTTCTGAGATTGTTCGCAGCGGCTTGCTTTCCATTGAAAAAGGACAAATAGAAGCCGCCAGATCTTCGGGCCTTTCTTATACACAAACAATGAGGCATATCATCTTGCCGCAGGCGCTCCGCCGTATGGTTCCGCCTATCGTCAGCCAATTCATTTCGTTATTAAAAGACACATCACTGGCAGTTGTTATTGCATTGCCGGAGCTGACACACAACGCTCAAATCATTAACGGTCAAAATATTAACTATACAATTCCCATCTTTTTGTTGATTGCCCTTATGTACTTCGTTGTTAATTTTAGTTTGTCGCTTGTCGCAAGACGGTTGGAAAATAAACAAGGCTATCGTACAAATTCCAAGGAAATGATAAAAATGAAAGCACACAGTCTGAATGCTTAATAACAAAGGAGCACCATTCCGCTTACGAAATGGCGCTCCTTTTTCTTGCTTTAATGTTCAGAAAACAGTGTTCATACTGAATCTTGCAATGCTGCTGATACAGCGTGTGCAACCATTCCTTGCGGTAATAGGGAGTGTCACGCTAAAAAATATGTATTCTGTCCGCCTTTCTATGAAGAATTCAGGAAGAAAGCGAAGGAAAGAGATTTCCTCCGCCGCAAATCTTTTGTTACACCTCAACTATGCTCTCTTCAAACGGCCAAGCAGGCGGCATTTTACGGAGCGGTTTATCTTCACGATAACCAAGTGTATATTCTGCTTGCATGATGGTATGAATCTCGCGTGTTCCTTCATAAATGACTGGCGCTTTAGCATTGCGCAGATAGCGTTCTACAGGGAATTCATTCGAATATCCGTATGCTCCATGCACTTGAACAGCATCGTTTGCTGCTTCAAATGCTGCATCACAAGCAATCCACTTTGCTAATGACGTTTCACGTGTATTGCGTTTTCCTTCGTTTTTCAACCATCCTGCTTTATATACCAGTAAACGGGAGATTTCCAAGTTAGCAGACATTTTAGCGATCATTTGCTGCACAAGCTGATGCTTCCCAATTTCTTTTCCGAACGTTTTTCGCTCTTCACAATACTTCACGCTTGCTTCTAAAGAGGCTTGAATGAGGCCGCATGCACCTGCTGCAACCGTAAATCGACCGTTATCTAAAGCTGACATGGCGATTTTAAAGCCTTCTCCTTCTTCACCAAGCAGGTTTGCTGCCGGTACCCTTACTTCATCTAAAAATACCTCTCCTGTATTGCCTGCACGTATGCCGAGCTTTCCTTTAATCGCTTTTGTTTTCACACCTTCAAATGTGCGTTCTACAATGAAGCAGGAAATGCCGCGATGCTTCGCTTCATGATTTGTTTTAGCAAAAATCAGGAAATGATCTGCTACATCACATAAGGAAATCCATGTTTTTGAGCCGTTTAAAATATAGTAATCTCCATCACGTACTGCCGTTGTCTGCATAGCAGCCACATCTGAACCGGCATTTGGTTCCGTCAGGCCGAATGCCCCAATTTTTTGCCCTTTTGCTTGCGGAACAAGATATTTTTGCTTCTGTTCTTCCGTCCCCCATTGCAAGAGTGTTAAACTGTTTAATCCTGTATGAACGGACACCGCCGTACGGAATGCTGTATCCCCGCGCTCCAGCTCTTCGCAAACGATAGCTAACGTATTGTAATCCATACCTACCCCGCCGTATTGTTCCGGAATACAAACACCCATTAATTCCAACTCTGCTAAACGCTTTAAAATATTTGTCTCAAAATGCCCCTTTTCGTCCCATTCCTTAATGTACGGAATAATTTCACGATCTACAAAAGCCCTTACTACTTTTCTTACACTCTTTTGTTCTTCCGTTAATGAAAAATTCATCTTCTTTTCCTCCCCATCCCCATTGATTTTGCTTCATAGTTACAATTTCTTCTTTTGCATACCCGAACCCTGCCAAAATTTCTTCTGTATGTTCCCTATATAAAGGTGGGTGTTTTTCATTATTGAATAGAAGGATTTACAATAAACATATAATGAGCAAAGCGGAGCACACTGTACTAAAAACCATATTTACTGCCCGATATTTTAATGCAGGCATACTTGCACTATAAAAGGTTCATGCACAAGCTGTTGTAATGATACCGGCAATGACAAAGGTTGGAATGAACATGCCGGGGTCTTTCAAAGCATAAATAACCCATAAGATCAACCATAACGATACTCTGGCAAGCATATAGAACAAAAGATGCAACCCTGTTCCTTTTAACTGAATTTTTTTAAATAGCGCATCAATGAAAAGCGAACTTATAATGCCATAACCAAAGAAAGCTGCCCATATCCAAGGTGGAGATACGGTTTCATGTGTTTGACTCAAATCAAAATCGCTAATGAACAGAAAGATAAGAATGAATAAAAACATGGAAGCTGCGGCACCAGAGATTTTGGACATTCCATATCATACTGATTTCAATGTCTTTCTCCTCACACAAAAATTTTCTTTCACTGCTAACACGGATATGTACAAAAACACCCGCTCAATCAAGAACGGGTGCCTATCCTAATTTACTTCACTAATTCCGATTGTAGATAATGCCATAAAAGGTTGGCAGTATGCTTTAACGAGCTGACATGAGTGCGCTCAAATGCATGGGAAGATTCAATCCCCGGTCCGACTAGTCCGTGCACAATATCATAACCTGCTCGGATTGCCGCAGACGCATCGGAACCGTAATACGGATAAATGTCCACTCGATAGTCGACATCATTCTTCTTGCATAGCTCCACTAAATGTTGACGCAGCTTATAATGGTACGGGCCGCTGGAATCTTTTGCACAAATGGACACACTGTATTCATCTGTTGTTTGACCATCACCAATGGCTCCCATATCTACTGCAATATACTCAACTGTTTCTTGAGGGATATTAGAATTGCCTCCATAGCCGATTTCTTCATTATTGGAAATCAGAAAATGAGTAGTATACGGAAGGGCGATATTTTGCTCTTTGATTACTTTTATAAGATGCATTAAGATTCCTACACTCGCTTTGTCATCCAAATGTCTGGATTTAATAAATCCGCTTTCGGTTACTTCAACTCTCGGTTCAAATGATACAAAGTCCCCGACAGAAATCCCTAATTTCTCTGTATCTTCTTTGGACTTTACAACCTCATCAATTCTCACTTCAATATTATCCTCATCACGTTTGACTTCCCCCATATTTTTATAAACATGAACGGACGTTTGATGAATAAGAATCGTACCTGTATATGTTTTTCCGTCAGCTGTGTGAATTTTGCAATATTCCCCTTCAACAGAGTTCCAGCGAAAGCCTCCTATCATCGTAAGCTTCAGACGTCCATTTCCTTTGATTTCTTTTACCATTGCCCCCAATGTATCAACATGAGCTGTCAACAATCGGTGTTTGCTGTCATCTTGCCCTGTAATAGTAGCTAAAAGCGCCCCTTTGTTTGTTCGTTGAAAAGACACACCCGCCTGCTCCATAAACATTGCCACATGAGACATTACCTCTTCCGTATACCCGGATGGACTTGGGATTGAGACAAGCTCTTTTATGTATTGTACGATTTCTTGTTCTTGAATAAATGCACTCATTTTTCTCGCTCCTATTATGTAGTAGTCATGCCTTTATAAACTTCACCATTCTGTTCAGAAAAATCTATATAAATCTATTCGTAACCCCTTAATAGATAGATTTTTCTACATTACTCTTTATAAGTCCTTCTTTTTCTCTCGGACTCTAAAAGCTATTCATTTTTAAACCATCCTTTTTTACGAAACCACAAGAACATACCGATTCCTGTTGCTGCCATCACGCCGAGAACTAGGAAATAACCATATTTCCAGCTTAACTCAGGCATATTCGCAAAATTCATGCCATAGATTCCTGCAATAAAGGTAAGGGGCATAAAAATTGTAGTTATGACAGTCAGCGTCTTCATAATGCTGTTCATATGATAAGAGTTTAAGGAAATGTAATTATCTCTGATTTCCGCAGTAATGGACCGATTCGTTTCAATCATTTGCCCTAATTTTATAAGGTGATCGTACACATCCTGGAAATATACTTTCTTATCTGATTCAATTAAAAAGCGTTTCGACTCCAGCATTCGATATAAAAGGTCGCGCATAGGTGTAACAACATAATGAAGATGCAGTAAGTTCTCTCGTATTTCGAATGTCTCATTAATTAAAGAAGGCATGGAGCCTTTTTTGTCATTATTCCCCAAATTTTTCATTCGATCTTCAATCGAATAAACAACCGGAAAATACACATCCACTAATTTATCTATGATTTTATAGGCTACTTCCATCGGACTCTTGTAGGCTGTGCTTTGGGAGTGTTGAAAGTAAGTCCATGCCGAATTTACTTCTTGCAGTTCATTCAGATGGAAAGAAACAACAAAGTTCTCCCCAACAAATAAGTCTACCTCATCTACCTCAAGAGTCTGCTGGTTAATCGCATGAACCACTAAAAAACTGTGATTATCATAATACTCAAGTTTCGGTCTCTGCAGAAAATGAAGGCAATCCTCAATTGCTAACGGATGAAAATGAAAATATGTATCTAATAGTTCTACTTCTTCAACAGTCGGCACGCTAAAATCTGCCCAATACCAATGAATATCATGTTCTTTTAAAATATCCAAACCGAAGCCGGTCACAACCTTTTGATTTTTTGTGACAGCAATCACCCTGATCATAGCATATCCCTCCGCACTCATTCCTTTTGCTTATGAGATAAGGAATTTTTACATGTACAGTCATTTATTATAGCACTCTCAGCTATGTAACATAGAAGGAATTTTATCAAGTTAAAAACATATACATAATAGACAAAGGACAAACGCATTTTCCGTTTGTCCTTTATTATTGATAAATGCAGCACGGTACTTTTGCAAATGATGAATCACCCGATGTTATCATTTATCTTATTAAATTCGTTATTGATGCTTTGCAGCTGCTTGAACACTTCTACCTGTTGTTCAGGAGATAGCTGTTTAATACTTTCTTTGTCAAAGGATAAGACGATAGACAGCATATCTGTTAAATAACGATTATCTACGAATTCTTCTCGCATCTCCATACACTCCTGTGCAGTTTATTTCTACATAGCTTTTCCACATTATGGTGTGTCAATACAGTACAACCCTAAAATTCTACTATGTTTCATATTTTAATACGAAGTAATCAATCATTTCTTCCGTTTCCTGTAATAATATACACAAAACGTTCATATATTCCAATTTTGTTATAAAGCAGGATTTTCCCGAGGGACATGACGAATGTATGTATACACCACGAAATCGCTTATTTTGTTACCTTCAGACAAACGCTGACAGAAAGTATTGTCAAAAAGGCATCATTACTACTTAAGCACACAAAAGAATATAAAAAGGAGTGGTGAGAAGAATGAATTTTGAAATTCTATCAGAAGAAAGAGAAAGACAAAATATTCATTATTACTGTATCGCTACACATGATCACCGTTATGATCTCACAGTCATTTATTCTGCAAAATTTCTTGGTAAAGCCATGGTAATATCCATCCAAAGCGAGCGTATGGTGCTGCTTTGTCAGGAAGATATTCCAAACTCAAGCTACTGGGCTCCAAAGCTTGATATTAAACCGGAGGATATACCGGAAATCGAGGAATTCCTTCATTTTCTTTTAGACCAAAAAATTCTTGCCGACCAATATTGATGAGAGAGTATATTGACCGTAAGGTCTTTCAGTCTATTTAACACATTAGGGAAAGATATGTATATCTTATTTGTTCTTCTATTAGACGATACTCAAAAGCCAGACTTCCAAAAACGGAGGCTGGCTTTTCTTCTGGTGTTATGACGGATAGAATTCAAAAACAGAAAAAAAGAAAATATGTAAATTTTATAAATAAAAATAATTTACTCAACTTTCGCAGAGTGAAATCGGCAAATAAGCCTTGATATAACTAGGAAGGCCGGCTATCCACTGCTGAAGTTGATTTTCGATGATTTTTTTGATTCGGCTGTTCGTCTTTTTCAGGGTATCTTGAAGAAGCTCGA
>JBHGXS010000136.1:0-4777 GCA_041920565.1 Bacillus sp. (in: firmicutes) | reverse complement strand
CTGATAGAAGTTTCACTTTATTAAGGAGGAAACGGCATGTACGATACATTACTGATCAATATTGGCCAATTGCTGACGATGGATCATGGCAACGGAATTGTAAAAGGAAAAGAAATGCAAATATTGCCCGTTATTACAAATGGAGCAGTCGGCATTTTAGATGGGAAAATTGCATTTGTCGGTACGACAGAAGAAGCTGGTAGATTTTCTGCAAAAGAAGTTATTGATTGTGAAGGCCGTCTTGTATCTCCAGGATTAGTCGATCCTCACACTCATTTAGTGTTTGGCGGATCGCGAGAGCATGAAATTTCGTTAAAACTGAAAGGTGTCCCGTACTTAGAAATTTTAAAAAACGGCGGCGGCATCCATTCAACTGTTTCCGCAACAAAAGCAGCGCCGTATGAAGAACTAGAGAAAAAAGCCAAGTTCCATTTAGATCGCATGTTATCTTACGGTGTGACAACAATGGAAGCGAAAAGCGGCTACGGGTTAGACTCCGAAACGGAATTAAAGCAATTGGAAGTCGTAAAGTCATTACAAGATCAACATCCGATGGACATTGTATCTACTTTCTTGGGAGCGCATGCCGTACCAAAAGAGTACGAAGGAAGAGGGCAGGAGTTTTTACAAAGAATGCTGGAACTGCTGCCGGAAATTAAAGAAAAAGAACTAGCGGAATTTGTGGATATCTTTTGCGAAACAGGCGTGTTTACGGCAGAAGAGTCCAAAGAGTATTTGTTAAAAGCAAAAGAGCTTGGTTTTGACGTGAAAATTCATGCGGATGAAATCGATCCGCTTGGCGGAACGGAAGCGGCGGTTGAAATTGGCGCGATATCTGCGGACCATCTTGTCGGTGCGTCGGATAATGGGATATCTATGCTTGCCGTAGGAAATACAGTCGCAGTTATCCTCCCGGGTACGACATTCTACTTAAATAAAGAAAGCTTTGCGAGAGCCCGCAAAATGATCGATGAAGGGGCGGCTGTTGCTTTGGCGACCGACTTTAATCCGGGAAGCTGCCCGACAGAAAACTTGCAACTCATTATGAGCTTGGCGATGTTGAAGCTGAAGATGAATCCGGAAGAAATATGGAACGCTGTTACTGTAAACGCTGCTTATGCCATTAATCGAGGAGAACAAGCAGGGAAAATTAAAGAAGGACGAAAAGCGGATATCGTTATTTGGGATGCAACTAATTATGCATACATTCCGTATCATTACGGTGTGAACCATGCCAATACTGTCATCAAGTATGGAAAAGTTGTCTATCAAAGAGGGGAAACGTTATGCTCAACCATTTAAAGAAAGCAGGAGCGGCAAAGTTTCAAGATCGGGAAGTAACGAGATATAACGAGAGTATTAAAAGCTGGGATGGAAAAGAAATTATCAAGGGTCCGGCACTTGTTGGAGTCCCGCTTTCCAAGCCATCAATCAGCCATTCCGGTGCATGCTTTGCCCCGGGTGCTATCCGGAATATGCTGGGAGCCTATTCCACGTATGCAATTGAACAGGAATATGATATGAAGGATTTGGTATTGCACGATTGTGGCGATATCGAAATGCATGTAACGGATATAAAAGAATGTCATTCTCGCATTAAAGCTACTATTGAAGAGCTAACAAAACAACATCCTGACATGCTTCCTATTATCCTAGGAGGGGATCATTCTACCAGCTTTCCATCCATCAGCGGGTTTGCAAAAGCAAAAGGAACGGTTGGTGCCATCCAATTTGATGCTCATCACGACCTTCGTAACTTAGAAGACGGAGGACCTTCCAACGGCACGCCGTTTCGCAGTTTACTAGAAAACGGAGTTATACAAGGAGAGCATCTCATCCAAATCGGCATCCGCAATTTTTCCAATGCCAAGGGATACCATGATTACGCGAAACAGCATGGTGTAACGGTGTATACGATGAGAGATGTTCGCACACGCAAAATCAGTGACATCATCCAAGAAAGCATAGCGCATTTACAAGGGAAAGTGGATACGATATACGTATCTGTGGATATGGATGTATTAGACCAGGTTTTTGCTCCGGGATGTCCTGCCATCGGACCGGGCGGGATGGACAGCAGCACGCTTTTGGAAGCGGTCTATCTTCTTGGAAAAGAGCCGCTTGTGAAAGGATTGGACATTGTGGAAATCGACCCGACGCTTGATTTTCGTGATATGACGAGCCGGGTTGCCCCGCATGTGATCATTGAGTTTTTGTTGGGAATAAGATAGGTTATCAACAATGGCTCTCCTGTTGTGGGCTATACTAACTTCATAAAGAGTGATTTTGTGCTTGATAGAAATAAATCAGGAATGATTGAGCATGTAAAAACATATCCAAACCTTTTGACAAAGGAACGAGCACAATTGCAGTCTTTAAAATCACCTCTGTAAAGCTGATTTCGTTCATTAAAACAACGAAGTAATATGGTAACGCTGTTTTTTGTTATTAAATTTTCTCTTCTATTAACTCTATCTCTTACATATACATGTACAAGAGAGGGTGATAGAATGAAAAAAAATAAAGTTTACATAAAACCGATTAAGCTGTATCGAATCATTCCAATAATGGCACTTGGGGTGTTCTTGTTCTTTTTCTCTGCTACGGTGTTTTCCTCGTATTTGCAAAATCTAAAGTCTTACCAGGTTAATCAATGGCTCGGAAAGATGTCCATAAAAGGGTTCATGTATGCATTGGAACAGGAGAATCATTATTTTTCTGCTGAATTTTTTAAAGCAAATAAACGTGAGTCGGTCAGTTCTTTACTATTCTCGATTGTTACTGATATTCATGTAGACGATATTCGCAGTTTAATGGGCAGAGAAATTCCGGGAATGTCGCAGTATTATTCGCAAATTATTGTTGCGGGAGAAGGAACTGACTATACAAACATACCTACAGAACCCAATATTCCTGCTGAGGAGATAGGAAAAGATAGAGAGGCATCACTCGATAATGTAAAGGAAGCAGAAAAGATGAATCCTGTGGAGCGACCAGCACAAGCACCAAAAGGAAAGAATGCGGTCTTTATATATCACAGTCACAGTCGCGAGTCCTTTTTGCCGTTAATTCCAGGCGCAACGCAACCAAATGAAGCTAGGAGTTCCAAAGCGAATGTGTCATTGCTTGGCGATAGGTTAAAGAAGCAGTTGGAAGCACAAGGAATTAAGACTATACATGATACGACGGATATAGAGAGTATATTAGCAAAAAACAAGTGGAAGTATCCTAAATCGTATACAGCTTCCCGACAAGTGGTTCAGTCTGCCATGGCACAAAATAGTGATATTACGTATTTGATAGACATTCATAGGGATTCTAATAGAAGAAATATTACAACAAAAGTCATAAATGGAAAATCATATGCTCGATTATATTTTATAGTCGGTATGGAAAACAAAAATTATGAGAAAAACGTTGAAATAGCAAAAGCCATTAACTCTTATTTAGATGAAAAATATTATGGAGTAAGTCGAGGAGTGTTTCCAAAGTATTTTTCGAGTGGAAACGGAGTATACAATCAAGATCTGTCTCCGAATGCCATGCTGGTAGAAATCGGCGGAGTCGATAATACGCTAGAAGAACTATACAATTCTGTCGATTTGCTGGCCGAAGCACTGAGCCATTATTATTGGCAGGCAGAAAAAGTAAACAATTAAGTAGGAAAATGGATTATAATGGTTGAAAGAACGGGTTCATTTTGAAAGGAAGAGAACGATGAAAGCAGGGTATATGGAAGTCGTTGCGCTCAATGTCGGAAAGCCTCTGACAGTAAATTATCAAGGAAAGGTGTTAGAAACAGGAATCCACAAACAGCCAGTGAGCAGCTCGTTATTTTTATCAAAAACAAATTTTGACGGTGACGGTCAAGCGGACCTGGTTTATCACGGAGGTTTTGATAAAGCGGTTTGTGCCTATCCGTTTGAGCACTATGTTTACTGGAATGAAAAGTATAACTTATCACTAGAGTACGGAGCATTTGGAGAAAACCTCACGACAAATGGTATGACAGAGGATAAAATCCATATCGGGGATATTTTCCAATTAGGAGAAGCTGTTGTTCAGGTCAGCCAGCCGCGGCAGCCATGTTTTAAAGTTGCCAAGAAGCATGATATTAAGGAATTTCCTGTTGCGATTCAAGAAACAGGTTTTTTCCGGGTATTACTTACGTGTATTGGAAGAAGGTCATGTTTCTCCAAATGATAAAATGGAGTTAATCAGCCGGCATCCAAAGGGGATTTCCTTATCTTTCGCTAATCAGGTTATGTATCACGATAAAACGAATAAAGAAGCCATCCTGCAAATTTTAGAGGTGGAAGAACTGGCAGCAAGCTGGAGAAATCAGTTTATAAAATACTTGGAAAAATTATAAGAAACTTGCCGTCATGGCAAGTTCTTTTTATTAAAACAGCGAGCTGACACAGGAAATCCACTAGGCAGCTGGAATAAAAAAGAGCTGTGCAAGCATTGTTCCAGAAGGGGAGCGGTAAAGGGAAATGGAAGGGTTACGGATATCCTTATCCATATCCTTATGGATGCCCATATCCGTATTACGGTTATTAAGAAGAGGTTTTTGTTTGAGGAAGCTTGAGGTTGCGTAAGAGGATACAAACCATTATATGACGGGACATCACCTTGTAGAACAAGACAAGGTGGTGTTTTTGTGTAGAGTGGTTATAAAGCAAGACTGCTGTAAATGGGATAGGAATGAAGACGTTATATGAGTTTCCTTATTCAACTAACCAGCTAATAGTTTGTCAATATTTTTCATTAAAAA
>JBHGXS010000131.1:0-44393 GCA_041920565.1 Bacillus sp. (in: firmicutes) | reverse complement strand
GCACGGAGACAGCGAAAACAGCAAAAGAATGTTAGATGTAATAAAAAAACAATATCAAAAGCAATTTATGATTGCTTTTTGCGGACATTTTTCTGCCGGAAAATCTTCCATGATGAATTATTTGTACGGAGAAGATATTTTACCGACAAGTCCGATTCCGACGAGCGCCAATGTGGTGAAAATGGAACGTGGAGCCAATCGGGTTGTGCTGACTTTAAAATCCGGGCTTCGTCACACGTATGAGGGTGCTTACACGGATGCGGAGCTGAAGCAGCTTTGCAAAAACGGAGATGAAGTGATTGAGGTCCATCTCTATAGGGAGAATGCTCCGCTGCCGGACGGAGTCATTTTAATCGACACACCGGGAATTGACTCTACGGATGATGCTCATCATCTTGCGACCGAGTCGGCGCTTCATTTGGCGGACCTTATTTTCTATATGATGGATTACAATCACGTGCAGTCAGAAGTCAATTTTGAATTTGTAAAAGAGCTAAAGCAGCGCCACAAGCAAGTCGTGCTTGTAATCAATCAAATCGATAAACATAAAGAAGCGGAATTAACATTTTCAGATTATAGAAAAAGCGTGGAAGAATCCTTCCGTCATTGGAATATTCCGGTAGACGGCGTGTTTTTTACGTCGCTGCGAAATCAGGCTCATTTGCATAACGAGCTGAAGGCATTTAAACAATTTTTAGAAGAAGCAATCGGGCAGCGTGAACAACTGGCAAGCCATAGTATTGAAAAGGAAGTCCAATATCTTGTCGGGGAGCATCTGGCGCTGTATCGAGAGTCTCAGAAGGAGAACGAAGCTGATATTTTGAATAGACTGGATGGTTTGTCCCCCTCTGATTATGAGAGAGTGGAAGCAGCGCTCGGGCAGCTTTATGCAAAAAAAGACAATCTGCTTAAGCAAGAAAACGAAATGAAAAAAGAATATGGAAGCGCATTAGAAAACATCATGCACAATGCGTATCTTATGCCGTTTGAGGTCCGCGATTTAGCCCATCAATATTTAGAGACGGAGAAATCGAATTTCAAAGTCGGGTTTTTCTTTTCAAAAGCAAAGACGGAGAAAGAGAAAGAGCAGCGCTTGCTGACTTTCTATGAAAAGCTGAAAGCAACAGTGGACACTCAGCTGGATATTCATATAAAAGAAGCTATTCTCGCGTTTTTGAAGCGCGAGGATATATATTCGGAGCAGCTTGGTCAGCAAGTGTATGAAATGAAAGTGCAGTTTGAGCCCTCTTTATTGAAGAATTGTATAAAAGCGGGAGCCGGTTTGACCGGAGATTATGTCTTACACTATACGGAGGACGTGGCGAACGAAATAAAGCGGTTGTATCGACAACAGGCGATCCTTCTGTTTGAATCGTTTCTGCCGCTCTTGAAAAAGAAACAGGAAACTGAACTGCGCGAGATCGGAGCATCCATCGCAGTTTTTAAACGATATCGGGATGCATTAGGCGAATGGAATGCCCTGAAAGAGGCTTACAGCGCCCATGAAACCCTGCTATATGAAATCTTGGAAGGCGAAGTACCGGTGGATTTCGCTGTTGATTTGGACTCTCTGTTACGAGAGGAGGAAGCTATTTCTTCCGTAAACAAGCTTACAGTGACAGAACAAATAGAAACGGTCCAGGAAGTTACAGAATTCGATATTGTAACATCGGAAGATCGCAGCTTACAAGCAAAGGTTTATGATATTGTGCAAGAAGTGAAAGAGGCCGAAACATATATGAGTCATGTTGCGGGGCTGCGAACGATATATGAAGAGTTGGCGGCAAAACGAAAACGAGTCGAAACGAAGCAATTTACTGTTGCGTTGTTCGGGGCGTTCAGCGCAGGGAAATCTTCTTTTGCAAATGCTTTGCTTGGACATAAAGTGCTTCCTGTGTCGCCGAATCCGACTACGGCTACCATCAACAAAATATTGCCTGCAACAAATGAGAAGCCGCATGGAACTGTCATGGTTCATGTGAAAACAGAACAGCGTTTATTAGAGGATTTACAGCACGTTTATAAGCTGTTTGAAAAGAAAGTGAGCACGGTTGAGGAGGCCTTATCCCGAATTGAAGAGCTGCTGACGTACAGTGCGCCGAACGGAAAGCAAAAAACAACGTTCAGTTTTCTGAGAGCGGTTAAGAAGGGATATGCTGCTTTCAGCGAAAGACTGGGGAACACGGTACAAATCAGTTTAGAAGAATTTGCAGCCTATGTAGCAAATGAAGAAAAATCGTGTTTCGTGGAATCGATCGAGCTGTATTACGATTGTCCATTGACCAGACAAGGGATCACCATCGTTGATACGCCGGGAGCAGATTCCGTAAACGCACGGCATACGGAAGTTGCGTTTGAATATATAAAAAACGCGGATGCTATTTTATTTGTAACTTACTATAACCATGTGTTTTCAAGAGCTGACCGGGAGTTTTTAATTCAGCTCGGGCGCGTTAAGGATACGTTTGAACTGGATAAAATGTTCTTTATCATCAATGCGGCAGATTTGGCAGCTTCAGAGGAAGAGCTCGTAACGGTAAAACGATATATACAAGATCAGCTTTTGCAATATGGTATTCGTAATCCGAGACTGTTTGCTCTTTCCAGCTTGTTTGCATTGGATGAGAAGAACGGACATCCTGTCACGCAAGGACAATACGGGATTTTGCAGCAATCCGGCATTCAGCCGTTTGAGAGAGCCTTTACTTCCTTTATGCTGAAGGATTTAATGCTCGTTTCTCTTACGGCGATGAAGAATGATATAAACAGAGCATACAAAGTGGTGCAAAATATTATCGCAACCACCCTGCAAAGCAATGAAGAAAAGCAGCGGAAAATCATGCAGTATGAACAGCAAAAAGGCTTAGTTCTTCGAAAAATAGACGAGTATAGTATCCTTACTGAGGAACGTGCGCTTGAAAACGAGGTCAAAGAGCTGCTTTACTATGTGAATCAGCGTTTATTTCTACGTTTTAATGATATCTTCACGGAAATATTCAATCCGTCTTCGTTGCGGGAAGACGGCGCGGATGTAAAGAAAAAGCTGCGCGCCTGTACATTGGAATTGCTGGAGTTCATGAAGCATGATATATTGCAAGAGATGAGGGCTACTTCTCTTCGTATTGAGAAATATATAAGCAAGAAGCTGCAGGCCCACAGCGGGAAAATTGCACAACAATGCATGCAAATCAACGAGGAGCTTCCATTCAATATGCCGCAGGAATACCAGTATAACGGGTTTGTATATCAAGAACCGTTCGCAGGGCTTGAAGCAGGAGCATTTAAAAAAGCGATGTCTTATTTTAAAAATGCCAAGTCATTTTTTGAGAAAAATGAAAAGAAATATATGCAAGAAGAAATGAAAGAAGTGTTAGAAGTGTATGCTGCCCGTCACTTAGAAAGAGAACAGCAAATGATGTTCAAACACTATAAGCAGGAACAGAAGCATGCATGGGGGATGCAAAAGCAAAAGATGAAGAGCGATTGCGAAGAATATTACGCAAGCTTGCTTTATATTCTTTCCAATCCAGTGGATGTCAGCAGCTATAAAGAAGCAGCCGGAAATTTACAAGCTGTATTAGAAAACATGGAGCAGGAGATGAAAAAGCTGTAAAATAAGGCCCTGGCATTTCAGGGCCGGCGACTTAAAAGAAAATCTTCTCAATTCGTTTTTGGAGCACCATATCCAATGTTTTGACCAAGCCTGCAAATTCATCTGTAGACACCATATGGGATAATACGAGCCGCTTTCCTTCCGGCGTCTCGCCGCATAATACAAAGGAAGTCAGCTCGTAGATTCTCCCTTCTACAACTAAAGCAGGGTATTTCGACTGATGGGCGTTTTTCAGCTTTCCGCCGTCAATGGCAATGATATTGCCCGTTCCTTTCGTTTGCTTTTCATCTTTTTTCGTCATGAGTATACCCCCTTTGTATTAAATATTTAGTTTTAAAGTGATTTAGAACACGTTTGTACCATTGCTTACATATTGAACAGGAAAGGCAGGAAGAAAAAATGGAAGTACATCAAGCGATTTCAGCACACTCTAAAAAACAAAACGAAGTGGTGCGCACGTTCATTCAATTAGAAACGCAAAGAGAGGCGGCTATTGACGCTGCTGTGGCATTATGTATGAATAATCAGCCGTTTTCAGTGGACAGCATTAATGCAGTTACAAAGCAAATCAATGAACTTGCCAAAAACGGAATTGCACCTACTCGCAAATTCGTAACGGAAGAAATGGTGCGGGAGTATGTGGAGCGACTGAAAAACAAATAAGCGGGGGATGAGCATGAGCTATACAGTCGATGTTGATTGGCTTTGGAACCATTTGCAGGATGAACAGGTCCGTGTGATTGATTGCAGGTTCGAGTTGGCGGATCCGCAATGGGGAGCCGGTGAATATAATAAAAGCCATATTCCCGGCGCCCTTTACATGGATCTCAATAAAGATTTATCGGGGGAAATTGCTGCGCATGGAGGACGTCACCCGCTTCCGGAGCTGGAAGTGCTTGTACAAAAGCTGTCTGACGCCGGTATCAATCAAAATACAACGGTTGTGGCATATGACAGCCAGCATGGAGCAATGGCATCACGTCTTTGGTGGCTGCTTACATATTTGGGACATAAAGAGGTATATGTGTTAAACGGCGGATTTCCTGCATGGGTGCACAAGGGCTATCCCGTAACGGATGAAGTCCCTGTTGTAACGCGCAAAAATTTCATTGCATTTTTGCAGCATGATATGCTGGTGCATATGAATGATGTAAAAGAACGCATTGAAAAGAACGCAGATTTTGTGTTAATTGATTCTAGGGAAAAGAACCGTTATGAAGGGATTGAGGAACCGATTGATAAAAAGGCAGGACATATTCCATCCGCCATTCATCATTTTTGGAAGGATGGGGTAACTGAGGACGGTTTCTTTAAACCTGCCTCTTTGCAGCGTGAGCGGTTTGCTTCATTGCACAAAGATGCTGAAATTATCGTGTATTGCGGCTCCGGTGTGACGGCTTGTCCCAATGTGCTTGCTCTACAAGTAGCAGGCTTCAAAAACGTGAAATTATACGGAGGAAGCTGGAGCGATTGGATTTCTTACGAGGAAAATCCTGTTGAAAAATAGAAAAAATATGTGGTTTTCTATTGTTGCATCCTTGTACATTTTGTATTACAATAAGAAACACAAAAGGTCATACAAAATATTTCACAGTAATATTTAAGTATGATACTATAATAACAAGTCAACTATTCCTGCGGTGTACGTGGCTCATTTATGTCTTAAACCAACGATGTTAATACGGAAGCTCAATATTTAAATACGGACATCATGCCTTTTGCTGAAGGAAGATGAAAATATTTGTGAGAGCATCCACCTGCGAGAGCGGGTTTATGGACATTTACGAGTGACGGCACATGCGGGGGCACTAACCTTACGTACATACGTGAGGTTTTTATTTTTGTTTCGATAATAGGAGAGAGAACGTTGAAAAAAATTCTTTTAGTAGACGGCATGGCATTATTATTTCGTTCCTTTTACGCCACGAGCGTTCACGGGAATTATATGAGAACAGCACGGGGAATTCCGACAAACGGAGTATACGGATTTTTGAAGCATATGCTGACGGCCATACAAACTGTTAATCCGACGCACGTCATCGCATGTTGGGATATGGGAAGCACAACTTTTCGAACAGAAAGCTTTACTGATTATAAATCCAATCGAAATGCTCCTCCCGAAGAACTGATCCCGCAATTTGATTTAGTGAAGAATGTAACCGACATCTTGGAGATTCCGAATGTAGGATTGGTTGGGTTTGAGGCTGATGATTGCATCGGAACGTTGGCAGCTCATTATAAGCAAGAAGGAGAAATCATGATTTTAACGGGGGATACAGATCTTCTGCAACTGGCAGACGAACGGGTAACGATCATGCTGCTGCGCAAAGGATTAGGAAATTATGAGTTTTACACCCCTGAGCGAATTAAAGAAGAAAAAGGGGTAACTCCAGCTCAAATCGTTGATGTAAAAGCACTGATGGGCGACAGCAGCGACAACTATCCCGGCGTGAAGGGCATAGGAGAAAAAACAGCCTATTCTTTAATACAAAAATTCGGTTCAATTGAAGGGATTTTGGAGAACCTTCCGCTTTTAACGAAAGCGCAGCGAACGAAAATTGAAGCAGATTTGGACAACCTTCACCTCTCAAGACAATTAGCCAAAATTCATTGTGAAGTGCCGATATCTTGCTCACTTGAGGACGCATTATTAACGGCAGATAAACAAAAATTAACACAGATTGCAAAAGAGATGGAATGGAGCCGTTCCGAGCAATTCCTTGTTTTGCTATGAGAGATGTTGCAACAAAGACCAGCTTTCTATGAAAAAGCTGGTTTTTGTTTTAAAGGGCTTTAAAAATGCATTGTTTTTTATTAATTTGAGTGTAAAATTACTCTATAAGATAAATTTGTAATGTTTTCATTTGTCATTTCTTACAATGTAATGAAAGGCTTTTTAGAAAAGAAGGGGGAGAACCGATGAATCAGAAAGAGCTGGAGAAGCTGGTGAAGCAATGGGTCACTCAAGACATTATTACAAAAGAACAAGGAGAGAGCATTTTATCATCTTCTCATGCAGAAGAAGATTCAAGGAAATGGTTTTTAAAGCTGCTTCCGATTTTGGCAAGTATTCTGCTGGCATTAAGCGTGTTAACGTTTATCGCTTCCAACTGGGATCGCATGGCTGATGGACTGAAACTTGGCATCATCTGTTTGTTCCTGATAGGTTTTTATACAATCGGTGCCCTTATGTATGAAAAACGGAGTAAAATATGGGGAATTGCTTATTTGTTTTTAGGTATTATCAGCTTCGGGGCAGGCATGATTTTAATCGGGCAAATGTTCCATTACGTTCCGTATGACGCTTCCATATTCTTTTTATGGGGGTTAGCTGCCTTTCTCATTGCTTTTGTTTATCGGAATATGTTTCTGGTGATAGTGAGCTTCCTTATATGGAATGTTGGGCAGGTATACAGTGCGTCCGCTTTCTCGAATATTCATTTTGGCATTTTAGTTCTTTCTGCTGTTGCCCTCGGTTATATTGCTTTAAGAGAAAAAAGAATGCTATACAGCTGGCTGTTTACAGTCAATACAATGCTGCAATGGTGCCTTATTCTTCCTTCCAGTTTGGAGTGGCAGACGAAAGAGCCGCTTCAGCAATTCGCTCAATACAGCTTGCCGTTTCTCGTATTGGCGTTATTGTATGTGATAGGAGAAACCGAAAACAAAACGTATATGAAGCCGTTAAAAAGCTTGCCGATTATCGGCTTATACGTGTATTACGTCATCAATATTCTCCTGCCTGATTCTCTTATTGCAGATCTAGCGGCGCCGGAGGTTCTGTTTCTGCATGCCGCAAGTCTGCTTCTTCTTTTCTTAGCGGCATTCTATATGAAAAGAAAGCAGGGAGAGCCTCTTGTTTCCTTAACGGAATGGGGGTTGTTTTTCCCGGTGATATTGCTCCCGGATGCTTCTCTTGCAAACTATGCAGCTCTGTTTCTTATTATATTTTATCCCGCCAGTCTTCTTTGGCAGGGCTACAACAGAATAGAAAAGCGTGCGATTCGTCTCGGCTCTAATCTGCTTATCGTCAGCATTTTTACAGTATATTTTCAATTTGGATTTACGTTTCTGTCAAAATCCCTTTTCTTCTTAATTGGAGCTTTTATCGTTACTGGATTATACTTTTTCCTTGCTCGAAAACAAAAAGAACTGTTTGAAGAGGAGGGGAAGCAAAAATGAAAAAGAAGATATGGATGGTATTATTACTCGCAGTTTGTCAAGTTGTCATTTTATTAGGAATGGCCGGAATCCACTACTATACGAAGTGGTACGGCAAAGAAATTGTTTTGCAAACTGAGCCGATCGATCCGCAAGACCTTTTCTATGGAGATTATGTGTACTTGAACTATACGATTTCGAACGTGCCGTACAGTAAATGGGAAGGCGACGAAAAGCCCCAATTCGGCGAAAAAGTTTATGTTTTGTTGAAAAGTGGCAAGGAAGGGTATGAAGTGATTCAAGTTATAAAAGAGAAGCCGAAAGCAAGTGGTGACGAAGTCGTGTTGAAAGCAAAAGCGATGGATGTTTTGGAAAATAAGCTGCACCTTCTTTACGGATTAGAACGATATTACGTGAAGGAAGGGGAAGGAAAAGAGCTTGAACAAAGAATGGGAACATTAAAAGTGCATGTGAAAATATCGGATTTTCACCAGTTTATAAGCAAAACGGAAATAGAGTGAGGTTGTTGTGCCCTTCTGAATGGAGGGCATTTTCTATTTGCAACTTAACGAAAACCATGTATCATAGAAAAGGGGAGAACGCGAATACGAATAAGGTGAACAAACATGAAGAAACATACATACACAGTAGCGGAATACATATCGTTTTTACAATCAAAAGGGTTTAAGTTGTCTGAGGAAGCGCTGGGATTTATTGAATTCGGACAAAAGTACACGGCTGCTTCCGACAGCATGGTGAATATCGCCATTGAAGCCACGCTCCGTCACCAGCGACACTTTGACGGGAGCTATTTTGTTGCATTATTAGAGGCTCTTAAGCAAGAGGAAATTGAAGATATAAAAAGCGCAAAGGCTTTTGTAAGTCAATTTGAGTAGACTTGACTTCATGCCGCTTGCGCTTCTTTTTTTGCTGGTTTGCTTGGCAGTTCCGCAAAAATCATGCCGAGGAAGATGCATACACAACCGATAGCGGCAGGCGTGGACAGGACTTCATCAGCAAACAATATGCCAGTTAACGCTGCAAATACCGGTTCCATTGCTAAAATAATGGCAACCCGAGTAGGAGATACGATTTTTTGCGCAGCCGTTTGAATGAAAAAGGCAAGAGCTGTTGCTAATATAGCGGTCACAAACAAAGCAAATAAAAAGGAAGGATTGTTCCATAAAGACGATGCGAATATCGCTTGCCAATCTTCAAACAAAATTGCACAAACGGCAGACAACGCCGCTACAGCAAGAATTTGAATCGTGCTTAAGGATAAAGGAGAATGGCGTTTTGAATATTTCCCGTTCAATAAAATATGAACAGCAAAGGAAACGGCGCAGCAAAGCACTAAAGCATCGCCTTTATTTAACGAAAATCCGCCTTCGGTTGTTAATAAAAACAGTCCTGCTGTTGCAACGACGACCCCGATGATTCCAAATACACCCGTTTTTTGTTTTAGAAAAAGAAAGGAAAAAATCGGGATGAGAACAACGCTTAATCCCGTTAAAAATCCAGCTTTTGAGGACGTCGTATACAACAAGCCGAACGTTTGGAATAAGTAACCGCCAAATAAAAAGCAGCCGACAAGAATACCCGGAAAAATCCCTTTACTAGGAGAAGCCGTGTTTTCCTTGCGCGGAAGAAGCTGCTGGACAACCGCTAAAACGGTGCCTGCAAGAAAAAAGCGAAGAGCGTTAAAGGTAAACGGCTGAACAAGGGAGACAGCATTTTGAACGATAACAAAGGTTGCTCCCCATATAGCGGCAACAAATAATAACGAACCATTAGCAAGCCATTCTTTTTTCATACGGTTTCCTCCATCAATTTTGCGAAATGGCTTTTCGGGCCAATTCATCCGCTACTTTATTTTGATTGCTTGGGATCCATTTTATAAAAAACAGATCAAACTCGGCGATAAGCTGCAACGCTTCTTCCAATAGCGGGGAGAATGCTTTGTTTTTCACATACTGCTTTTCTACGGCGCGTTCCACGAGCTGGGAATCCGTTCGAAACGAAACGGTTTTATATCCTTGCGCCAGACAATACTTTAACGCTTCTAAGAGCGAGTGGTATTCGGCTTCATGATTGGTCATGATACCAAGGGGAACGGCCAGCTGTACTGCTGTTCCGTTTCCTTTTATAAAAATGCCTGCTCCCGAAGGACCGGGATTTCCTTTTGTTGCACCGTCAATATATACTTCAATCAACATAGATCCCCCTATCAGCCAATTGTAATAGTGTACTCTCGCGTAATCCCATGCTGCGGCAACTCATAGGCTTGTCCGGTATTATCAACAAGTCTGCCGACAATAGGGAATAAAATAGGAGTATGGCGCTTCCAGTATAGGAGCTTTGCTTGCGAAAAGTATTCTGCGAAATCTTCTTTTAGTTGAATGCTTGTCAATTCTGCCCTTGCTTTTGCTATAGCAACGGTTAGTACATCGTTTTGAATCGTGGCTGTCATGATACTCCTCCTCTTGACAATATTAGTTTCATTATACCAACTACAAAGAAAAAGACATATAAGAATGCAGTTGGCATGTATTATTTTGTTCAGCCATTATACAATATAGAAAAGGACATCAAATAATAGGGAGAAAGCATATGAAATATCGTCTGGAATGGCTGTATAAAGCAAAGAACGGAAAAGAAACCATGCTGAAGACCGAATTTTTGACAATCGAAACCATACTCGAATTAGCTGGTGATTTTGAAAAAACAGGAAGAGTAAAAGAATTATCTTTTTATGATGAAAATGAAACGCATTGGACGAAAAAAGAACTGGAAAAGCTGATTAAAGAAGTAGATGCGGAACCGCATGATATCATTTTATACTTCGACGGGGGATACGATAAAGCAACAAAGATGACCGGAATCGGGGTCAGTATCTATTATAAGAAGAATGGAAAAACTTATCGTATAAGACGAAATGCTAAAATAGAAGAAATCGAAGATAACAATGAAGCGGAATATGCAGCATTGTTAAACGGAATACATATATTAGAAGAGCTGAACGTACGTCATCAATCCGTGACGTTTCGCGGCGATTCACAAGTGGTATTGAAGCAGTTAGAAGGCGAATGGCCGTGCTATGAGGAAACCTTAAATCGTTACTTGGATCGAATCGAGGAAAAGATGAAAAGGCTCAGCATTCGTCCCTTGTACGATCCGATTGACCGAAAAGGAAACAAAGAAGCGCATCAGCTTGCCGCTCAAGCACTGGAAGGAACGATGATCGACAGCCATAAAGAAATTGACGGATGACGTGGAGGTGAAAGTGCTGGACAGAAAACAGCTGATTACAGAAGTGAATGATTTGTTGGAAATGTATTGCGAAGGCTGTTTTCTAAACAGCCACTTTCGAAAGGAACAGGGAAAGAAATACGCACAATCCTTTTGTATAAAGCAGTGCACGGTCGGACAAAAGCTGAAGGAATACGGAAAAAAATTATCATAACAAAACTTTGGCTGGCATCACGCAGATGACAGCCAAAGTTCTATAGCTTGCTTATGATGTAACGCTTCGTGGTGTTCCTTGTACAATAAAAACCGCCTTGTTTGAGCGGTTTTTATTGTTTTGCTTCACGGAGCTGATGTTCGCATTGATCGAGCTTTCGCTCTTGATCCAGCAAAAACATTTCATCTAAGTCTGTTGCAACAGCTTTCATTTTTTCTAGCTGATACCTTGCTTGTTCCACTGCTGTTGTGGCATCGCTTAATAAATCCGGATCCATGCTGATGGTGGCGGAACCAACCATTTTCTGCGCCGATTTTACACGTAAGGCAACTTGTTCAAAATCGTTAAACTCTGACATTCTCGTTTCCTGGTTAATAAAGTCGTATCCACCTATACCAAATCGCAGAGGAACCAGGTGAACCCTCCACTTCCATGCCGATTGTCACGCCACTCCATCAGAGAAGGAACTGCCTTCGTCATATGCCTGGTGCATAAGACTGTCTGTGGCGACCTGTTAGGTCTGGCGGTTCCAAGCTGCCATTTCTTCTCTTGATCAGCAGCTTAGAAAGAAGGTTTACAAGATTTAGGAGGAATCCTTTGAATCAACTCTTTTGGATTGTTTCCTTCCATCAACAGATTGAAGGCATAACGCGCTGCATAGCCCCATATATTCGCATGAAAGTATCTAACTCCTACTGTCTTGGTACAATGGCTTTACAAATACGCGTAATAAACAAAGGAATCACCTACCGAACATCGTTTCTGATTTTTATCATAACAAACGTTCGGAAAATATTGCGATTTGGTAAAAATTATGTAAAGATACGACTTACAGCCAGGATTCACCTCCTTATATTTTGTTTTCAGGTAATCAGAACGCAACCATCCGTAAGGGACGGATTCTTGTCTCGGATAGCTTTTGTTATTCAAATTGGAAATATGCAAGGCAGCAAAGCAAAATAAAAAGAGGCTTAAAAGCCTCTTTAACACCCGACGATCGTCCGATTATAGTTTAACTACGTTTGCAGCTTGTGGTCCACGGTTTCCTTCTGTAATTTCAAAAGAAACATCTTGACCTTCTTCTAACGTTTTGTATCCTTCGCCTTGGATAGCTGAGAAATGTACAAATACGTCGTCTCCGCCTTCAACTTCGATGAAGCCGTACCCTTTTTCGCTGTTAAACCATTTTACTTTACCTTGCATCCTACATATCCTCCTAGATAAACACACTTTTTGCACCATTTAACGTGTAAACAAAGCTTATGTACTATGTTTGAAAGCTAAATGACAGTTTAAATATACAATAACTGTAAAATTAAGTCAAGTAAGCGCTTAAATATTCGAAAATTAGAAATATAAAACAGGGGTATAGCACAGCCTTTCCATCATAAGAAGGAACGTTCGCTGTTGCTGGCAGTTTTTTGTGCATGTTTTTCATTCCAAAGGAGATGTTAAAGTTAAATGTTTCCATTATGTGAAAAAGAAAGTTCGTCAACTTTTTGGATTCGCTTCATTACATATGCAGTAAGAAGATAAAGAAAGGGATTTATATGATTGTAACTATTGTTCAATAAATTGAACTCGGCATTTCACTAGCGGCGCAAGCAGGAACTATTAACATGAGATATTAAAGAGAGGAATCGAACGAGGATTTTGGCATGCGTGGCTTGTCGGCATCGGCAGATTTTTTTCATTGTTTCAATTAGGTTTAAGCAGTATAAAACAAGGAATTTTACAAAAAGAGGTGAAATATATAAAGAAGAAGATCGGCGGTATCCGCTAACCCTTTTTCACTGGCTTTTTATTGCTTTATCCAATTCGTTAAACTTCTGGAGTGTACGGAAGCATATTGAGTGCTCTTTTAGAGAAGGTGGCGCGCATGGAAGCTGTGGCATACAGCTTTTGCATTATTCTTTGGGATTTAAATATTGCTTTTTCTGTGCATTTTGGACGCACGCTGTTGACGAGAAGACCCCTTAATTTTATTACAGCCGGAGCCGGCCTGATTTTAGCAGGATATTTTATTCATTTTATATATAAAGCATTGCAGCTATTCATTTAGGAGGGATTATATATGTACCGCACATCAGTAAAAGGACAAGAAATCATCATAAAGCTGTCTTCCAAGCTTGTAAAAGAAAATGTCAATCGCACAAAAGTTTACGAAGCAGTCCTTTCTGTTACGGAATCGCTTTTACAAAAAAACGAGCAATCCAGCTTTGCGGTATTTCATGAAGAGATTGGCATGATAACAGGGGAAGTAGTGCGCAGCAGCGTAATTGTATTTTATGTGGACCATATTATTACACGGCAAAATATTTACAAACAAGAAGGATTAGATTTTTTAGAAGAAGGGGCAAATTTTTAAGTATTTTTTCTTCCGCATCGATTCGTTGATGCGGAATTTTTTCTGTAATAGCAATATATGCATTGTATAAATATTATGTGAAATTGTTCACAAAACGTTTATAGTCTGCATCATCCATACAGACCAAAGCATGTTATAGTATACCCAGATACAACAATAGGGGTGATGATAATGATCCTTTGTGAATGGCAAGACTTCTCAACAGAAACAGAAACATATACTCGCGAAAAATTTGAAAGCATCGTAAATGACGAATTTGAAGCAATGATGGTTGATGAAAACCATTTCCCTTCTTATATTTGGACAGTCAATTATGTGTGCATCGTAACAAAACGAAGCAAAATTTTAGAAGAAGTAGAATTTAAAACAATCCCTCGCAATCCGGTTTGTGAATAAAAAGCTGAAGGAGAGCCATTGCTCTTCTTCAGTTTTTTTCTTACCATAATGGAAAAATGGGGAAGAAAGGCGAGAAGGGAAATAACAAGTGCTGTGCTGCTTACGGTAAGTAAAAAATTGAATAAAGAAGCTGTGGGCTGGAGCAATCGACAGCGACAAGTTTTTATTTTGAAGAAACATCTAAAAAATTTCGGATAATTTGACTAAAATTGTCTAACAAAAAACCTTTCCAACTCTCGGAAGTTTTGTCTACAATAAAATTAAGTTTCAGAATATTTTTAAAATTATTTATTCTAATTATTGTACATCCGCTTTGCACCACGACAGCACATGTTGTATTTTCATCAGATTGAATATTTATTCCAATTTTGAAAGGAGAGAACCATGAGATGAAACAAAACGCCGTATCTCGCGTGGCAGAGAATGAAATCGATTACACGAAGATTGCCCAGTCAAAAGAGTTCAAGCAGTTATTAGAAGAGAAAAAGAAGTTCATCATGCCTTTATCCATTTTCTTTTTTTGCTTTTACATTGCTCTTCCTATTATGACGTCTTATTCTAAAGTGCTGAACACTCCTGCTGTGGCCGATATAACATGGGCATGGATTTTCGCGTTTGCCCAATTTGTGATGACATGGGGACTTTGCATGCTGTACAGCAAAAAAGCATCCAGCTTTGATCGCTTATCTGAAAAAGTGTTACAAAAAATCGGGAAATAGGGGGAAAAAGAGTGAATACAACTGCCTTTACACTATTCTTGATCATCGTTCTCGGAACACTCGTCATTACATACTATGCATCTAAAAAGACGAGAAACGCAAACGAGTTCTACACTGCAGGCGGCGGATTAACAGGCTGGCAAAACGGTTTGGCGATTGCTGGCGATTATATGTCTGCAGCTTCTTTCTTGGGGATTGCCGGTGCTGTCGCATTGACTGGATTTGATGGTTTTTTCTACAGCATCGGTTTCCTTGTTGCCTATCTGGTCGTACTGTATTTAGTTGCAGAGCCTTTACGCAACTTAGGAAAGTATACGCTGGCGGATATGATTGCTGCCCGTTTTGATGCTAAAAAAGTGCGCGGTGTCGCCGCCTTAAATACGATGACCATTTCCATTTTTTACATGATTGCGCAGCTGGTAGGAGCAGGTGCCCTCATCAAATTGTTATTGGGATTGGATTACACTACATCCGTACTGATTGTCGGAACATTAATGACAGTGTATGTAATCTTCGGCGGCATGACGGCGACAAGCTGGGTGCAGATTGTAAAAGCGGTGCTGTTGATGGGAGGAACGCTCGTCATCTCCATTATCGTATTTGCAAAGTTTGGCTTTAGTTTGACAGAAATGTTTGCACATATGAAAACGGCAACTCCATTAAAAGAAGCATTTTTAAATCCTGGAGTAAAGTATAAAGACGGTTTAGATACGATTTCGTTAAATCTTGGTCTTGTACTTGGAACAGCGGGATTGCCTCACATTCTTGTACGGTTCTTTACGGTTCGCGATGCAAAAACAGCTCGCCAATCTGTTGTGTATGCCACTTGGTTGATCGGTGCGTTTTATATCATGACGATATTCTTGGGCTTTGGGGCAGCAGCGTTTGTAGGGACAGACAAAATTGTTGCTGCAAACCCGGCTGGAAACATGGCGGCTCCGTTGCTAGCGGAGGCTCTCGGCGGCAACTTCTTATTTGCTTTCGTATCCGCGGTTGCGTTCGCGACGATTCTCGCGGTAGTAGCGGGTCTTGTGTTAACGGCAGCATCTGCGTTTGCTCACGATTTTTATAATGAAATTTTACGGCGCGGCAAGGCAACTGAAAAAGAGCAAGTGAAAATGGCTCGATATGCTTCTGTCGGGGTTGCGGTTTTATCTATCATATTAGCTTTGTTCGCACAAACGTTGAACGTAGCCTTCCTTGTCTCGCTTGCATTTGCGGTGGCGGCAAGCGCAAACCTGCCGGTTATTTTATACACGATCTATTGGAAGCGCTTTAACACTACTGGAGCTATTTGCGGAATGATTGTAGGATTAATCAGCGCCATCGTATTAGTGGCACTCAGCCCGAACGTTTGGAGTCCGGAAGCAGGAAAGGCGATTTTAGTCGGAGAGCCGATCTTTCCTCTTACAACTCCGGGTATAGTTTCTATTCCGCTTGGCTTTATCGCAGCGTACTTAGGCACGATTTTATCAAGCAAAAAAGAAAGTGAAGCGAAGTTTGACGAAATCCTTGTTAAATCCAACACAGGGCATGGAATCAGCGGCGTCTCTAATCATTAATAGAGAGCAGCTTGAAAAGGCTTGTACAAATGTATAAGCCTTTTTCTGTGAAACAAAGAAGGGAGTGGACTTCATGCGTGTATTTGAAAATGATCCGAATTTAGCGTTCAATCTAAACAAATGGCTGGACAAAGATTTATATGAATATGCCAAAAAGGAGTTAGAATCATTTTGGCAGCTATGCATGAATGAATTCGATAGCCGTGCTTCCTACACAGATCGGGACGGCCAGCCAAAACTTTTAAAATATAACCGCTACGGAGAAGAAGTATCTGAAGTTTGGCTGAATGAGGGCTATAAAAAAACGAGAGAGAAAACTTACAATACGGGAATCGTTGCATACAATCACCGTAGCATTCCCGAGCTTGGAAGAAAGGGGAATTACATTTATTCATATGCCCAGGGGTATATATTGTCCCAGGTAGAGCCGGGGTTTTATTGTCCTGTTACTTTGACGATGGCGACGGCATATTTATTGGACAAATATGCATCTCGAGAGCTAAAAGAAAACTATTTGCCGCATGTATTCTCTACAGGAGAAGTAGAACTGTTTGAAGGAGCGACGTTTTTAACGGAAAAACAAGGAGGCTCCGATGTGGGAGCGAACGAAACAAAGGCTGTTTCTTATGGAGACCATTATAAGCTGTACGGATTAAAGTATTTTGCCAGCAATGCCGGGGCATGCGGTGTGGCAACTGTTCTGGCTCGAATGGAAGGGGCTCCGGACGGAACAAAAGGATTGAGTCTCTTTTTAGTGCCTTGGAAAAAGGCGAATGGGCAAAATAACGGGCTTCAAATTCGCCGTTTGAAAGATAAGTTGGGCGTCCGCGCTGTACCGTCTGCAGAAGTGGAGTTTGATGGAGCAGAAGCGTATTTAATAGGAGAAGCATCTCAAGGATTTTACTATATGATGGAAGCCTTAAACTTATCCCGTATATGTAATGCGGTTGCTTCTATCGGCATTATGAAACGGGCATACGATGAAGCTCTGAAATATGCAAAGCAACGTTATACATTTGGTCAATACCTCGTTGAATTTCCGATGATAAAAGAAACGTTGACAAGCCTGGCTGCCCGGCAAGAAGTATTGACTAGCGCTTGCTTTGAAATGATTCATCAATTTGACCGTATAATGAACGATTCAGAGATTGCTTCAGCGGAAGAAAAAGCGATGAATCGCTTGCTCATAGCATTATTAAAAGCGCGAACTGCTGAAGAGGCGATTCAATTTGCTTATGAAGCAATTGAAATGCATGGGGGAAACGGTTATATTGAAGATTTCGTCACTCCAAGATTATTGCGGGATGCACAGGTTCTTACGGTATGGGAAGGAACGGCAAATATCCTTGGGTTAGAAGTGCTTCGCCTTACCAAAAAATATAAAGTTCATGAGCTGTTCTTGAAAACTGTGAAAACAGAGCTCGCTGGTCTTTCTCTTCTTCCTGAATGTAAACAAGCAATAGAAACAGAAATACAGGAATTGGTGAAGTTACTATATTTTCTCGAAAATAAAGAGGAAGATGTTCTGACTTATCATGCGAAACGAGTTGCTGCGAAAATGTGCAATATTTATACTGCGATAGTTGCCTTAAAAGATGCACAGGCAGCCGGCTCCCGAAAAGAAAAGGTAGCCCAATTGTATTGTAAGCATATTTGGGACAAGGAAGGTATTGATGCGGACATGACTGGGTACGGTATTTTGACGAAGTAATCGGGAGACAGGTTGTAAAGCAATAAAAGGAAGGAGCATCCATTTATTTTTGGCTGCTCCTTCCTTTTATCACTCTTTCTGTTCGTCTTTTTGCTTTTTCAATTGTTTTTCAATTGTTTTCATCATTTCTTGCATATCTACTTCCCCATCTTTTATCATCTTCATCATATCATCCGCTTTGTTTAGTTCCTGTGGTTTCGGAGCAAGAGGAGGAGATGCGGAAGGAACGGCAGCCAGCGCAGGTGATTTCGGTTTGAAAGCAAACGTGAACAGAAGCAAGAGAATAATAAGCAGAGCTGCCACACCATCGTAAATGTAGAAGTATAACGTATATTTCGGCCAATATGTTTGGCTTTGGGCGGCTTTTGCTTGAGCTTCACCGATAAGACGCTTAATCTCTGAATGATTTGGATATAAGTGTTGAACCTCTTCAAATTTCTCTAATGCTTCTTTGTAATAGCCGGCCCAGAAGAAGTTAAGCCCCTCTTTATATAGTTTATCTACAGTCCCTTCCTTATTCTTTGCGCCGGATTGTGATACAAATTCCTGTACTGTAACAGAAGGAACTCCAAAGTTAAAGCCTTGCACCTCATTGCCGTTTACTGTATCTCCTCTGAATGTCAGCAAGCCCACAATGGTTCCGTTTAAATCCACAATCGGTCCGCCGCTGTTTCCGTGTGTGGCAGCTGCGCTGATTTGAATAACGGGACTGCCTTGCGCGGATTTTTTATCCGTGGCGGATATTTGTCCGGCGTTGATTGTTGATACGAGCTGTGACTCAGGTGAAAGTAAATCTGAATCTCCTGCTGCAGGATAACCGATTACCCAAATGTCATCTTGCAGTTGAAGAGAGTCTGAATTACCAAGCTGTAAAGTTGGCAAATTCTTTCCATCGATTTTAATAACAGAGACGTCTTTTCCTTCACCAACAGGTGCCCCAAATGCTTTGACATCACTGTCAAATGATTCTCCGCTTGGCAGGAACACTTTTTGAACTCGGGTGACAGATTTCCAAGAGATCCGTTCTAATAAGTACTGGTAAGCAATATCGACAGAAACGTTAAAATAACCGGCTAAATCGTAGGCAAGCTGTTCAAAAGCCGCATCTGCAATTTCTTGATCCGTTTTTCTGGTTAAATCCACTACATGAGCATTTGTGACGATATATCCGTTTGAGCTGATGATGGCACCCGAACCGGAACTGCCAATAATCGTTTTTCCTTGCAGTTGCTGGAAGAAATCATATACATCAGATTCGTATACATAGGAATAATCCCATTCTACAATTGCGGCATCAATTATGCGGACTACAGCGGGTTTTGTATAGGCTGCTATTCGTTGTGCAGGTTTGATACTCGATGTATCCAGCTCTTTGCTTGAGAGCCAGAAGGTGCCGATAATGCCTGCTAAGAGCACGATGATGATAGGAATCGTGATGAACGCTCTTTTTTTCACATGTTTCCCCCCTTAAAATAAGCAGATACAATATTTTATTCTTGGAAATGTTTGTCATATGTCACAGGTACTTGACTACAAAAATATTTCTTTTTCCTAAAATGACTATAATGCTCTTAACAATAGCGTTATAGAAAGTGAAAATCGTTGTACGAACTGTTTGGAAAAAGGTTGGGGATAAACGGTTCAATAAAAAAGTTTTTGTTTTGGTTATATAAGAATAATGTTGCGCTAATATGTAATTTTGTCACAGTATATATAAATTTAGGGATGCTGAAGAACCTTAGGAAGGAGTGTAATGTGAAATACTTGCGTTCTATTATTGCTAATGTAGTTTCACTAATTGCTGGAGTTTCAATTTTGGTTTGTTTGTCTTCCTCTCTTATAACCGGAAGAGAGGTAGGGATTCATGCTAATCTATATTTTACATTTTTAAATGAATGGTCTAGGCTCATCAACAACTATTACACGGAGCTGATTGTCGAACTGCGAATCATTGTAATACCCATGTTTACATGCTTTTTGTGCTGAATATATTGTCCATCGTGAGAAATCATCAGAAAGCGGTAAGCTAATGATGCTAAAACATGGTATAATAGGACAGAGAGAATTGCCTCAATTCTCTCTTTTTTTGTCATTATAGTAGGAGGTAACAATCGTGAAGGTAATTATTGCCGAAAAGCCGGATCAAGCCATGAAGCTTGCAGCTCCGTTTCCATATAAGAAAAAAGACGGATATTTAGAAGTGGCGCCAAACTCTTTTTTTCCAGACGGTGCTTATTTTACATGGGCAGTAGGGCATATTTGCGAGCTGTTGTCGCCCGAAGAGTATAATGAAGCATGGAAAAAATGGTCTGTTGCCACGCTCCCGATGATTCCGGAGAAGTTTCAATATAAAGTAACAAAATCAAAGGCAAAGCAATTTTATACGATTCGTGATTTATTGAAAAAGCCGGAAGTAAAAGAAATTATACATGCAGGAGATGCGGGCCGAGAGGGAGAGCTCATTGTTCGAACCATCATCCAAACCGCCCGTATTTCCAAACCAATGAAGCGGCTATGGATTTCATCTTTAACCGAAAAGGCGGTAAAAGACGGGTTTGCGAAGCTGTTGACAGAAGAAGATACGAGACATCTGTATTATGAAGCGTACAGCCGGGCTTGTGCCGATTGGCTTGTAGGAATGAATGCTTCTCGTATTTATACCATTTTATTAAAAGAAAAAGGAATTTCCGATGTGTTTTCAGCCGGTCGGGTACAGACGCCGACTTTGGCTCTTGTGGTGAAACGGGAAAAAGAAATTGCCAGCTTTGTGTCTCAGCCGTTTTGGGAAGTCATCGCGACTTTTGACATGAACGGAAAACGTTATGATGGAAAATGGCATAAAGAGAATGAAACACGCCTGGATAACGCGGAAATGGTTGCAAAAATTGCAGCGTTTTGCCAAGGAAAGCCAGCGCAAATCGATGAGGTAGAAACAGAGAGAAAGGAATTCCAGCCGCCGCTGTTATTTAACTTGTCTTCCCTGCAGGCCACTGCCAACCGAGCGTTTAAATTTTCACCTAAGAAAACGCTGGACATCGCGCAAAGCTTGTACACAAAGGGGTATCTATCCTACCCTCGTTCAGATTCGACGTTTGTTACTAAAGGAGAAGCAGAAGGGTTTGCTGACATTTTATCAAAGTTAAGAAAGCAAGAAGCGTACAAGCGATACTTTCCGACACCGATTGCGTCAATTACCCATAATAAACGTTATGTAAACGAGAAAAAAGTAACGGACCACTATGCCATCATTCCGACGGAGCAAGTGCCGGATGTCACGAAGTTAAGCGGAGATGAGCAAAAAATTTATGATTTAGTCGCAAAACGGCTGATTGCCGCGCACTATGAAGCTGCCATTTTTGATTATACAACCGTAACGACCCTGGTAGACGGACGTGCCACGTTTGTATCAAAAGGAAAGTTGCAAATCCAGGAAGGCTGGCGAAAGGTACTATTTAGTGAAAACAGCAAGGAAGAAGAGGACGATGTACTGCTTCCGCCGCTGGAGCAAGGAGAAACGGGCATAGTTGCCGATGTAAAAATAAAAGAAGGCAAAACTCAGCCGCCGAAGCGTTACACAGAGGGCCAGCTCATTACGTTAATGAAAACGGCGGGAAAAGTGCTGGAGGACGGACAGCTGGAAAAAGTGCTCAATAAAGCAGAAGGATTGGGAACGGAAGCGACGCGTGCCGGCATTATTACAATGCTGAAGGATCGAAAGTATATAGAAGTAAAAAAGAATCAAGTCTATGCCACTGAAAAAGGAATGCTTCTTATTGACGCAATCGGCGAGCAAATATTGGCATCGCCTGAAATGACAGCGCGATGGGAGCAGCGTCTTGCCGAGATTGGCGAGGGAAAAGCAAATGCCGCTGCATTCATGGAGCAGGTGAAAAGGCTTACGGAAAAAATCATTGAAAATGCCCGGAATGAATCAAAGAATTGGGACTTCAGCCAAGTGGATGTATCACAATTTGCAAGCAAAAAACGAGAAGAGAAAGCAACTGCTCCGCTTGGGAAATGTAAAAAATGCGACGGCCAGATTGTCGACAAAGGCACCTTTTACGGCTGTACGAATTACAATGCCACAAAGTGTACGTTTACTCTGTCGAAAAAGATATTGGGCAAAACGGTGTCTCAAGCCAATATAAAAAAGCTGCTGAAAGACGGAAAAACAAACGTCATTAAGGGGTTCAAAAGAGGAGAGAAAACCTTTGACGCAGCGCTGGTTTGGGATGAGAAGGAAGGAAAAACAAAATTTGAGTTTAGGAACTGATCGTTTGGTCGGTTCTTTTTTTGCGAGTTTTTATATGGAAAGGTTTCTATCATAACAGGAAAAGTGATAGCATAAAGAAGGATACTTAGCAGGAAAGGATGTTGCATATGACGAAAAAAGTGGAAGCGTTTATTTTTGATTTAGATGGAGTCATAACAGACAGCGCGGAGCATCACTATTTGGCATGGAAGCAGCTTGGCGAAGAGCTCGGAATCCCGTTTGACCGCGAGTTTAACGAACAATTGAAGGGTGTTAGCCGCATGGATTCATTAGAACGTATTTTAGCCCTTGGCAATAAACAAAACGACTATACACCTGAAGAAAAAGAAGCGCTTGCGGCAAAGAAAAACGAGCATTACAAAGAACTTATCAAAACAATTACACCAAATGATGTGTTACCAGGCATTTTAGAGCTATTAAAAGAAATTAAGACACATAACATTAAAATTGGTTTAGCGTCTGCTAGTAAAAATGCACTTTTTGTAATTAAACGATTAGGAGTAGGCCAGTATTTTAATACTATTGTAGATGCAGCCACAGTAGTACAAGGAAAGCCACATCCGGAAATTTTCCTGAAAGCAGCAGATTCACTTGACGTACCATATGAAAATTGTATCGGTGTAGAAGATGCGGAAGCAGGTGTAGAGGCAATTAAAGGTGCCGGCATGTTTGCGGTTGGAGTGGGAACGAAAGAAGCGATGGCTAAAGCGGATATGATCGTAGAGGGAACTTCAGAATTGAGGTTTGATGAAATTATAGCACGTTTTACAGAACAAGGTTAATTTGTTCGTTTGTGAAAACGATTGTACAAGAGGAAGGAAGCGAATCAATCGATGTGACTTTTTCTGATATTGAAGAGTTATCAGACCAATGCCGCTTTACGGATTGTCAGCATGAAACGGAGCCGGGTTGTGCAGTCAATTGTGCGATTGAAGACGGTACCCTTGAAAAAGAAAGGCTGGTCAGCTACAGAAAGCTGCAGCGGGAAATTGCGTATGCGATGCGAAAACAAGATCTTGCATTGGCGAGAGCAGAGCGGGAAAGTGGAAGAAGATAAATAAGGCTATTCGAAAAAAGTAGCAGAAAAGAGATGTTGTCTGACGTCTCTTTTGTCATGTAAATATGTTCAAATATTCGCAAATAGATTCGAATGAAAATCAACCTCCTTTGTTACAATGAAAAGGAGAGGAGACTGAAAAAGCGGCACATCGGTTGAATAAGCAATTATAAAAAACGAGTACTCATTATAAGATAAGTATAGATTTATTATGCTACAATGATTTCTATGATATGTACTACTATAAACGCGGAGGCATGAAACATGATTCATTCAGTACTCACCAAATTTTTCGGGCAGCAGCCTGTACAAGACGAAAAGCATTATTATCATTTTCTTATAGAAGAAGCAGGCGATACATACAAGGTCCGTCCAGTTGCTTATGCTGATGGGACAAGTCAAGCAAATCATATCCTTGTCAGCTACAATGAAGAAAACGATTTGAAAATTGTTTGGAATAAAGAAGGCCGTCCGGTAATAACAATCAAAAACATTCAAATTCAAAATTGTGTTGTATGCAAAGAGGACGAGGAGCAAAGCATTGAATTCATTTTAGAAAGAATGCCGAGCCGAATGATTAAGCTGCAGCTGAAACCGTTTTTGGCCATCGAATTCGGCATGTATTGGGAAGTATGCGAAGATTGTGAAGAATGAGGATGTTCCGAGAGGAAGCGTACAGCACTGCCTCTCAGAACATCCTTTCATTTTAACAAAAAATGACGATCCTCATGTTTTTATATTCTGCTTCAGTGCAATAAGCGGAAGAAGAATGAGACTGACCCAGCCGATTATCGGATACAGGACATGCAGCAGTTTTCCGTAGCCGACGTAGCTGATAAAATAACTGACCAATAAAATGCCAAATACAATCGTATTGCTTTTCCAGCCGACCATAGATTGAATTTGCTTTGTCATTCCAAATAAATTTCCGATTAACGTTGTAAATACTTCTCCAAAAATAACAAGAACAAAGAAGAAGTGGAATGTGGCATTGAATCGCTTGACTACCTCTGCCAGCGGGATGCTGTATTGGTAAAAGTTATCCACGGACAGAAGCGCAAATTGACTGCAAAGCAAAATGAGACAAAGTCCCGCTCCTCCTAAAATTCCTCCCATTTTAATTGCTTTCTCATCTCTCACTTCACCGCCCAGCGGAACGAGGACGCTTTGTGCCATCGCCAAGTTCATGGCTACATATGTAATCGGACTCGAAACCCATTTAAAATTCCAAGTTTCTGCCGGGATGGAATGTATAATGAGCGGCCATGTTTGCAAGAACTTGGTCGAAAACAATCCGATAATAAACACCATCATAACCGGAACAACAAGAGAGTTGACCTCAAATACTCCTTGCAATCCTCTTGATAGTACAATAAGACAAGCGACAATTGTAATTAGAATACCGACTTGTTTCGGCAGCCGGAGCTGCTCTTCAAACACTGCACCCGCTCCCGATAACATGACGCTTGTAACCCCGAATAAAACGAGAAGAAGCAATATATTGATAACGGTTCCTAACGTATCACCGAATAAATACTTGTTGAATTCTTGGGCGGAAAAGGCTTGAATACGGGCAGAAAGAAGCATCATCTTTGTCCCGAGCCAAATGAAGAGAGCGCCGCTCACCATTATGCCGATGGTTCCGTATGTCCCATTTAAGGTGAAAAATTCTACAATTTCCCGTCCTGTTGCAAAACCGGCTCCTACCACAGTACCGATGTATGTCGCTGCGATTTTTTTTGTTGTTTTCCAAGTTTGTTCGTCCATGCTCTCCCTCCTTCCTAATTACATACATATGAAAGCTTGGATTCAATTAGACATGCATAGACAAGATTAATCTTGCGATACATAAGAATGTCAGGGGAACAAATTATAGTAAGAAAGAATGAAGTTAATGGTGAATGATTTTGATTTTTTTTGATTGAATTTGAAAGAAAATGATTGCTTTTTGAAAAGGCTTTCGTTATGATGAAAACAGAAACGCAAAAGCGGAGGTGATACGGTGCTGACTCCCGAGCGACAGGAAAGAATCCTTGCATTAGTTAATGAAAAAGGCTTTGTAAAGCTCCAAGAGCTGGTAGAAGAAACAGGAAGTTCGGAATCTACCATACGAAGGGACTTGGTTCATTTGGAGAAAATGCACTATATAAAACGGGTGCATGGCGGAGCCGCTTCGTTGCAAACAAAAGGGATCGAGCCAAGCATGCATGAAAAATCAGCCAAAAACCTTCAAGAAAAAAAAGCGATTGCTTCAGCTGCGGCTGCATTCATTAAGGATGGCGATTGCATCTATTTAGATGCCGGAAGCACGACTTATGAAATGATTCCCTATTTAAAAGGAAAACCAATCACGGTAGTCACAAACGGGTTGATGCATATAGAAGCGTTATTCGAAGCAGATATTCGAGCTTATTTAGTGGGCGGCATGATGAAAAGCAATACGAGAGCATTAATTGGAAGCGCTGCACTCGAAAGTTTGAACCGATACAGATTTGATGCATGTTTTATCGGTGCAAACGGCATTCATCATAAGTACGGATATACAACGCCGGATCCTGAAGAAGCATTGATTAAAAAAAGCGCCATGGAGTTATCCGGAAAAAGCTATATAGTGGCAGATCAAAGCAAGTTTTCCGAGATCGCTTTTTCAAAAATAGCAGAAATAGAGAAAGCAACCATCATTACAAACGGGTTATCGAAGCAAGAGCTGGTGATATATGAGAAAAAAACTGCAGTAAAGGTAGTGAACATATGATCTATACAGTGACGTTAAATCCATCCGTCGATTACATCGTAGAAGTGGAACATTTTGAAATTGACAGTTTAAATCGCATCTCGCGAGAGGCGAAGTATCCGGGCGGGAAAGGGATTAATGTATCACGTGTATTAAACAGAATCGGCGTAGAAACAAAAGCACTAGGCTTCATCGGCGGTTTTACCGGATATTTTATAAAAAATACGCTGGAGCAGGAGAGCGTTCCCGTTGATTTTATAGAAGTGAACGGGGACTCACGCATTAATATTAAACTGAAAACGGGAAAAGAAACCGAAATCAACGGGCAAGGACCCGCCATTACAGAAGCGCAATTTCAGCAGTTGATGAAGAAATTGGAAGACATTCCTGCAGGAGATATAGTGGTCTTAGCAGGAAGCATTCCATCTTCTTTACCTTTCGACTTATATGAGCGGCTGACGGAAAGCTGCAGTGAACGAGGGATAAAGGTTGTTGTAGATGCAAGCGGAAAGGCTCTTCTTGATGTAGTGACGCATCGCCCTTTTCTGGTGAAGCCGAATCACCATGAATTAGGAGAGCTGTTTGATACTACAATTGACTCGATTGACGATGTATTGATTTATGGGAAAAAGCTTGTAGAGATGGGAGCGGAGCATGTTGTTGTCTCAATGGCAGGAGACGGTGCCATCTTGCTTACAAAAGATGCTGCATATCGTGCCAATGTTCCAAAAGGAAAAGTCATCAATTCAGTAGGTGCCGGAGACTCTCTTGTTGCAGGCTTTGTCGGGATGTATTGGAAATCGACAAATATTTTGCAAGCCTTTCAATACGGAGTGGCAACGGGAAGCGCAACAGCTTTTTCAGCTGATTTATGTACAAAAGAAAAGATAGGCGAATTGCTTCCTCAAGTAGAAATTCAAAAGATATAGGGAAGAGGGGTTAAATATGAGAATCACAGAGCTTTTAAAGAAAGATACCATCATTGTTGATTTAAAAGCTGCCTCCAAACAAGAAGCGATTGACGAGCTTGTAAATAAATTACATGAAGCAGGAAGACTGCATGACAAGAAGCAGTTTAAAGAAGCTATTTTAAAAAGAGAATCACAAAGCACAACAGGGATCGGAGAAGGAATTGCGATTCCTCATGCGAAAACGGCGGCAGTAAAAGTGCCTTCCATCTGCTTTGGGAAATCCGCAACCGGCATTGATTATGAATCATTGGACGGACAGCCTGCACACTTATTTTTTATGATCGCAGCAAGCGAAGGCGCTAATAATGCCCATTTGGAAACGTTATCTCGTTTGTCCACCTTGTTAATGGACGGAGAATTTCGTCAAAAGCTGCTGCATGCCAAGACAGCTGATGAGGTATTAGCACTCATTGATGCAAAAGAAGCAGAGGGAAATAAAGAGGAAGAACCCGCAGCTGCGTCGACTGGAAACAAAAAAGTATTGGCGGTCACCGCTTGTCCGACAGGCATCGCTCATACATATATGGCTGCCGATGCCTTAAAAGCAAAAGCAAAAGAGATGGGCGTCGATATAAAAGTAGAAACAAACGGCTCTACAGGCGTGAAAAATGCGCTGACAGCACAAGAAATTGAAGAAGCTGCAGCCATTATCGTTGCTGCGGATAAGCAAGTGGAAATGAACCGTTTTAAAGGCAAGCATGTCATTCAAGTGCCGGTAGCCGACGGGATCCGCAAGCCGCAGCAGTTGATTGAACGTGCATTGCGTCAAGATGCTCCGATTTTCCAAGGAACGGAAGAAACCGCAAAACGTGAAGATGGCGAAACACGTACAGGGTTTTATAAACATTTGATGAACGGTGTTTCCAACATGCTGCCATTCGTTGTAGGGGGCGGGATTTTAATTGCCTTATCCTTTATTTTCGGCATTAAAGCATTCGATCCAAAAGATCCATCATTCCATCCGCTTGCAAAAGCATTGATGGATATCGGGGGCGGAGGAGGAGCATTCTCCTTATTGGTTCCTGTACTTGCCGGATTTATTGCGAGCTCCATTGCAGACCGTCCTGGTTTTGCGCCGGGTATGGTGGGCGGATTGTTGGCAGCACAAGGAGGAGCAGGCTTTTTAGGCGGATTGATTGCAGGCTTCCTAGCTGGTTATATCGTAGTAGGATTGAAAAAAGTGTTAGCAGGTCTTCCTGCATCTTTGGAAGGCATTAAGCCGGTTTTACTATATCCTGTTTTCGGTATGCTGATTACTGGCTTAATCATGGTGTTTGTAGTCAATACTCCTGTAAAAGGAATCATGGACGCTATGACTGCTTGGCTAGGAAATATGAGCGGAACAAACCGCATTTTACTCGGATTGATTTTAGGCGGCATGATGGCGGTAGATATGGGCGGTCCGGTTAACAAGGCAGCCTTTACATTCGGTATCGCGATGATTGATGGAGGCAATTTTGGACCGCATGCAGCTGTTATGGCAGGAGGTATGGTTCCTCCATTAGGATTAGCGTTAGCAACGACATTCTTTAAAAACAAATTTACAAAAGCAGAACGCGAAGCAGGGAAAACGAACTACATCATGGGAGCTTCCTTTATTACAGAAGGTGCGATTCCATTTGCAGCGGCAGACCCATTACGTGTCCTTGTAAGCTGTATCATTGGTTCAGCCGTAGCCGGAGCATTGGCGTTATTCTTCAACTGTGAATTGCGTGCACCGCACGGCGGAGCGTTCGTGATTTGGTCCGTGAAGCATCCGTTCTTATATACCTTATCTATTTTAATCGGTGCTGCAGTCACAGCCATTATCGTTGGATTGTGGAAAAAGCCGATTGAAGAAAAATAGTACTTTAAAAGCAGATAGAAAAATCTATCTGCTTTTTATATTATTACTGAAGTGTAAGGGAAATAATAAGCATGTTAAGAGTGAATTACAGTACAGGCATAATGCTTGTTTTTATGGAAAATAGAGGTATAATATAATTATAATTAAATTATAATAATTCTAATATAGAAAAGGAGAGAGAACTATGAATAATAAAGTGAATACAAATGTAGTAAATGTCTTAAATAAGCAGGTAGCAAACTGGAACGTATTGTTTGTAAAATTGCACAACTATCACTGGTATGTAAAAGGACCTCAATTCTTTACTCTTCATACAAAATTTGAAGAATTGTACAATGAAGCAGCCACACATATTGATGAGTTGGCAGAACGCATTCTTTCATTAAAAGGTCAGCCGATTGCAACCATGAAGGAGTATCTAGAAATCTCTACGGTCAAAGAAGCTACTGGAGATGAAACGGCAGAGGAAATGGTTCGCTCCATCGTAAATGACTATTCTGCCATGATTTCTGAGTTAAAAGAAGGGATGGAAGTCGCTGAAGAAGCAGGCGATGAAACAACAGCAGATATGCTGTTAGCCATCCATACAGAATTGGAGAAGCATGTGTGGATGCTAAGCGCGTTTTTAAAATAACAAAGTTAAGCCATCGAGGAAGTATTTCGATGGCTTTTTCGTTTCCAATTTTTTGAAAAACGGTTTCATATTCTATGATATAATGAAAGTGAAAGGGGAGAGGAGGAGCGATGTTGCATTTACAAGGAAATGCATATGTAGAACTATTAAAATTGGAATCATTGCCCGATCAGGAGTCATATTCAAAGTTTCAATAACTTAGATTATGAACTATGCACAAATCATAGTTCTTTTTGTTTTCAGCTCAAAAACAGCATATATAATTTCCAAGACTGAAAACTTAGAAATAAGGAATGTTTGTATCCCATGCTATAAATTCAAAGAGTGTGATATGATAAGTGAGTGTTTCAGTCTGTGAACTAACAAGAGGGGTATAGTATGAAGTGGAGTGAATGGGACAGGAATTTGAAGATTCGCTTAATCAGCGAATGGTTTTTCGGATTGTTTTTTTGGATGTTTTTCCCCTTTATGGCGATTTATTTCTCGGATACGTTAGGAAAAACGGCAGCTAGGACGCTGCTTGTGCTATCGCAGCTGTTGGCGGTGGCAGCCAGTCTTATTGGAGGATATTTAGCAGATACGTTCGGCAGAAAACGAATGATGGTAATTTCAGCGTTGTGTCAAAGCCTGGCGTTCATTGTGTTTGCTTTTTCCAATTCACCATGGTTTGAATCGCCGATCTTGACGTTTCTGGCATTTTCTGTTGTCAGCATCATGGGTGCGCTTTATTATCCCGCGAGCTCGGCAATGGTGGCGGATATCGTGCCGGAGGAGAAACAAAATTCTGTATTTGCCGTATTTTATACGGTAACCAATATTAATGTTGTAATTGGACCAATTATCGGCGCATATTTCTTTTTCAGTCATCGATTTGAGCTGCTGCTTGCGAGTGCAGTTATGAACTTTGCAGTAACATGGGTATTGTACCGATTCGTTCGTGAAACGCTTCCGGCTAAATCGGCAGGTGAGAAGCAACAGTCCATTGCATGGACAAGGTTCTTAGTGCAGCAAGTGAAAAACTATAATGTTATTTTTAAGGATCGGGTCTTTTTCCTTTTTGTCTTGTCCGGTATTTTGGTAGCCCAAACCTTCACGCAAATGGATTTATTGCTGGCCGTTTATATTAAAGAGATGGTGCAAACACAGACGTTTTTGAATTTTACTGTAAATGGAGAAAAGCTGTTCAGTTGGATTATTGCCGAAAACGGCTTTATCGTTGCACTGTTTACCGTATATATCACGAAAATTACAGATCGTTTTAATGAAAGAGTTGTTTTTATTCTATCATCTGTAACGTATGGAGTCGCCATGATCATCTTTGGCAATACGGTGTCAATCTGGGGCATGATTATTGCTATGGGAATTTTCACTTTGGCGGAAATTATGGTTGTCGGCATTCAAAACAGCTTTGTGGCCAAGCTGGCTCCGGAGCATATGCGCGGACAATATTTTGCGGCAGCCACTCTTCGCTGGTCTGTTGGCCGTACGATCGCGCCGATAGCCATTCCGATGACTGCATGGATCGGATACACATGGATGTTCTATAGCATTGTCGCTCTGGCTTTCATAAGTGCGTTTTTATATCATATTATGTTTAATTTATTTTATCAAAAGAAAAAAGAACAGCTGAATCGATTTGTAAATGGCTAAAAGAACAGACGGTACTTCATCAAGTACCGTCTGTCTTATTGTAAAATTATACGCCCCGGCAAAAATGATTCATTTCCACCAAGTCTAAAATATATTGGCAATTATCTACAGAAGTTAATAGAGATTCTTTTTCTTTTTCATTTAACGTATGGCTTTGGAGCTTTTTCAAAACTTCTTGCTTTTGATTTTTCAATTTTGATTTGATTTCATAATAATCGTAAGTGTGTTCCATGTCACACCGCTCCTTTCCCAAAATGGAAATGCTATCTTTATGTATAGTATAAGTCAAAGGAAACGATTAGTTTTTCGGCAGTTTTGAATATTTCATGAACGATATAAAATTTTGGCAGTAATCCTGTTCTTTTTAGTATTATATAGAAGAGGACGGAGCTAAGGGGCTTATATATGCAAGAAGCAGTTTCAATTATTCATGAAGGACAAACGTTGCGAGGGATGGCGCACATCCCTGAAAACAGGGAAAAGGTACCGGCTGTCATTCTGTTCCATGGTTTTACTGGAACGAAGCTTGAGCCGCATCGCATGTTTTTAAAAATTTCGAGAGAGCTTGAGAAGCGGGGAAAGCGACGGGAATTTTGAGGATATGACGTTCTTGTTTTGATGGCACTTGAAGCATATGTATGAAAGAGCCCCTCTCCTGAGTATAATAGAGAGAATTTAATACGTAATAATTACGATTTAAAGTATATCATACAAAAGCTGAAAATGAGTAATAGTATGCACTGATAACGTCTCGCATGATTTATGATATGATAAAGGCTGAAGGAAGCAAGAGGAGTTGAAATGAATTGATACATACAAGTAAAATTCCGGTTACGATTTTAACAGGTTTCTTAGGGGCCGGAAAAACAACATTGTTAAACCGTATCCTATCTGAAGAGCATGGGAAAAAGCTGGCGGTCATTGTCAATGAAATCGGGCAAATCGGTATTGACAATCAGCTTATTGTCAATACGGATGAGGAAATAGTGGAAATGACAAACGGCTGCCTTTGCTGCAGCGTACGGGAAGATTTACAGGTAGCATTAAAAAAGCTTTTGCAGGCAAAAAAAGAGAAAAGAACCGATTTTGAGGCGATTATAATAGAAACCACCGGACTTGCGAATCCTGGACCCATCATTCAAACGTTTTTCCTGGATCCTGCTATAGAAGCGGCGTATCAAGTGAATGGAGTAGTAACTGTGGTTGACGGCTACCATATTGAAAAGCATTTGAATAAAGGAATAGAAGCGCAAGAGCAAATAGCCTTTGCTGATGTTATCGTGTTAAACAAAAAGGATTTGTTTTCTGACAGACAAATGAGGGACGTGGAAAGCATGCTGCAAGAATTGAATCCGACCGCAGCGATTATTCCAGCCGCTAACTGTAAGGTAAATATTGATAGTCTTTTAAATATTAATACGTTTAAAGTAAAAGAAAAGCTGGATATTCGCGGGAATATAGACAGTACAAATCATACACGAAACGTGAAAGCATTCGTTCTCCGAGAAGAGCGCCCTTTAGATTTTGGAAAATTGAATGAATGGATGACCGCTGTGGTGGAAGTGCTGGGTGAAAACTTATATCGCTACAAGGGTATTTTGAGTGTAAAAGGACTAGAGAAGAGAGTGGTATTTCAAGGGGTCCATACTTTGTTCGCTGCTACATACGATAGGGAATGGAAGCCGGAAGAAACAAGAGTCAGTGAAGTTGTGTTTATTGGGAAAGATTTAAATAAAGAGTGGTTTGCAGAGCATTTTCGTGCATGTGCAGAAGAAGAGTAAAAGACGGTGCATCTCACCGTCTTTTACTCTTCTGTACCTTGCTTGCCGCGATGCTCCTTTTTTGTCATCGGAGAGGGAGTATCAATGGATACGTGATTCGTTGCTTGACGGTTTGCTTTCTTCTTTTTGCCTTTTGCCATACTGCCCCCTGCTTTCTGTCTATAGTATAATCTTAATGTGTACCAACTGTTTAGTTTTATGCAAACAGCTGTTATTGTAGGCCAAGTACGTGTGTCTCACATATAATTAAGCCAATTCATTTGCTGAACCGCACAGAATCGGTAGAAGCAATGCACCTATCTAAAAAAGAACTGAGCACGGGCAGTTTTCCCGTGCTCAGTTCTTCTCGAAATTAATTCATTGCTTTCTTTAACACTTCAATGTTTTCTTTCATTAACGTGAAGTAATCTTTTTTATTTTTTATATCCTCATCTGAAATCGTTGCCAGGTGGTTCAGACGAAGGATTTCCAATCCGGCCTCTTTACGAACAACGTCAGCCACTTTCGGTGTAGCGAATGTTTCAAATAAAATGTACTTCAAGTTATGAGCTTTCGCTTCTTCCACAACTTTCGCTAAATCTTTTTGAGACGGCTCTTGAGAAGCAGAAAGGCCTGCTACCGGGATTTGCTCGATGCCGTAACGGTTTTGCCAGTAGCCGTATGCTGCATGAGAGACTAAAATATATTTTGTTTTTGCATTGCTTACTACATCTTTGAATTCATGGTCAAGCTCTTCTAATTGTTTCTTCAGGTCCGCAAAGTTCTTTTCAAACTCATCTTTTGCATCCGGTTTTAATTCTACTAACGCATTTTTAATATTTTCTGCTTGTTGGATAGAAAGAACAGGATCTAACCAAATGTGAGGGTCTTTATCATGGTGATGGCCTTCTTCGCCTTCATGATCGTGACCTTCACCTTCGTGATCATGCGCCTCACCTTCATGGTCGTGTTCGCCTTCAAACTTGATTAAATCAATGCCGTTTGAGGAATCTACAATTTTAACATCTTCTTTTTTGACGCTGTCTTCAATTTTTGATGCAAATGGTTCCATCTCTTTGCTGCTGTATACGAACAAGTCTGATTTGGCGATTTCTACTACTTGCTTTTGAGATGGCTCGTACGTGTGAGAATCCACACCGGGAGGGTAAATGGACTCTACTTCCACATATTTGCCGCCGATTTTTTCAGCAAAATTCTTTAAAGGATAAATCGTCGTGTAAACCTTTAATTTTTCTTTGTTATCCGCTGCGGAATCGTTTCCTTTTGCACAGCCCGTAAAGAATACGGCAAGTACCATAAATATGGTTGCTAAAAAGGATAGTTTTCTCATCTTCACGCCTCTTTTCAATTTTTTATCCATCGGAATTATATCGTAATTGTTTCGATTTGTAAATTGTTTTTTATTGTATTGTTTCTTCAACGATGAAAGGAGGAAGAGGGTCTGCAAATAAGGACCAGTCCGCTTTCATTTCCTCATCTGTCAATAAACATGTGTCCAAGGAAGCTTCAATTTCCTCGCGGTTCATGTCGATGCCGATCATCACAAGCTCAGTCATACGATCGCCGTATACAGGGTCCCATTTATTCAATAGTTCAGGATCTTCGGCAATCATCTGTTGCTGCTCTTCTTTAGAGTAAGCGGCTACCCATTCGCCTGCTCCCTGAATAGTAATAGATGTACCCGCTTGAGACAGAAGACCGGTCATATCATTACGGGTTGCGACCCAGAAAAATCCTTTGGCACGTACAACATCAACAGGCCAATTTTCCAGCCAATTCATCAAGCGTTCAGGATGAAACGGACGCTTTCTTCTATATACAAAAGAAGAGATACCATACTCTTCTGTTTCAGGAGTATGTTCTTCATTTAATTCTTTAATCCAGCCTGCAGCTTGGCTTGCTTTATCAAAGTCAAATAGCCTTGTGTTTAAAATCTCGGATAAATCAATACGTGAATGAACCGTTTTAATGATCTTTGCTTCCGGATTCAATTTCTTTAATAGATTTTCCAGCTCTTGCACATCTTCTTCGTCCAATAAATCTACTTTATTCAGTAAAATGACGTTAGCAAACTCAATTTGATCAATCAATAAATCAATAACATCACGCGTATCGTCTTCGTTTGCTCCTTGTTGACGATCCAGCAAGCTTTCGCCGGAAGAGAAATCATCCCAGAATCGATTAGCATCCACAACGGTTACCATTGTATCCAATCGGCATTTTTTCGTTAAATCGATTCCCAATTGCTCATCGACATACGTAAAGGTTTGAGCAACTGGAATCGGTTCGCTTATACCGGATGATTCAATGACGATATAATCGATATTGCCTGCATCTACGAGACGTTCTACCTCAATCATTAGATCTTCACGCAATGTACAGCAAATGCAGCCGTTTTGCATTTCAACCAGCTTTTCTTCTGTACGAGAAAAGCCGCCTTGCTTTATTAACGAGGCATCTACATTAACTTCACTCATATCATTTACGATTACGGCCACCTTTAAACCTTCTCGGTTGGCCAAAATGTGGTTTAATAATGTTGTCTTACCGGAACCTAAATATCCACTTAAAACTGTTACAGGTACTTGTTTCATAGGGTTCACTCCTTTTATTAAAAACGTAATTATTTCGATTTATGAACAACATTGTAAAGTATATGCCAGAATAATAGAAAATACAAGATATTTTTAGTAATCATTACGATTTGTTTATATGATGTTCCATTCTAATACTTGTCATAAGAAGAGGCAAGAGAAAAAAGAAAGACATAAAAAAAACGGACAAGCATATAGTTCTACTAAAAAACAATAGAATAGGAGCTTGAAAATGAGAGTTTCGTTAACGAAAATTTCGAGAGAACTTGTCGCTCTGTTTTTGATAGCGTTATTTGTGTTTCTATTTTTCTTTGTGGATTTTACGAGTTTGTCTTCTTTGAAAGATAAGGTTCCCAAAGATTTGCTAAATGTGAATACCATCTTCCTAAGTATTTTTCTCGAAGCGATTCCGTTTGTATTGTTAGGAGTGTTTGCATCTGCCCTTATTCAGACATTTGTATCAGAAGATGCGGTGCAGCGCATCGTGCCGAAGCATGCGATGCTGGCGATGATTCCGGCAGCGCTGGTCGGCTGTATTATGCCGATGTGCGAATGTGCGATTGTGCCGGTCGTCAGAAGGCTGATTAAAAAAGGGATGCCGCTGCATGCGGGGATGGTATTTCTTGTAAGTGTTCCGATTATCAATCCCGTCGTTTTTGTTTCTACTTTTTATGCGTTCCGTTCTGCAGAGAATCTTGCTTATTGGCGCATGGGTCTTGCATTTGTTGCAGCCATCATCATCGGACTTATCGTGTATTTTTTATATGGAAATACTGATGTTTTAAAAAAGCAAGCGGTACGTGGAACTCACACACACTTGGTCTTACGGAATCGGTTTGCAGAGATGTTGTTTCATGCAAGCGACGAGTTTTTTGAAACGGGGAAATATTTGTTGCTTGGTGCATTTGTGGCCAGCTTGTTTCAAACGTTTCTTGACCGGGCTTTATTGGTGGAAATTGCATCGGATGAGCGTCTTTCTCCGCTGGTGATGATGGGATTCGGCTATATTCTTTCTTTGTGCTCAGAAGCGGATGCTTTTATTGCAGCTTCCCTCAGCCATACATTTTCTCAGCCGTCTCTATTAGCTTTTCTAGTATTCGGTCCAATGCTAGATTTGAAAAATACGTTGATGCTGCTGGCATATTTTAAAAAGAGATTCGTATTTTCGTTCATTTTCATTGTAATCTCGGTTGTATATGCGGTTGTTATAGTTTGGGGCCAGCTCGTATAGAAAGAGGTGATAAAAATGCATCGGGAACATAATGAGTCCTTTCATATGTATATAAGGGGCATAATTTTAATAGGGTTTACTATGCTGCTGTTCAAATTGCTCGTAACAGGAAATATTCAAAATTTTATTGCGCCGCGCATGATTCATTTTGTTTACATTACCTTGTTCATATGTTTATTGCTCGGCATTGTTCAAATATGGAGGAGCGGAACGAAAACAACAGCTTCGTGCAGCTGCGGGGAAGAGCATGAAATACCGAACACGACAGGTTCTCTTCTTCTTTATTCTCTTTTTATTATTCCTATCGTTACCGGCTTTTTATTTTCAGACAGTATCATTGACGGAAGCGTCGCTGCAAAAAGAGGAATCAATTTTGGACGACAGCAGGATTTAAACGGTCAGCTGCTGACTGATGGGGAAGAAAACCCGAATCAGCTTGTACAGGAGCCGCCGAAAGGATATTTTGAAAAGCTGGAACGAGAGCTTCAAAGTTTAAATACGATCGTAGTGGATGATGAGCGTTACATCTCTATTATGGACGTTATTGGAAAAGATGTAACGGGGTTTAAAGGAAAAGCGATTACGTTGACCGGCTTTATTCATAGAGAAGAGAATATGGAAAAAGATACGGCAGTCATTGCAAGATTTGGAATTACGTGCTGTGTGGCCGATGCTTCTGTATTTGGCATGTTGGCAACGGGAAAGGATGTTGCTTCTTTAACAGATGATACGTGGGTAAGAGTGACCGGAACGTTGGATGAAACAATGTACATCGATGCTTTATTTCCAATCGTAAAAGTAACAAACATAGAAAAAATACCGGAGCCGAAAATGCCGTATGTGTACCAAAATTTTCAAAATTAGAAGTATTATTTTTTCATATTATTGCATATAATCCTCCCTGCTGCTCATATAGTGAAACAAACAGAAAAAGGGGGAGGACAACGTGGAGTATTTATTTGAAGCGATTGGAATTATTTTAGGAGTGTTATTCCCTTTAGGCTGCTTTGTGTTGTTTTTAAGAGAATTGATCCGAAATTTAGGCGATCCTCATACGGTAACACCAGTACCGTCTAATGAAAGTAAAGATTCGTAAGAAAATTGTCGGAAGAAAGAGGAGTACTGCAGCATAACATGGAATTTGTATACATGGCAAGAGAGGGCGGCAAAATGATAGATTTTGTTGCCTTTTACTTTATAACGTGTAAATATCCAGCCAGATGTATAATAGGACATAATAAGTTTAGTGTAAAAATAAGAGGGATTTATTGCGGGGGGAAAGGAATGGACAGGGAGACTTTGGACATGTTTAGCTTAGCCGTGGAAACAGCAAGCATTGCTCATCAAACCCAAACAAGGAAAGGGAACGGAACACCATACATTACTCATCCGTTTACCGTGGGCATGATGCTGTTAGAAGCGGGATGTTCTTCTGAAATTGTCGTGGCCGGAATTCTTCATGATACTATAGAAGATACATCTATTACATATGAGGACATCAAACACACATTTGGAACGGAAGTAGCTCGCATTGTGAAGGAATGCTCAGAGCACGATAAATCGAAATCATGGGAAGAACGAAAGCAGCATACGCTGGACAATATTGCAAAAATTTCTTTAGAAGCATGCATGGTCGTCTGTGCGGATAAGCTGCATAATATTCGTTCGACCGCCAAGGATTTCGACAGAATCGGTGCTGTAGTTTGGGCAAAGTTTAATCGCGGCAGAGAGCAGCAAGAATGGTATTATAGAGGATTGGTAGAGGCATTAGGAAAGCGTGCGCAAACGCTTTCTCTTTATAAAATGCTGAAAGAAGAAGTGGAAGAATTGTTTGCAAAGTAAAAAATAGAGCAGGAAATGCTCTATTTTTTTAATCCCGGTGCTCGTTCATACTGTTTTGGTTCCGTCAGCTCAAAGCCAAGATCGTTCGCTGCGGTTCTTGGGAAATACGGATTGCGCAAAAATTCACGGCCAATAAAGATAAGGTCCGCTTGGTTTTTTTGTAAAATTTCTTCTGCCTGCGGGCCGTTAGTAATCAGACCGACTGCACCGGTTGGGATTTGAACGTTTTGTTTAATAGCATCAGCGTATTTGACTTGATAGCCTGGATAAGTTTCAATGGCAGCCGGAACTACAGCGCCGGAGCTGCAATCGATAAGGTCCACTCCTTGCGCTTTCATCCAGTCCGTAAATTGCAAGTAGTCATCGATTGTCAGCCCTTCCGGGTGATAATCGTCCGCGGAAATACGAACAAACAATGGGCCGTCCCATACTTCTTTCACAGCATCGATTGTTTCACGCAAGAAGCGATAGCGGTTTTCTGGAGAGCCGCCATATGCATCTGTTCGTTTATTTGTCAGCGGTGACAAAAACTCATTGATTAAGTAGCCGTGGGCCGCATGAAGCTCGACGACATCAAATCCGGCTTTTTTTGCTCGCCGGGCAGCTGCTTGAAACGCAGAGATGGTTTCTTTGATTTGCTGCTGGGTCATTTCTTCCGGCACTTTCGCCGTTTCATTGAACGGGATAGCCGAAGGAGCAATAGCCGGAGTGTCGACAACAGCTTTGCGTCCAGCATGGGCAAGCTGAATCCCTGCTTTGGAGCGGTGTTCGTGAATAAGAGAGACAAGATTTGTCAATCCCTCAATATGCCCGTCGTTCCAAATCCCTAAATCTTGCGGAGAAATTCTGCCTTCCAGGGTTACGGCAGTCGCCTCTAAAATAATCAAACCTGCCTGGCCGGCAGCGCGGGAGGCATAATGCACAAGATGAAAGTTTGTTACTTTTCCATCTTGGTTTAGACTTGAATACATGCACATGGGAGACATGACGATGCGATTTTTTAACGTTACATCCTTTATCGTATAAGGTGAAAATAACAGAGAGTTCAATGCAAAAGCCTCCTGACTAAAAGTAATTACTGTTTTATTCTATCACCAATGCTTTTTTTTCTTCCAATAATATGCATTCGGGCAAAAGAGGATAAAACAGCAATAGTTATTATCCGCAAGATCATGGTACAATACTAAAAGATATAAATGAAACGGAGTGAAAAAAGTGGGACCAATTCATCGCGCTTATTATGAGACGGAAATCGGCTGGATTGAGATTGCTGGTGGAGACGAAGGCATTTCGTCCATTTTATTCGTAGATCAGCCTGGAGAAGAAAACAGCACACATCCAATTGTCGTGCAGGCTGTGAAGGAGCTGGACGAATATTTTCAAAAGAAGCGCCGTCACTTTACCGTTCCGTTACAGCCAAAAGGGACGGATTTTCAAAAGAGAGTGTGGAAAGCTTTGCAAACGGTGCCGTTTGGAAAAACAGCATCGTACTTAGATATGGCAACGAAAATCGGCAACCCAAAAGCAGTCCGTGCTATCGGAGGTGCCAACAGCCGCAATCCGATTTCCATTATTGTGCCGTGTCATAGGATTATCGGAAAGAACGGCGCTTTGGTTGGATATGAAGGCGGTCTTTGGCGAAAGGAATGGCTTTTGAAGCATGAGGAAAGTCTGCCGAACAGGATCTTTATATGATTATCCGCTTTATGCGATAGGAGAGCGGTTTGAACATTATTTTCGCGATGCGGCTTCGGAATATTATCGTGCTTTTGAAGGATTAGAGATTGTGGAGTTTCGCGGAATCGCTGCAATGGCCGACCGAGGCAAAGTTGTCATCCAATTTATTGTAGATTATCACTACAGTGAAATAGAACCGTACATCGTAGAAGTAAACGGGGAATTACAAGATGAAGAGGGATATCATCAGTTGATGGATACTATCTTTGATGTGGAAACACCGTTTCGCTTAGAGGATGAACTAGAAGACGGAAATGAAAAGAACGTGTTATAGAGCTGTCTATCCTAAGCATACATTCAGCGGAGATTACAGCTATAAGTGGTTTATATTCAACAATAATCGACAAGAAAGTATGTGATATATGCCGCATACTTTCTTTTTATATGAATTTTCGTTATAATACTTTAAATTTTTTTGAAAATTTTGTTTGAAATTATCAAAATATTATGTATAATACAAACAAGCAGGTAAAATCATAAAGAAAGTCATATGTGTGTATAACTGAATATTATGACAAATTTTGCTTGCCATGTCACAGAAACAGAAAAATCAGGAGGGGAACAACAAAACATGAAAAAAAAGCTTACAGTATTAACAGCAGCAGTACTATCAACAAGCATGTTTTTAACAGCATGCGGAAGCAATGAAAAAGCATCAACAGACAAAAAAGAAGACAAATCCAAGAGCGGTTCACTTGCGGACAAGCAAGTCTTGAACATTCTTGAGACTTCTGAAATCCCATCCATGGATACTACAAAGTCCACAGACAGTGTATCCTTCAAAGTGTTCGTTAACGCAATGGAAGGATTGTACCGCCTTGATAAAGATAACAAACCAGTTCCTGGTATGGCTGAAAAAGTTGATATCAGCGATGATAAGAAAACTTATACATTCCACTTGCGTGATGCTAAGTGGTCCAACGGCGAACCTGTAACAGCACAAGACTTCGTATTTGCGTGGCGCCGTGCGGTTGATCCTGCAACAGCAGCTGAATACGCATTCATCCTTGGCGATGTTAAAAACGCTCAGAAGATCAACAATAAAGAGCTGCCAGTTGATCAATTGGGTGTAACTGCAAAAGATGATAAAACGTTAGTAGTAGAGCTGGAGCATCCGGTTCCGTATTTCTTAGAGCTTACATCTTTCCCGACATTCTTCCCATTAAAAGAAAGCTACGTTAAGGAAAAGGGAGACAAGTATGCTTTAGAAGCGGATTCCGTATTGTACAACGGACCGTTCGTTATGAGCGATTGGAAGCACGAGCAAAGCTATCAATTGAAGAAGAATCCTAACTACTGGGATAAAGATGCAGTGAAGCTTGAAGAAATTAATGTAAGCATCGTAAAAGACACAGCAACTGCTGTAAATTTATACGAAACAGGCGATGTTGACCGCGTAACGCTGAGCGCAGAGTTTGTGGACAAATATAAATCCAGCCCGGAATATAAAACATATCAAGATCCGCGTCTATTCTTTATCCGTTTCAACCAAAAGAACCCTATCTTCGCAAACCAAAAGGTTCGTAAAGCAATTGACTTAGCGTACGATAAAGAAGGCATTACAAACGTAATCTTAAACGATGGATCTCTTCCTGCATACTTCCTAGTGCCGAAAAACTTTGTTAAAGGTCCGGACGGAAAAGACTTCCGTTTAGGAAACGGTGATTTCAACAAAGGAAAAGACAATGTTGAAAAAGCGAAGAAGCTTTGGGCTGAAGCTAAGAAGGAACTAGGACAAGACCAAATTACAGTAGAAATGTTAAACTATGACTCCGATTCTGCTAAGAAAATCGGCGAATACATTAAAGAGCAATTAGAAAAGAATTTAGAAGGCTTAACAGTTAATATCAAGCAGCAGCCGTTCAAGCAAAAGCTTGATCTTGAGAAGAACTTAGACTATCAATTCTCCTTCTCCGGCTGGGGTCCTGATTATCCGGATCCGATGACATTCGTCGACATGTTCATTACGGAAAGCGCATTTAACGAAATGGCATATTCTAACCCTAAATACGATGAGCTAGTGAAGAAAGCAAAAGGTGACTTGTTAACAGACTTACCAGCCCGCTGGAAAGCACTTCAAGACGCTGAAAAGATCTTATTTGAAGATGCAGCTATTTCTCCTGTATACCAACGCGGTGTAGCAGTTATCGAAAAGCCATATGTGAAAGGGATTGCGAAGCATACATTTGGCGGGGACTATTCTTATAAGTGGGCATATATCACGAAGAAGTAATATAATGGAAGTGCGTGTCGAAACGATACGCACTTTTTCTTCATCGGAGGAATTCTATGAAAATACAAGGACTGAATCATCTTTGCTTTTCAGTGTCTGATTTAGAGAAATCTATTCCATTTTATGAAAAAGTTCTCGGAGCACGCTTGCTGGCAAAGGGAAGAAGTCTCGCCTACTTTGATCTGAGCGGAATATGGATTGCATTAAATGTAGAAAAAGATATTCCGAGAGAAGACATTCATGGGTCATATACTCACATTGCTTTCACGGTGCAGAAGGAAGATTTGGATGCATTGGAACAAAGATTGCGAGAAAATGACGTACATATTTTACAAGGCAGAAAACGGGACAAACGTGACTGTGAGTCTATTTATTTTACAGACCCGGATGGTCATAAGTTTGAATTTCATACTGGTACTTTGCAAGATAGGTTAGACTATTATAGAGAGGAGAAACCTCATATTATTTTTTACGATTAACGGGGGGATAAAATGGAGATTCGTCATGTGAAAGAGGATGATTATGATTCCATCATTTCTGTAATCAATGATTGGTGGGGCGGACGCGAGATGGCAGATATGCTGCCAAAGCTGTTTTTTCAGCACTTTCAACATACGAGCTTTGTCTGCGAGGAGAAAAATACCATCGTTGGATTTTTAGTAGGATTTGTTTCTTAAACCTATCCGAATGAAAGTTATATTCATTTTGTAGGGATTCATCCCCAGCATAGAGGAAAGGGAATTGCCAGCCGATTGCATGAACAGTTTTTCACTGCCGTAAAGGAAAGGGGCTGCAATCTCGTGCGATGTGTTACATCGCCGGTCAATAAAACATCAGTGGCTTATCATACAGCAATCGGCTTCAAAATTAAGCCGGGGGATAAAATGATAGACGGGCTGTCTGTTCACCAAAACTATGATGGACGCGGGCAGGATCGAATAGTATTTGTAAGAGAGTTATAGTAGGAAATAGATTTATAGAGGAGAGACATGGAATGAAAACAAGACTATATGTGACCCGCCACGGTGAAACGGAGTGGAACGTGCAAAAACGCATGCAAGGGAGAAAAAATTCTCCGTTAACAGAAAGAGGGATGGAGCAGGCGCGCAAGCTGGGAGAACGAATGCAATCTCTCAACTTGGATGTTATTTACAGCAGTCCGAGTGAGCGTGCCGTCCGTACGGCAGAGTTGATTCGAGGAAATCGGGATATTGCGATTATCCAAGATGAACATTTTTATGAAATTCATATGGGTACGTGGGAAGGCATGACTTCCGAAGAGATAAAAGAACAATATCCGGACCGTTTTGACTTGTTTTGGACAAAACCGCACCTGTATGAAACAGATTCCGGCGAGACATTTGAAGCGGCACAGGAACGGGTGTTGGAAGGGTTATTTGAAGTATTGAAAAAGCATGAGGGACAAGATATTCTTGTTGTCGGACATGCGGTTGTATCCAAGCTTATCCTTGGCTATTTTGAAGGCCGTGAAATCGCAAAGATTTGGGATGATCCATTTATGCACAGCGCGAGCTTAAGCTTAATCGAAATCGAGAATGGAACGGGAGAAATTCTCCTATATGCAGATACGGCACATTTCAAAGAAATGATGATAAAATAAAAGGGATACAGAAATTGAAACAAGTGGAATATCAAATATATACGATGTGCATGATTACAAAATGGAGACAAGGTCCTATTAATCAATTGTCCGAATAAAAAGGGATTTCCAGGTTTTATTGCGCCGGGCGGGAAGGTAGACTTTTCGGAAAGCTTGACAGAGGGAGCTATTCGGGAAGTGTTTGAGGAAACAGGCC
>JBHGXS010000129.1:0-1394 GCA_041920565.1 Bacillus sp. (in: firmicutes) | reverse complement strand
TTCCTTTTTTATTATCTTTCATGTTCGTACAAAATAAATTTACCGCAAATGGTTTAACCGTTCGAGTTTTTATCTCTCTTATTGCATGACGGATTTCTTCAGGCTTCATATAAGCAGCACCTAATGTTCCCAGTGCCCCTGCATTTGAAACATTGGCCACTAGCTCCACAGTAGTTGGTCCTCCTGCCATTCCGGCTTGGATGATTGGATAATCAATGCACAATGCACGACACAATTCTGTTTGTAAATTCATAACATTCTCCTTTCTTTATCAGAGACTGTATTAAAAGGTATTGTTGATATTGATATAAAATTAATAGAACTTCCGCACATATTTGCTTTAATGCATTGAATGCCTATGCTTGTTTAATTATGTATCAAGAGTAATGGTTCCGAATTCAAGCAGGCGAGCTTGAATTGAACGAGATGTTCTCTCATGCTCGGCAGCGATTTCTTCAATTGTTTTGCCCGCTTGATACTTTGCAATAATTTCTTTATCTTCCTCTTTCGTCCATGCTTTTCCGGAATTTTGAGGTCTGGTCATCGCTCTTTTCTCGCTTCGTATTAATCGATCCAATCCTTCCTCCGCTCGCATGAGTGCTCGCACCGTATCCGGATGTTTGTACGGTTCCGTCGGATCAAATATTTTTCCAGTATGCGGATTCAGCCCTCCTAACAATAAGCGAATGATTTGTTTTGCTCTTGCAGCTTCCATTTTTTCCATTTTTATCCCTCCTTGCTTCCATTATCTTTAAGAGCGGATAAAATTACAAATTGGCAAAATTCAAAAATACTAGGGCTATTTTTGAATTTTCTCCTAGAGAAAATTCGGAAATTCCACTACAATTTTTCTTTTTTGACCCGTTGTTGTTGCCATACATAAAGAATTCCAAATAAAAAAGCCTGCAAACGCAGGCTTTTCTTATTTTCCAATAAACATTTGTGTCCAGTGGTTTTTTGTACCGACATGCCCTACACCGATATGTGTATACGAGCTGTTTAAAATGTTCGCTTTATGTCCCGGACTGTTCATCCAAGCGCTCACCACTTCTTCAGGAGTACGTTGTCCCATTGCGATGTTCTCTCCTGCAGAACGATAAGTGATTCCGAATTGTTTCATCATATCAAACGGAGAACCATATGTCGGGCTTGTATGACTGAAATAGTTCTTGTTTAACATATCTTGTGACTTTAAGCGTGCCAATTGACTTAACTTCGGATCAATTTGCAGCGCAGGCAATCCAGCTTTTGCACGCTCCGCATTCGTCAATTCTACTACTTTAAGCTCATAAGCGCTTAATTGTCCAGCAGCGGGAGCTGGATTTGGATTTGTTGGAGCAGTAGGCGGGTTTGTTGGGTTTGTTGGCTGTGTTGTTTGATTTCCAATAATGACA
>JBHGXS010000120.1:0-1633 GCA_041920565.1 Bacillus sp. (in: firmicutes) | reverse complement strand
GAAAGAGGAGGAATCATTCGAATCACTTCACTTGAATTTCCGCAAAAGTAGAATGTTTGCAATGCCTTATTTAAACCAACCGTTTTCTTTGAATCGTGTAATTGCTTCTATCCGGTTCTGTACTTCAAGTTTATCCAATATCGCCGAAATATAGTTTCGGACCGTTCCGGTCTTGATACTGAGCTGATCAGCGATTTCTTTTGTGTTTTTTCCATCGGCCACGAGCACTAACACTTCCTTCTCCCGTTCGGTAAGAGGGTTTTCCTCACTGTAAACCTCATCCACTAGTTCCGGTGCATAGATTCGCCTGCCTGCCATGACGCTGCGGATTGAGCTTGCCAACTCCTCGCTGGGGCTGTCCTTCAATAAATAGCTGCTTACACCAGCTTTTAAAGCTCGTTGAAAATAACCGGAACGGGCGAAAGTTGTTAAAATAATAACTTTGCAGCCTAGCCCCTTTAGCTCTTCTGCTGCCTCAAGTCCGCTCTTTACGGGCATTTCAATATCCATGATACAAACATCCGGTTGATATTGATGCACGAGTGAAATGGCTTTTTCGCCGTTACATGCCTTTCCAACCACTTCCATATCGTCTTCCAAATTGAGTAGCGAACCTAAGGCTCCCAACATCATTCGTTGGTCCTCAGCAATGACAATTCGAATCATGTAAGTTCCTCCTTATCCGTCTGCTTTACGACATTCGGTACTTTTATGATTAACGTTGTTCCTTCCTGCGAAATAATTTCCAGGCATCCGTTGACAAATTCCAGACGCTCTTTCATTCCTATCAGCCCGTTCCCTTTCGCAAAGTCATCATCCTCCACGATACCGATTCCGTCGTCCCGAACAGTAATGACGATTTCGTTCCACGATTGCTCGATGGAAATATGGCAGGAAGAGGCCCCGCTGTGCTTCACGACATTGGTCACCGCTTCTTTCAAACACATGCTCAGAATATTCTCGATAAACATGGAAACATTCGTTAATGTGAATTCTTGTTCACTCACGAAATCAATTTGAGCTGCTTTTAGTATCTGTTTGGAGAGAATGATTTCCTCTTTCAATCTAATGCCGCGCATTTGCGATACCATCTTCCTTACTTCATTCAATGCAGTTCTTGCGGTCCGCTGAACGTCTTTCAATTCATTTTGTGCTTGCTCGGGGTCTTTGTAAATTAATTTCCTCGCCAAATCGCTCTTCAGACCAATGAGGGAGAGCTTTTGTCCCAGCGTATCATGAAGATCACGGGCAATTCGCTGACGCTCCTCCAGTTTCACCAGCTCGGAAATCCGTTTGTTGGCGTCTTCCAGCTTTTCTTCGAGCTGCCCTCGCTCTTTCCGATTATAAATGCTGAATGGGAGAAGAATGACACTAATCCAAATTATGATAATAAATGGCAATTGCTTTAAGAATAAATCATCATGCAGAACAATGTTGTAGTTAATCGAGATAGACGTGCTGACTAAGTGAATAATGTATAACGTGATAAAAGCGAAACGGTCTTTTATATTGCCGATAAAGTAGGCAAGAAAAAAAGCAAAATACACATAGTTGAAAAGGCTCGTCAATGTAATGGAAATGCTGATTAGGATACAAGTCCACAAATAAACGGACCATCCTTTCGAAATAAAAG
>JBHGXS010000122.1:0-12430 GCA_041920565.1 Bacillus sp. (in: firmicutes) | reverse complement strand
TCGCCAAGGCGGTATAACCCTTCCATTACGTTGTTCATTACGTTAAATGAAACAGCGTCTGTTGCTAAAGTAGAATCCATAGAAGGAATCTCAGACGTTTCTAACAAGTTTAATACTTGTTCTTTGCCTTTAGAAGAAGCGGTGTCTTTCTTTTCTTTCTCTTCTTTTCCAGCACATGCTGAGATAAATATAGATAGGGAAAGCAACACGGAAAGAAGAGCGGAAACCTTTGTTTTCATGATGTGACCTCCTGAACAACTTATGTAATGTATTCCATTGCTAGGTATTAGTATGAATGGCTAAAAGAAATTTATACCAACGAAAGGTATGGTTTTAAAAACAAAAAACGTAAGCGAAATAATGGTTTCGCTTACGTTTATAATCCAAACATGCTTAACAGCATGTTTTTTCGTTTTGGCTTCTCTGTTTTATAGGAGTGAAGTGGCTGAACGTTGCTTTGCCGACTTTCCAAAACAGCAATTCTCTCTTCTAATTGTTTTATTCTGCTCGTCAGCTCTTCAATTTCATTTCGGTGCTGCAAGACCTGGTACGCAACGACATCGCTTGCTTTTTCGCGAATGAGGGCTTCGTTTTTCTCCATTCTAGCAACTAATTCCTGAATTTGCTGCTGAAAAGAAGAGGTATCTATAGAGGACTCTTCCACTCTTGTAACAGCTGCTTCTTCCATTCCCTTTGTCGCTTCGTGATACGCCCTGATTTGATCTATGTCTTCTTGTGTAAATAAGTAATGACCAAATTTGTTTTTTGCTAGATTCAAATGTAACTGCTGAACAATACGGAGTACGACTTTAGAGCTCACACCTAACTTTTCGGCAACCATCGGAGTTTTGTATTCCATCATAAATCCCTCCTTCATTCTCTTGTTGTACATGTTCGCTAAATGAATCTCTTCTTCCTTTTCAGTTGACAAAAGAAGTGTTGAATCGGCAAAGAAAGAAGGAATATGTTATATTTTTGTTTTGATTTGTAAAAACATACAAAATAGAATAATCAGAACATGTATTTTGTAAATTTGCAAGGAGGATTGTCGAGAGTTTTTTACAATTCTTTCCCTTTCTCCCGTTTGACGAAAAAAAGGACTTTAGCTATGATGGAAGTGTATATATTAAAAAAAGCATACAATAACAGTTTATAAATATTCAATCGCTGCTGCGGCAGTTTGAGCGCATACAGCAAAGGTGATGCGTAGTGTAAAAAATTTGCAGATAATAAGAATGAAAGAATGCTATCCATTCATAAAATATGAATAAAACTTGTAGGAGGTGGCTTCCTTACTTACACGATTAAGTAAGGAAAACTTATTTGGACATATTGAATTTAAGCATGATTGCAGTTTTAATTGCCTTGACTGCATTTTTCGTAGCATCCGAATTTGCAATTGTCAAAATAAGAGGCTCACGCATCGATTCTTTAATTGCAGAAGGAAACAAACGCGCAATCACTGTAAAGACGGTAATTTCTAATTTGGATGAGTATTTGTCTGCATGTCAATTAGGAATTACGATTACAGCACTTGGATTGGGATGGTTAGGGGAACCGGTCGTAAAGCACTTGCTGCACCCGCTCCTTTTACGATTGGATGTGCCTCCCTCGGTTTCGACGGCTTTGTCATTCATTGCAGCCTTTGCAATTATTACCTTTCTCCATGTAGTAGTCGGAGAATTGGCGCCTAAAACATTGGCGATTCAAAAAGCAGAAGCAATCACTCTGGTTGTCGCCCAACCGCTTATCCTGTTTTATCGGGTGATGTATCCATTCATTTGGGCATTAAACGGATCTGCACGAATCGTAGCCGGAATGTTCGGCTTGCAGCCGGCATCGGAGCGCGAAGAAGCGCACTCAGAGGAAGAGTTGAGAATATTAGTGTCAGAGAGTTATAAAAACGGAGAAATCAATCAATCGGAGTATAAATATGTAAATAAAATTTTTGAATTTGACGACCGGATTGCTAAAGAAATTATGGTTCCTCGTACAGAAATGGTCACGGTGGACAAAAATAGACCGCTGGATGAAGTCATGAAAATCATGAGCACGGAAAAATATACGCGCTACCCTGTCATTGACGGAGATAAAGACCATATTGCCGGAATGATCAACTTTAAAGATGTATTTACAGACTTTATTCATCGTCCGGAAGCGAAAAATCAAAAAGTGGAAGCATATGTCCGCCCGATTATTCAAGTCATTGAATCCATTTCGATTCATGATTTGTTTTTGAAAATGCAAAAAGAGCGGACGCATATGGCCATTTTGGTTGATGAATATGGCGGAACATCCGGATTGGTCACTGTCGAAGATATTCTTGAGGAAATCGTCGGTGAAATTCAAGACGAATTCGATACGGATGAACAGCCGGAAATTCAACAAATCAATGAATATAAAACGATTCTGGAAGGCAAGGTGCTTGTCAGCGAAGTCAACGAACTGTTTGGCTTGGCAATCGATGACAGCGATGTGGATACAATCGGCGGCTGGATTTTAACAGAATGCTTTGAAATTAAACAAGACGACTGCATTGAAATAGGAGGCCACAAATTCCGTGTGACGGAAATGGAAGGGCATTATATTAAGCATATTGAGGTGACGAAGCCGCGGCCTCAAATGCAATCACAGGCTCAGCCGAAAATGGTTGCTTTAACAGAACAGGCAAGATCCAGTTAAGCTCTGCTGTATGGCAGGGTTTTTTTGTTTTCTAGAATATATGTTTTATAGAAAGGTATAAAGGCATATTGTATAGAGAGAGTAAGGCTAGTCATCGTGTTGCTTTTGTAAAGAAACCGATGGATTTTTTAATAGAAGAGAAAGGAGACTGGACTGAAATGATTACAAATCGCCGCTTTGTTTCCATTCAAACGGAGGTGCCGGGAGAAAAAACCAAGGCATTGCTTTCTGAAAGACAACAATATGTTCCAAACGGGGTAGGAAATACTACTCCAATTTTTGCAAAACGTGCGAAGGGAGCCATGATAGAAGATGTTGATGGAAATGTCTTTTTAGATTTTGCGGGTGCAATCGGCAGCTTAAATGCAGGGCACTCTCCCGATGAAGTAGTGGCAGCCGTGCAAAGGCAAGCAGAGCAGTTTATCCATACCTGTTTTCATGTTACGATGTACGAGCCTTATATAGAGCTGGCGAAAAAATTGGCTGAAATTACGCCCGGATCATTTGAAAAGAAGACAATTTTATTGAACAGCGGAGCGGAGGCGGTTGAAAATGCTGTGAAAATTGCGCGCAAATACACAGGGAAAGCAGGAATTGTCTCCTTTACAAGGGGATTTCATGGCCGTACACTATTAGGTATGTCGCTGACGAGCAAAGTAAAGCCTTATAAATATAAAATGGGTCCGTTTGCTCCGGCAACCTATAAGGCGCCATTTCCCAATATGGCTCATCGTCCGGCCGGAATGAGTGAACAAGATTATGCAGATTTTTGTTTAAAGCAGTTTGAAGATTTTCTTTTAACAGAAGCGGCTCCAGAGGAACTCGCGGCTGTTATTATGGAGCTGGTGCAAGGAGAAGGTGGATTCATTGTACCGCCAAAGTCATTCGTTCAGGGCGTATACTCCATCTGTAAACAACATGGGATTTTATTTGTTGCAGATGAAATTCAAACAGGATTTGGACGAACAGGGGAGTGGTTCGCATCAACTCACTTTTGTATAGAACCGGATATTATTACTATGTCCAAATCATTAGCTGCGGGAGTGCCGATCAGCGCTGTTACCGGGAGGGCAGAAATTATGGATGCGCCTAGTCCGGGCGAAATTGGCGGTACATATGGAGGCAGTCCGTTAGGCTGTGTGGCAGCATTAGCAGTCATTGAAAAAATGGAACGGGAAGAGCTGCCGAAGCGAGCGCGGACAATAGGCCAAACAATTATGGAATATTTCACCGCCATGCAAACTAAATTTGATGTCATTCATGATGTGAGAGGGCTGGGAGCGATGTGTGCCGTAGAACTTTTGCATCCAAACACAAAGGAACCGTTAAAAGCATTTGCTGCGAAGATGATGAAGACTTGCTACGAGCAGGGCGTCATTCTGTTAAGCGCAGGAGTGCACAGCAATGTGCTGCGTTTTTTAACGCCGCTTGTCATTTCCGATGAAGAACTGCAAGAAGGATTGGATATTATAGGAGAAGTGTTTGAAGAAATATACAAAGAAGAATTGGGGAAGGGAGAATAACACGTTGAAAAAGCATTTATATATAAATGGGATGTGGAAGGAAACAACTCGATACGAAGAGCTGTATGCGCCTTACTCAGGGGAAAAACTTGCTGATATAGCACAAGCTTCGGTTGAGGACGTAAAGGAAGCGGTGGCAGCGGCAAAACAAGCGTGTAAAAGCATGGCGTCTCTTTCCTCTTATCAGCGAGCGACAATACTAGAGCGGGTTGTGGAGGAGCTGCAAAGACGAAGAGAGGAATTGGCGCAACTCATTGCGTTAGAAGCGGCGAAACCGATAAAAGCAGCAAGAGGCGAAGTGGACCGTACCATTCAAACGTATAAGATTGCTGGTGAAGAAGCAAAAAGGGTGGTCGGGAGCGTGGTTCCGATTGACGCTGCACCGGGAGCAGAAAACCGGACGGCTTACACTCTTCGTAAACCGATTGGAGTCATTGCAGCTATTACTCCGTTTAACTTTCCGATGAATTTGGTGGCGCATAAATTGGGTCCCGCCATTGCTTCAGGCAATACAGTCGTATTGAAGCCCGCCAGCCAAACGCCCTTATCCGCTCTTGTGTTAGCGGAAATTATGGAAGCTGCCGGCCTGCCGAAAGGAGCACTCAATATCGTGACGGGCAAAGGTTCAGTAGTGGGAGACGCTTTGATAAAAGATGAACGGGTGGCTGCCATTACGTTCACCGGCAGTCCGGAAGTTGGCATCGCTACGAAAAATAAGGCAGGATTGAAACGAGTTACACTGGAGCTGGGCTCGAATTCCGCGGTTATTATAGATAAGAATACTGAGCTTTCAGCGGAGCTGATTGAACGATGCAAGTGGGGGGCATTCGTTTATAACGGGCAAGTATGTATTTCTGTCCAGCGTATTTTTGTGCACGAAAGCCTCCATGAAGAATTTGTGCAAAAGCTTGCAGCGGCGGTCAACCAATTGGTGATTGGGGATCCGTTAAACGAACAAACGGATATTACTGCATTAATTTCCAAAAAGGATGTTGCAAGAGTTGAGGAGTGGGTTGAACAATCCGTATCGCAAGGGGCGACCGTGGTATGCGGGGGCAAAGCGGTAAACGACCGAGTGTTTGCGCCTACTGTTATGACAAATGTGCCAAAGTGCAGTTTTGTTCAATGCAAAGAGGTATTTGGTCCCGTGGTGACCGTCAATTCATTTTCCTCCATTGAAGAAGCGATTGAAGCAGTTAATGACTCGAAATACGGTTTGCAGGCAGGTATTTTTACGAACGATTTATCCGTTGCTATGAAAGCTGTGGAAGAGCTGGAAGTGGGCGGAGTGATGATAAATGATGTACCGACCTTCCGGGTCGATCATATGCCGTACGGAGGCGTAAAGGAAAGCGGTACGGGCCGGGAAGGAATCAAGTATACCATTGAAGAAATGACAGAACTCAAATTAGTGTGCTTTAAATTGTAAGCATGAGACCGCTGCAAGAGATGCAGCGGCCTTTTATTATTTGTCTCATCTGGCGAAAGGAATTGACAAATAGGAATATGCAATACTTCTGTTTAACAATAATTTGATGTTTTTTTGCTGTATGGCAGAAGCCTGCATCACTTGCCCGCTTTTTCTTAGCCACAAGGTTCACTCCAATGCTTTTTGTTTTTTTACCCAAAAAGAACGAGATCACGCTTATTATATGAGGAGACAGCCATTCAAAAAGAAGAGATTCTTGAAGGGATTATGAAATTGTATGCACAGGAATGAGGGTAGATATTGCTGTACAATGAATGAGCATTATAAAGAAAATGCAGAACCAGAAAAAATACGGGAAAAGGATATCATCTTTTCTACTTTTTTAATCTTTAATTTCAATTACCGTAATTAAAGTTACAAAAACATATTTCGACAAAAAGCAAGAAAAACAAAAGAATCGTCTTAACGAAAAGTTTATTTTATGTTAATATTCAAAATATACTGGTTAATATAAACCTCCCTCCACTACATTTGCTACCTAAACGTAAAGTGGGGTGTTCTTTTAGGTTTCCAATAAAAAAATGTTTATATTTGCATAAAGAATAGGAGGTTATCCCCATCAAAAATGCAATAGAACAGAAATTATGTACATACTTAATAGAAAACAGCGGTCAATTTGTGGAAAATTGGAAAGGCAGAATCATCGTCTCCAGCGGTGACCCATATAAATCGGAAATTGTTTTGAACGGGGAGAAAATCCTGCATCTTTTAATTGCATACATATCAGGCGAAGTTGCAATCGAGGACTTAAAACCGATTTGCTACAAAATTGCGATAGAGCGGGCAGCAGCAGATGCCAACATTGGTGACTTTGTATACAATGCGAATGTAGGAAGAAGCGAACTGTTTAAAGAAATGCATAAGTTTGATTTAACAGTAGACGAACTGCAGCCTGTTATTAATATTATTAATACATGGTTTGACCAGTTTATCTATTTCACCGTGTTGAAATATTCAGAAATTATTACAGGCAGCTTAGAAGAAAAGCAGCAATTCATTAATGAAACCCACAAGGAACGTTTAACCATACTTGGGCAGATGTCAGCAAGCTTTGTTCACGAGTTTCGAAATCCGTTAACCTCTATTATGGGGTTTGTTAAGCTGCTGAAAGCGGATCATCCGCATTTGCCGTATTTGGACATCATTTCTCATGAGCTGGATCAATTGAACTTCCGCATCTCTCAATTTTTGTTAGTCTCACGAAAAGAGATGTGGGATGAGAAGGAACAGTTTTTATTAAATGATTTGTTCCATGATATTATCCACTTCTTATATCCAAGCTTAGTAAACGCTAACGTGTCTATCGAGCGCAACCTGTTTCAGCCGGTTCAGCTTGTTGGATATCGAAGCGAACTGCGTCAAGTGTTCTTGAATTTGTTGATGAATTCTATTGACGCGCTGGAGTCTGTGGCAGAGGACCGCCGAATTGTGGTTGATGTGTTTGAAGATAGTCAAACTATCCATATTATTGTAAAGAACAACGGTCCGATGATTCCGAGAGATAAAATTGAAACCATTTTTGAACCGTTTGTGACTACCAAAAAATTGGGCACCGGCATCGGTCTATTTGTATGTAAAAAAATTGTAGAAAAACATAAGGGGACTATCTCATGTGAATCATCCGAAGAATGGACCAAGTTTATCATCAGTTTTCAAAAAGAGGCCATTTTTGGATTATAAGGTTCCTGTAATCATATTATGTGAACTCACAAATTAAAGCCCGCGAAGAACCGCAGGCTTTAATTTGTGAGAAACAAAGCTTCCAGCTTCGGTTCTTTGCCTGTAAACCCGACTGCATATACGGTATATACTTTATTTTCATCTAATTTTGTATTCGGCAATGCTAAAACAACATTATTTGTTCCTGCCGCACGTACCTCTAGATCCACTGTACCCGGAGTAAAGGTCATATATTCTGCCGCTTGCTTAAAGCTTACATTCGGAAACAGAACATCTCCGCCTTTTATCGCTGCATCCACAGCTGGTGCATCCGGAGATAGATGAATAAAGCGAACTTTTGTTTTTCCGTATCCCAAGTAAGTAGAGTCCGCATATGGAATGACTTGCAATTTTGAAACTTCTCCGCCAACTGCAACCGTATAAGCCATGCGGCTCATGACTGGAATAAGGGCGGAAAGAACCGGGGCTTCTGCTGTTCCTGTCAGATACACATCCACACGATATTGTCCCTGCGGAACTGTCACGTAATCGCTGAACTGCTTAAATGAGATGTTTTGTAAAACACGTTGTCCATTCATATAAATATCTACAGCCGGTGCATCCGGTGATACATGCAGCAATCGCACTTTTGCAGGATGTATTTGCGGCGGCTGAGGCTGCCCTGTATTTCTCCCTTGATTGTATGCATGGACAAGCTTTTGGACAGCATCCAAATGCTTCATGTAAAACTCCATATGCTTTTGCGGATTGGAATATTTATAATAACAGGCAAGCTGATCATACATCGCTGCTTCAAATGCGTATTTGTCTGCTTCTTTTTCAAACATGTTTTTCCCACCTCCTATATAATCGTTACACTATATGCAATAAGAGGAAGGGGTTATGTGTAAAAACGCGAATTTTGTATCCTATTCAAGCAAACCCTCCCGTTACAAACAGGGGAAGCTTCATGTGTTCGTCATACCGGCCGACAAAATAAATTTCATCGCTTCTTCCGGCTTGATATCCACAACTTCAATATCTGTTTTCGGAACTAAAAAAGTGACGCCGGCTACTTGAAAGGTTTGCGGAATGAATACAGCCGCATACTCTTGCAAAGGTTCATACAGCATATGCAAATCCTCTGAAGTGACAAAGCCCAAGCTTTTCATATTCGTCCCCGGTATTGTAACCAATACTACCTTAGAAAACGAACGCTTCTCGCCAAGCAGCGATTGCAGAAGGTCTTTGATGGATGTATAGATGGTTTTTACAACCGGAACTTTACGAAATAAGTGATCTAACAAGCGGATGATCCCGTTCAAAATATAATGAGTGGATAACCATCCGAGCAATGTTAAAAACAAAATGGTGACAATAATCCCGAGCCCCGGTACATACAGATCTCCAACGTACGGTTTAATCACGTTTCCCAGCAAGCTGTCCAAAAACGTAAAAATGCTGTACAGCACATACAACAACAGAAAAATAGGAACAACCGTTAATACCCCGTTTAAAAAATGCTTGATCAATCGTTTCAATGTCTCATCTCCTTACACGCTGGCTCATTCCTTATATACTATTTTTTAGGAAGTCTGTAAATCCACTTTCAAAAAATAAAAATATTGCTATGTTTTGTTGAAACAGATACAATACAGTACAAATTCCTTTTTATTACATATAAGCAAAAAGCAACTCGTATAATTTTGGAAATATGGTCCATAAGTCTCTACCAAACTACCGTAAATGGTTTGACTACGAGGATATAATCAAGGTGCTCCGACACTATTGGTTTATTCTTGTATTTTGGAAAACACTAATAGGAGAAAGGGGCGTGCTGATTTTGAGGAAGGATACACTGATACGATATATTGAAGCAGCGAATCAAAACAGAAAAGCAGAACTGGTCATTACAAACGGAAAAATCATCAATGTGTTTACACAAGAAATTATGGAAGGCGATGTGGCCATTGAAAACGGCATCATCGTGGGAATTGGAACATTTGAAGGAAACAAAGTTATTGATGCAAAAGGACAATACATTTGTCCCGGCTTTATCGATACCCATGTGCATATTGAATCATCTATGGTGACTCCGCCGCAATTTTCTCAAGTAGTGCTGCCTCACGGAGTAACAACCGTTATTACAGATCCTCATGAAATAGCGAATGTATCAGGAGCAAAAGGAATCAAATTTATGCTGGAGGCTTCCGAGAACATCCCTTTAGATGTATATGTGATGCTTCCTTCCTGCGTTCCGGCAACACCGTTTGAAAATGCGGGTGCGGCGCTGTGGGCAGAAGACTTGGAACCGTTTCTTTCCCATCCCCGTGTTTTGGGTATTGCCGAGGTGATGGATTATCCGTCCGTGTTAGGCGCGAAAGAGGATATGATAAATAAACTGCTGCTGGCGCATAACAGAGGAAAACGAATTGATGGTCACATGGCAGGGCTGGGTGTACACGAAATTAACGTATACCGAACAGCAGGCATTACTACAGACCATGAAGCGGTGTCAAAAGAAGAAATGCTCGACCGGCTGCGCCGAGGAATGTATGTCCAATTGCGAGAAGGCTCCGTTGCGAAGAATATAAAAGAACTGTTAAAAGGAGTAACGGAACAAAATGCCAGAAGATGTATCTTTTGCACGGATGATAAGCATTTAGATGATTTAATCGAAGAAGGCAGCATTGATTATAACGTTCGAGCGGCGATTGAAGCAGGTTTGTCTCCTGTCACTGCTGTTACCATGGCATCTCTCAATGCGGCTGAGTGTTACGGGTTGCAAACTAAGGGCGCCATTGCTCCCGGATATGATGCGGATTTTTTATTGCTCGATGATTTAGAATCACTTACGATTGCAAAGGTATATAAAAAAGGCGTACTAGTTGCAGAGAATGGACAATATGTATTGGATGACAATGTTTCACCATCCATTGAAGAGGTAAGTCATACTGTAGTGGTGAATCCCGTTACAAAGGAACAATTACAGCTGCCTGTTTCCAATAACAGGGCAGCTGTAATCGGAATTATCCCAAACAGCCTAATTACCAATCATTTAACAGAAGAAGTAGATACGCAAAACGGATATTTTGTACCTTCCAATGCCCGCGACCAATTAAAAATTGCGGTAGTCGAAAGACACAAAAGAACCGGCAACGTAGGATTGGGAATTGTAAAAGGATTTCAAATTCAATCAGGTGCCATTGCCGCGACTGTATCCCATGACTCTCATAATATAGTAGTGGCAGGAACATCGGATGAAGATATGCTGAAGGCCATCCAAGCCATCGAGGAAATGCAGGGCGGATTAGTCGTCGTGCAAAACGAAAACGTGATTGCTTCTCTCCCCTTGCCGATTGCCGGTATGATGTCACCGCTGCATTATACTGCAGTGTACAAAGGTATTCAAACCTTAAATGAAGCTTTAATCACGATCGGGGCAGCAAAAGAATTCACTGCGTTTTTAACACTTTCGTTCTTGTCTTTACCGGTGATACCGAAGTTGAAAATCACAGACCTTGGTTTATTTGATGTTACAAAGTTCACGCATATTTTCGTTTGACTTTTTGAAAGTCATCCGTGACAATAGAAGGTATCAAATGAAGAAGGGAGGTTTAGAGTATGGAGATGATTGAAAGCCTATTGATAGACAGCGTGGATACGATTGCTATGCTGGCTATATTGAGCTGCATTTTCATTGCAGCAAAATTTTCGTTCCAGCTCTACTCTGAACTTCCTTGCGTGTATGAGCAATCAGAACGGGAACGCGTGGTTTATGTTCGTTCCTTCCGAACGCATCAAACGGTTATATCGCAGTACAGTTTTAGCATGCGAAAACACATCCTTCGGCTGATCAAACAGCGAGAAGGACCTGATGATGAAGAAGGCGGCTCCTTATTTCTGTTTTAAAAAACAAGAAATAAGGAGGAACTTCATTGAAACGTAAAGTATTGGGGATAGTCCCGTTTGCATTTATATTATTACTATTATCCGGATGCAGCTCAAGAGCTCCGATAACGCCAGACAGCACCGGGTTTTGGGATCATTATTTTGTGTTTCCGATCTCCTATGCCATTCAGCAAATCGCTCATATCATGGGGGACGATTACGGTCTTAGCATCATTGTCATTACGCTTCTGATCCGTTTGGCATTATCTCCGATTGTCATCTCATTAAATGACAATCAATTGAAAATGCAGCAGTTGCAACCGGAAATGAAGAAGCTGCGTGAGAAATACAGCAGCAAAGACGCAGAAACGCAAAAGAAATTAAATCAAGAAATGATGAAGCTATATCAAGAGCACGGCATCAACCCTGCGATAGGATGCTTGCCGATTTTTGCTCAAATGTTTATCTTGATGGCTTTGTACAATGCCATTGTTCGGACTAAAGCGATTAGCGAACATACGTTTTTATGGTTTAATTTAGGCACTGCCGATCCGCTTCATATTTTGCCGCTCTTGGCAGCATTAGCTACTTTTGTGCAATACTTTGTACTAAACAAACGAGCGCAGCAAAACTCTACTCCGCAAAGCCAGCAAATGAAGATGATGATGTATTTCATGCCCATCATGATTTTTATGATGTCCTTTAAGTTGGCATCTGCCATCGGGTTATACTGGGTAGCGGGCAATACATTTATGGCGCTGCAGTCCATTTATTTAGACAAACGAAAACAAAAGAAACAAGCGATCATGATGGAAGTGAATAAGTAATAAAAAAATCTCTGTGCAAACAGAGATTTTTTTTATTTTCTAGGCAAATACACATACCGTTCCTACTTTGTCCTACATATTGTGACAGTGTAAACCAATTATTTCTTATGTAAGGAGTGAAAACTATGTACGGATATGGATATCCTGGTGGCGGTTATGGATCTTGTGGATATGGCTATGGTGGCGGCTATGGCGGCGGATATGGCTACGGTTCAGGCTTTGCTTTAATTGTTGTATTGTTCATCCTTTTAATTATCATTGGAGCTTCTTGGATTCGATAAGGCAAAACAGAGCGTCAACCACTACAAACTATGTGCCGATTAACAAATTGTTAATCGGTTTTTCTTTTTTTTTTTTTT
>JBHGXS010000116.1:0-2270 GCA_041920565.1 Bacillus sp. (in: firmicutes) | reverse complement strand
ATGACTTCTTGGAACGTCTTTTCATCAGTAATTTTCTTCATGTTCCCATCTCCTTTGTAAATCGTTACCTTTTTATTATATAAGAAATTTCCTTATTTCACTTAACTTTTGTACAAGTTCTTATAAGAAAAATGAAAAGTGACAGGGTAATTTTGTTTTTTTGTATTTCGACAGGATGAAATCCTTGTATTACTCTTAAAGAAAATGGGTCATTCCCAATACAGTTTAACATTTTTTTGAACCCATTGACGAAATGGGCATTTTGCTTAATAGTTAAAGAAAGAACTATTTTGGAAAAGGGGATGTATCATATGAAATTTGAAATGCATACAAACATTGTATCTTTTGATAAAGAAATACGAATTGATGTGGAAAATAACCAATTTGAGCTGATCTTGCACGGTTATCATTTGTTTCCGCTAGAACAGCCGTTAACCCTATATAAAACAGAAAAAGAAAAAACAGGTACCGCTGTTGTTAAATCGGTTACGTGGAAGCAAGACCAAACAGTAGTAGTATATCAGCTCATCTCTTTATATTCTGTCAACTGACGATAAGAAAGGAGTTTCCTCATGAAGTTTTTCCATACTGCCGACTGGCATTTAGGAAAGTTGATTCATGGTGTGTATATGACCGAGGATCAGCGTCACATTTTACAACAGTTTATTGAGGCAGTTAGAGAAGAACGGCCGGATGCCGTCGTGATTGCCGGAGACTTATATGACCGTGCCATTCCTCCCACGGAAGCTGTAGAGCTGTTGAACGAAGTATTACAAACATTGGTTATGGATTTGCAAACACCTGTCATTGCAATTGCGGGGAATCACGACAGCCCAGATCGCATTCACTTCGGGAGTCAATTGATGAAAGCACAAGGCTTACATATAGCAGGTCAATTTGCGTTTCCGCATGAAACGGCTGTATTGCATGATGAACACGGAGAAGTTCATTTTCATTTAGTGCCATATGCGGATCCAGGCAAAGTACGTTATGTCTTGCAAAACGAAGATATCCGAACCCACGATGATGCAATGAGAATATTTATGAACCATGTAATGGAAACATTGGCTCCCCATGCGCGCCACGTGTTTGTCGGACATGCATTTGTTACGCCTGCTGGAGAACCGCAAGAGAACACGAGTGATGTTGAGCGTCCTCTTTCCATCGGCGGAGCGGATTATGTAAACAGTCAATATTTTAAGCATTTCCACTACGCGGCACTTGGACATTTGCACCAAGCTCACCATGTGGGAGACGAACGGGTGCGTTATGCCGGCTCTCCAATGAAGTATTCCATCTCAGAAGAACACCATAATAAAGGTTTTTACGTTGTGGAATTAGATGGGGAAGGAAATGTGCAAGTGGAAAAACGATTGCTTACACCTCTTCGTGACATGAAAACTATCGAAGGAAAGATGGAAGAGATTTTGCAACATTCCTATTGCGAAGATTATGTATTTGTAAAGCTGCTTGACGAAACCCCGATTCTTCATCCTATGGAAAAAGTACGGTCTGTTTACCCAAATGCGATGCACGTCGGACGAACTATTTATCGCATAGACAAGAAAGAAGACCAGCCGGTTGCGGAACGCCATAAAATGGACGATTTAGCATTATTGCAAGCTTTCTATAAAGAGATGAAAGGAACAGAGCTACCGGAAGAAAAGCAAGCACTCTTTTTAGACGTATTGCGTGAAGTACAGAAGAAAGAGGAGGGTGCGCAATGAAACCTTTAAAGCTTGTTATGACGGCATTCGGGCCCTATAAACAGAAAGAAGTTGTCAATTTTCAGGAATTGGGAGAACATCGCTTGTTTTCCATAACAGGAAATACCGGTGCCGGCAAAACAACGATTTTTGATGCCATTTGTTTTGCCCTATACGGAGAAGCAAGCGGAGAAGAGCGAAGCGACACAAGTATGCTGCGAAGTCATTTCGCCGCAGATGATGTGTATACATCGGTGGAGCTTACGTTTGAGTTAAAAGGAAAAGTCTATCGGATTTTTCGGCAAATGGGCCATAAAAAAGCAGGAAATAAAACGGTAACCGGGGGTGCCGTTGAATTTTATGTACGAAACGGCGAGGAAGAAGAACCATGTGTGGATCGTTTTCATGTAACGGATGTGAACCGAAAAATCGAGAGTCTCATCGGACTGACGAAGAATCAATTCAGCCAAATCGTTATGTTGCCGCAAGGAGAGTTCCGAAAGCTGTTAACATCTGAAACAGAAAACAAAGAAGAGATTTTACGCCGGATTTTTAAAACAGACC
>JBHGXS010000109.1:0-3053 GCA_041920565.1 Bacillus sp. (in: firmicutes) | reverse complement strand
TCTTGCTCTAAAGGAAGCGTTGTAAATATATATTTTCACTATGTATATCATATACATATTCAGTTAACATAACGCAGGTTATCTGAAGTTAATTCTCTTTACTGAACCAATCTTTTTTTCTTAAAATATAAATGTTTTCTGTCATGACTTTTTCATACTTTGAAAATAATCTTTCTCTTTGTTCTAATAGAGTGAAGCCTGCCTTTTCCATAGAACGACATGAATTCGTGTTAGCTTTCCAGGCTGAAGCATGTATTTCATCTACTCCTAATCTGAAAAACGCATAATCATATGCCAACTTTCTGACTTGAGAGGTAATACCTGTACGCCAACATTTTCGTGCTATCCGTTGTGCATCACCTGTAACCATTACTCCCTCTTCATTAGAAATTGGCACAGCAAGCCAATATGTCCCAATCATTTCTTGCGTACTTTTCAATATCACAGACCATGCTATGATATGATCTAACTCTTTATAGTGTTGTAACATTTCTTTCGTTTCATTAGGATTGTTAGGCACTGTATTTCCTGTCCATGTATGCATTTCAGGGTCTTTCATTACTTCATACCATTGCTTATAGTCTTTTTCAGGATCTATGGGGCGTAGTATTATATCTTTCCTTCTAATATTGGCGTATCTTTAATTGTCATTTTTCAATTCCTCCTGCTTAGTTACCATAATTCCCGAAAGCGGAAGTTATTTAGATTCAAATGCTTGTACTAATCGTATGAACCAATATAAAAAAATCCAAGGAAATATGTAAAAGGTTAAAAATCGTACTAACTGTGGGATTAGAAGGAAAACTTTTTTAAATCTACTACATAAAATCCTAAAAGATACAACATAAATAAATCAAGGACAACAAAAATTAGAATGTTAGTTCCTCTAAATAAATTTCGCATATCTTCTCTCCTTAATTCAAATGATTACGATTTATTAGTACTGACTAAATTTGTACCGTAATCATAAAAATCCTGTTGCATATCCTATACATATTTAGTTAACATAATCGCTCATTATCGGAAGCGATAGATTACTGGAACACTTAATATACCAACGTTTCTTGCATAACTTAAAATTATACAATATGCAGTAGTTTATAAATCTTTGTTTTGGCAAGGATTTTCTTCCTTAATTATACAAGATTACTTGTTAAAAACTGTATAAAAATATGCATAAAATGGTATTCACAAATCCAAATAATCCTGACCTGCACAAGCAGAAGAGGCTTTTTTACATTTGTTTGGCTATGTTCTGTTCTGCTCGTTCAATTGTGATTTGGACTGCACTGTTACGAGTATTTTATCGTACAGGATCGAACCGATTCGGATTAGACCCCCTCTCATTTGCACAACATATACCTAGAGGAGGTGAATACCGGATGAACGAGGAATGTATTCCATACTTTGACGGCAGCGTTTCACCGAACGACATTTTAATGAACAACAGCGCTTCTATAGAAGCTGGAGTGATTACTCCAGATATACGTAAAATGCTGGGTTACAATCCATTTGGGGAGTTCGAAAATGAGACGCTCCAATAAGCACGCAAGCCTTACTCGTGTTTGAGTAAGGCTTTCTAATCTCTTCGCAACCAGTTCAATATAAAAATATAAGACTGATAATGCAGTTGCCGTATAAGCGCTAAAAAAAGCAAAAAGACGATGCCTACCGCGCTGTATAAAAGAACGAATTTGATGATCACTTCTGCAATGGGCGCTAACATGATATGTTTGTATGCTGAACCTGTTCCTATGAATAATACGAGAAACATTGGCAATTGCTGCAGTTCATAGGGGAGTCCTTTTTTGCCAAGCAGCCCGGCCACCCTTTTCGTGACTGCTTCTGTTATCAGGTAAAACAAAATTCCTCCGATCATGACCGCCATCATCAGCATAGTTTCTCACAACCCTTTTCTTAATAGTTAAAGAGTGAGTTGATAAAATAGCACGTCTTGCCACTGGTCAAATTTATACCCAACTTCACGGAAGCAGCCGATGAAAGTAAAGCCGAAGCTTTCGTGAAGATGGACGCTTACATCGTTTCCGGCTGTAATTCCCGCCACAATCACATGGTGGTCTGCTTGTTTTCCAAGCTCAATGATAGTTTGTATCAGCTTGCGAGCAATTCCTTTTCCTCTTGCCTCTTCATGAACATATACGGAAATCTCCGCCGTTTGCCGATATGCTTCCTTTTCACGAAACGGCGACAGAGAACAATACCCTACGATCTTTCCATCGATTGTTGCGACGATAAGCGGATAACGGTCATTGTATTTTTGAAACCACACCTTCATTTCTTCCAGTGTTTTTTCTTTTAAGTCAAACGTTGCGGTCGTATGAAGAACCGCATGATTATATATTTTTAAAATGTCTGGTACATCTTCTATTGTTGCTTTTCGAATGTCAATCACTCTTGCTTCCCCCTGCTATAGCTTCTTTTTTAAACAATCCACGAGAATTCCTTTGGTCGTTTCTTTTTGTGCAAAAAAGGAAAATCCGACAGATTCCCAAAACGCCCTTGCTTTTTTGTTATCGAGCAATACTCCTAAACGAAGGTGCGTCTTCCCTTTTTCTCTCATCATGTCTTCAAATGCATAATAAGCATTTGTTCCATAACCATATCCTTGATAATCGCGATGGATCAGCAATAAACCAAGCCACGGATATCCATCCTGCTCATTAAGTTCCATGTAATCAAGTAAACCGATGTATGTATCATCAGCCTTAATAAAATATGTAGAACGTCCTTCTTGATTATAAATATATTCTTCTTTTATTTCTTCGTCCGTCCGGGTCGGATCCCCATTTTCTAATACGTTGTATTCACTGTTGGAATTGACCATTTCTTTTACAATTTCCAACTTGTCTTCCGTAACGGGTTCAAACGTCAACATACATTCCCTCCGCTGTTTTCTTTTCATGTTATTACAATTGTATAAGCAAGGACAAGTATTTATGAAAAAAGTTTCTTAAACAATGCGGTAAATGAAATTGTAAGATGCAATATATAATTTTCTGTCTGGAACTGTGTCACATATTAGTCATACATCA
>JBHGXS010000105.1:0-1408 GCA_041920565.1 Bacillus sp. (in: firmicutes) | reverse complement strand
TGACAGTTACAATAGTAATGATAAATACGATGGGAGTTAAGTTGAACAAAAATGCGTTAAAATCCAAATGTTTATTTGCCGAGCCGATCATGATATTCGGTGGATCGCCAATGAGTGTTGCGGTGCCTCCGATATTGGCGAACAATACTTCCGAAATGAGATACGGAACCGGATTGACTTTTAACATACGCGTAACGGACAAGGTAACCGGAACAATTAATAAAACTGTAGTCACGTTATCCAAAAAGGCAGAGCCGAGTGCAGTCAATAGAGAGAGAATGACCAAGATAAGAATGGGGTTTCCTTTTGCCATCTTAGCAGATTTGATGGCCGCATACTCAAATACCCCGGACTTGCTTGTGATATTCACAAGAATCATCATGCCGATTAATAATGTAATCGTTTCCCATTCAATGTGAATTTTATAAGCGGCTTCAAGGTCTACGACACCGATCATGACCATGATAACTGCCCCGAGCAGTGCGATGACAGCCCGGTTAATTTTTTCAGAAATAATGATGGCATAGGCTACTAAAAACACAGCAATTGCCGTATAATATTGCCAATTTGCCACTTCATGAACAGTATGTTCCAAATTCATCCATCTCCTTTGATTCGTTCGATTCCATGTTTGCTGCTGAAATTGTCGAAATTAGATGCTGTCTACTCAGACATTGTAGCAAATTCCAAGTGAGAAAGAAATGCAGAGATGTTTAAAGTAATAAAAAACAACAGTAAATCAATGGATTGTATATAGATTGAGCAAGAAGACCCCCGCTGCAACGGTTCGCAGAAAAGTAAGTGGTGGGGAGTTCAATGTGAATAACTATAAAATATAAAAATTTTTTTATTCTGGTTCGTACCGTTTGCATAATTTGGTACTCTTACACTAAGATAAATACAGAATAGTTAAGGAGGGCGTACAAGTTGAAGCCAATTAATCCTCAAGAAGTTCAAGCAAAACTCGAAAGTCTTGTAAATGAACAGCTGTATCTTCATTTGGAAACGACAAACGGAGCTTATGCTTCTCATTTTGATTCAAAAGCGATGACGGTCGGAGCGTTTATCCGTAATGGCCTGATTCAAATAGAGCGCGGAAAGATCGCTGGGAACGGACCGTACCGTGTTGGATTAAAAATGCAGTTAGGATGGGTTTATGCAGAAGGTTTGACCCATTGGGAAATAGATGAAAAAGGTCGTTTATTGATGGCAGGTCATGATTCAAAAGGAAGATTGGCCGTAGCGCTGCAGTTAAGCAAAACACCATTTTAAGAGAGGAGATAAGAAAATGGAACGACATGTACTAGTAGTATTGCCGCACCCGGACGATGAGTCATTTGGCGCTGCGGGTTTAATCGCTTTACATACAAGGGCGGGAGTCCCTGTAACATATGCCTGCGGAACGCTT
>JBHGXS010000107.1:0-8080 GCA_041920565.1 Bacillus sp. (in: firmicutes) | reverse complement strand
TGGCATTGACGCCTGTTATCTTGCTTATTTTATCCTATGTTCTCAAATTGAGGAAACAAAAAAATCTTTAGATTTCTCTAAAGTTTTTTTGGCAGCTTCTGTACTTAGATAGATTAGAAGTTGATAAAGCAGCGTACGGCTGGGACAACATTGAAGAAATTTTAAGCAGGAAACCCAATCTTGCACGCTGACATAAAAAGGCATTGGATCCCATCCCACTTCCTTATAATCTATGAACCGAATCTCCTATACTTAACACATGCTTTTCATTCTTGAACACCGCACAAGCATTTTCATCAATTCCGTATCCGGTTTGGATTGATAGTTTTTCCATTGCTTTAACTAGATATGGATGTTGATTTTCTTCAGTATAATGAACCCCGATAAGCGCATCGGAGAGGAGACCGATTCCTTCAATTATTTCCAAATGATTATCTTTTGTTTCATCAGGAAAAATAAAGCTTTTGCTTAATGAAATGAGTGCCCCGGCAGAACATCCTGCAACCGGAACTCCTTGAGAATATCGTTCTTTTATGAGCTCTTTCATTGGTGAGGAGGCATAGTGCCGATAATAGGATTGCGTATTTCCGCCCCCGATGTAAATGCCGGTAGCGGCATTCAAGGTTTCCGCTGTTTTTTCATAATCGAAACGGCCGTGTTCATCGGGCATAACAAGCGAATAGCTGTGAATCCCAATTTCTTTCCACGGATTCACATAATGAGGTAAGTATCGCTCCCATTCAACAGAGTAAGTAAAAAGCAGCGCAATTTTTGCTTCGTTTCCTCCGGATGCAGCAACAAACTCATGGTTTGCCTCAAACAGAGACGGATTTCCCCCAAATAAAAATAAAAATCGATCATTCATCTTTTCTCCCCCTGTTATGTAAAAGAGTCCAGGTAAATACGGACTCTCTCACATCATATCATGAAAACTTCCCACATACCGCGACTCCGGCCGGAAAATGGTATTATCTTCAGCTTGTTCTAAAATATGAGCTGTCCAGCCGACGGTGCGGCTTGCGGTAAAGGTTGGCGTAAATAAAACAGGTGCCATATCCAATGCCTTCATCACAGCAGCAGCATAAAATTCCACATTGGTATATAGCTTTCTTCCCGGTTTATATTGCTCTAATAATTGAATGGCTTTTTCTTCTACATATCCGGCTAACTGCAGCCATGGGTCGTGTTTTCCAATTTGAGTTATAATCTCTCTCAACGCTTCCGCTCTCGGGTCTTTCGTTTTGTAGACACGATGACCAAATCCCATGATGCGTTCTTGTTTTTCGAGCTTGGTACGGAGCCATTCCTCTGCTTTTTCGATAGTTTGGATTTCATGTAACATATCAATGACACCTGTAGGAGCACCTCCGTGCAAAGGGCCTTTCATGGCTCCAATTGCGCCGGAAACTGCTGATACCATATCCGATTCTGTGGAAGAAATGACTCTGGCAGCGAAGGTCGAAGCATTCATGCCATGCTCCATCGTTAAAATCATATAGGCTTCCAGCGCCTTGGCATGAACAGGAGAAGGGATTTGCCCTGTCAGCATATACAAATAGTTTTCTGTATGATTTAAATTGCGGTTCGGTTCGATATATTGGCATCCATTGTTTTTTCGATAAATAGCCGCAATGATGGCAGGGACTATGGAAGTCAAGCGAATCGCCTGTGCTATGTTTGGCTTCCATTTGAATTCACTCGTTCCAAGTGCAGAAACAGCCGTTAACAGTTGATTCATGACATCCATATCGTTTGGCAAAGTTTGAATGAGGTCATATACGTAAGAAGGTAAGTCACGGTTGGCTTTTAATGCTTCTATGAAGATATGAAGTTCGTTTTCATTCGGGAACTGTCCGTACCAAAGGAAATAAGCAGCTTCTTCGAATGAAAATTGCAATGCCAATTGTTTGGCAGGAAATCCTCTGTAAACCAATATACCGTTTTCTCCATCAATAAAACTGATTTTCGTTTCCGCCGCAACTATTCCTTTTAATCCTTTTTGAACCATGATAAATTCCCCCTTCCTTTAATTACTACCATTATATACAATTTAATCGATTGAATATATTGAATATTCATAATTAATTTAATTGGAAATTATAATTAAAAGCTGTTTTCAGCGCGACGAATGATGGATTGAGCTTAACGAATCACAGCTTTGGTACAATTTATTACAAATTTGACTGAAATCGTGCAAGAAAGACAGCCTAACGAAAAGCCGAGGGGAGCAGTATGGAATTTAAATGGCTTGAAACATTCATTAATGCCGCCAAAAATGAAAATTTTCGCCAAACATCGAATGAATTGTATATTTCACAGCCGACGGTAACCGTTCATATTAAGCTGTTAGAAGAATATTTAGGATGTAAGCTGTTCGACAGAACGGGAAGAAAGGTGAGACTGACAGAAGAGGGAAAGCGGTTTTTGCCTCATGCCTTGGAACTGCTGCGAGTTCATGAAGCAGGACTAGCGGATTTGCATCGGTTTCGCCAAGGATACAATAAGCGTTTAACGATTGCAGTTTCTCCGTTGGTTGCGGCTTCGATCATTCCGTTCATTCTTGGTCAATATGTAAGCAAATTTCCGGAAGTGGAAGTGAACGTCCAAGTGCTTGAATCGAAAGATATCGCATCCGCAGTTTTAGAAGACAGCGTACATATCGGACTGTCCAGAATGCATGTCCATCATAAAGATTTAGTATGTATCGCTCTGGCCGAAGATAAGGTCATTTTAGTAGCTCCTCACGATGGAAGAGACAGTGAAACGGCACCGCCAATTGAAGTAGGAGAGTTATTTGCTCAGCATATCATCCTTACTCACAATCATCCGGAGTATTGGGATGATCTTCTTCGCCAGATCAAGCAGCGTTATAAACGGATTCGCACCATGGTTGTTTCTCAAGTGAACGTTACAAAGCGATTTATAGAAGAGGGGTTTGGCATTTCTTTTTTACCTGAAGTAACGGTGAGAAGAGAGCTGATGGAAGGACGATTGCTTGAGGTGCATTGCCCGGAATTGGTTTTACCGAAAACGAGAACGTACGCGATTATAAAGCAACAACATTCACAAGGAACTCATTTTTTACAGTTTATGAATGGATTTCGATTGAACTAAAAAGGAGAAAAAGTATGTCAAAATTAACATTTGAACAAGTTCAAGCTATAGATAGAGAACTTATGGATTTACTGCTGCTCGCAGACCCTTCTGAAACGGTCATCAACAGTTACATTAACAGGAGCTGGTGCTTTGCAGCCAAAAAGGCAGACCGCATAGTAGGAATTATTGTACTTATGCCGACTCGGCCGGAAACGGTGGAAATCGTAAATATAGCAGTCACAAAACACAAACAAGGAAAAGGATATGGAAAGCAACTTGTTCAATACGGTATCCAATTTGCGAAAGAGAAAGGCTTTAAGACTATTGAAATTGGCACAGGGAATTCCAGTTTGGATCAGCTGGCTGTATATCAAAAATGCGGATTTCGAATCACAGGAATCGACAGAGATTTCTTTGTGCGCCATTACACTGAAGAAATTTATGAAAATGGCATTCAGTGCCGGGACATGATTCGGTTGTCGCAGGATTTATAATGAAGGAAACGAACAGATCATTAAGAATTGCACCATAGACCAAACATTTATGTGCGAAAGTTGAGTTATTAAGTAAGGAATGTAAAAGTTACGTTAATTTCTCTGGTTCTTCCTTGAAAACTAAGGGAAGATAATATTACATTCATATTATCGGTTTTCGAGAAATAAAAGAGCAAGATAAGAGGGGTTCAACAATGGAGCAAACAAAACAAAAAAGAGATTTTAAGTCATTGCTCGAAATACTTTTAGTCTCAGCAAGACTCGGCCTCACGTCATTTGGCGGACCGGTTGCCCATTTAGGGTATTTTCATGAAGAGTATGTCCGCAGAAGAAAATGGATGGATGAACGCAGCTATGCGGATTTAGTGGCTTTATGCCAATTCTTGCCTGGTCCGGCAAGCAGTCAAGTCGGAATCGGAGTCGGAGTCATGCGTGCAGGTGTGTTAGGGGGAATATTAGCGTTTATCGGTTTTACAATCCCTTCTGTTATAGCATTGATTTTTTTTGCATTGATACTGCAAGGATTGGATATTGGCGATGCCGGATGGATTCATGGTTTAAAAATAGTGGCGGTGGCAATAGTAGCACATGCAATTTTAGGCATGGCCCAAAAACTGACACCCGATTTACAAAGAAAGTCGATTGCCTTGTTTGCCTTAATCGGCACAGTTTTATGGCAAACTTCTTATACGCAAATCGGTGTTATTGTATTCGCTGCATTAGCTGGATTTCTTATTTATAAAGAACATAAAGAAGATGATGCATCCAGAGTGCACTTTCCTGTTTCTCGGAGTTTTGCCTTCACATGTTTATCATTATTTTTTGCATTGCTTCTTTTTCTTCCTATTCTAAGGGAAGTCACTTCACTGAAGTGGGTTGCTATGTTCGACAGCTTTTATAGGGCAGGTTCTTTAGTATTTGGCGGCGGTCATGTAGTTTTGCCTTTACTTGAACGTGAATTTGTTCCGGCTGGATGGCTAAGTAAAGAAGCGTTCCTTGCCGGTTATGGTGCGGCACAAGCTGTACCCGGACCATTATTTACGTTTGCGTCATATATCGGCGCAGTGATTGATGGATGGCAAGGAGGCCTGTTAGCAACAGTTGCTATATTTTTGCCGGCGTTCCTTCTCATTTTAGGGACGCTTCCGTTTTGGGATAGTTTACGTCGCAGCCCTAAAATAAAAGGAGCGTTAATGGGAGTAAATGCAGCTGTCGTCGGAATTTTAATTGCAGCATTCTATCAACCGATTTGGACTAGTTCTATCTTGGTTCCAATCGATTTTGCTTTTGCTGCAATATTGTTCAGTATGCTTGTTTATTGGAAACTGCCGCCTTGGATTATTGTAATAGCGGGAGCCATCGGAGGTTCGCTTATGAATCTCCTTTAATGTAGATAAAGCTGCCGGATTTTCATGGCAGCTTTTTTTACGGAATGAGGAGCTTACCCGAACAATAAAGCAAATTCATAAAACCCAATAATAAGAATGAAGTGTTATGGAAACGGGGCACACTAGCTATTAAGTATAGTATGGAAAGGTGGCTGTTTCATGAGAAGTCTTATCATAGGCATAGTGATTATTTTACTGTTAGATATTGGGATGTATTTCTATTTACGACGAAAAGAAGGAAAGGAAAAAGCATTGAAGGTTACATTGTTTGGCATTTTAGGAACGTTGGTACTTGCAGTGGCAATTGCGATGACAAGGTATTAATAACACAGATAAAAAAGATGGAGGGGAACCATCTTTTTTTATGGATAAAGTCAGTCTGTGATCGTTTGGTATACAAAATATGCGATAGTGATAAAGCCGGTGATGAAGTATAACACATGTAACTCCATATTTATCCCTCCTACACGCGAGATAACCACTTATGTCCATATTACTAAATTATGTCCATTTTGTGAACTTTAATTCTGAAAAATCAGTAAATTTAAAATAATTCACGAAATTTAATGGAAACGTAATAGTGTTATAAAGAAATCTTTTGTATAATTGTAATATAGTATAGACAAGAAGATAACAACCGTTTGAATATATTTACATATTAATGGGGAGTTTCGAAAGGAAGATCGTTATGCCGGTATGGATGAAGAAAACGCTCGTTGCGTTAATAACCATATTTACATTTGGATTAGTTACACCGCCTGCGGTGCTGTTGGATACAAACGCGAAAGCGGACAGGCCGACAAGACAAAATTTAGAGCAGCCTAGTCAAACGGAAGAGCAGCAGCCGGAAGATGAAACGGTTGAAGAGCCCGAGATTACACCGACTTATTTTATTTCGTATGCAGTGGAAGAAGCAGAAAAGCAGTCGATGATGAAATTCGGTTCGAAAATCGGTCCGGTTATCGAAAAAGAGTTTAAAAACACCGTGATGCCCCGTATAGAAGACACTCTTACAGCTTTTACGGAATCATTACCGCCTGATTCTCTTCAACATTTAGCGATTTCGCCAAAGCCAAAAGGCGGAGAAAATGAAAAAATCTTTCATGTGTACGATACGAGAACCGGAAAAGACTTGCTGCGCTTTCACGTAAGGCGCGACCATCCGCCCAAAGACGGATATTATTTTAATTTCCATTACCACTCAGCAGAGGATAACTTTTTTGCGCATAATGATTTAGGAAAAATATATTGGGATAAAAACAAACCGCCGCAATGGCTGTCGTAAAATAGGACAGCCCTATTTTTTTGTCCGTTTGTTGAAAGGATATGCTAAAATGGATGGGAAACTATACATAGAAAGCTGGTGAAGTATGCGTCAATATTTAGAGTTGTGCAAGCATATTTTAGAGAACGGCGTTACAAAAGAAGACCGAACAGGGACGGGGACAATCAGCACATTCGGCTATCAAATGCGCTTTAATCTAAGTGAAGGATTTCCTCTTGTGACAACGAAAAAGCTTCATTTAAAATCCATCATTCACGAGCTTCTTTGGTTTTTAAAGGGAGACACAAATGTAAAGTATTTACAGGACAATGGAGTGCGCATTTGGAACGAATGGGCGGATGAAAACGGGGAACTAGGTCCGGTATACGGTCATCAATGGCGATCTTGGCCGACAAAAGACGGGGGAACGATTGATCAAATTTCCAATTTGATCGACCAAATTAAAAATAATCCGGATTCCCGCCGCCTTATCGTATCCGCATGGAATGTGTCCGATATTGACAATATGGCGCTCCCGCCATGTCATTGTTTGTTCCAATTTTATGTAGCGAATGGCAAGTTATCCTGTCAGTTGTATCAGCGTTAACGCATAGCGCCCTTGTGGAGCGATCCACATTGAAAAACCTTGCTAAACAGGGAAACTCTCATCAGAGACAATCCTGTGCTAAATTTTATTCTGAAAAAGAATAAATAAATGCCGAACGACTATCCCGTAGGGGAGTAGAGTGTAAGCGATTGACACTCGAAACGCAAGGCATCTCTTGTAGATGATGATATAGTCTCATCTGCGTGGTGACACGCAGCAGTTCTAATAAGAACGCGTGAAGTGTAGCGAACTTCATGGAAGATCATGTCTGCTGACGTCTTTTTGGGAGTACCATTCAACATAGCATCCTACGCATTATTGACAATGATGATTGCCCAAGTGTGCGATTTGGAGCCGGGTGAATTTGTTCATACATTTGGGGATGTCCACATTTACACAAATCATTTAGAGCAAGTGAAATTACAGCTGACTCGTGATCCGAAACCGTTACCGACAATGAAGCTGAATCCGGAAGTGAAGTCCATCTTTGATTTTAAATATGAGGACTTTATACTAGAAAATTACGAAGCCCATCCGCATATTAAAGGAGTTGTCAGTGTATGATTTCTCTAATTTGGGCGATGGACGACAATAGAACAATCGGTAAAAATAATGATTTGCCGTGGCGCCTTCCTGCTGATTTGGCCTACTTTAAAAAGGTGACATATGGCCATCCGGTTGTGATGGGACGCAAGACATATGAGTCTATAGGCAAGCCGCTGCCGGGGCGGGAAAATATTATTGTCACAAGAAATAAGGACTATCGGCCTAAAGGGGTTACCGTTGTGCACTCTTTAGAAGAAGTGAAGCAAACCAAACAGGAAGAGATATTTGTGATCGGAGGAGCACAAATTTTTGAACAAGCATTGCCTCTTGCCGACCGATTGTATGTAACGCACATTCATGAAACGTTTGAAGGGGATACATTTTTCCCTGATTTTAATGAAGAAGAGTGGAAAGTTGTGAAACAAGAACAAGGCATGCGGGATGAAAAGAACCCATATGAATTTGAGTTTATTGTGTATGAAAGACGTAAATAATCATGGAGAAAAGCCGTTCATGTAAACGGCTTTCTTTTTTTGTAAAAAAATTATCTACTTACTTACTCAACTTTCGCAGAGTGAAATCGGCAAATAAGCCTTGATATAACTAGGAAGGCCGGCTATCCACTGCTGAAGTTGATTTTCGATGATTTTTTTGATTCGGCTGTTCGTCTTTTTCAGGGTATCTT
>JBHGXS010000076.1:0-1993 GCA_041920565.1 Bacillus sp. (in: firmicutes) | reverse complement strand
CCGCGGAGAAGGTCTAGGATATTACGGCATGTTTATGAGCATGGCCATGGTTATTGGGCCATTTTGGGGATTGACCGTTGTGTCTCATTACAATTTTACTGTTGTTTTTTTCTTATGTTCTTTGTTTTCGCTTTTATCTTTCATTTGTGCGGCAGTTGTAAAAATACCGTTGAATACAACTTCAACAAAAATGGAATAGCCATCAAGCTTCCGTATAAGAGATTTAATTGAGCCTTCTTCCGTACCGATATCTTTTGCTGCCTTCACGCTGGCGTTTGCCTATAGCGGCATTCTTTCTTTTATTTCCTTATATGCAAAAGAAATGGGGTTGACTGTTGCGGCAAGCTACTTTTTTGTTGTCTATTCCATTGTCATTCTTGCATCTCGTCCATTTACAGGGAAGCTGTTTGACAAGCTGGATCGTATATCCGGGTATTGCCTTATTTGCAATTGGTATGATTATATTAAGTCAAGCCGAGACAACTTTTACTCTATTGGCGGCCGGTGCTGTCATCGGATTGGGATATGGCACATTAGTTCCAAGCTTCCAAACCATTGCAGTTAACATTGCCCCTGCTCATCGCAGAGGATTGGCAACATCTACTTATTTTTCCTTCTTCGATTCCGGTATCGGACTTGGATCCTTTGTGCTAGGACTGGTTGCTGCGGCAACAAATTATCATACAATGTATATCATTTGTGCAGGCATCATAATGATAACGGCGTTCTTATACTATGCTCTACATGATAAAAGAAGCAGGTCGGCATTGGACACGAAGCTTTCTGCATAAATAAAAGGACCACACTTGGTCCTTTTATTGTATACCTGCATCAAATGTTAACGTTTTGTTTTTCCCATCCATCTTTACTTGCACTCCAAATGGTATTCCGAAGTTCGGTTCACAATGACCTACCGGAAATCCGCTCAGAATAGGAGCTTCATATGGTACAACGTGATCGTAGATGATTTCTTGAATCGTTAAAGAATCGATTCTCTTTTTCGGAGCACAGTCATTAAAATCGCCTAATACCACACCAACACAATCTTCAAATTTACCTGCCAGACGCAATTGATTGATCATACGGTCGATTCGATACGGCTCTTCGCCGATATCTTCAATGAATAAAATTTTTCCTTTTACATCCACTTCATACGGAGTTCCGATTGTGCTTGTCATTACAGTCAGATTTCCGCCTGTCATCGGTGCTTCTACTATATGTGAGAAGGCAGGATAAGAGCTGTCTTTTGTTCGGAAACTCATTTGTTTTGGTTCAAATAGCTGCTGCAAAGAAGATATAGTATCCTCATGAACTGTATCCGCTCCGCATTCTTGCATCATCGGACCATGAAATGTAATCAAGTCTGCGCGCTTTTGAAATGCAATGTGCAGAGCCGTTATGTCACTATAACCCCAAAAAATTTTTGGGTTTTCCTTGATCAACTGAAAATCAATTGAATCTAGTAGACGTCCGCTCCCATATCCCCCGCAGGCACACAATACCCCGTTTACACTTTTATCTGTAAAAGCTTGATGAATATCACTAAGGCGAATGGAATCACCACCGGACAGATACGCTCGCTTTTCATAAACAGATGCACCAATTTTTACTTGCAGACCCATTTCTTCCAGTTTTATTTTCATACTCTCTATATTTTCGATTTTCGAGGGACTGGACGGCGCAATAATCATGACTGTATCCCCTTTTTGCAGCCGTTTTGGCTTGTTCATAGATCCTCTCCCCCTTACTCATCATTGAATTCCATCTCAAATAAAGGATAGTCAAGGTCTTCCGGAATGGACTGTAATCCAAGATTTTTGCAAAAAAAAATGCTTCCCGGGCTGGAGTTCCACTGCAGCCGCCTCGTTCCGTTACTCTTCGCCCAGCTTTGTATCTCGCGAAAAAGTTTCGTTGCAATCCCGTTTTTTCAATACTCAGTTAAATTTTAATGACAATTCTTTATATTGTAAATATTAATTAAATACATAAATGC
>JBHGXS010000073.1:0-1740 GCA_041920565.1 Bacillus sp. (in: firmicutes) | reverse complement strand
AAAGAACCGGTAGTGGTAAAGTTCTACACTACATGGTGCCCTGACTGCATGCGCATGGACAACTTTATCGAAGATGTAATCGCAGAACATAACAAGTTCCATTGGTACGAAATCAACAAAGATGAATTTCCTAACATTGCAGAGCAATATCAAGTGATGGGCATCCCAAGCTTATTAATCTACAAGGATGGAGAAAAAATCGGTCATCTACATAGCGCAAATGCAAAAACAGAAGAACAAGTAAACGAGTTTTTACAAAACTTCTAAAACGGAAGATGAACCTATTTGGGTTCATCTTTTTTTGCGTTTATCCAACTTAATGAACCGGACGAAACACTGTTATCCCCCCTCTAAAAATGTCCAACACGCCAAAAATGTTTGTATAGACCCACACGACCTTCGTTTGATACTCTAGAAAGGGACTTTTTTGAGAGGGTGTTAGTACATGGAACAAGTCAAGCATCAAGAGGCAGACCGGGGAGCCGTTGTCAGCATTGCTGCCTATGCCGCCTTATCTGCTATTAAAATTATCGTGAGCTTTTTTACCGATTCCAACGCCTTGCGTGCGGACGGATTAAACAACTTAACAGACATAGGAGCGTCAGTGGCCGTATTAATCGGATTGAAGATTTCCAGAAAACCGCGCGATCCAGACCATCCGTATGGTCATTCCCGCGCGGAGCAGATTTCCTCCCTTTTTGCCTCCTTTATTATGATGAGCGTCGGACTGCAAGTTATTTTCGATGGTGCAGCAACGTTCTTTTTGAAAAAACAGGAAGCTCCGGACGTGTTGGCTGCATGGGCTGCAGCTTTCTGTGCTATCGCCATGTTCGGTGTATATGTATATAATCGCAGACTAGCAAAACGAACAAATAGTAAAGCGTTAGAAGCTGCGGCAAAAGATAATTTATCCGATGCTTTCGTCAGCGTAGGTACGATTATCGGCGTGGCGGGGTCACAGTTCCGCTTGCCGCTGTTAGACCCTTTTACAGCTGTTGCGGTCGGAGTCATTATTTGCAAAACGGCTTGGGATATTTTTAAAGAAGCCTCTCACATGTTAACGGACGGATATGACCCAAGCAAAATAGAAGAATATAAAGAAACCATTGAATCGGTGGCAGGAGTGGAAGAGCTCGTGGACTTAAAAGCCCGAAAGTACGGCAATGAAACGTATGTGGATGTAGTGATTGAAGTGGATGCTGCCATGGATGTAGAGGAAAGTCATCGAATTACGGACGAAATTGAAGAACAATTGCGTGTGAATCATTACATTCAAAATTCACATATTCATGTAGAACCGAGCAAAAAGTAAAAGTCTCCATCAACACGGAGACTTTTATTGTATCTGCCGCTCAAACCGGCTATGAAGAAAAATACATAAGATGAGCCAGCTTCCCCCGGCAGCGCAGCCTGCCAGAATATCTGAAGGATAATGAACTCCCAAATACACGCGGCTGATCATAATCGAAAGAATAAGAAACCCTGTCACGATGATAAGCAAAACCTTTTGCCAAAGTGTCAATCGATGTTCTGTAATTGTTAAATACGCGATAAAGCCCAAATAGGCAGTGGCGTTCATCGCGTGGCCGCTCGGAAAGCTGTAGCCGGAAGCAGTCACCAACAAATTGATGTCCGGTCTCGGCCGCTCGTACCAAATCTTTAATCCGTAGTTTAGAAAACGACTTCCCATCAAACTGACAATGAGCAATAAAGAAGCCAGCCAGCGTTTGCGTACCAGCA
>JBHGXS010000071.1:0-73610 GCA_041920565.1 Bacillus sp. (in: firmicutes) | reverse complement strand
GGCTCTGTTAAATTTTAATGTTGATTTAACATCAAATATAGAGAACTTCTCCAAACGGGAAGTTCTCATTTATAAACTTAATCGTTTAATGTTTCAATTAATACATTTTCTGCTTTTATTTTTACTTCTGAAAATGGACAGTCGAATAAAACACGAAGTTCAAATCCTTCTTTTGTTGAATAGACTTCATCGTATAGCCAATATGCACCTTCAAATCCTTCTGGTAAATTAAGTTCCTTAACGCCTGTAAAAGTGAGTTTAATGTCTGTAAAGTAATGAAATCCACCTCTACAATCCAAAGTCATTATAAAGGTATCTTTTGAAGGGGAATTATAGGATTTTACATTAGCATCGTGCAATGAATCTTCGTGTAACTTAACAACATTTTTTGGAAGTTTATCCTTAATAGATTTATAGTGGTTTAAGTATTCTTCATCAAGTTTTTCCATTCTATGAGTGTATTCTTTCTGCCACTGTTCAGCTATTTTTCTAAGCTCTTCTGATGGATACTCTGAATTCAAAGTTCCATTAAGGATATATGGATGAAAAGACACAGGAAGAAATCGTAATAAATCACTTTTTCGTGATTCCAAGTCCTCTCTGAAATTTTCTTTATAATCTATACCTTCTGAGGTGTAAAAATCAATGGTTTCTTCCCATTCTTCTTTAGTTTCAGGAAAAGATAAGAAACCAAATACTTGCATTTCCTTATACCAATCTTTTGTATAATATTTCAACTTTTTCCCCTTTCTCGACCATAAGTGAAAATTATGGTCAAACAATAATTTTTGACAGTCGTAAACTATCATATGTGTCAGTTATTTCAAATACAAATGATGTTAGAAGAAATTCTTTAATATGCTGTTTCGTGCTTTCGTTACTTCGACTATCGACAAATAAAAACCAGGCAAGGTAATTATCAAGATATTTTGTAGAGACACCTTTGAATCGGTCTATCCATCGCTTCAAGCGTGAATGAAGACCATTGACATTTTGGATATGGTACAAGCCCTTAATAACGTGTTTGCCATCGTCTGATTTAATACGATAATGCTCTAAACCTTTTTCTTTTGCATAGGTTTTGTAGGCTCTCCAAGCATCGGTTACAATCACGTTTTCATTGGAAAGTTTAGAACCGATTAAATTATCGACTTTTGTTTTCACAATACGACCCATACAAGCAACTTTGGAGACGGTTGCTTTTGTTCGGTCTCTGGCTACAAGAACACAAACCTGTTCGTGGCTAATCCCCCTATGTTTGGACTTTCCGCCACGTTTACGAGGTTTGCGTTCCGTAATGCCCCGTTGCCCTTTTTGAGAGTACAGGAAATAGGTCTCGTCAATTTCAACGATACCTTCAAAATGGTCAAAATCCATTTGTTTTAATGCCTTCAGCAGTTTATGTCTCCAATAAAAAAGTGTAACCCAAGTAACCCCTACGATTTCAGCCGATTTTCGCAGTGAGTATCCTTTGAACATACAGTCAACAAAAGTAATCCATTCGTCACCTTTTCTGGTGCGATAAAGTATAGTGTTAGTCGTATCAGTAAAGGTTTTTCTGCAACTTTTGCAACGATACCGTTGACGACCTTTTACTTTTCCGAAACGAACAATGTGTACTGATGAACAGTGAGGACATTCAAATCCTTCTTTGAAGCGAGTTTCTCTCATTTCAGTGATTAAACGACCACCAGCAGAGGAAAAAGGTTCTACATAGCGTTTAACCCATTGATAAACTTGTTCTTTTTGAGTGTGCGGTAATCTGTCGATATACTTTAACAAGTTGCTAAACGCTTTGCTCACCTTGATAACCTCCCGAATGTTTGTTCTTGTTTTTTGATTATATCAAGATTTCGGGCAGGTATCAAATATCAACATCTACCTTTAACAGAGCCATATATTTAAATGTGAAATGGCAATAATCGACGAAAAAAGAGCTGTATCGTAATGAGCGGCTCCGCAATTGCCATGATGACAGTTGGGATTGTTATTATTCAGGGCGGACTGGTTGCTAGTATTGCGAATCTGTCCCGAAACAAAAAGACGTAAGGAAAAAACTTCTGCACATGCGGAAGCTTTTTTATTTTGGATGATGCAAGGGATTTTGTGAAAAATCATCATAACTTTACTGTATACCCAGGCTTTACAAGAAGCTGATGCAAGGATATTTTCATAAAAAGTTGTATGAGAAAATTTTACAAAAGCATACTACAGGTACGAGTAATTCTTCATGCGGGAGAAGTGATGACGATGAAAAAAACAGTCTACGTAAAAATGCGACAACGGCTGCAGGTCAGCCCTTCTTATAAGATAAAGCTTGAAGACCTTGCTCAAGTAACAGGTTTTGGGATGGAGCAATTACAGCAGCTCCCTGTCTATCAAATTACAAAGCGTGATAAAACGCATGTTGTCATTGACGCGATGATGGTCATTCGGGCGATTCAAGGGCACGATGAAGAAATAGAAGTAAGTCTGTTAGGACCGACGCAAACTATTGTAGAGATTGTACTGGAAAAGAAAAAGGTCAACCCGCTCGTTTTTGCTCTCGTTTGGCTGCTTTTGTTCGTTGGGGCAGGACTTGCCATCATTTACTTTCATGAAGATGTAAGCATGCAGCAGGTTCATCAGCGCATTTATTACATGGTGACCGGCGAAGTGAAGGAAAAGCCGCTGGTTTTTCAAATTCCGTATTCATTCGGATTGGGACTCGGGATGATTTTATTTTTTAATCATGTGTTTAAAAAACGCATTAATGAAGAACCAAGTCCACTTGAAGTGGAAATGTTCCAATATCAGCAAGCCCTCGACCATTATGTCATGATTCATGAAAACAAAGAAAGCATGAAGAAGCTTGAAGACGATTGAAATTATTGTAGTCATATTTATTGGGCTTGCCGGGGGAATTGCGGTCGGAGGTGGATTTGTCGCTTTTTTAACTGTTTTAGGCATGATACCGCGCCTTACGCAATTAACAAAATCAGTTAAGCACATTCATGCATATGAACTGGCGGTCGTGTTCGGGGCCTTATGCGGAGGATGGTTCAGCTTGCGGGATACTGTGTTTCATGCATCCGATTATTGGTTGATTCCGCTCGGTCTGGCATGCGGAACATTTATCGGCATGCTGGCAGCTGCTTTAACGGAAGTATTGAATGTGCTGCCTATTTTGGCAAAGCGGGTAGGTGTTTATGACAAAATTGTGCTGTTGCTGATGGCGATTGTCTTTGGAAAGGTACTTGGTTCTTTATTTCACTGGATTTATTTTATTGAAAAATAGGAGGAGCAGCATGGGAAAGCAAAAGTTGAAAGATGATTATACAAACAGTATTAAGCAATACCAGCCCAAACCGCCTTACTTCAAAAATTGCGTCAAAGCATTTTTGGTAGGTGGAGCCATTTGTACATTTGGTGAAGTGTTGATGAAGTTTTATATGAATTATTTCAACTTTACCGAAAAAAATGCAGGAAATCCGACGGTAGCTACCCTTATTTTAATTTCTGTTCTTTTAACGGGCTTTGGTGTATATGACAAATTGGGGCAGTTTGCCGGAGCAGGTTCTGCTGTTCCGGTAACGGGATTTGCCAATTCCATGGCAAGTGCTGCTATCGAACATAGAAGTGAAGGAATTGTTCTAGGGGTATCAACGAATATGTTCAAGCTTGCGGGAAGCGTAATTGTTTTTGGTGCTGTTGCTGCATATGTCGTCGGAATCATCCGATACGTTTTTAAACTTCTCATGTAAAAGGAGGCAGACATCATGAGACTGACTGGAAAGCAAACATGGGTGTTTCAAAATGATTTATATGTAAATGCAAGCGGCACCGCAGTTGGACCCAAAGAGGCGGCAGGTCCGCTTGGGAGCTTATTTGATACTACTTATGAAGATTTACATTGCAGGCAAGACAACTGGGAGCTGGCGGAACGCCGTTTAATGTCTGATGCCATTCAATCCAGCTTGCAAAAAGCAAATTTGCAACCAACGGATATTGATTTTTTACTGGCAGGTGATCTGTTAAATCAAAACGTCACAGCAAATTATGTGGCAAGGGAGCTTGGTGTTCCGTTTTTATGCATGTTCGGCGCATGCTCTACTTCCATGGAAACATTGGCCATCGGTTCCGCTTTAGTGGACGGGGGGTTTGCGAATCGTATATTGGCTGCTACCAGCAGCCATAATGCCACGGCAGAGCGGCAGTTTCGTTATCCAACGGAATATGGGGGACAAAAGCCGGATACAGCAACGTTTACTGTGACAGGTGCGGGGTGTGCTTTAGTAAGTAGACAGCCAAGTCCCATTAAAATTACAGCTGCAACAATTGGAAAAGTGAAGGACCTTGGCATAAAGGATCCATTTGATATGGGTTCAGCTATGGCGCCAGCCGCAGCTCACACCATTCAACAGCATTTTGAAGATTTGAATCGAACCGCAAATGATTATGACTTAATCGTAACGGGAGATTTGTCGGGTGTAGGTGCTCCCATTATGCGTCAGATGCTGTTGGATGAGGGGTATGATTTAGGTGATGTGTACAACGATTGCGGCTTAATGATTTACAACAAAGACCAAGAGGTGTTTGCCGGTGGCAGCGGTTGTGCCTGCTCTGCAGTTGTGACATATGGCCATCTGTTGAAAGAAATGAAGCTTGGCAATCTAAAAAGAATTTTAGTGGTGGCAACAGGAGCATTGCTGAGTCCGACTATGGTACAGCAAAAGGAAACGATTCCGACCATCGCTCATGGGGTCGTCTTTGAGGCTGTGAAAGGGGTGTAGGTTATGGATTTTGTATATGCGTTTTTAGTCGGTGGAGCTATCTGTGTAGTAGGACAATTGCTTATGGATATGACAAAACTTACTCCGGCTCATATCATGAGCAGTTTTGTTGTGATAGGAGCGATTTTGGACGGATTTGGCATTTATGACAATTTAATTCGTTTTGCCGGAGCGGGAGCAACTGTGCCTATTACAAGCTTCGGTCATTCCCTTATGCACGGAGCGATGATGGCAGCAAAAAAACACGGATTCATCGGAATCGGGATGGGGATTTTCCAGCTGACATCTGCCGGTATAAGTGCTGCCATTACATTTTCATTTATAGCAGCGCTGATTTTTAAGCCGAAAGGATAATGATAAATGAGAAGAAGGGTTATTTTGGTGACTGATGGAGACGAGTATGCACAAAGAACAATTGAACTGTTGGCGAAGGAGTTTGGAGGACGCTGCATTTCTGCGTCCCAAAGCAACCCGACGCGCTTAACGGGAAGGGACATAGTGAAATTGATTCTGCGGACACCTTATGACCCTGTTTTTGTCATGTTTGACGACAGCGGGTTTATTGGAGAAGGATCGGGAGAAACAGCATTAAAGTATGTGGCATCACATAATCAAATTGATGTGCTTGGAGTTTTGGCAGTGGCTTCCAATACACACCACTATGAATGGACAAGGGTGAGTGTAAGCATCGACCGAAACGGGAATTTGACCGAGTATGGTGTGGATAAGTTTGGGCTGCCGGATATTGAGGTTGGCCGTATCAACGGAGATACGGTGTATTGTTTGGATCAATTAAACGTGCCGGTGATTGTGGGCATCGGCGATATAGGAAAAATGTGCGGAAATGATGACTGGAAAAAAGGATCACCGATTACCAGAAAGGCTATTGAACTGATTTTAGAAAGGAGTGGCTATTATGGCTCAGAAACAAAAGCAGAAACAGAAAGAACAGATTAAAATCCCCATTTCGACGTTTATCAGCGACAATGAAAATTATGTAAAACAACGATTGGGTATTGGAGTTACATTCGATATCGGCGTACGTAAAATGATGGTGTTGGATCGGGATATTGCCGTTCTGTATGTCAATGGATTATGTGACACGGCCTATATCATTCAAATTCTTGAAGAGATTGTGGACACTAATGATTTTGAACGGCCGGGCAGCAATACGATTGACATTATTGAAAATCGTCTCGTACATCAGCAATTAAGCAAAGTCGATAATATGGAAGATGTCATTTTACAGGTGCTTTCCGGACTCATCGTCATGTTTGTGGAAGGAGAAGAGAAAGCATTTGTCATTGATGTACGGAGCTACCCGGGACGTGCGCCGCAAGAGCCGGATACGGAAAAAGTGGTGCGCGGGGCACGCGACGGATTCACTGAGAACATTATCGTCAATACGGCATTAATTCGCAGACGAATTCGCGATGAGCGCCTGCGCAACGAAATTGTTCGTGTCGGGCAGCGTTCAAAAACCGATATATGTATTTCCTACATAGAGGATGTGGCAGATCCTGATTTAATCAAAATCATAAAAAAAGAGCTGGAAAGCATTGATATTGACGGATTAACGATGGCCGATAAAACGTTAGAAGAGTTTCTGGTGAAGCAAGGATACAATCCGTTTCCGCTTGTCCGTTACACGGAACGTCCCGACGTAGCGGCTACTCATTTGTTAGAAGGTCACGTTTTGATTATTGTGGATACATCGCCAAGCGTCATGATTACACCGACGACTTACTTTCATCATGTGCAGCACGCGGAAGAGTATCGTCAAAATCCGGCAGTCGGCACACTTCAACGTTGGGTTCGTTTTACCGGGATTATATCATCATTATTTTTGCTTCCGCTCTGGCTTGTATTCGTTTTTGATCCGTCTTTGCTTCCGCCGAAGCTTGCTTTTATCGGGCCAAATGAAGTAACAAACTTACCGATCTTCTTGCAAATTATTTTTGCCGAAATCGGAATTGAATTTTTACGAATGGCATCAATCCATACGCCAACATCGTTGTCTACCTCACTCGGTTTAATTTCTGCGGTGTTAATCGGACAAATTGCAATTGAAGTAGGGTTGTTTGTACCGGAAGTAATTTTGTATTCAGCGGTATCTGGAATCGGAGCCTACGCTACCCCTAGCTATGAACTTGGATTAGCAAATAAAATCGCCAAAATGGTTGTCATTTTAGCAACGGCGCTTTTTCATGAAATGGGATTTATTGTCGCAACTACACTGGTATTCCTTTATGCAGCTTCTATTCGATGTCTGCAAACCCCATACTTATGGCCGTTTCTCCCGTTTGATGGGGGAGCGCTTATGCGAATTCTCATTCGTCCGACTGTTACGGGAGACAAGATGCGGCCCAGCATCGTTCATCCTCATAATGTCCGCCGCCAGACAGGCAGCAATGGGTAAAAAAGCCGCGCTCTTGTGAGCGCGGCTTTCTCTGTTATTTAAAGAGAGATACGATAAAGTCAAATAGGCTTGAGAAGAAGGATTTTAATTTATCAATAAAGTTTTGTCCTTCTTCAGAGTTGATGAAAGCAGCAATTTGATCCTTTGCTTTGTTCAGCTGATCGCCTACTTGGTTCCAGTCAATATTTAAATCTTTCATTTTCTCAAATAGGGTAACCAAGTTGTTTAACTGATCTGATGTTAATGAAATGCCTAGCTGGTCAGCGAGCTTTTGAATCAGCGCGCGTAAATCTTCCGTAGTTTGCGGTGGATTTTTTGCAATCTCCTCTTTTACCGCAGTAATGAGCTGAACGGCTTTATCGGAACCGATTTGATCTCCAAGCTTTGCTGTTTCTACCATCTCTTGGTTCGCCACTTGTTTGACGTCTTCCGGAATGGTTTTATCTGCGGATACTTCGTAAGCCTTCATAATACCTGTTAATGCAGCAGTGCCGGATACTTTGAACGGCGCTGTGATGTAAATATTCGCATCCTTAAGGCCAGCTGTAATTAAAGCATTCGTATACATTGCTTCTGTTACCCATGTAATATTTCGTGTTTGGACGACTAAGCCCGATCCTTTTTTTGTATACGTAATCATGGACGAAGACAGTGCCTTTGTCCCAATTTGTGCTTTCGGAACGTATTGTCCCAAATATTTATGTTCTTCGGCATTGGTTACGGTAATCATTTGCGCATCTTTAGGCGCTTCCATCTCTTCTAATATTTGCTGCTTTTGCTGTTCAGTCAAGTTCTCTCCAAGCGTTACAATGGTTTCTCCTTCCACCGCATCCGCAAACGCTGACGTCGGGATGAACAAGGCGGCTAGTACAAGAAGAAACGCCATCAATTTCGTTTTCAACGAATATCGCTCCTTTTATCTATAAATTTGTGGGGCAACAAACTTATTATAGTATATTTTTATGCTTTGTCATCAGACTTTAGATGGATTTTCCTATTTTTAGAGGAAAAGCAATATTTTTAGCCAACTATGTAAAATAAGGGGGAATGAGCATGGCAACAAACAAATTTATGGGTGTACAAAAACTTGCTTACACACAAGCAAAAACACACATACAAACAGGTGATTTGTTATTTTGCTCAGGCAATTATATGGTTAGTAAGGTCATTCAAAAATTTTCAGGCTCCATGTTCAGTCATATCGGTCTCGTTTTTCATTGGAATAATCGAATAATGATGTTAGAGAGTGTGGAGGATGATGGAGTACGCGTTGTGCCTGTATCTCATTACTTACAGAATTACGAGAACACAAACAAACCCTATAATGGAACCATCTATATTGCCCGTCATAAAGATATTGAGAATGCAAAACAAGAGGAATTACACGAGATGATTGGAACAGGATTAGACCTCTTGAATCGCAACTATGACAAGGATGAAATTGCTCGTATCGTGTCTCGCATTGCGCTTGGAATCGGAAAGCATAAGGACGATCAAGAGTATATTTGTTCAGAGTTAATTGAGGAGTGCTTGAAGAAAATCGGCATTACATTCCAAGTAAGCAGCGGCGGGTTTTTGTATCCGGAAGACATAGCAAAGGATGATCGGGTTGTGCCGTTGTTTGAGCTGGTGGGCAGAGAATAAAGATGAACAAGAACAGCAATAATAAAAAATACCTGCATAATACCTATGTGGCAGGGCTGTAATGGCTCTGCCTTTGTTTTTGTTTTCAAGCAAAAATATGCTATTATGGACAAGAGTAATATAAGGAGGTTACATAGATGAAAAAAGGATACATATTAATGGAAAACGGCGAAAAAATCGAATTTAAATTATTTGCAAAAGAAGCGCCTGGCACAGTAGAAAACTTTGAGAAATTAGCACGACAAGGCTTCTATGATGGATTGACATTCCACCGTGTTATCCCAGGATTTGTATCACAAGGAGGGTGCCCTTATGGAAATGGCACAGGTGGGCCAGGTTACACTATTAAATGTGAAACAGAAGGAAATCCGCACCGTCATAAAGTTGGTGCTATTTCCATGGCGCATGCCGGAAGAGATACAGGTGGAAGCCAATTTTTCATCGTTCATGAGCCTCAGCCTCATTTAGACGGAGTACATACTGTATTTGGAGAAGTGACGAGCGGTATGGACACGGTGTTAAAAATGAGACAAGGCGATGTGATGAAAGAAGTTCGCGTGTTTGATGAATCTAACACAGAGGATAAATTTTAATGCAGCAGGAAGAGAGGCGTGATCAGCCTCTCTTTTCTTATTGCAAAATGATTCCTTTAAAAGTCCCCTTCAGCACTTCTTTTCCATGCTGATTGATGCATATAAAGGAGGATGCGACGTTAAGACGCCCGTTTGAAGGCTCAGTTTCATCTACTGTTACTTCGCAGCGGATGGTGTCCCCGGTGAATACCGGGCGAAGAAAGGTGAACGTGATATCGCGTGCGATAAAATTATGATCTCCTCCTATTTTGGTCGGCAATGTGGCTGTCAAAAGACCATGAAGCATATATCTCCCTTGTTCATCCGGCACCATATGATGATATCCTTTGTCGCCGGAAAGCTCTGCAAATTGCAGCACCTCTTCTTTTGTAAATGTCCGTTCAAAGCATATTACTGTCCCAGCTTTCATATCTGTACCCCCATGAAAATTTTTTCTTTAAAGGAAAGGATTCTGCACAGTGTAAGCGGATTCCTTTTTAAAATGGGAGCAAAATAATGTTGAACAAAACAAATTACCCAAGCATATATAGTAAATATGAAAAAATATTACCATTTGACTACTGTCCGCAAATCCTTTATCATTTGTGTTTGTTTGCTCCGTTTCGGTTGTCGATAAGAAAATTGAGCACCAGCTGACAATAAGAACGGTATTTTACGGAAACTATTTCTTCTCACTCATGAAAAAATGGTGTAGAATAGATACAAATTCAATCTTACGTTCAATCAGGAGTGCTGATTTCATTTGAGCAATGATAAAGGCAGAAAACAAGAAACAATATTGATGATGATTGTCGCGGCTGTAGCTTTTCTTTACTTGCTAACTTTAATAGGAAAGTTTTTTCGATAAGAAGGGATAATCTTATATGCTAATTCGATTTAAGAAAAACTACGAAAAAATTGCAATGGGTCTTCTTTCGTTTATGCCGACGGAAAAAGAGATAAAAAAACTGCAGGCAACCATTAAAGAATACGAAACCAATCAAAATTGGCAGCTGTATTTGTGGAAAGAAGAAGACGATGTTTTAGGCATTATCGGAACTGTCAAAAAAGAAGACGGAATCGTGGAAATTCAGCATATTTGCGTTACACCGTCCCATCGTCATGCCGGAATCGGAACAAAGATGGTAAACGAGCTTCGCGGTATGATGCCCGGTGTAACGGTATGCGGGAATGAATATACGACTGCATTTTACGAAAAGTGTCAAGAGACGGAACAAAATAAAATCAGTTTATAATAAAGACTTCATTTGCTTGGCAAATGAAGTCTTTTTGTTTTTAAAAGGTAACTAAGACTGGCGCCTGCACCTAAAGGCTTGTCGCCAGTCAAGTTTTCTTTACTGTTTTCTTTTTTTTATTTCTATTTGCTTCAGCCGTTCCTGAATGACATTGCTTCGGTCGCGCCGTGTATGTTTGTGAAGAAGGTATTCATTCGTCATATCGCTTTCCTGTCCCCAAGTTAATTGGCTGTCTTTGCATTGCTGTCTGCAGATTTCAAGCAGGGTTGAGTCTTCAATCGGCAAGTTGATGCTCCTGTACGGCTCTTTGCGTTGGATTTGATGGAGGCGTTCCTTCAACGCTTGGCAAAGCTGACCATGATTTAAGCCTAGCTGTTCGACTGCTTGCCGTTCCTGTTCCAGGATGGAAACAGCGCTCTTCATCATCCGTTCTGCCCCGTTGAAGTTTTTTCTGCGCTGATGATAAAGCGATACGGCAATTTGAATTAAGCCGACCCAGTATAGCTTTCTCTGTTTTGGAGGGTCTTCTTTCCAATGTTCTTCTAATATTTCATGACATTCAAAATAATCACGATGACAATGAAACTGCAGTAAATACTCTATGTAAGCTTGCGGATACATTCGTTCTATCCTCCTTTTTTTTATTGTAACATAAAATAAGCGGCCGGAAATCCCGGCCGCCGAAGGCTTACCAGCAAACGCAAGCTGCGCCAACGATGATTAATAAAATGAAAAGCACCACGATTAAAGCAAATCCGCCGTAATATCCTTCAGTGTGTCCCATAGTTTTTAACCTCCTACAAGTTGTGTGCTGATTACATTCTTATCATATGTAGGTCGTGGGCAGATGCGTGGGCAGATGACTATTTTTCCGTTTGTCCGCTTCAAATTTCTTACTAAAATTAAAATCATATTGGATAGTCCGAGCGTATGCACTATACTTAAAATGTTACAGAAAAAAATTGGTGGGATGTTTTGTGCAGTATAACGTAAAAATAGATGCGTTTGAAGGACCGTTGGATTTATTGCTGCATTTAATCAATCGGTACGAAATTGATATATATGATATTCCCGTAGCGGAAATTACCGAGCAATACTTGGCTTACATACACACAATGAAGGAATTGGAGCTTGACGTAGCCAGTGAATTTTTAGTGATGGCGGCTACGCTCTTGGCGATCAAAAGCAAAATGCTGCTGCCAAAGCAAGAAGAAGAGCTGTTGGAAGACGGGTTCGGTGTTGAGATAGAAGAGGACCCTCGTGAAGAATTGATGCAGCGCTTATTAGAGTATAAAAAATATAAGCAAGCAGCAAGCGAATTGAGGGAACGTGAAGAAGAACGTTCACATGTATTTACAAGGCCCCCTCTTGAGATTGGGCCGTTTGAAAAAGAGGAAGGAGACGCAAGAATGCCGGCTGATGTCACGCTTTACGATATGCTGGCTGCGTTTCAGAAATTAATGAGACGTAAAAAGCTGCAAAAGCCGGTGCAGACAAAAATCACTCGCCAAGAAATTTCCATTGAAAAACGAATGGACGAAATTATTAAAGAATTGAACCGGTTTGGCGGTCGGAAAAGCTTTTTTGATCTATTTCCATATGAAGACCGAGATACGATCGTCGTCACGTTTCTGGCCGTGTTAGAGCTGATAAAGAAAAAGGAAATTGAAATTGAACAAGAACGAAATTTTGATGAAATTTTCTTATTTAGACAAAGGAAGGAGTACGAAGATAGTTGGAGCGCCGAGAATTAAAAGCGATTGCAGAAGGGCTCCTGTTTGTAGCAGGAGATGAAGGTTTGCAAGTACAGCAAATTGCACAGGTACTGGAAATCAATACAGAAGAAGCCTTGTCCTTGATAGAAGAATTACAAGACGATTACAGTCGGGAAGGACGCGGCTTTCAAATTGTTCAATATGCGGACGCCTACCAGCTGGCAACGCGAAAAGAACATTCCCGATATTATAAAAAGCTCGTTGAGACGCCAACTTCTTCTAATTTGTCGCAAGCAGCATTAGAAACGTTGGCCATCATAGCATACCGTCAGCCGATTACGAGAGCGGAAATTGAAGAAGTCCGAGGGGTAAAAACAGATAAAGCCTTGCAAACATTGATGTCCCGTTTGCTCATAAAAGAAGTGGGGCGTGCAGAAGGAACGGGGCGGCCGATTTTATACGGAACGACCAAAGAGTTTTTGGAGCATTTTGGATTGCAAACATTAGAGGAATTGCCGCCGCTTCCGGACCAGGTTGAGGAAGAAAGCGAACAAGAAGCAGATCTTTTCTTTGATTCCTTGCGGGAGCTAGAATAGAAAATCCAGATAACAACAAACATAAATATCCAATGAATGAAGTTTTATACGGGATGATTTATGAAAGCTTGGGCATTATGCCCGAGCTTTTTCTTATATGAGTACATTGAATATGGGAGAGTAAGCCATACTAAACAGAAAAAAGGAGAAATAAAGATGAAGTATGTGCGGATGGTCTTCGTCCCTTGCATGTTTTCTTTCCTTTGCTTCTGTTTAGCAGCGAGCACGTTTGCCAAACAGGACTTTCCTGTACATACCATTCCGTCTTTTCAATATGAAGCAAAGCCGCAATATTATCGAGACTACTCTCCTAAATTATCTGTTACGTTTTTAAATGTCGGTCAAGGAGATTGTACACTTATTGTATTACCGAATGGAAAAACCATTTTAATTGACGGCGGCCCTCATGAAGCAGGAGAAGCGGTAGTCCGTAAGCTTGAAGAAAAGAGAATTGGAGGGATCGATTTAGTGGTCAGCACGCATCCGGATATCGATCATATTGGCGGTTTAATTACCGTGCTGCAGCAAGTGCCCATTCGCATGGTGCTGGATAGTGGAAAACGCTATAATTCTTATACTTATTTGGAATATATCCGGACGATCCGAAAGCGGAACATTCCGTTTATTTTTGCGAAAGAAGGTCAATATTTACCGATCGATCCGACCGTTGCCATTCAAGTATTAAATAACGGAAAAGCGAAGGAGCAAAACAATGAAGCGTCCATTGTTTTGAAAATGCGCTATAAACATGCGGATTTTTTATTGATGGGAGATGCAGATACAGCTACGGAAGAACTGATTATAAAAAAATACGATGTGCATGCTGATGTATTGAAAGTGGGGCATCATGGCTCATACACTTCTACATCCAAATCATTTTTACATTCCGTCCATCCTCAATTTGCGGTCATTTCTTATCAAAAACATAATCCGTACGGTCATCCTCATCAAGTAGTGAGGAAGCGCCTTCGAAAATACGGCATCCGGATTTTTTCGACAGCGAAACATGGGGATGTCGAATTTGTAACAGATGGGAAAACCATTGAAATAGAAGGACAATTGCCGCTGCCATTATTAAAGTAACAAACTATGTAGGTTTTTGCAGAACGATTTGAGAAGGAATAGCTTTCCTATAGAGCGAACTAACAACAGGAAGAAGTTCTAGGGGGGAGGAAGAGATGATTACAAATGTATCGGTAGTAGGTGTTTATGTGCGTGATGAGCTGGCGGCATTAAAGTTTTATACAGATATATTGGGCTTTAAGCAGCATACCTATGACGCCTTCGGGGATTATTTGGAATCACCCAAAGGATCAGCCGAATTTGGAAATTTGTTTGCATAACCCGCTGAAATGGAACGATCGAGAGGAAGCGGAAAAAATGTTAGCCACAATTGGCTACAATCCGCTCATTTGCTTAACAACCAACAATATTGCAGACAAGTACAAAACGCTGCTTGAAAAAGGAGTGAAGTTTCTTACTCCGCCGACTGAAGAAGAGTGGGGCATCCAAACGGTCTTTGAAGATTTGGACGGAAATCGGTTTTGTCTTGTTCAGCATAAAAGAGGCGCTTAAGCCTCTTCTTTTTGTTCCAGCTTTGTTACATGCCATAATGTTTCTTCGTATCCGTTCATCAGAATGTCCAAATCATGTGACATGCGATGAACCTGAACGAGCAAGGCTATATTTTTCGTTATCAATGCTTCCTCCGCCAAGCGTGAAATACGTTGCAGATCTGTTTGTAAGGCTTCGTCTGTTTCATGAGAGGAGTGAACTAAGAACGTTTTTGAAATGGTCTGTAATTTTCTTTCATTTTTTTTCCATAAAGATGAGTCTTTTGTCCATTCAGATTCTGATTGATAGCAAACATATTGGTTCAATAGTTGATGCGCCTCGCGGATATCATTATGCAGCTTTTCATTATGATGTACATACTTTGGTGTCTGTTTTTCTTGTTTCAAGCTGAAAAAGGAGAAGGGAAGAGAGATTAAAAGGAAAGCCGTAGCTCCCGTTGTAAGTATTAAAAAAATGAGCAGCCAAGTTTTATTCATGTAAGAGCTCCTTAATTATTATAGGGAAATATTGTAATTTTATTATATATGGTTTTTTATTTTAAATAAATTAATATGCCATAAAAAATTAACAACCAAATGTATAGACAACTAATCATATATATATTATGATGGAACTGTAAAATAACAATGATGGAATGACAGACGGATAAACTAAAAAACTATCATAGACCAGGAAGGATTGAATTCAAGATGAGTACAAGGGTGATTATTAACGCGACGATTTATACTGGCAAAGAAACAATTGAAAACGGTTTTATCCGATATACCGACCAAATTCAGGAACTGGGGTTAATGGCAGATTACAAACCGATTGAAGAAGAAGACGTGCGTGATGTACAAGGCGATATTATTATCCCAGGTATGATTGATATTCACATTCATGGTGGATATACAATTGATGTGATGGATGCAAATCCTGATGCACTTGTGAAATTAAGTCATGAATTGATGAAAGAAGGCGTCACAACTTTTTTCCCGACCACAATGACACAGGCTCATAAATCAATTGAAAAAGCGTTACAAGCGGCCAAAGAAGCAAAAGAAAAAGGGGCCCACTTTGAATACATTCATTTAGAAGGTCCGTTTGTGTCCAGAAAGCGTGCCGGTGCACAACCGCTAGAACATATTGTACAACCGGATGTAGAGTTATTTAAAAAGTGGCAAGAGATGTCCGGGAGCTTAATCAAGCTTGTGACGTATGCTCCGGAGGAAGAGGGAGCAAAACAACTGGAGAGAGTATTTCAAGAAACGGGTGTAATCGGATCATGCGGTCACACGGATGCTTATGCGGATGATTTTGAAGGACGCAATATCACACATGCCACTCATTTATATAACCAAATGAGGGGGCTGCATCACCGTGAACCGGGCGTTGTCGGTCATGTATTGCTGAACCCGGATGTTATGGTAGAAATGATTACGGACGGGATTCATATTCACCCCGATATGGTGAAGCTGGCTTATATGCTGAAAGGCCCGAAAAAGGTAAGCGTGATTACGGATGCGATGCGTGCGAAAGGATTGGAAGACGGTACGTATGAGCTTGGCGGACAGCCCGTATACGTGAAAGAAGGAAGCGCACGTTTAGAAGATGGAACATTGGCAGGAAGTATTTTAACGATGGATGCGGCTTTCCGAAATGTGATTACATTTACGGGATGTTCTATTGAGGATGCAGTATTAATGACTTCTGTGAACCAAGCTGAAGAATTTGGGCTTATTAATAAAGGTGCGTTAAAGCCTGGAAAAGACGCAGATTTTGTAGTCATGTCACAAGATTTGCATGTGAAAGATACAATCCGTTTAGGAAAACATATGAATGAGGTGTTAGCATGAACATTATTGTAGTAAAAAATCAGCAAGAGTTGGCAAAAGCAGGATACGAAATCATTAAAAACGTGGTACAATCAAAGGACAATGTTACATTAGGTATGGCTACAGGCAGTTCACCGCTCGGCATTTATGCTCTTATGCGTGAAAACAAGCTGGATACAAGTCATGTTACGACTGTAAACTTAGATGAATACGTAAACTTACCTTACGAAGATAAAAACAGCTACCATTATTTTATGAAGGAGCAATTGTTTGATCATCTTCCGTTTAAAGAAACGTTCGTGCCAGACGGCATGGCAGAAGATTTAGAAACGGAGTGCAAGCGATACGAAAATATCGTCGATACGCACCAAGTAGATTTGCAAATTTTAGGAATTGGTGAGAACGGCCATATCGGATTTAATGAACCGGGAACGCCGTTTGAATCTACGACACATATTGTCGAGTTGACAGAATCAACTCGTCAAGCAAACCGCCGCTTCTTTGAGCATGATGAGAATGTACCGACTCATGCGATTACAATGGGGATTGCTTCCATCATGAAAGCAAAGCAAATTTTGCTTGTATCGATGGGCTCAAAAAAGGCAGAAGCAGTAAAACAAATGATTGAAGGTGAAGTGAGCGAAGATTGTCCGGCAACTGTATTGCAGCGCCACCCGAATGTAACAATTATCGCAGATGAGAAAGCACTATCTTTATGCAGTAAGGAGAGTTTGAATGAGCATAGATAAGCATTCTCCATTTCCGATTTATTATCAAATTCAAGAATGGGTTAAAACTCGCATTGACGAAGGGAAGCTGAAACCGGGAGATAAAATCCCGTCTGAAAACGAGCTGTGCGAACAATTTGAAGTAAGCCGCATGACGATTCGTCAAGCCATTAATAACTTGGTGGAGCAAGGTTATTTGCATCGAAAGCGCGGAATCGGGACGTTTGTGCAATTGCCGAAGGTAGAGCAAAAGCTGCAAAGCATGACTGGCTTTACAGAAGATATGCTGGCACGGGGATTACGGCCGAGCAGTGAGCTGCTGAGCTTTCAAATTGTTTCCGCCACGGCTAAAGTAGCACAGAAGCTGCAGCTGGAAGAAGGAAGCCCAGTTTACGAGGTGCGCCGTATCCGCTTGGCTGATGAGGAGCCGATTGCACTCGAAACAACGTATTTATCGCCGTCTTTAGTAAAAGGCATTAACGAAGAAATTTTGCAGTATTCTTTGTATGAGCATTTGGAGCAAAATTTAGGCTATAAGCTCACCCGCGCAACACAAACGATTGAAGCGTCTGTTGCAACGGAAGATGAAGCATGGTATTTAAACATCAACAAAAAAGCTCCTGTTCTTGTCGTAGAGCAGGTGTCCTACGCAGTCGGCGACTTGCCGCTTGAGTACGTAAAATGTATTTACCGCGGCGACCGGTATAAGTTCATCACAACAATTAATCGGAACAAGTAAAAGAGCCGGCATCCGCAGGCTCTTTTTCATTTGCAAAAATGTCTTTTTCTTCCATACAGGCGTTCAGGGACACCCACTCTTTACCTAATCGTTTAGAGTGAGTCAAATTAGAAAAAATATACTATTTTTCCAAAATAAAAGGGAAGGCATTCGCTGTCCTTTAACTGAATAACGTCAATAAATAAATCATGGTCACAATCCCGATGATAAAGGAAACGGTGGCAGTTCTGGCGTTGCCGTCTCCGTGACTTTCGGGAATCAACTCCTTATATACGATAAACAGCATGGCTCCTGCTGCAAATGACAATCCGTATGGAACCAGGCTGCTGACGTAGCTGCTTGCGAAGTACCCTAACAGAGAAGTAATGATTTCAACTGCTCCTGTTAATGTAGCCAACCCAAGCGCCTTCCATTTGCCGATATTTTGATTGACTAAAAATAAAGCCACGAGAAAGCCTTCTGGTGCGTTTTGTATGCCGATGGCAAAGGCGATGAGTCCTCCTAACGATTGATTGTCACTTGCATAGCTGACTCCGACTGACAGTCCTTCTGGTAAATTGTGAAGGGTGATAGCTGCAATGACAAGCATCGCTTTTTCTTCAATGCCTTCTGTAAACCGTGATTCTTCGATCTCAACATGAGGGAGAACAAACTCCAATGCCAAGAGTGTCAATGTACCGAGTGTAATGCCGATTGTAAACACAGTTAAGTTGGATTGTCCCAAAGCTTCCGGTATTAATCCGAACATGGAAGCTGACACCATTATTCCTGCTGTATATGCTAACAAAATATCATGCAGTCGATGAGTCACGTTGCGTAAAAATAAAATGGGGATGGCACCTGCGCCTGTTGCCATTGCTGATATGATGCTGCCGATAATTGCTGATTCCATACGACCATGCCTTTCTAGATGAAATTCATTATGACTAAAATTTAGCAATTTTTATAAAAAACACTATTGAACAACTATTCAATAGTGTTTCCCAGCTTAATGAGCTGCTTGTATTTTTTTATTATAGTTTCTTACATAGTCGACGGCTTCTTTTACAGTATTGACAACGTGTTTTGCATGCTGCTTTACCGCATCGTCCGCAATCATCATCGCAAAGCTGTGCGGAGTCAAACTGAACATGGAGATGTCATTGTATGAATCGCCGATGCATGCCATTTCTTCGGGCTTGACACCGTGCTCTTTTAATAAGACGGAGATGGCAGCCCCTTTGCTTACGTTCGCCGGCATGATATCCAAGCACTGTTCCGCTGAAATAAATGTATTGACACGGCCTTTAAATTTTGCTTCCACCTCTTTTTGCAGCTCTAATAGATCTTCTTGAAGACCGCCGATGCTGAACTTATTCGGGAACAATGTTTTGCCGATTTTTTCGGCAAGCTGAGGTTCTTCGATGGACTTCATTGTTGCTCGCTGCTCTAATTCTAGTACTTCGGATGTTTTTTTCTCAATATAGTAATCATGCTCATCGCTGACATAAGAAAGAAATCTGCCTGTTCTTGTCATTTGATATAACTCCGGTAAAATAGCAGGATCAAAGGAAGCAGAGTAAAGGAGCTTATTTTGATTTGTATAAATAAAGCCTCCGTTGATGCTGATGCGGTGGAAGCGGTTGCCGACATCCTTCATTAACTCGACGATTTCATTATCCAATCGGCCGGATGCGAAGCAAAGGATGACGCCTTCTTCGCTCATCTGTTTTAATGCTTCTACATCGTTCTTGTCAATTAATCCTCCGTGCTGCATCATAGTTCCGTCTATGTCGCTGACAAACATTTTAATCATCTCGCATTGACTCCCTCCGACATTTTTTATATGTTATCTTGGCAAAAATACTCTCTCATTATAATTGTCTAGACCAGGTTTGTCTAAGAATCAGAATTCGAAAAAATGGCACACTATTTTCATTGACGAAAACGATTCTCGTTTTGTAAGATTGAAATCAACTGGCGTGTAAAAAAGGTGGGGTGTTATGAGAGACAGCCTTGAGGTTAAAAAAGCATTAAATAATAACGTTATTATCGCATCACATCCGGAGCATGGAGAGGTGGTAGTCATCGGCAGAGGAATCGGCTTCGGCCGCAAAGCCAAGGACATGCTGTCCGGAGAACTTGTGGAAAAAATGTTTGTGCTGAAAAACGAACGGGAGCGAGAACAATATAAGATGCTTGTTCCACATGTGAGCGAACGGCTCATCGAGGTCATGAACGATGTGCTATTGCACATCCAAAGCCATGTCAAGTCGCCGCTAAACGAGCACATTCACGTTGCCCTCACAGACCATATTGCCTTTGCGATTAAGAGATTGAAGCAAGGTTTTGCGATTGATAACCCGTTTCTGTTGGAAACGAAGGCGTTGTATCCTGAAGAATATAAAATTGCTGCTGAAGTAGTAGACTTTATTAATAAACGATTGAACATCGCGCTGCCCGAAGGAGAAATCGGGTTCATTGCCTTGCATATATACAGTTCTGTAACCGATTCCGAATTAGCTGCTGTCAATCAAAATTCACGGTTGATCGGACATCTCATTTCATTGATTGAAGATGAATTGGAGATTGAATTGGACAAAGAAAGCATTCATTTCTTACGTCTCGTCCGTCATCTTCATTTTGCCATTGAACGTGTGAAAAGCGGAGAGGCTGTTGAAGAACCGAAACGGTTTGCAGAAATTTTAAAAGAAGAATATCCGGTTTGCTATAATTTGGCTTGGAAGCTTGTAAAAGTGATGCAAAAGCAACTGCAAAAGCCGGTATATGAAGCGGAAACGGTATATTTAACAATGCATTTGCAGCGATTGGTGCAAAGCAAGGTTGAGGTGGAGGAAACAGTATAAAGCTGTTCCTTTTTTTGTCGAAAAATCAAAAAATAAAAAATTTAAAAAAGGTATTGAATCGCTTACATTGGCTGTGTATAATGATAATCACTGATGGATAGTTCTTTCGACAAATTTCGAAATCGAGAAAAAGAAATCGTTTTCTAAATCTTTATGTCGCGCTAATTTAATAACTCATTCTTAACGTGTTACTGATTCGATCAGGCATGAGTGAAGAAGAGGTATTGAATGATAGCTTTAGGATACAATATCCTTTGATAGCTATAATTCTGCCCTTTTTTGCTCATGCTTTTTTGTTTGTCGAAAGCACTTGATCAAGATAAAAACTAAAACGAAAGGGAGGAAGACCCAAATGTTCAAGAAAATCTTTGGTGTTCTTCAAAAAGTCGGTAAAGCTTTAATGCTTCCGGTTGCGATTTTGCCGGCAGCAGGTATTTTACTTGCATTAGGTAACGCGTTCCAAAACCCAGCTCTTACAGACCGCATTCCTGCATTAAAAGCAGAATGGTTTGTACTGGTTGCTAAAGTTATGGAACAATCCGGTGACATTATTTTTGGTAACCTTGCATTATTATTTGCAGTCGGGGTAGCAGTAGGATTAGCAGGAGGAGACGGAGTTGCAGGTCTTGCGGCCATCGTTGGTTTCTTGATCATGAACAAAACGATGAGCGTATTCAAAGCTGTGACACCGGACATGATTGGAAAAGACCCATCGTTTGCGAACGTGGTTGGCATTCCAACATTGCAAACAGGGGTATTTGGCGGTATTATCGTCGGTATTTTGGCAGCGTATTGCTATAAAAAATATTTCAATATTGAATTGCCTTCTTATTTAGGTTTCTTTGCAGGGAAGCGCTTCGTTCCGATCGCAACTGCAACATTTGCGCTATTGCTTGGTATCGTGATGTGCTTCATCTGGCCGCCTGTTCAAGCAGGTCTAAATGCATTTTCTCATAACATGGTTAACGCGAACTTAACACTATCAGCATTTATCTTTGGTGTAATTGAGCGCGCTCTCATTCCGTTTGGTTTGCACCATATTTTCTATGCTCCATTCTGGTTTGAATTCGGAGAGTACACAGATAAAGCAGGAAATATCATCCGCGGTGATCAAAAAATCTTCTTTGCTCAATTAAAAGACGGCGTTGAATTAACAGCAGGTACGTTCATGGTAGGGAAATTCCCGTTCATGATGTTCGGTCTTCCGGCAGCAGCATTAGCGATGTACCATGAAGCTCGTCCGGAAAACAAGACGTTAGCAGCAGGTATTTTAGGTTCTGCAGCATTAACATCGTTCTTAACGGGTATCACTGAGCCGATTGAATTCTCATTCTTATTCGTAGCACCAGTATTGTTCGGTATTCACACGATTTTTGCAGGTCTTTCTTTCATGACGATGCAATTGTTAAACGTAAAAATCGGGATGACATTCTCAGGCGGTCTGATTGACTTCCTATTATTCGGGGTACTTCCTAACCGCACTGCATGGTGGTGGGTGCCAGTTGTAGGTTTAGTATTCGCAGTGATTTACTACTTTGGTTTCCGCTTCGCAATCCGCAAATGGAATCTTATGACTCCGGGCCGTGAGGTTATGGCAGATAATGATGAAGAAGGCGCTGCAGTTGATGCAGGAGAGCTTCCTCATGAAATTCTTGCAGCTCTTGGCGGAAAAGAAAACATCAGTTCATTAGACGCTTGTATCACTCGTTTACGTGTACAAGTAAAAGATCAAAAAGAAGTTAACAAAGCACGCTTAAAAGAACTTGGTGCAGCCGGCGTTCTTGAAGTGGGCAACAATATCCAAGCGATCTTCGGACCAAAATCCGATACATTGAAATCCCAAATTCATGACATCATGAAAGGAAAAACGCCTACTATCGTGAAGGAAACGCCAAAAGCGGCAGCTCCTGTTGAAGTAAAAGCAGAAGAAGTGATCGCTTCTCCAATCGAAGGTAAGTTGTTACCAATTACAGAAGTACCGGATCAAGTATTCTCTGGCAAAATGATGGGTGACGGTTTTGCGATTGAGCCGACGGACGGTACAGTAGTATCTCCGGTAGACGGTGAAATCGTGAACGTATTCCCAACAAAACATGCAATAGGCATCCAATCTGCAGGCGGCCGTGAGATTTTAATCCACTTCGGTATCGATACAGTGAAATTAAACGGCCAAGGCTTTGAAGTGTTCGTAGCACAAGGCGACAAAGTAACACAAGGTCAGCCGTTAATGAAAGTAGATTTAGACTTTGTGAAAAACAATGCTCCATCTGTTATCACGCCAATTGTATTTACAAACTTGTCTGAAGGACAACAGGTTGTGCTTGAAGCAGAGAACAATGTTGAAAAAGGACAAAAGGGCATCATCAAAATTAAATAGTAAGATTTCGCCCCAAAAAGTTCATAATTTATAGTAGGTAATGTAGTTGACCCTGCATTACCTATTGTATAAAATAATGTAGTGGTGCAGGGTGATTGTCTATACAACCTAATTTGTAAATGATGGAAATAAAGGAGATTGATAGAAATGGAAAAAATCTTTAAAGTTACTGCTGATTCTGGAATTCACGCTCGTCCGGCTACTCTTTTAGTAAACACTGCAAGCAAATTCAGCGCTGACATCAACTTAGAATACAACGGAAAAACTGTAAACTTAAAATCCATCATGGGCGTTATGTCACTTGGAATTCAACAAGGAACAGAAATCAAAATTACTGCAAATGGTGATGATGCGGCTCAAGCATTAGCAGCTATTGAAGAAACAATGAAAAAAGAAGGTTTAGGCGAATAATGACTTTGAACATCAAGGGTATTGCCGCATCTAGCGGAATTGCCATTGCTAAGGCATTCCGTTTAGAAAACCCTGATTTAACCATCGAAAAAAAATCAATCGCTGATACAAGCGCTGAAATCGCTCGTTTAGATGCTGCTTTAGCAAAGTCAAAAGCAGAACTGGAAGCGATTAAAGATCGCGCTTTCGCTGAACTTGGCGCAGACAAAGCGGCCATCTTTGAGGCGCATCTTTTAGTTTTAAACGATCCGGAGCTTGTGAACCCTGTAAAAGATAAAATTCAAAATGAGAACGTTAACGCAGAAGCTGCAATGGATGAAGTAGCAACGATGTTCGTGAACTTGTTTGAAAGCATGGATAACGAGTACATGAAGGAACGTGCTGCTGACATCCGTGACGTAACAAAGCGTGTACTAGCTCATTTACTTGGTGTGAGCTTTGCCAACCCAAGCACAATTTCCGAAGAAGTAATCATTATCGCAGAAGACTTGACTCCGTCTGATACTGCTCAGTTGAATCGTAAATATGCAAAAGGATTTACGACTGATATCGGCGGACGCACGTCTCACTCTGCGATTATGGCTCGCTCAATGGAAATTCCGGCTGTTGTTGGTACAAAAGAAGTAACCGCAAAAATCCAAAACGGTGACATCGTAATCGTTGATGGTTTAGATGGGAACGTTATCATAAATCCATCTGAGGATGTTCTTCGCGAGTATGAAGAAAAGAAAGCTCAGTTTGAAGCGCAAAAAGCGGAATGGGCGAAGCTGAAAAATGAAGCGACTGTAACAGAAGACGGTCACCATGTAGAGCTTGTTGCGAACATCGGCACACCAAACGATGTGCAAGGCGTCCTTGATAACGGTGGAGAAGGCGTGGGCTTATACCGTACAGAATTCTTGTACATGGGCCGCGACAATCTTCCAACAGAGGAAGAGCAATTCGAAGCCTATAAAATCGTTCTTGAGCGCATGGAAGGAAAGCCGGTTGTCGTTCGTACGTTAGACATCGGCGGTGACAAAGAACTGCCATACTTACATTTACCGAAAGAAATGAACCCGTTCTTAGGGTATCGTGCAATCCGTCTTTGCTTAGAAGAGCAAGACATCTTCCGCACACAATTGCGTGCATTATTGCGTGCAAGTGTCTACGGAAACTTGAAAATCATGTTCCCGATGATTGCGACGCTGAACGAATTCCGTCAAGCGAAAGCAATTTTACTAGAAGAAAAGGACAAACTTGTTGCGTCCGGCGTGCAAGTGTCTGATAGCATTGAAGTAGGAATGATGGTGGAAATTCCGTCTTCTGCGGTGCTTGCCGACCAATTCGCGAAAGAAGTGGATTTCTTCTCTATCGGAACAAACGACTTAATTCAATACACAATGGCAGCGGACCGTATGAACGAACAAGTATCTTACTTGTATCAGCCATACAACCCGGCTATCTTGCGTCTTGTGAAGATGGTTATCGACGCTGCGCATAAAGAAGGAAAATGGGCAGGCATGTGCGGAGAAATGGGCGGCGATCCGTTAGCAATTCCGTTACTGATTGGACTTGGTTTAGACGAGTTCAGCATGAGCGCGACATCCGTTCTTCCGGCACGTACGCAAATCCGCAAGCTTTCCAAAGCAAAAATGGAAGAATTAGCACAAAAAGCGTTAAATATGTCTACAGCTGAAGAAGTTGTGGAGCTTGTACAAAGCATCTAAAAAAAGAGCCGAATTTCGGCTCTTTTTTTACAGTTTTAATATTGCCTTGATACAATTACAAGCCATGTGTTTTTGTTTGTAAAAGTTATACTCTCTTGACAATCTCACCATTTTTTACTACGATTCGTTTATAAGTTTAAACGAATTGAATGTAAAGCAAAGGAGCAATACATTATGGGGCAAAAGGCAATTGAAACATTTCGTGCATGTATTCCACTGTTTCAAGCGTTAAGCGATACGGCACGGCAAGATATTATTTTACTTTTGGCACAACATGATGCCTTGACCGTAAACGAGATTACCGAGCACTCTTCTTTATCCCGTCCGGCTATCTCGCATCATTTGAAAGTGCTTAGAGACAATCACCTTGTAACCATTGAACAGAAAGGAACGCAGCGCTACTATTCGTTGGCGCTGGAAGCTTCAGTAGAGTTACTGAAAAAGCTTATTCAAACAGTGGAAGAAACATGTGATTTGTGATATGCAACCAAAACTGGACTGGTGCATGTAATGCGCGAGCCGGGTTTCTTTTGATAAAAGGATCTATAAGTTTTATTCTTTCAAAAGAAAACGAACAAGGCCGCCTTGTTCGTTTTATGTTCCTACTATAGAAGAGCGATTGCTCTGATGTCTCTTGTTAAGATACGAACTACACGTCCGCCGATTAAAAATAACACAAAGTTTCCTTGCGATGCTTGGAATTGAGCGCGAATGAAGCCTGAAGAGTCAAACCATACTGCGACTTCTTGGCCTGGAGCTAAACCTCTTACAATAGTGTTTACATTGCCGCGTCCCTTATTGTATTCGTCTGCACCCGCTACGAAATCATCATCATCGTAACCTTTACAGTTGTTATAGCCGTTATATCCGCCGCGAAAACCACCGAAATTGAACATAATGTTCACCTCCTTGCTATAAAATATTCAACTTGTCTAATAGAGGATTGGACAAAACTCTCATTTTTTATTTTTGACTAGGATCTGCGGAAAGAGGAGCGAGAACGGCGGTCAGAACGACAAGAACGCATACGTAGAGCATCAGCAAAAGCTCCCAGCACATCATCAGCCAATGAAGCATCGGAAAGAATTCCGTCTTCTACATCAGGGATTCTGTAGTCAGAAAGGTTTTCAGAAGCTCCTCTGAGTGTTGTATTTCTAGGTTGAGGGTATAAAGAAGCGTTGTTATTTTCTAATGCACGAGGGATATTTAAATCTCGAATGTACGTTTGATCGAATTGAAACGTGTCTTGACCTCCAGCGCTTAGCCCTGCTAGTTTATTTCTTCGTTGGGAGTCGGAATGTCGACGATAATGAGACATGGTTATTTCCCTCCTTTCTAGTATTATCATATTCCCATAGAAAGGAAAAGGACGGGCTGTTATGAAAAATAGGCATAAAAAAAGGCCTCACTTATGTGAGACGCCCTTGTCTTATATTTTTTTAGTTTTATAGGAAACTAGAAAGTATACCGGCAATGCCAATAGAAACGGAATCATCGATGATGAAGATTCCTTTAATGCTTCGTCCCGGAAGTATGTTTCTTTGCGAAGCTGAAGCCAGCTGATTTCAAAAACATCCCCAATCAAAAATAGAAGCAAAGCAGTTACTGCATAACACAATAACGCCATAAAGCTTTGATTGAATCTCAAGCTATATCCCCCATTATTATCCTTTATCTTTTTTCAACATTGTATCATATTGATTACAAAAAAGACATCAATAAGTATCAGGGGTTACATACATTACGTAACAATGACGGTCTTCGTCCAGTTCGGCGCTGTCGCGTTTTCGTATGCCTATGCCGGGAATGTCGACATAGTCCTTTAATAAGTAGCGAATGAGTTCCCAATGTCCGCGGCCGTACCGATTCACTTCTAACGTATACAATAATGGCATATCAGAGGGACTATTGTATTGCCGAAATTCCATGCGCAAGCCTTCGTTTGGATATATACGTTCTTCCTGCAAAGTGACAGCAGGGCCAATTTCTTTGACAATCAGCATCTCTGTTTGCTGTTCCATTTCATTGCTTGCAAGTTCATACTGTTTTCCGTTTGCGACAAAATATTCGCATAGCTGACGAGCATATATTTCGTTCGGGTCGATCGAACCTGCTTTATATGTATATAACGGCTCGTATGAATCATCATCACGAAGCAAAAAATAAGTGAGTTCCATCTTTTATTCTCCTTTTTTATTGATTACTTCTATACTATCATATAAAGGAAAGCTTTTATCAGCTGGAAGTTATCTGATTTGATAGTATCGCACTTCAAGCAAAATTAAATACAGGATGGAGGGACGTTCGTGAGAAAAACAAAAAAAGTGCTTGCCGGTGCCGTTACGGCTTTTGCTGCAAGCGTGGCGGGATGCGGATCTCAAGAATCATTGCCGCCTGTCCCTGAAGATTTAGAATGCAATGACTATGAATTTGATTATGATGAAGGCGTATGGGAATGCGATGACAGAACCTCTCCGCATTTCGGTTATTATTATTTTGCGGGAAGGATGTTTTCTACTTTAGCAGGGCTGCATGCTGACAGCAGCTATAAAAACTATCGCCAAAGTCCGAATTTTAAAAGCGGATTTGGGAAAGGTTCGAAGGTGAGCGGTTCATAATGATACAAGAGAAAAGAGCAGTATTTTATGAGGAGATTTCGGAGTTTTGGCCGGACTTATACGGGGAACCGTATGCTTTATATGATGTGGCGATGATGACTGCCGAAAAGCGGGAGGCCCTCCGAGAAGCAACAAACAGAGTTGGGCATTTATTTTTTAAAACAGCGAAGCTTCTTCGGCAATTAGACGATGAAACATTGTTGGAAATGGGATATTTAAAGGAATCCCTCTCATTTTTGAGACTGACTTCCCCACTTTATGAAAGTGTGATTGCCCGATTGGATTTTGTGGAACACGAAGGTGCATTCAAAGTATTGGAGTTGAATGCAGACACACCGACCTTTATTAAGGAACTGTTTTTTGTAAATAAAAAAGTGTGTGAGGAGTTTGGGGTGCTTGATGTCAATGAAGGGGAAGAAGAGCATTTAAGGAGAGCGGTTCAAACGGCACTCTCGCTCGCAAAGCGGCAAGCGCAAAAGGATGATGCCTACATAGTGTTTACAGCACACGAAGAAAACATCGAAGATAAATATACGATAATGTACTTGCAAAAATTGTATGGAGGGAATTCACGGTTCGTTCCGTTAGAAAAGCTGCAGCTGTTGGAGCAGGATGGACTATACGATGAATATGGAAGGAAAATCGATATTTTATATCGTCAAACGTTTCCGATTGAATGCTTGCTGCTGGATTATGATGAAGCCGGAGCTCCGATCGGCAGGATGCTGCTGGATATAGTATGCCAGGGCAAGCTGGTCATCATCAATCCTCCGTCAGCCTTTTTACTGCAAAATAAAGCGGTGCAAGCTGTCATTTGGGGGCTGCATGAAGAAAAGCACCCATTTTTTACAGAAGAAGAGCATGATTGGATTGCAAAATATTTTTTACCTACATATTTAGAAGCAGATTGGTTTCAAGAACAGGGTCGTTCGTTCGTGAAAAAGCCGATCTTCGGACGGGAAGGAGATACGGTTGAAATCTTTAATGAAGCTGGGCAAAAACAGTTGGAAGATGCATATAAATCTTATGAAGAGTACGGGTTCGTCTACCAGCAGTACGTCGATTTGCCAATAGTGAAAGCAAATATTGCCGGAACAGAAAAAGCCGTCCATCTGATGTACGGCAGCTTTTTATTAAACGGGAAAGCAAGCAGCATTGGATGCCGGGTCGGGGGACAAATTACGAACAATCTATCGTATTACTTGCCATTGGGAATGAAAAAGCATAAATAAGGAATTTAGTGCAATTAGCTGTGAGTATGGTACAATGAATCACAAATTTAATTTAAATCCTGCACTTTGTTTGCGTTGATAAAAAAAGGACAGAAAATTTTCTGTCCTTTTTAAGTAATTACACCCACTCCGCCATATCTTCAACGCTTAAACGAGAAGTCGGATGTCCTTTTAAGGATGCTTCTCCGATTGTAATCAGCATGACTGGAACATAACGGGAAGATACATTGAATGTTTCCATCAATGCTTGCGGATTGAAGCCGCCGATTGCACATGTATCCCATCCTTTTGCTTTTGCTGCTAAAATGAACTGCATTGCCGCTAAGGATGCGTTCACCATTGCTGCATCACGTGCATATTGTGGATTTTGGTACGCACCTTTGACGTTTTGCGCTAAACGTTCTTTCGCTTCTGCCGCCATATATCCTGCTTCAACGGAAGGGCCGAATACAGGGTCGATGTTTTTATCCGCTTCTAAATCCCCTAATACTGCAATGACTGCTGAAGCATCCAAGATTTGTTGTTGATGGTACGCAATCGGAAGCAATTTTTGCTGTGCTTCGTTGCCATGAAACACTAAAAACTTCCAATGCTGCAGGTTCCAGGCGGAAGGAGCTTTCATCGCTGCTTGAAGCAATTCTTTTAATTCCTCTTTTGAGATTTCTTTCTCCGGATTATAAGAACGAGTTGATGTACGCTCGTTGAGAACGGTAAAAAAGTCTTTTTCCATTTTTCTTCCTCCATGTATTGTCTAAAGATTGTGATATATTGTATAATTTTTCAATGGTAAGTATAAAAGAAGGACTCAAAATACTTACGATTCGTAAGTATGCATGTGTATAAGAATAAAGAAAGATAGAAAATGTGTCAAGAATTTTGATTTGTTCAGTGAATCATCAGAAGGAAATCCTTGCTGATGACGCGGAGTGTACTCTATTGCATGAAAGAAGGTGAATTTATGCATTCGTCTCATGTTTGTCCCAAATACGAAGCGGCATTTGGATTGCTTGGAAAACGCTGGAACGGTTTGATTCTTCATGTCCTGCTGAACGGACCGAAGCGATTTAATGAATTGACAGAGGTCATTCCGAACATCAGTCAAAAAATGCTGGCAGAACGTCTGAAAGAATTGGAGGAAACCGGTATTGTTTTGCGCTCTGTCTATCCGGAAACGCCGGTCCGAATCGAGTACGAGCTTACACAAAAAGGAATGGAGCTCCAGCAGTCCCTTTCAGAAATCCAGAAATGGGCGGAAAAGTGGATGTAATATAGAGCTCGACCCGCTTAGCTTTTCCTAAAAGCAAAATAATGAATCCGCTTACCTTAAAAACTTGGCAAACGTCAAGTTTTTATTTTTTTGCAAATTTGCGTGATAGTTGCACAAGCTTCTATGTAACAGGCGGCATACAATAAAGGATGAAAATGAAAGAATAAACACGAAATGAGTGACATGCGTGTTTAAAATACTGAAATTTTTGTTAGAAAATACAATTTTTCAACACTTATTAACAGATCTTGATATAAGCGTTCTTTACATTGAGGAGCCGGGGAAAACAGAAAGAGATATCATTGAGGTTCTCCAGCCGAAGTGCTTATTTTTTGCTTCTGATATACAAGAAGGCTATGCGATTTTTGAAAAAGTGCAGCCGCAAATTGTTATTTTAAATCTTGCAGCTTCTTCTATTCTTTCTTTCGTTCAAAAGATAAAGGGGGCGAAAGCGGAAATCATTGCAGTGGTGGATCCTGCAGCTCCTTCTTCCATTATAGGTTTGATTACACATAATGTTCATCATTTCGTATTAACGCCCGTGACTGGAAAAAAGCTGCTTGAAGTTGTGCATCAATGTTTGTATCAGCTATCACTCGAAAAAGAATTGCTTTACCAAAAAGAAATGATGCAATCTGTGTTGGAGTTCCAAGACGATTTGCTGCTCATCTTAGAGGATGACAGAATAGTGGATTGCAATATTACCTTTTTGAACTTTTTCGGCTGTGATGATTTGGCAAGCTATGAAGAAGAGCATATTACCTTTGCAGAGTCATTCATCAATGAGCGCGGTTATTATTATCCGCTAAATCAAATGACATGGATCGATGAGTGCTTGGAGAGCTACCAAAAAATTAAAATGAAAAATGCAGAGGGAACTGAATTTGTTTTTATGCTTCGAGCTTCTCAGTTACCAGACGATTCCAGCCGCTTTATCGTTATGTGCACTGATATTACTGAGCTGGAAAAAGAGAGTAAAGAAAACGAACGGCTTGCCACAACGGATTCCTTGACAAGCATTTATAATCGTTTTAAATTTCAGTCGTTGTTTACGGAAGAATGGGAACAAATGAAATATGGAAATAAACATTTATCTCTTGTTCTTTTTGATATTGATAATTTTAAAAAGGTGAACGATACGTACGGACATGATTATGGTGATCTTGCATTGGTCCAGCTTGCAGATCTTGTGACAAAACGGATGCGCAAAGAAGATATTTTTGCAAGGTGGGGCGGAGAAGAGTTTATTTTATTAATGCCGGGCTTGAATGGAAAAGAGGCGTTTAAGGAGGCTGAATTGCTTCGTTTCCTGATTGAAACGAAGCAATTCAGCGGTGTAAAGAAGCTGACATGCAGCTTTGGAGTCGCGCAATACGAAAAAGGAATGACAAGAGAAAAGATGATTCAGCAGGCGGATATCGCTTTATATCAGGCAAAGCAAAACGGAAAAAATCAGGTATGTCTTTATCGAAAAGATAAGTTCCATTAAAAAGTCGCAATCAGGTGTTGCGATTTTTTTATGTAAAAATACCCGTCAGAGACGGGTATGAGCAAGAGGATTAGTAGTCGTACTTTTTCTTAAAGCATTTGCAAATTAAGATATCATCATGGTAGCAGCTGTCTTTTTTCTTACATTTGCAGATGAATTTTTCCTTGTCTTTACGGCATTTGTCATAGCTGTCGTATTTTTTGTGGCTGTCATAGCTGTCGTACTTTTTGTGGTCGTCGTATTTGCTGGATTTCTTGTAGCTGTCGTCTTTTTTATGGCCGTCGTATTTGTCGCATTTATTGTACTTTTTATAGCAGCAATCATCGTATTTGTCATGCTTGTCTTTGTAATAACTCATGAAACCATCCCCCTTTCTCTATTTACTATATGAAGGACAAGCAAAAGTGAAAGTGTACTTGTCCCATTTTTGGAAAAAAGGGCAGTTCTGTAAAATAGAACAGGCAAATTGCTGATTTTGTCCCAAAAGTGGAGTATACTGAAAGAAAAAAAGGAGAGAGGCATCATGAAACAGGTTACACCGGAAACGGCTTCCTTGGCATTTATCGGAACCGGCGTCATGGGAAAAAGCATGGTTCGTCATTTATTGAAGGCAGGCTACACAGTATACATATATAACCGTACAAAGGAAAAAGTGGAAGAGCTGCTGCAAGAAGGAGCGGTATGGAAGGAGTCGCCTGCAGAAGCTGCAAAGACGGCGGATGTTGTGATGACAATGGTTGGTTATCCGCATGATGTGGAAGAAATTTATCTCGGCGAAGAAGGGATGCTTCGCCATGCAAAAGAAGGGACAATATTTATCGATTTTACTACTTCCACTCCAAAATTGGCGAAGCGCATTTATGAAGAAACGAAAGCGCGCGGGATGTACTCGCTGGATGCGCCGGTATCCGGCGGCGATGTAGGGGCACGTGAAGCACGTCTTGCCATTATGGTCGGAGGGGACAACGATGTGTTTGAAGCGTGCTTGCCGTTATTTGAAGTGATGGGGAAAAATATCATTTTACAAGGTCCTTCCGGAAGCGGACAGCATACAAAAATGTGCAATCAAATTGCTATTGCTTCCAATATGATGGGAGTATGTGAAGCGATTGCGTATGCAAAGGAAGCAGGATTGGATCCAGAGCGCGTGCTGCGAAGCATTGAGACGGGAGCGGCAGGAAGTTGGTCTTTAAGCAATTTGGCTCCTCGCATGATTCAAGGGAATTTTGAGCCTGGCTTTTATATAAAGCATTTCATTAAAGATATGAACATCGCGTTAGAAGAAGCGGAGGCAATGGAATTAGAAACACCGGGATTAGCGTTGGCGAAGAAATTGTATCAAGAGCTTGCCGAAGCAGGAGAAGAAAACAGCGGGACGCAAGCGCTGTATAAAAAATATATAAAATAAGAAAAAGCAATCACGGTGGAAAGCTTCAAGAGGTTTGATGAGATAGTCGATACGGTGCAGTATACAAAACTAACATCTATTACTGATAAGCAAAAGGCAAAGTACAAGTTTGCTGCGGATTTTGAATACGGTCTTGATGAAGAAGAACGTTACGTGATTCGCGGAATGAAAGAAATGCTCGATGAAATGGAATACTATATGGCGTTATAGTACGAGCGCGGCTTCATTGATTTGCTGATGGAAGCGTAAATTGACGGAGTGTTTTTTGTTTCAGGCAGCTATGGAAAAGATGAGATCCACTTAAAAGAATTGGAACAATTTTCAGGAGACAACTGATAAGAAAAGACCTCGCCGAAACGGGCGAGGCTTTGATTATTTTGGATAGACAACGATGAACTCTCCGTTTGTATCGTAATATCCTAAAACGGCGCTTTGGAGGGCATTTTGATGCTCCAATTCTTCCTTAATTGTTTGTGCTGCAATGCCGGCATCAACAACGAAGCAATAAATGTTCATGATTCCTTCACCGATGTCCCCGCCGTCGCAATATCCGTTACCTGTCCAGCCAAGGCATTCATTCATAAGATCTTCCACATAATAGCGGGCATCCAATGCTTGCTGCTCGTCATCTTCATATCGATATTGAATAACAAACTCTGTTAATGAATCCTCATCTAAATATGTATAGCCTTCTTTCAGCTTTGCTTCGGCAAGCTCTTTCATTGTTTCTTCCGGGTTGTCGGCTTCCCATTCTTCTGCCGTACCGATGTCTCCAATTGTACCGTAATGAACGGTAAGGGTGCCTTCATCATTCCATACTTCCCAATATTGAACGGCAGCCCCGTCTTGTTTCACAAGCTTGATCATAAAAAAATCCTCCTAAACACGAGATAAGAAAGTGTACTTTCTTATGTATATCAGTTTAACAAATTTTCTTCATTATACCAATTAAAGTTCTAATAAAAAAAATGTGCCTTTACTAAAGTTGGATAATAAATGGAGTGAACAGGATAATAAGCAGGTAAAAAGACCAATAAAAACCGCTTGGATTTGTCTGATCCAAACGGTTTTTATGCCAATTTAGTGCTGAACTGTTCAAAGAATACCTTGAGAGCTTTTTTTCGGAAACGGAATAATGATGACTTCTTGTTTCGGACGTCTGACAATGAAATATGTAAATGCAATCGCAGTAGGTACAGACAAATAAAAACCTAGGATGACAGCGCTTACAACAGATGCGAGAAACCCGAACATGCCGATCTCTAATTTTTCCTTTAAAGCTCCCGTAATCGCAGGAACTGCTCCGCAAACAACTCCGATAATCAAAGCGCTAATTAAATACATAAGATCATCCCCTTTTTATTGTTAGAAAATTCTTATTTTTAAATTGTACCTTCATTATAACATGGTGTTAACAAATTCGTCACAATTTATTCAAATTTTATTCAAAAATTCGTCACGGTTTGTTCAAAAAAGAAACTGCACAACTTTGTTCTGGGTGCTTGGAGACAACGGTCATACAAAAAAACTCTTAGCTTTATCCAGAGCTAAAGCTAAGAGTAGGCTGAAAGCAATTATTTTAACACAGTGATAGAATCCACATTCACTTCTGTAGAAGTTTTACGGGAAGAAGGATCGGATTGACCAGTCCATTCAATGGTTAATACGTGTTTGCCTGCAGGCAGTCCTGTTTTCTTAAAGATTTCTGTCCCGTATTGAACAGAAGCAGAATATAAGCTATAGTTTGCTGATTTTCCGTCCAATGTTACCTTCACAATCCCTTGTTTATTATTTTTTACAGCTCTGTAGGATATGCCTGTACCATTAAAGACGATTTTGACAGTTGAACCGGTTTGGTTAGTACTTGTGTATGAACTTTCTGACGCACTTCCATCAGATACTTTATTCCATGTTCCTTCGTATCCTAAATATTGGCTCGTGTTTTCGTATATTCCGGCTCCGATGCCCTCCGTTACAGAAAGAGTGTATTTTCCAGCTCCGCTATAAGCGTAGGCATTTAGATAATATGTGCCTGTTTTCGGAGCTGTAAAAGTAAAGGATTCATTGGATGTTTTGGCAGTTTCTGAATGTGCTGCAATGCCGGTGCTGGAATTTACAGTCGTTGCAGTGTCATTATACAAATATAAATCAAAGTCCGTACCGGCATCGCCAGTTAACGTCACTTTCAATTTTTCGCCTTTTAATAGTTTGATAGAGTACACATCGTTTTTGTCCTTAACTGCATCAAGCGTGGAGCTGATAGTTGTTCCTTTCCATGGAATACCGGGAATTTCAGAATCCGCTTCAAAATGAATGGCGTTGCCCGCATTAACAAGTCCCCCTGTAGCGACCTTTCCTGATAGAGAAGACAGCTTTGTAATGGTTCTCATAATGGCATCCTTTATTTGAGCAGGAGTATATGATGGATGTGCGCTTTGTACTAACGCCGCTACTCCTGTAACGTGAGGCGTGGCCATGGATGTTCCGTCGAGATATTCATAAGCAGTGGAATAGTCTCCTTCCAGCATTGGGAATGTACTTAAAATGCCTTCACCTGGAGCGGCGACATCTACGCTTTTCACGCCGTAGTTAGAAAATATTGATAGATTTCCAGTGTTGTTAATAGCAGCTACAGAAAGAATGTTTGGCAGATTGTAGGCAGCCGGATACATTGGAGACGAATCGGCATTCATTCCATCATTGCCTGCCGCAGCGATAAATAACGTACCTGAATTTTTAATGGCGTCATATAATGCTTGTGAGTTTTCGGGACCGCCCCAGGAATTATTCAAAATCTTTACTCCTTTTGATTTTGCATATTCAATCGCAAGAATTGCATCTGCTTCGTATCCTCCCCATGGACCTATAAATTTCAGCGGCATAATTTTCACATTCGGAGCAACCCCGACAACTCCGATGTTATCTGCTTTTGCCGCTATTGTTCCGGCAACATGCGTACCGTGAAAGTCTTCCTCTGCCCGTATGAACAGCCTGTTATTTTTATCGTAAAAGTTCCAGCCGTTTACGTCGTCTATGTATCCATTTTTATCATTATCGATTCCGTCGTTAGGAATTTCTCCAGTGTTTACCCAGATTTTATCTTTTAAATCCGGATGATTGATATCCATCCCTGTATCTATTACGCCAATGACAAGAGCGGAACTGCCTTTTGTTTTTGTCCATGCAGATTCTACGTTTATATCAATGCCTTTTTTACCAATTTGACCTAATATGTCTTGTCCGGTATTCTTAAGCCCCCATAGTTCGCTGTAAAGGGGATCCGTAACAGCTGTCGGTTTAAACAAGTAGTTTGGTTCTGCATATTCAACGTTTGGAGAAGCATTCAACTTCTGTAATACCTCTTCCATTTTCTTAGTTTTGGAGAATTTTAATAAATGTGTTCCTTCTTTATTTAGTACTTTTGCACTTGTCAAACCTAAAAAGGCGCCCATTGTTCCTAAGTTTTTTACAGAGTAATTGTTTTTGAATTTTACAATAATCTCATTTTCTTTATACTTTTTAGGTGCGTTACTATTAAAATATGTAAGAATTTTTTCTTTCTTAACTGCGCTGCTGTCAATGTTTACAATCTGCTCTTGCAAGTGGCTTGCTACTTTTTCTCATTTTTGACGGCCTGAAGCGCATTCTCGGCGGCAAATGTTGTTTGTCCGCCGAGCAACAGCCCCACAACTCCGCATACACCTATTATTTTTGTTCGTATGCTCATTCTCCAATTCCTCCCCAGAATCCGACATAATAATCCTTTGAGTATATACTCATTGATATTTTATCAGAATATAACGAATAATGCATGTTGAATTTTCCATTTTATTGAAGAGCAAGTTTTTAGAAGATTGGAAAACAATTAAGTGGGAAGTTCCTTAATTTTCAAGCCCTTTAAATAAGAAGGAGAGAGGAGGGGTTCTCCTCTCTCCTTTTATGATCTTTTTATTTTGTGATTCTATTAAATTAATAGATAGGCACCCATCCTTCAGTCGTAACAAAGATGCGAACCGCTACTACTTTACGGTCTTCTTGCAATGTGAAGTAGTGGCGGGTATTTTCCGGAACAGAGATTAAATCGCCTGGCTCCAATTCTACATCGAAGAAGCGCCCGTCTTGTCCTTGGATCACGAAAATGCCATGACCGCTCACGATAAAGCGGACTTCATCATCTGTATGATGGTGTTCGCGCTTGAAGCTTTCTAGTAATTGGTCCAAGTTAGGAGTAGAATCGGAAAGAGAAATCACATCGCTGGCTTTGTAACCGCGTCGCTCGGAAATGTCTGCGATTTCTTTATCAAATATCGCTAAAATTTCTCCTTTGTCCGCATCCGTTAACGCGAAGTTTTCTTGCAGATGAGCAGGAAGTTTTGTAATGTCCCATTTTTCATAAATTACGCCCTGCTCTTCTAAAAATGCAATTACCTCTTGTTCATTTTCAATGCGAGTGTTTACTTCATGAATACGAATCTGTGCCATTGTAAAGGCCTCCTTTTATAATAGAATAGATTGTTTTTGGAACGATGCCAGCTTTAAGTAAAAACTGAACAAAAATTCATACGCTTCTAATCTCTTTTTGGCGTCAAAGCTGTCTGTTCCCCATACGGTAATGCCGTGGTTTTTTATTAAGACGGCACCGCTGTCATCATGAATGTAGGGAAGGAAGTGTTCTCCTAATGTCGGGATGTCGGCATAGTTCGGAATGATCGGCACGCGGATCTCCGCTCCTTCATCCCAGATGCCAAGCGCTTTTATAATCTCTTGATCTTTCAATACAACTTCGTTTTCAAAGAGATTCGTAATGACATTGTTGTCTACTGTATGGACGTGCAAGACGCAGCCGGCATTTGTGTTGTTGTAAATATGGACATGCAGCAGCGTTTCAGCGGATGGACGTAAATTTGTTTCCAGTACGGGTTTTCCTTCGCGGTCCACAAGCAAAAAATCATCCGGTGTCGTTTTCGTTTTATCTTTTCCGCTTGTCGAGATTAAGAAGGTGAGCGGTTCTTCGCTGACCTTGATGGAGATGTTTCCGCTTGTCGCAGGAAACCAATCGCGGGCAGCAAGCTCCTGTTTCACTTCTTTTAACTCTTGCCAACGTGTAAATAATTGCTTCATGCCTTCACCCCCAGTATGTGTTCGAGTTCTGTTTTAATGTCAAAGAAGGTTGTAAACAGCGTATAAGGAATGCCTAGCTCTTCACACTTTGTAATGAGAAAATCGCGGGCAAACACCTTTTCAGCCAGCTTTGCCGCTTGTAAGTCTGTGATGGAATCTCCGATCACAATCGTATAGTCGCCCGGTTGTGCCAATTTGCGAATGATGGACGGTTTGCATAAGCCGCATTCGTTGCCGCACTCATCGTCGCAGTCGTGAATCCAGTTGACCTGAATACGTTCGCCGGAAAAATCTGTTTCATTGCAATAAATAAATTGGCGGTTCACGAGTTCATCTAAAAGCGGATAGACGAAAAAGTCCATGCCGCCGCTGACAACGTAAAACTTGACAGGCTGGTTTTTCGCAAAATCAATAAATTCAGCAAAGCCGGGACGAATGTGTGCTGTTTCTTTTACAAACGAAACAATCTCTTCTTTCAGGCTTGTCGGAAGGAGGGAGAACATGCGGCTCACTCCTTCCCGGATCGAAATTTCTTGGCTCAATATTTTGCTTTTAATGTCTTCTGTTTCTGGAGGACCGAAATGCTTCATGATCGCGACGATGTTATCGCTGTCTGTGATGGTGCCGTCAAAGTCGCAAAAAATTTTGATGGTCATGTTGTCACCTCTTCAGCCGGATTGCCCCATAAACGAAGAGCTTCTTGTAAAAACGGATCATTTGTTGTGCTTAATGGTTTGGCTTGTAATGTTACGTCAATTGCTTCGCGGAATGCTTTGCCGCCGGCGATTGTTCCTTGCGGATGACCATGTACGCCGCCGCCTGCATTAATAACAGAATCCACACCAAAGTCGCGTACAAGAAGCGGTACCAGACCTGGATGAATACCGGCAGATGGAACCGGGAAGCTTTTCTTGAATGGCTCTGTTTTTGAGCGCAATTGTTCCGCAATGCGCAACGTATCTGTTTTTTCCATTGCCACGCTTCCGTACGGGGATGGATATAAGACGAAATCCGCACCTGCGAGACGAAGCAATTTTCCAAGCAGAAGGGAAGGAGACACGCCGTAAAATTCGGAAGGAATCCACGCTCCGCTTACTGCCGGATGGGCCATGATTGGAATCGAAATATCTTTATCTTCTGCAAGAGACTGCAGCACATCAATGCCGTAGGAAAAGACGTTAAAGAGCAATGCATCGGCACCAAGCTCAACCGCACGTTTCGCTTTTTCTTTCAAGTCGTATGTACGGCCCGTAAGGTTTACGACGTATAATGTGCGAATGCCGTGTTCTTCGTATACTTCACGTAATACTTCTTTTCCGGTTATTATGCGTTCTTCAAACGGTGTAAGAGGATTGTCAAACAGAATTTCATCGTCTTTGACGATATCCACACCGCCAAGGGCTTGCTCTTTTAATTGCGTTTTTAAGTAGTCTAAATCGCGTCCGATTAAGCCTTTAAAAATGCTCATCAAAAGCGGACGATCATACACTTGCACAAGGCTGCGGATGCCTTCAATGCCAAACTTCGGTCCTGGGAACCGTTCTTTCAGGTCATTTGAAAGCTCTAGGTTTAATAGCTTAATTTCACCGTCGAGGGAAAGCTTCCCGAACACCGTTGTTAAAATTGCAGGGATATCTGCGCTGAAGTTGATGCTTGGATAATGAATGCGCACAATGCCGCGCGTGACTTTTTTGCCGAGATACGTGTTCACTCGTTCATTGTCTTCCAGTTCCTCAATAGAGAGGATGGAGCCTTTATGTTTTTTTAGCTGCTGCTGTTCCAAGTTTGGCAAGTCGGTCCAAGATCCGACTGTTAGGCCAAGGGCGATGCCTTCCGCTTTTTTAATTAAATTATGTGAACTGTCATGAACCAGATAGGTTGCTGTTACTCCGCTCATTTTTGACCTCCTCAATAAAAAAACCTCTCGACAAGGAGAGGTTTGTATATGTCTTCTCCTTATCTGTCAGCAAAACGCTGCGAGAATTAGCACCGTGCTCCATTCGGAGTCGGTTGCCGGGCTTCATTGGGCTCGTTCCCTCTGCCTGCTCTTGATAAGAAATGTATTATAAAATTTTTTGATAACTGGATTTTTACATGATTTGGTTATGTTGTCAATCATTTTTTGAAAATTTTTAATTGTTCAATTCGTTTTATTGCTTCGACAAGCCGCTCTTCCGTATGAAGCAAGCCGACACGAACGTAGCCTTCTCCGTGTGTTCCGAAGCCGATACCCGGTGCAACGGCAACATGTGCTTTTTCGAGTAAAAGATCGGCAAATGCTGCTGAGGTATATCCTTTTGGAACCGGCAGCCATGCGAAGAAGGAGCCTTCCGGAGATTTCACGTTCCAGCCGATTTCGTGACAAGCAGAGATTAGGGCGTTACGGCGTGATTCATAACGGGCATTCAGTTCTTCCACGCATGTTTGCGGACTTAATAATGCAGTGCGTGCCGCTTCTTGCACAGCTCCGAATACACTGACATAAATATGGTCTTGCAATAGATTGATAGCTTCAATGGCGCTTTCGTTTCCGACCGCAAAGGCAATGCGCCAGCCTGCCATGTTGTACGTTTTCGATAGAGTATAAATTTCAATCCCGGTTTCTTTGGCGCCTTCCACCTCCAAGAAACTTACCGGTTTTTTACCGTCAAAGCCGATGGCGCCGTATGCGAAATCATGAACGATTAAAATGTCGTGTTCATTTGCGAACGCTACAGTTTCTTCAAAAAACTCTTTTGTTGCCACTGCGCCCGTCGGGTTGTTCGGATAATTCAAAAACATGAGCTTCGCTTTATCAGATGCTTCCGGTGCAATCGTACTGTAGTCCGGTAAAAAGCTGTTTTCAGCAAGCAGCGGCATCATTTCCATTTTTGCTTTTGCTAACGCGACGCCGGACCAATAGTCAGGATAGCCTGGGTCCGGTACTAAAATCGTATCGCCGGGTTCCGTAAAGCAAAGCGGCAATTCAACAAGCCCGGCTTTTCCACCAAATAAAATGGCCACTTCTTTTTCCGGATCCAGTTTTACGCCGTATTCCCGTTCATAAAACACGGCAATTGCCTCTTTTAAGTTCGGCTGGCCGCGGAACGGAGGATATTTATGGTGAATCGGCTGTTCAGCCGCTTCTTGCAATGCTTTTACAATATGAGAAGGGGTCGGTTGATCTGGATTGCCTTGGCCTAAATTGATGACATCATGACCTTCGGATATAACTTTATTCACTTTTTGTACAAGTGAGGCGAAGAACTGCGTCGGCAGCTCGTGTAATAGTTGTGATGTTTGGAAATGTTTCATCTTTCCACCTCTTAAAAAAATTCTTGCAATTCTAGTGACCAATCATATATTGTTATGGGTAGTTTGTAAAGTGAAAATTTTTGCAAAATGGCGGTGGTAAAATGAAGATTGCTTGTTTGCAATTGGATATTGCGTTTGGTGACATTGATAAAAATATAGAAAATGCAACACGAGAAATCGAGAAGGCGATGAAGGGTCAGCCTGATGTGATTGTACTACCGGAGCTGTGGACAACCGGATACGATTTAACGCGTTTGGATGTACTTGCAGATGATGAGGGAAAAGCTTCTAAGAAACTATTAACAGAAATTTCTAAAACATATAATGTGAATCTTGTTGGCGGCTCCATTGCGAAACGAACAGAACAAGGTGTAACAAATACTATGTATGTGTTTACTAGAGGAGGAGAATTAGCGGGAGAATACAGTAAAGTCCATTTGTTCCAGCTCATGGAGGAGCATAAGTTTTTAGTTTCCGGCCAGGAGACGGGACATTTTGAACTGGACGGCATTGCATGTGCGGGACTGGTTTGCTATGACATCCGCTTTCCGGAATGGGTGCGTACGCATACTGCGCATGGAGCCAAAGTGGTGTTTGTGGTGGCGGAGTGGCCGTTGGCCCGTGTAACTCATTGGCGTACACTGTTAATCAGCCGTGCGATCGAAAATCAATGCTATATCGTAGCGTGCAATCGTGCCGGAAGCGATCCGAACAATGTATTTGCCGGCCATTCTCTTGTTGTCGACCCGTGGGGAGAAGTCGTGGCAGAAGCCGGAGAGGAACAAGAAATTCTGGAATCCGTACTCGATTTTTCCAAAATTGAGGAAGTGCGCCGCGGCATTCCGGTATTTGCGGATCGCCGTCCGGAGCTGTACAAATAATTTTTTAAAAAAGTGTTGACAACATTCTGACAAGGTTGTTATAGTGTTCATCAGAATCTTTTAATTTTCAGAAAATATTACTCTTATCAAGAGCAGGCAGAGGGACTTGGCCCGATGAAGCCCAGCAACCGACCGTAATACCATTGTGAAATGGGGCGCAACATGCGCCTGTAAGGCACGGTGCTAATTCCAGCAGAAAGAAATCTTTCTGGCAGATAAGAGGGGAGAAGAACGTCTTCAAACCTCTTTCGATGATGAAAGGGGTTTTTCTTATGGGGAAACCCCATAATTTAGGGGGAGAAACCAATGATAAATAAAACATATGAACCGTTACGAGAAGAAACGGCCGTTCTGTTGGCAAAACAATTGGGATACTTTGCTGAGGATGCAGCTGTGACATGCAAGGAAATTGGCGATGGAAATTTAAACTTGGTGTTTCATATACAGGATGAACAAAAAGGTATCATCATGAAACAAGCGCTTCCGTATGCGAAGGTAGTTGGGGAAAGCTGGCCGCTTTCGTTAAGACGAGCAACGATTGAAAGCAATGCGCTTCGTACGTTTGCGAAATATGTGCCGGATCTTGTACCGGAAGTATATTACCATGATGAAGAACTGGCCATTACTGTTATGGAGGATTTATCACATTTAACAATTGCCAGAAAAGGATTAATTGAAGGAGAAGATTATCCTCTTCTTTCCGAGCATATCGGTACATTTGTGGCCAAAGCGTTATTTTACACTTCTGACTTTGGCTTACATGCATCCGAAAAACGGGAGCTGGACAGCCAATTTGTAAATTCGGACTTGTGTAAAATTACAGAAGATTTAGTCTTTACTGATCCGTTTGCAGATCACGACACAAACGATTATGAGCTGGAACTGCAATCTGTTATCGATCGCCTGTGGCAGGATGAAACGGTAAAATTGCAGGTAGCGCAGTTAAAGTATAAATTTTTAACGAGAAAAGAAGCGTTGATGCATGGCGATTTACATACAGGCAGCATTTTTGCATCAGCAACGGAAACGAAAGTTATCGATCCGGAGTTTGCGACGTTCGGTCCCATCGGCTTTGATTTAGGGCAATTTTTCGCGAACTTGTTATTGAACGCAATTTCTCGCCGAGAAGAAAACCGAGATATTTTGTTTTTCCACATTGAAAATACATGGAAGGTGTTTGAGAACACATTCAAAAAGCTATGGGAAGAAGAGGGCGTGGAAGCTTATACGAAAACGAAAGCTTGGCTGCCATCCGTGTTACAAAATATCTTTGCAGATGCAGTCGGGTTTGCAGGTTGTGAAGTGATTCGCCGTACAATCGGCCTGGCGCATGTGGCGGACTTAGACGGCATTGAAAATAAAGAAGAGAGATTGCAAGCAAAAGTGCATGCATTGCACCTTGGCAAAGCGCTGCTACTGCAGCAAAACATAAAAGTGGACACAGGCTTGTTCCGCTATCTGTTTACGAGAACAAAACAACGAAAGGAAGTACAAGCGTGAGCACAGTAGTAAACATCCCTCGTTCCGTTACATGGAACGACAATTCTATTATTTTATTAAATCAAACGAAGCTTCCCTTGGAAATAGAGTATAAACATTTGCGCACGCTCGAAGATGTCTGGCACAGCATCGTGTCTTTGGAGGTGCGCGGCGCTCCGGCCATCGGCATTACGGCGGCATTTGGTTTGGCTCTGGCGGCAAAACGGTATGAGACAAATGATATTGAATTATTTTTGAACTGGCTCCAGCAGGACCGTGATTACTTAGCAAGTTCCCGTCCGACGGCAGTAAACTTGTTTTGGGCGCTAGACAGGGTAGTGGCGAGTGTAGACTCTTCTTTGACGGTAGAGGAAGCGAAGCTGCGTGTGGAGCAAGAAGCCCTTTCCATACAAAAAGAAGATGAAGAAGTGTGCCGGAACATCGGGGAACATGCACTTACATTATTCGAAGAAGGCGACAAAGTACTTACCATCTGTAACGCGGGAAGCATTGCAACAGCACGTTACGGCACAGCTTTGGCTCCGTTTTACATCGCAAAAGAACAAGGAATTAATTTACAAGTGTATGCAAGCGAAACTCGCCCGGTGCTGCAAGGTGCGCGGCTTACTGCTTGGGAGCTGCAACAAGCAGGAGTGGATGTGACGCTTATTACCGATAACATGGCAGCTAACACCATTGCGACAAAAGGTATTCGTGCCATCATTGTTGGGGCGGACCGCATTGTCGCAAACGGCGATACAGCTAATAAAATCGGGACGTTTGGTTTGGCGATCTTAGCGAAGCACTTTAACATTCCGTTTTATGTAGCTGCGCCACTATCCACGTTTGATGCTGCATTGGAAACAGGAGAGCAAATTGTAATTGAAGAACGAAAAGGCGAGGAAGTAACACATGTTCAGGGGACGCGTATAGCACCGGAAGGAATCGGCGTGTACAACCCGGCGTTTGATGTTACTCCAAACGAGCTTATTACAGCCATTATAACGGAAAAAGGAATCATTCGCGGCAATTATAAAGAAGAGATTTCCAAATTGTTAGCATAGAAAAAGGGACTTCAGCTGAAGCTCCTTTTTTCTATGCCCGTTTCCCTTTATTAAATAATGTAACCGCAATATAGCCAGCCACTACAGTAACGAATAAAATGAAAGCCCATTTGATAAGGGTGCCCGCTGATCCCAAGACGAATTTTAAAGCAATAAGACTAACTATCCCAATAATACAAAGTATAGAATCCTCATAATGATTCCTCTTCAGCATTTTTTACGTCAGATTCACTAGAAAATTAAACGAAGCAAAAAGATGATTAAAAGGCCGATCAGTATGTAATATAAGAATCTCATTGGATTCCCTCCCTAAGGTTATTTGTTTAATAGTATGTCTTGTTTTCACAATATTATAACTTATAAGTAAAAAACGGGAATTCACGGGACTATGAAGGAGAAGTAAAGGCATTGAGTTATTCCGTAATGCCTTTGTTATAGTATAATAATTTTTAAAATGTAACTATATCCTTTTTTGGAATCATTTTTCTTTTTTTGTATATACTATGCAAAATTTTTTTTAGAATGAAGGGTGAAGATATATTCCGGAACAAGAACTAAATCATTTTTAAATGAAATGCATTAGAGAGACAGCCAAATTAAAGGAAGAAAGGGCTATATATAGAAGGAAGAACAATGGGAGGAGGGAGAAGCATGAACGAATGGATTCCGTTTGTCAGTGAAGTCGGGTTTCCGATTGTCATTACGCTATATTTGCTGCACCGGATTGAAGGGAAGTTGGATAGCGTCATTATGGCAATTGAAAAGCTTCCGCTGCAGGTCAAAGAATCCGATTCGCGGGAACGGAATGTTTCATAGAGAAAAGGAATCGGATACAGTCCGATTCCTTTTTATTGTATTTTGCAAGAGAACACATATACCTCTTCATTTTCTTGCAATAGGGTATGTGATCACCTTTTTATCATTTGATTATTAAGTAGTTTCGATGAAAAGGAGATGATACCTCTTTTTATATGAAAATAAAAAACAATGCCTTGTTTGTTGCAGGCATGGTTTTCATAAAAGGGATTTTTTAGGGAAATAGGGACAGGTGTAAAATAGTTTCTATAAATTTTTCCCCTAACAAAGGCGCAGCACTGCAAAAAACAGTGCTGTTTCCTTTTTATACAAAAACCTCCACAATCATCGGGGCGTCATTCTTGGAACGAATCATTTTGTTAAATGCAGACGGAATGGGCTCTCTAATTTTTTTAACGTATCTTTTACGATAATATAGTTGGTCATTTGCTGTAAATCAAATAATCTAGCAACATATTTTCCCGGAAAATCAACCAGGTTTTCGTATACGGCAATAATCGGCATTTGAATGTTTCCGAAAAACTATCAAGCACTTTATGGACGATAACCATGATTGTTCTCCCTTTTCTGCGAGATGTAGATTTCCCTTACCTCTATTGTAGAGCAATTATAACTAGATTCCTATGTTTATTCCCGGAAAAGCCTAAACATCATGAAATATTGCTAGAGCTGTTTTTCTAATTTTTTTGCTTCTTTATGAATAAAGCGGAATGAAGGATGAGATTTTGACTCCGCAAGCACTTCTTTTATCACCTCTTTTGCTTGTCCGTATTCCTTGTTGCGAATTTGTACTCTTACCTCTACGAGAGAGGACTCCAATTGTGCTTTCGTCTTCGCTAACGATGCAAGCTGCTTTTGCAGTTCTTTGGCATCCTGCTGCAAGTGAATAATAAGAGGATGATCATTGTTGTCGTCTCGTATATCCGTCAATAAAAGAGAGGCTACTTCCAAATTCCCTTTGTCCAATTCTTGTTTTGCCTGTATGTACAATTTTACGCGCTGCTGTAAGTATAAAATTTCTTCGTTTTGCTCTTTTTGATAGGATTCTTCTAAAGAATGGACGGCAGCTTCAAGCTGTCCATTGCGAACGAGTTCCACTGCATCGTCTGCCTTTACGGTTGGGCTTGTACAGGCGGTCAGCAAAATAAAAGCAATAATCATCATGATGTATTTCATAGCTCACCTCAGTCTGTTTCCTATAGTATACATCAGAACAGAGGTTCTTTTCGATGGTTAAGAGGAGACAGACCGTATAAAAAAGAGAAGGGCTAAATGCATATACAGCTTTTGCGATGGCAAACGCAATTTCGAATTCTTTTGCGGCCATATTATATAATGCCTTGTGCGGCTTGACATGCTGGATCGGTCCACCTGCATGCCTGACAAAATTTTTAAGAGCCCCGCTTTGATATAACACTGTATCATATACTTCAACTGCAGACAGTTCCATTTTTCGCCTTCCAAAGCCGAGAAGGTCAGGGTAAGGCGGATGGACGCCGATGGCTACGTCATATTGCAAGGCAAGCTCTACCGTTTTTCGTAGACGAATTTCTCGCATGAAAGCCGCAAGCAATGTTGACTGATGTAACATATCGAAGCAATTGCTTGTCAGAGCCGTTTGTATATCGTCCCAATCCTTCTCCGATATCACAATTTATATCGATTCGTTTCATGTTCATTTCCCTACCTTTGTTTTATAAAAATTGCATGCCGCACAATCCTCATATTTCGCTCATGCAAGCGACAAAGCGCCTGCGCTTCTTGCAGAGACGTTTCTTGAAAACGGATGATTTCACCGGGCTTTACTTGGGCCAGAAGCGGAAAATCGACCGAAATAATTTGGGCAATTTTCGGGTAGCCGCCTAACGTTTGCCGGTCTGACATTAAAATGATAGGATTGCCTTCCGGAGACACTTGGACGGTGCCGTGTGTCACTCCTTCTGAGATGAGTTCGCCCGGTTCGATTAACTGCAATTGCGGCCCTTTCAAGCGATAGCCCATACGATCGGATTCTGTTGTCACGATAAAAGGCTCTGAAAACAGCTTCGTTTGGCTTTCGCTTGTAAACAAGGAAAATTCCGTTCCTTTTATGGCACGTATAACAGGATTTTGCCGATAAGCAGGAAGCAGATCTTGGGAAATGTGCCAATTTGCCGTAGTGAACGAAGACGTTGTTTGCTTGCTTCGCAATTGTCGGATGAGAAACGCGCCGCGATGAGTGGCGGGACCAAATGAAAGAATATCGCCTTTTTGTAAAGTGCGGCCTTCTAGCCCTCCGAACCCTGCACGAACATAGGTCGATTTACTGTTCATTACATTCGGTACACGAAAACCGCCGGCAACCGCTAAGTAGGTCCGGCTGCCTTCAACGGGAGTACCAAAACGTAAGATGCTGCCTGTTTTGATGAAAACTGGCTTCCATAACGACACGGGAGCACCATCGATTAAAGGAGATAAGTTAGCTCCGCACACGCTGATCAGTGAATCCTTTTCAAAGCGAATAACGGGTCCGCGCAGCGTAATTTCCACCGTTGTTTCTTCTTCACGATTGCCGACAAGTAAATTGGCAATGCGGTGAGCAAAAGAATCCATGGCACCGCTTATAGGTACACCATACTTTTGAAAGCAGAAGCGTCCTAAATCTTGCACAGTTGTGAACAACCCGGACCGAAGAATAGTGATGCTCATTTTTGTGCCTCCCTGTAATGAAAAAATTCTTTATACGTAATCGGATGAAACTGTACAATATGACCTGGATGTAATAAGCTTGGGGGAGATAGGATTGGAATGAATAAAGATAACGGCGTTTGCCCGATAATGTACCATCCTTCCGGAGTAGCGAATGGATAAATGCCGGTTTGCTTGCCGGCGATGGCTACAGATCCTTTCGGTACAAGAAAAGGCGCGGAGAAGAACGTCTCGGCATATGCAGTTCGGACAGCAATGTGTCAAGGTATGGAAAGCTCGGTGAAAATCCGCTGGCATGGACGGTATATTTGAGAATGCTGTGAAGCAAAATGAATAATCCAAGATGCTTCGCTATGAGCGGCAAATCAGGTGCACACTCTTCCTCATAGCAAACCGGAATTTCTAAAAGTTGTTGGTCTTGCTCCTTGCTTTCATCGATAAATGAGTATGCTTTGAAAAGCTTCCGGTATGAATGATAGCTGCATGGTCACCAAGAAGAACGATGGGAAAATTCACCGGCTCAGCTCCTTTCCGTAAAAGATGTTATTATATTTTATTTTAAAAAAATCAGTTGTATGAAAAAAGAAAATCCCGGCATATGGATTCATGCGGGATTAGAAAAATGTGCGCAACGTTCGGTGCGTATTTTGAGATTGCGACTTGCTGGAAGTTCGCTTCCGCTCTTTTCGCTGTGGACGAGACCGAAGCTCGGGGGACATAGCTTCATTTTCTCCGTTTACTACAATGTTGTCTGTAATGGACTCCAGTTCCTCAAGGGAAAGGCGTTCGCTTTCAAAAATAGGAACTGTTTCAAAGGGAATATTTTCTCTCTCAAATTCCACTGGTGCCTGAGGAGAAAGAGGGTCTACAGTAATGATAGAGGAATCAGATAAAAGGCCAGCAGTATTTCTTCTGCAAGTGTCCTCTTCACTTACAATGGTAACTTTCGGGGAGCTGTCGGAATGGATAAATATCTCATTTTGAAGCTCTCGGACGCCTGTATTTTGAAACTCCTGCACAGTCTCTAACGGAATATCAGCCTCCGTGCTTTGTGTGACCGGCTCAGTATCTTGAATTACAACATCATTGCTGATTTGAAAAGTGTCATCATCAGAGATTGGCTCTTCTGCGGAAGTAACTCCAAGCACTTCGTTTCGGACAACAGGCTCTTCTACAGAAGGAATTAATTGACCATCGGATACAAGAGGAGCGAGCGCTTGCTGTTTTCCAAGCAAGCCGTTTAAGTTTTGAAGTATTTGCTGAAATTGATTATCATTTATGGTGTTACTGGCACGTAACATTGAAGTTATAGCATAGGCAAGGGCAGAATTGTCAACATTCACGTTCAGATTTACGTGAGAATTTCCGCTGTGTTGAATAGTCGCTTCATTTTTTACAGATTTTGTTTCAGATGCCGCTGCAGGGTTTTCTTGTTTATCTTTTTTGTTATCTTTTTTGTTATCTTTTTTTGATGTATTAGAACCTGCGGATTTATTATTGCCCTTCTTTTTTCTAGCGGCTAATGATTCCATCCAGTAGCGTGGATGGGGATACATACTAGTCATTTTCGCCCAGCGTATTTGTTAATAATTGTGCCAGTAATGGAATTAGAGCATTTGATAAATCAGTGTTTCTGCTGTTGTTGCTGATTGTCGTAGGATTTAATGCAGCTTGTGCCTGCCGCTGCAACTGTTCGGATGATAATTCGGCACCTACCGTTAAGTTAACATGGGAATTACCTGAATTCGTAATCCTAGCAATATTTCTCTCATCTTCTCTGTCTCTTCTAAAATTTTTATCCATGTTCTTCTCATTCTCCTTGTCATCGTTATTATTTGTATTAGCCTGTTGGCTTGAATTGCTTTGATTGTCGGAATTGGTGGATTGCGATTGCTGATACTCTTGCTGTTTCCACAGCTTGAAAAAGCTGTTCAAAGATAACCCTCTCTTTCTCTCTCTAAAGTGCTTACACCATACCATATGCACAGATGGACAAAACAGTATGGACAAATATACTAGGACAAACGTTAGTTTTTTTCACCAAAATGATAAATGTACCGTAAGGAAACAAGTCCTGAAAGGAACATGGCTCAGTGTATCAGGGAGCTGGATAAATAATTGGCGGAATTGGATAAATTATTTATGGAGTTTGCTTAATTCCTTATGGATTGAGCGTACTATTTCTAATTCTTATTCGTAGTGATGATGAAAAACAAAAGAGCCGCAAGATCGGCTTTGTTTATATATTCCTTTCCCTAGCAGGAATCGCTGTCTCTATATTGTTCTCCTAAGCTGCTGATGATAAGGATCAAAATTAACAATAAAAGTATTTGGTTATTGTCACGTTTCGGCATGGTCCCTGTCCCCTGTTTACATAAGCAATAATATGAAAAACAAAAGGTGGATAAGACGAAGGACTAGAAACGGTCTTTGTAGAAACGGCAGAAACTTTTCGCGGATATCCACAGCAAAGGTTTTACGTCCACCTTTCTGTACAAGAGGATCATGATACGCATACAGCGCTCTGTGAAGTCATGCGGTTAAAGAGATTCAAACAATTTGCATATGTTGGTTCAAGTAACGTGGAACTGAAACGCGCTTGGAACGAAGTAAAATATGAAAAAAAGGTAAGGAAACGGTTCCTTACCTTTTTACAATGCCCTGCAAAATGATTTGATGCAAATCTTCCAATGCTTCATTTAATTTAATATCCCGTTCCGCTAAAAACTTTGTACATATCAGATTCGTAATGGTGCCGTCAATGATGGTTTCAATCATAGCGGGATTCACATCGCTGCGAAAGACCCCTTCTTTGACTCCCTTCATATAAATGTGCTTAAACAAATTGATTTTAAATTGATTCAGCTGTTTAATCTTTTGCCATTCTTCGGGAAAATGGATCATCATTTCCTCAAGTACAGCTTTCGGTAATCGGTAATTATAATAATAATGAATAGCGGCTTTCAGTTTTTCTTCATAGGTTGCCTTTTGCTCTAAGCAAGATATGGTCATCTCCCGTTCCTTTTCCACAATCCGATCGACTGCCTCGCTTATCATTTCCCCTTTGTTCTTAAATAAGACATAAATCGTTTTTTTGCTGATATGCAGTTTCTCTGCGAGATCCTGCATCGTAAACTTGCGGAATCCGCGTTCGATAATCAAACTCCATGTTTCATCAATGATAATGTCTCTCATGGTGCTGCCCCCTCAACCAAGGAAACGTCTTCCGTTCTTAATAATTTCTTTTTATAGTATCTCGTAATCTAGCAGGGAGTCAAGGTGTATATAGTATTTTAATACGTGATTATTCATATGGAAAAAGAAATTTTTGACTGAATTTTTATTATTTTTGGTATTATTAAAAAAGGAGGTTTGATATGGAAAAACTGCCTACCATTATAGAAGCCTTAATGAATGAATTTCGAATCGAAAGCTACGGTCCGGACGCGGGCTTCAGCCGATTCATTCCTGCAGTATATGAACCTATTAAATTTGACTGGAAGCATTTTTTTGAAGATCCGTTTACGAAGCAGTTCAACGGTTTGATGATAAAGGGAGACGAAAACATTGGTACCGTGTTTCTTGCGTATTTCCAACAGATGAGGTGTTGGAACGCTTCATAATAGAAGGGCAACCCGGAGACTTATTGTTCATGCACCATCCGCTTGTTATGGAATGCGGTGATCCAAGAGGAGATTGGGGCAGAGGGTTTGTTCCGATATCCGAAAGCTATTTACATAGAACAAAGGAAAAAGAGTTGTCTATTTTTACTTGTCACGTTCCCTTAGATCATCATATAGAATTGGGAACAAATGCGGCCATCGCGCATGCGTTAGGAGCAACAATGTTGGAGCAAATTTGCTATGACGATGGCTGGCTTTGCGAAATAAACAAGCATTCTACTGATCAGCTGATTGAAAAGCTAAGACATATTTTTGATATCCCTTATGTCGACTTTGAAGGGCGAAAGTATGAATCCATTGAAAAAATCGCCGTTATTGCCGGCTGCGGCGACAAGGTGGAGATGATGAAGGAAGCGGAACGAAAAGGGGCGCAAGCGTACATTACGGGAGAAGTTCATTGTCACATTGATAATGAGTACGGCCGTCAAAAATATAAAATTATGAAGCAATACGTTGCAAATACGTCCATGTCTCTTATCGGTGTTTCCCACTCAGCTTCGGAATTTTTAGTGAAAAAAACGTTGATGAAGGACTGGTTTGAGAAGCAGTTTTCTGTGAAAACTGTGCTGCTCCCACAGAAAAAGTGGTGGTTCTAAGTTCATTTTCTAAACGAAGAAGTAATTACATATACTAGGTAGGGAAAGGTGCTGATAACGCCAAAATAGGAGGTTGCGCAGCATGAAAAAAGCCGTTTCTCGGTTGACTTACTTAGTGGAAATTGTTCCGCAAAAACTTGCCGCCTATTCTGAGGAAGAAGTATCTGTCCGTCCTGTCCCAAACAAATGGTCCAAAAAAGAAATTTTAGGACATTTATGTGATTCCGCCATCAATAATTTGAGCCGTTTTATCAAAGCGCAACTCGAAAAGCCCGTGTCGTTTGTACATAAGTACGACCAGGAGCAGTGGGTGTTATTACAAAATTATCAAAATACCAAATCGGAAGACATTCTGAAGCTGTGGATAGCGCTCAATCAATCCATCATTCGGGTCATTAGCATTCTGCCTGAGAATACATACAGCAGCATATGCAAGCTCTATAATGGTGACACGGTTACTTTGAAATGGCTGATTACAGATTATGTGGAGCATATGGAGCATCATTTGAAGCAAGTATTTCCGGATTTTGATTGAAATGCAGAAATCACTTTAGTGAAATGCTGTGCTGCGGAGTATTCGTATATAAAAAAAGGCTGTTTTCTCAAATTTTGTTATTTTTTCTATCTATTATGAAAATTGAAAGTGTGAGGCTCCGATGTATAACACTATTATTTTACTAATAAAGGGGACTGCTGAATGATTATGTTACAATATACCAACTTGATTTTGCGGTTTCTCTTAGAACTATGTGTGTTAGCTTCACTTGGTTTTTGGGGGTTCCATACAGGGAAAGGAATGCCGATAAAAATTGGATTAGGAATCGGCTCTCCGTTATTAGTTGCGGTAATTTGGGGTATTTTCGGATCACCAGGTGCACCAATAAAGGCCTCCGGATTTTTGCACGTAATGCTAGAAACAGCTGTTTTCGGTGCGGCTGCCATTGCGTTGTACGCTTCAGAACACCGAACCTTGGCTTTGCTCTTTGCCGCTGTTGCAGTAATCAACCGATTCTTTATGCACATATGGAAGCAATGATAATAAAATTTTGAAGAGCATATAAGAGGGGTGGGGGGAAATCCCAATTTTTCTTTTTCTGATACACTATAAGAATAGCTTTTGTATAAAACTATGCTTGGTTGCGGCGAAAAAGGAAGGAATATACTCTTATGCCGATCATCTGTTTAGAAGGTCCAAGTGCAGTTGGAAAAACAACTGCTTGCATGGAACTGCAGAACCGATACAATGCATACATCGTACCTAACCATGCTTTTTGAACGACCTGTCAATGAATCGAAAACATGGTATTTAGAGCGGAAAGAAAATGACGGACTTCGCAGGAGAGGGAATTTTGAAAAGCATTTAGAAATTGTTGAGCCGCATCAACGCTATTATGAATCACTGAATGAAATAGTGCCGGGCTACACCAAAATGATTGAGGCGGAAAATGTGATACATAATATAGATTAAATTACAATGGGATTACCTGAATCTATAGAAACCAGATGCTGTATAGAAGTTTTTAACAGTATTGTAGAATGGCTAAGGGAAAATAAAGCATAATGAAGAATCTATTATTGAGTTTGAAATAAATATAAAAAGCAATCTGCGACTCATCAGATTGCTTTTTCGCTTAACCAGATAAATATTTCAAGTTTCCTTCATTCCCTATAGTATCATTGCGTTTATCCTTTCCGCTCAAGTTACTTTCTACAAAGCATTCAAGAAGTATATCCAAATACATATCTATCAATATTAGTCCCTTTTGAACGAAGCGGTCTGGTTTGTTTTATGAAGAGATGGAGAAGTTTAACCGCGAGCTGTTTCGGTTTATAAAAGGAGCTCTATAAAAGATTGGTCAAATTTATCAACTAAACAGAACTATAGTATTCGACCATAGTTCTGTTTGTAATTTTATCTTTTTCTTGATTTTACTAGAATGGACTGAGCTTGAAAGCTCACCAATTGTCCATCCCGGATAGTAATAGAAAAATGATCGTGAATGTCTTGGGAAGCGCTCATAATGAACTGCTCCAGTTCGTTTTTCTCCTTATCCGGCAGAGCCATTCTATCGCACCAAGGTTGAAACGAAAATTGTTTTGGGAAGGTGAGCAGCTGCTGGGTTGTAAAGCCTGTGTGTTCCAACAGCGAAATCCACTCTGTTTTTTTCAAAGCCCGATAATGACTGTAATCCCGCTTTTTTTCGATCGCATTATAAAACACTTCAAAATCCGCCTTCTCCGGAGCAACGTTATCAATCAGCAAAAAAACCCCGCCGTTCTTGAGAACACGATAAGATTCTGATACAAAGGATGCCACATTCGGAAAATGATGAGGAGCAATCCGGCACGTCACAATGTCAAAGCTGCCGTCCTCAAAAGGGAGGGATTCGGCATCCCCTTGTACAAACTGAACATTTGTATGACTGTTGCCGACTATAAATTCCTCAGCTTTTTTCAACATGTTTTCCGTAAGATCAAGAGCAACTACATTGCCGACAAGCGGGGCAAACGCATTAGCAACATGTCCTCCGCCTGTTGCGATATCCAGTACGCTCATCGTTTTATCTGTTTCTGCAATGACAACCATGGCTGCCAAATCATTGCCTTTAGCGTGAATTTCACTCGTTACATAATGATGGGCATTTTTGCCGAATTGGTCTTGTACTTGTTGTTTAAAATCCATTTTCTTCTCCTCCTTGCTTTTATCATCTGCTTTCACAGTAACGGAAAAATGGAAAAGATTCTAATCGTTCTTTCTTTTAGCAAGTTATAAGAATAGCTTATGTGCAGAATTGATTTTGTTTGCAGCTTGCATAGAACCCGTTGTACGTTGAAGTGGTAAATATTGTTTTTTTAAGGGGGACTCAGCCTGTAAACGATGTGGCAATACAGCATTTAAAGAAGGAATGTTTGGAAGCGGTCATGCGAATATAAAAGGATTGGATAGGATGGAATAGATAAATGGAAAGTGCATAAAGTATTCGTGATGAGGTAATGTTTTACATTTATATAATGGAATGCAAAGGAGAGAGCATGTTTACATATAAAATCGATCATGAAGTGAGTTTGAAGCTGTTAGAGAAGTCGGATGCTGCAAGGTTATTTGAAATAGTTGATTCCGCAAGAGATTATTTCAGGGAATGGATTGAATGGGTTGACAATATAAAAGATGAGACAGATTTTTACCCGAAAATAGAAAAGTATGCGAAGCGGTACTTTGCCAATGAGGGCTTCAAAACGGGGTTATTGTACCAAAACCAGCTGATTGGAGTCATCGGCTTCAATACGATGGATAAGAAAAATCACCGAATCAGCTTAGGATATTGGATTCACGAAGGTTATCAGGGAAAAGGAATCGTGGCGCGTTCTGTTCCATTTTTCGTGAATTATGCGTTTGAAAAGCTGAATTTGAACAAAGTGGAAATTGAGTGCGGCACAGAAAATCAAAAAAGCAGAGCTATCCCTGAAAATTTAGGTTTTACCGAAGAGGGAACGATCAGAGCTGCACAATATTTATATGGACGTTATCAAGATATAGTTGTGTATGGAATGTTAAAAGAGGAGTGGCTGAAGTTACGGAAGTAAATTTCTTTCATTTCACATAGGAATTTATTGCTAAAGAAATGAATAAATTTGTTGTGTAATTTACATAGGGGGGATGTATTGTGAGTCGACAAAAGCGGTTTATGCATTATTTTTTAGCGCATCGTAAAGTGACATTGGAGCTTATTGGAAAAATCGGAAAAGAGCATTATGATTACAAGCCGACACCAACATCGATGACCGCAAAAGATTTAGTGGTCCATATGTTGACCTCTTTTTATCGGTTTGCGCTGACAGCGAAAAGAGGAGATGCAACACCGTTTCAAGAGAAGTTTGACGTGGCGGAAAACGATCTTGTGAAACTAGCAGACATGTATACGGAGAAAACAAAGAGCGTGATAGAATCCTTAACAGACGAAGATTTAAATCAAGTGATTGATCTTACACAAGTATTAGGAATGCAATTTCCGGCAGGACAGCTTCTTCAAGTGGCGATGGACCATGAGATTCATCATAAAGGAAGCTTGTTTGTCTACGTACGCGAAATGGGGCATACGGAGCTGCCGATGTTTGTTAAAGCGTAAGAGTATCTATATAAAAATTTAGTAATTTACAATAATCCATAAAAGAAAAGCCTCACTTTGTTTATTTCATAAGGAAAATAGGCTTATATGCTAAAAAAAGGCTTGGTCATTCCTCCCGTTCCTTCTGTTCTCAACATAACATGAAAAAGGAAGCTTATACTTTGCTAAGGAGGAATTTTATAATGAACCGCTTTTGGGGTTGCGGACCTTGTCGTCCGCCTGTATATCCAATGCCTTGTATGCCAATGCCTTGTATGCCAATGCCGTATCAACCGACAATGACATTGCCTGCGCATGCAAATAACATGCCGATGCCGACGATGACATTGCCTGCGCATGCAAATAACATGCCGATGCCAACAATGACATTACCGGCACAAATGGGACCTAATATGCCTGTAATGCCGTCAACATTTCCGACACAAATGCATCAAATGCCTTACTAACTTGTATCATTTTTTAAACATGAAAAGAGAGCGGCTTCATTGACGAGGCCGCTCTTTTGTTGTATGGGCAATAGGTTTTAGTTATTAATATATCGTTCAAACACAAATCCAGAGTCCTTGCCGGTGAATTTCTTTTGGGTTTCCGTAAGTCGCGAGAACGCCGTTTGATTCAAGCTTTTGAATTTCTCCACTAAGTCGGATTTGTTGCTTCCCGCGCGGCCCAATGTTGCAGAAGCTAATTGGAGACTTTGTCTCGTCGTTTGTTTTTGTGATTTAGTTTATTGGCTTGTACGAAGGACAATGAACGGTTTTAATATGCTGCAAATTCAAGTAAACCTTCTCATCACGCGCAATTACCAGTTCCACCTGATTGCCGTCTATTTGTACCAGTTTCCCAACCTTATTGTAATATTGTCCTAAGTCAAAAATAACAATGTGGCCAATGAATTTTTTGAGCTGCTCTTCGAATGTCCTGGCTGCTTTGATTGAAGCCGGCTGCAGCGGTAAGTCTTGTTTATCCAGTGAATAAGGAGTTTGCTCAGTGTCATAGGGGATTAAATATTTGAGATGATGGAAAGGAATATATAACGTCTGATATACGGGTGAGTAAAAGATAAAATAATCGTTCATGACGTGAGTTACATATCCGTGAATGGTTTGTGTGCTTGTCGTAAAGAGCTCTACAAATAACCCTTTTGCAGTTTGTAACACTTTTCTGAGAGAGATGGAATCCGAAGGCTCTATAAATGGAATATCATTTGGTACTTCAAATGCATCAGCAGTGAACAGTACAAGAAAATGATCAGGATCCATCTCGTGTATTGTTGTAGAAATAGACTGGATATGAAGAAGCGGAACATATAAAAAATCTTTTCCGTCGTATATCACTAAAATATCCGTACCTTTGTCAATTAAAATACCCGAAAACTTTTTATTTCCCGATACGGACAGCTCTATCGGTTTATTTAAGTGGTCATTAAAGTCTATCAATCTAACTTTCCCCTTTTTATTTTGCGTATTATAACAGCCATTTAGATACTAGTTTTATCCAATAATATAAGCAAAGTAAAGTGAAAATAACGGTTGGTGGTATGACGATAAAGGTCACTTTCATATATTTGCCCCAGCCGATTTTTACTTTTCCTCTGCGTACAATGTGCATCCACATCAGGCTTGCAAGAGTTCCTATCGGCAGCAGCAATGATCCCATATCGCTACCGATGATGTTTGCAAGATAGATTGTTTTTAAAGTAATGGAGTCGAGACCCATTTCTGTCAGTGCGATTGTTCCGACCATCAGAGCCGGATGGTTGTTGAAAATGTTGGACAGTACGGATAGCAGCCCGCCCATTAATAAGCTCGCATTAAATAAGTTATTAGCGACAAGAGGCTTTAAGATGGATACAAGATAATCTGTTAATCCGATATTATGGAGTCCGTAAACAATCACATACATGGAAAAGGCAAAAATCAATACGTACCACGGCGTCTTTTTAAGAATGTCAACCGGGCTTAATCGTAATCGGTACCATCGCCAACCCAATAACATGCAAGAACCGATAACAGCGACTAAACTGACTGAAATTCCAAAATAAGATGCAATGAACAAACTTATCCGTACAGATAACACAAAGAGTAAAATTTTCATCATAAATTTTGTTCGTTGTTTTTGTATTTCATCCGATGCTTTTGTTTGCAAGGGATGAAATGACTTGCTGGCGAAATTTTCGTTCACGTACTGAGTTGATAGTTTTCGAGGGATCTGTTTATACAAAACTATGAACAGCATGAACGCCATAAATAAAAGACCAAGCGTGGAGGGGATGAACATCATCGCGGTATGCAGATACAAATCCATGTGCACAATTTTCAAAGCAATTAAATTGACTATGTTGCTTACCCCGATCGGAGCGCTTGACGCAGTGGCGATTAGCGCCCCGCTTAGCAGATAGGGGATTTTTTGATGATGTTTTAAGCGAAGATGATGCAGAAGCATTAACAGAATAGGAGTCGTAATTAAAATACTTCCATCGTTGTTAAAGAATAAAGTCATAAGAAAGCAAAGAAGATTTGTGTACCAAAATAACCTGATGCCGGAACCTTTTGCCTTACTGGCAAGCTGTACGGCACACCAGTGAAAAAAACCGAAGCTTTCCAGTACAATTGCCATGATGATTGTTGCAATAATGGTGATGGCCGCGCCTGTAACTTTTGAACTGATATCGATTAAATCAGTCCAAGACACAGTACCGCTTATGATGACAATAATTGCTCCGATTGTAGCGGGAATGGCTTCGTTTAACTCTCTCGGACGCCAAAAAATGACGAGCATTGTGACAAAAAAAGCTGCTATTGTAATTATGGAGCTAACATCAAACAAAGGAGTTCCTTCTTTCTATCAATAACTATATTGTATTGATGTGGTTTTATAGACAGTTGTCTCTTATAGGACAATGTCTCTATTCGGTATCTGTACTAGTTTATAGTATGAATTCTTAAAAAAGCTTGTACTAATATAAAAGCCTTTTTTAGAGACCCATTTTTCGGAGAGTGAACAGAGGGAAAATTCAATAGATTTAAAGCTGGTATGCATTTTTAGAATTTTTAAAAATAAAATAATCAAAGGTAAAATAAGGAAAACAGATGTAGTAAACTATATATTGTATTGAAAAGGGAAAAGAGTGAAAAATATGGGAATCATCCAAGCGACAGCCTTTTTACAATCGGCATTATTACCGCGGGGCACTATTTCCCTTTTGGCCGGCTTTACAACAACAAAATGTACATCTACACTTCCGCCTTCGTCGTCTTAGCGTACACATTATCAGGCTTTCTGTTTAAGAACAGCATGTTTTTTTACAATCCTTTGTTTATGGTGATTTCCCTTGTCATCATGATTATCGGCTTGTCCTTGGAAAAGACTGCTGTGCCAAACTCTGATTCATTTACGAAAGGAGGATAGACTGTGAACAAGAAAAGGGTCTTTCTTACGCTTGGCTCTATCCCCGTCGTTCTTTTGGCAATCCTTCTTTCATCAAATAAACAAATTGCTCCAGATGATTCTAATTCTGAAAAAATAACATTGGAGTTGGGCGAAAATAAGGAAAGCTCCAATGTTTAGAAAATAGCATTCATGAATAGGGGAGAATTAAATGCAAAAAGAAATAGTTCTTTATAGAATGAAAACTTTACATGATGAAGAGATACAGCTCTTGTTAAACGAAAGTGTGGCAGAAGGACATAAATTTGTAGGGAGATTAGTAGAGCAGCATAAAGACAAAACCAACACGTTCAGCAAAGAAGGGGAAGTATTATTCGGAGCATACATAGACGGCAAACTTGTCGGGGTATGCGGGCTAAACGAAGATCCATATCTGCAAGATCCAGCCATTGGCCGTGTCCGCCACTTATATGTGCTGCAGCAGTTCCGCAGATGCGGAGTCGGACGGCTGCTTATGGAGAACATTATACAAGCAGCCAGACAGCATTTTCGTATTCTTACTCTATGGACAAATAACCCTGTGGCTGACAAGTTGTATTGCTCACTTGGGTTTTCACAGGAGGAGCGTTTTTTCAAAGCTACCCATTTTATGAACCTAGACTAAAGGAGAGATTTCATGAATAAGACAGTTTAGAATACAAGGAGGCGTCCTTATCATTCAAGATGGGGCTATTATAGGATTTATCAACGGCGGAGCTGAACGAAAAAATATGAGTTTGATGGAAAATTGTATGCTATTTATCTATTGGAAGCATACCAATGTCTTGGAGTGGGGCGGCGCTTGTTTCAAGCTCTTATAGATGGCTTGGTTCATGAGGATTTCCATTCCGTATTAGTATGGATTATATCCAATAACCCTGCAAAAGCTTTTACGAAAAATGAAATCCTGTTTATGTAGATTCGGATTTCATATAAAACTTAAATGTTGCAGAAACGGCATATGGTTGGATGGATATTCACAGTCTGTCTCATACACTTGCAAAATCAATTGAAAAAGTAAAACAGAAGGAGTGATAGTTCTGCGTGATCAAGGCAGTGGTATTCGACTTTGACGGCTTAATTATAGATACAGAAACAGCGTGGTACGAAGCATTTCAAGAGGTTATGGCAGGATATAGTGTAGAACTTCCTCTTGAGCAATTTGCTCGTTGCATCGGAACGGATGATACAGTTCTTTATGAATATTTCCGCGAGCATCTAGGGGAAATCATGAATGAAGACGAAGTCCGTCTAAAAGCAGACAAAATTTATAAAGAAAAAATGAAAACCCCGCTTGTCCGAGAGGGGGTAAAAGAATACTTAGAAGAAGCAAAAGAGCTTGGGTTGAAAATCGCACTTGCTTCCAGTTCCTCAAGAAAATGGGTGACGGGCTATTTACGGGATCTGGGATTATACGATTATTTTGAGGTCATCCAAACACGGGACGATGTAGAGAAGGTGAAGCCGGATCCTGCTTTGTACGAAAAAGCAATAGAAGCACTACAGGTGAAGCCTTCAAAAGCGATAGCGTTTGAGGATTCTGTAAATGGTGCAAAAGCAGCAATTGCGGCTGGATTGAATTGTGTGGTTGTGCCAAATCCGGTCACTAAGTCACTAGCATTTGAAATGCATCATCTAAGAATTTGCTCTATGGGGGAGAAAAGCTTAAGGGATGTTGTGAAACAGATCGAACAAAAGTAAGAAAATAAAAAAGGTGCTTCAGGAAAAGCACCTTTTACTCTTTCTTTATCAGCTCTGAAACAGTTTCAAATGTGTAGCCCTTCTCTTTTAAATCAGAAATGACCCCATTTAAAATCGTTTGTAAATCTTCACTTGAGTAGTACCAAGGGTGAATAAGAATGATCGAACCCGGCTTTACGTTATCACTTACATATTGAACAATTTTAAGAGGATCTTTAGCAATCTCGGGATACGTTTCCGGTTCAATATCCCACATAATTGTTGTTCTATCATGCTCGTTTAAATAGTAGGGCAAGCCGAAAAGTTTTTTGCCGTAAGGGGGCCGGAACAAAATTTTACCAGTGTATCCGGATTCCCGAATAAGTGCATCTGTACGTTCAATCTCACTTTGTATAAACGATGAAGGTTTAAAAATCATCCGTTTATGAGAATACGTGTGGTTCCCGATTTCGTGGCCGGCTTGTACAAGCTTTTTCCCTTCTTGCGGATGCTTTTCCATCTCTTGACCGATTAAGAAAAACGTTGTCTTTACATTATTTTGGTCCAATAGCCGCAAGATTTCATCCGTTTTTTCGTTTGGACCATCGTCAAACGTCAGGGCTACTGCTTTTTTGTCCGTATCAACACGTGGAATCAATTCCCCGAACAATTGAAACGTTCGTGAGTTTATCCATTTGTAGGCGGTATATCCTGAGCATGCCAGAATCAATAGAGTTACGCCAAGTATTATCATTATTTTTTTCATAGTCAGTCCTCCATTGCATATATTCTATCATACTATCAAGGGGAGATTCATATTGAATATACAAGTAGTTTTTCTAGATCGGGATGGAACGATAGGGGGGAACGACCATTGTTCATTTTCGCATTTTGTACTAATTGGCGGCCATATTAAGCGACAAACTTTTCTTGGAACTCAACAATAACTTCAGAAAGCAACTGTACGATTTCGTGGAAGTAGTCTTTTCGAAGTGTTCGCGCTATTTCAACCTGGAATGTATGAAAGTTAGTGCCATAACCGGGATACTGTTCTCCGTCTCCGAGTCTGTGAAAAACGATCGATTCGTCACCATCAAATATTGTATCGAATATAATGTCTATTTCCGGCATTATTTTTTTGGCCTTCCTTGTCAAAATTTCCTCAAACCAATCCCTCATTTCTGTCGAACAAGACCAACCATCAAGTGTTCCCACCTCAATGGCATAAGGCCCATGATGAACATCTTTCATGCCATGAATGGATAAGTGGAGATAAGGTTGCGTCACTTTATGGTTTTTTTCATCAAGTATCCCTAAGTGCTTCAAGATTTCTCCAATAGTATCTCGGTATTCCTCTAAAGCTTCGTTATTTTTTCCGTCAGGCTTTCTATTTAAATCAGCTTTATTTCTTGATACTGTACTGACAATTCCTGCACATCCCGTTTGGGACATGATCTTCGCTGTAATTTTGTTTGTAAAAAGGTCCGCATCCGGAGGTTTAGCGTGTGGTGCATCCACATGGCAACATAAAAAGCCATTGCCTTTGTTATATTTTAAGTAATTCCGATGGATAAATTTTAAAGACATAGTTAAACTATCCTTTCAATTGTACAAATTTCCTGTACTACACGTCAGGATGCAAGAGTCTGAACCTTATTACAATTAATGCGGACGGAAGAAAATTGGTGAACCATGATAGTGGATTCAGAAAGAAAAGAATCGTATCTATCAAGTTATTCAGCAATAAAATGCAGCTATATTATGATAAAGACACAAGAAATCCGCAAAAAGTTTCATATTATATTCCATATACTAGGTCTTGCGGCCGAAACAAAGTTTTTACTAGTATTCCAAAATTGGAGGTTATTTGTATGGATCCGATAAAAGACCGATTCTGTATACTATCGGATAAAGAGCTGACGCTGCAAATTCTCGCTATTAATAATATCCCAACAGTTGAATTAGCAGATACAAAAACATGCTCGTATCCGATTGTTGGTCGAATGTACGGACATAATCAAGGAAAAGACATCAGTATTGTTCATACTCAAGATCAAGCGGTCGAAGAGGGGTTTGATTATTTTACGAAACTCTATTGTATTGAAAAAGAGTACCGTATGGAAATTCAAGCTCTTTCCGTAAACAGAATCGAACAAGCTGTAGCTAATCAAGTAATATTACATGAGATTCCAATTCGAACAGAATCGTACGGTTGGAATTGGAAAGAGGTAGATAAAAGCAGTGTACCGGAAGATTGGTTGAATATGGCCATCCGTGCACTCTACGTAACAGGACTTACAAACGGCTTTGTGAAAGTGGGAACATTAGAAAATGATTCTGCTATTGTACTTGATGTCCATTCTTCACCAACACCTATTGCAATACCAGCTGTTGCACCCCAAAAACCCTTTACTATGGGAGCTGATGTAGAGTTTATGCTGAGTTGTGATAGTGAACTTATCCCTACATCCAATTTCTTCCCCGTCGAAGGACCTGTTGGATGTGATGAGAGACAAATTGAACAAGATAGCGGTGAATATCCTTTAGCAGAAATACGGCCGCAAAAAGCAGAATCGCCGCATGAACTTTTCAATAATATAAAGAAATTGGTAGTGGAAGCATCAGAAAAAGTACCTTACGCAAATATCGAATTTCGAGCAGGCAGTATGCCTTTTTCGGGATATCAGTGCGGCGGGCATCTTCATTTTGGTATTCCGCCTAGTGTATCTTTATTACGGGCGCTTGATCATTATCTTGCCATCCCAATTGCGATGATAGAAGATTCACGGACAAGCAAGCGCAGACGGAGAACAAAGCACGGAGGGTTAGGGCGTTACCGTGTAAAACCATATGGATTTGAATATTTATCCCTAAGTTCATGGATTATTGATCCCGACCTTACGTTATCGGTTTTATGTCTTGCTCATCTCGTTGCTGCTCATCATCATGAATTACAAAGTGACTTTTTATTTCACCCGCTTGTTCAACGGGCCTACTATCAGGGAAATCAAATTTTTCTCAAGCAGCTTTGGAGAGACATAAAAAAACGGCTGATGGAAACGTCCAGTTACTCGCAGTATGAGAGAGAATTGTCCGTCTTATTTACTCGCATTGAAAAGGAAAATCCATATACAGAGTCAAGTGATATCCGCCAAAACTGGGGGTTATCAGTACCTGAACAAATCTATGATCGAGGACTGATTATTCAAATTCCGAAAAAAACAAGACTCAAATTCAATCTGACGGAAGGACAGAACGTCTATGTCCGTGCAGGAAAGTCCATTTCACCGGCGACGATTCGTCCATATCCATTCTCCTTCCGCAATTCGAATATGGTACAACTCTCCCAAACTCTTCGTGACACGTTATCTCTCCCGAAAGATTGGTCTCCGAGAATCTCATCTTCCAATGGCATTCTTACACTTGGTCCTATCATAGGAATTCTCGCTAACCGCCCATTTGAAAGACAAGCAACCTACTTTCAGCACTTATGCCGATTAGCAAAACAAAAGCAAATGCTTGTTTACATCTTTGGGCCGAAAGACATTGATTGGGAGCAAAAAATGATTAAAGGTACATCTATGGACGGCGATGGTCTCTTCCCTTTCCCTGCAGTCATTTATGATCGTTTTTTTTATGACAAGCATCATAAGAAGGCTGAATTGGACGAAATTCGTGTTAAACTCCAGTCAGTTTATAACATCCCCTTCATCAATTCCCCATCTTTGTTTCATTTAACAGGAGACAAATGGTTATCGTATCAAGTTCTTTCTAAAGAGAATAAAGAATATCTTCCCGATACACGTCTCTTAGAATGTCCTTCGGATATTACGGACATGTTGGATCGTTATGGAGAAATATTTTTAAAGCCGTTGAGCGGGGCCTTAAGTAAAGGAGTGATTCGGGTCGTTAAAAAACCAACAGGAATTTTTTGGATGAGCACCAGTCATCCAACATTCCAGCAGATTGCTGCTGTAGAGGAACTGATTGTGCTGATTTCTCCTTTTTGGCCGAAATCTCCTTATATTGTGCAGGAAGGAATCCAGAGAAAGCAAATCAAGGAAAAACACGTGGAAATTCGTGTGTATATGCAAAAAAACGGAAAGCAAAAGTGGGTGAGAACAGGTACGGTATCTCGTCTTACACGTGAGGGAGTCTTGGTAGCAGAAACGGAAACCAATATGCGTACAAGTCAGGTATTGAAAAAATTGTATGATGATCCAAATGAACAACGTAAAATTCGAAATGAATTGGCAGAAGTCGCCCGAAATGTCGTGGAAACTGTAGAAGAGCAAATAGGGACATTTGGAGAGCTGGCAGTGGACTTGTGTATTGATCAGTACAATTCTATTAAAATTCTGGAAATCAACGCAAAGCCTGATAACTTATTTTCGGAAATTAAAGCGTATAAATTACGAAATTTGGCCGGCCTTCGTCTGCTGAATTATGCGGCATCGTTGGCAGGTCATGAAATTGAAGAAGCATAAAAAAGATTGGAGGCAATTAAATGAAAACCTTATCGTTAACAGATATCCTTCAACAGATTGGCGGTCAAATCCTATCTGGACCGGATAATCATACCATTAAACATGTAAAGAACCGCTCGAAAAAGGATATTGACGATCATACCTTGGTATTTCATTTAAGTAGAGATGAAATTAGAGGGAAATATTGGGAAGATAATTATGCTGTTGCAATTGTCTCTGATTCCCCGGATCAATGTACTGATCTGGGAAATCACATTACTCTCGTGAAAGTGGACAATGTAGAGGAAGCTTACTGGAAATTTGTTGATTTTTACCGGAGCCTTTTTCAAATTCCTGTCATTGGTGTCACGGGGACTTGCGGGAAAACAACCACAAAGGAAATGATGAGGCAAATCCTTATCCAAGATTATAAAGTAAAAGCGACATGGATGAGCATGAATTCCAAGTCTGTCAATTTACGCTATTTGCTTGGAATTAATGAGGAAACGGAAGTGGGCGTCTTTGAGATGCCGGTAGCTTACCCCGGTTATTTACGAATTGCTTGCAAGTACTTCCAACCTCAAATTCGCATCTTATTAAATATCGACGTTCATCATTTGGCTGATTGCGACACGCCTGAGGATTATATGAAAGCGAAAGCGGAGATTGTGGAAGGATTAGATCCGGTCAATGGAATCCTTATTTTAAATGCAGATGATGAAAATATTAAAAAAATGGTCAATGTCAGTCCTTTTCAAAACGTCGTCTATTTTGGAAAGAGTGATCAAGCGCATTTTCGTGCGAAGAATGTTCGTTATGCTAAAAACGGTATGAATTTTACCATGGAACACCAAGGAAAAGCTTATGAAGTCTACGTTCCAGGCTATGGCGAACATAACGTTTATAATGCCTTAGCAGCCATAGCAGCCGTATCATTTGCTGGGGTCGATATTCAAACGGCTGTTACACGATTAGCTGACTTTGAGCAAGTAGAAGAGCATTTGGAATTTAAAACAGGAATCAACAACTGTACAGTCATTGACGATACATGGAATTCTTCTCCTCTCTCCATGGCGACAGCTCTTCAAGTGCTTCATGATGTTTCGAAAAGGAAAACATCCATTGCTTTGTTAGGATATATGCCTCAGCTTGGAGAAGGGCAATATGCGAAGCAAGAATATGCAAAAATGGGCGAAAAAGCAGTCAAAACCGATGTCAACTTACTTGTCGTGGTGGGTGAAGAAGCAAAAGAAATCGGGAAAAGAGCTTTAAAGCTGGGAATGGATCCGAGCAAAGTTCATTTTTGTGAAACCGGTACTGAAATTTATGAAATAATCCAACCTTACCTCACTGAAAAAGCGGTACTGCTTCTGAAAATTACTCACCGTGTCATGACCACCCCTTCCTTCGCAGAGCTAAAGAATAAACTTCTTCCGACAAACGATGAATAAACAGAAAGGAGAACAGCAATGAAGAAAACGACACAATTGCGTAACATGATCAACAGCGATCAGCTGGAGTTGATTATGGAAGCCCATAATGCTTTGTCAGCGAAAATTGTGGAAGAAGCAGGATTCAAAGGGATATGGGCAAGCGGCTTATCAATTTCAGCCGCTTTGGGTGTCCGCGATAACAATGAAGCTTCATGGACTCAAGTACTGGAAGTGCTGGAGTTTATGAGCGATGCCACATCTATCCCGATTTTGGTCGACGGGGATACAGGCTACGGAAACTTCAATAATGCCAGACGATTGATTAAAAAGCTGGAGCAAAGGCAAATTGCCGGAGTTTGCATTGAAGATAAGCTCTTTCCGAAAACCAATTCGTTTATTAAAGGCGAGGCACAGCCTCTAGCTGATATTGATGAATTTTGCGGTAAAATTAAGGCAATGAAAGACAGCCAGATCGATGAGGATTTTGTGGTAGTGGCGAGAGTGGAGGCATTTATTGCAGGTTGGGGACTACGGGAGGCTCTGCGGCGCGCAGAGGCCTACCGGCAGGCGGGGGCTGATGCAATTTTAATCCACAGCAAGAAATCCGATATATCGGAAATTGAAGCTTTTATGAAAGAATGGGGCGGAAGCCTTCCTGTTATTATTGTTCCTACAAAATATTATACGGTTCCGACTGATAGATTCCGGCAATTGGGAATCAGTATGGCCATCTGGGCCAATCACAACCTTCGCGCATCGATTACGGCAATGCAAAACACATCCAAACAAATCTATCAAGATGAAAGTCTTCTCAATGTGGAAACATGTGTGGCCCCGCTTGAAGAAGTGTTTCGTCTTCAAGGAGCGAAAGAGCTTTCCGAGGCGGAAAAGAAATATCTTCCCGCTTCCGAACAGAACGCAAATTCTATCATGTTAGTAAGAGAATCAGCCGACCACCCGCTTGCAGCTCAACAGGTGGAACGTCTCAATGCGGCAGGAATAAAAGATGTGCATCTATCTGACAGGGGAAAAGAGCTATACTCGCTGTATATGGCGAAAGACAAACTAAGAGAGAATACCGTAATAAGCTATGGGGAAATGACGTATGAAGCCCACGTCCTTCATGAACTCCTGAACGACAAAAATGATATTACTATTATTGTAGATGCAGATTCGGAATTCAAAGGTACATCCAAACACTTTGTTACCGCAACAGCCCCCTATTCAAAAATCCACTATTCCAAAACAGCAGAGCTGACAGACTTGGTAAACAGACCGGATACCCACCCCATTCATGGGGAATTTATCGGTCTTTGGAAAGTTTCCGCCAAAGGTTCAGCTATTTTGCAAGAAGCGTTGGAGCATCTGGCTAAAAGAGAAGATTTCAAGCAGCTTACTTTAGCTGATTTATTCCATCAAATCCGGACCTCTCATCCAATTGCCGTCAAATATATTAAAGGGTTATGGACGGACCTGGATGCATTCCATGAGCTAAATAGAAAAGGTGATCCAACATGATGGATACAGGCATATTCGGAACAGAGCTGAAACAGATGGGATTTACATTTTATAGCGGGGTTCCCTGCTCGTTTCTAAAGAGTTTGATTAATTTTGCAATCAATGAATGTGAGTACGTAGGAGCAACTAACGAGGGGGACGCAGTAGCGATTGCTGCGGGAGCTCATCTTGGAGGAAGGAAAGCAGTTGTATTAATGCAAAACTCGGGATTGACCAATGCGATTTCACCTTTGACATCCCTCATTCATCCGTTTCGAATTCCTATTCTCGGCTTTGTAAGCCTGCGTGGGGAACCGGGAATTTCAGATGAACCGCAGCATGAGCTGATGGGACAAATCACATCACAAATGCTGAGCACCATGAATATACAATGGGAATATCTATCTTTGGATTTGGAAGAAGCGAAAAAGCAATTGCACCGGGCCGATCAATGCATCAAAAATAACAAACCGTTCTTCTTTATCGTGAAAAAAGGAACATTTGAACCCATAGATCTTCGAGAACAACAACTTAAAACATCTGTAAATATGTTAAACTGCCAAAAAGTAAGAAACGACCAGCTTCCATCCCGGTACGAAGTCTTGGACGTAATCAATTCATTGAAAGATGCTAACACAATCCAATTAGCTGCAACTGGGAAAACAGGGCGAGAACTTTATGAATTAGAAGATGCCCCAAATAATCTATATATGATTGGTTCCATGGGATGCGTCAGCTCGCTGGGCCTTGGATTATCCTTAACAAGAGAGGGTAAAGATATTATTGCAATCGATGGAGACGGAGCTTTGCTCATGCGTATGGGAAGCTTAGCTACCAATGGATATTACAGTCCTTCGAATATGCTTCATATTCTCTTGGATAACAACACCCATGATTCTACAGGGGGACAGCTTACAGTTTCACATAATGTCAATTTCGTCGACATTGCCGCTGCCTGCGGATACGTACATGCCAAATACGTTCATGATCTGGAGGAATTGGAACGATGTATCAAATCATGGAAACAACATAAGCAGCTCACGTTTTTATATGTAAAAATCGCAAAGGGATCCAAAAAAAATTTGGGACGGCCGAAAATTCAGCCTTATGAAGTCTGGGAAAGATTGCAGGTGTTTTTGAATGATTAGAACAGCAGTCATTGTTGCAGCGGGAATGGGAAGCAGGTTATGCGAACGAACAGCCGATTGTCCGAAAGGATTTTTACAGATCGATTCAAAACCCATTATTGAACACTCTATATCAAAATTATTGGAAATAGGTGTTGAGAAAATTGTAATTGGTACAGGATATTTAAGTGAAGCATACGAAAGATTGGCTTTACAATACCCGCAAATTCAATGTGTCCGAAATTCAAAATACGAATCGACCGGAAGCATGTATACTCTGTATCAATTGCGGGAGTGCATTACAGAAGATTTTTTATTGCTGGAATCAGACCTGATTTATGAAAAACTTGCGCTGCGTGAAGCAATCGAACATCCAAAGCCGGACGTGATATTGGCCAGCGCATTTACTCGTTCGGGTGACGAAGTGTTTATTGAAACAGATGAACAATGCAATCTCGTCAATATGTCAAAAAAACAAGAAGGCTTGAACAGCATTTTTGCAGAATTGATTGGAATAACGAAGCTGTCTCACCCTGCTTTTCAAAAGATGTGTTCCTATGCAGAGACGGTTTTCAAAGACAAGCCAGCCATGGATTATGAGGATGCGCTTGTCGGTATTTCCAAGGATACAGATTTGTATGTTCATAAACTGAATGGCTTGGCATGGTGTGAGGTGGATGATGAGAATCATTGGAATCGTGCAGTGGATGTCATTTATCCGATTATCCGAGAGCGAGAAATGATTTCGGCTTCTGTGAAAAGAAACATTTTATTAAATCCCGGTCCTGCCACAACAACGGATACAGTGAAGTATGCGCAGGTAGTACCGGATATATGTCCAAGGGAGAAAGAATTTGGGGAAGTCATGGAGTTCATTTCCGATGAACTGACCAAATTCGTCGCCGATCTTAAAGAATATACCACAGTATTATTCGGCGGGTCCGGAACGGCAGCTGTAGAATCTATTTTAAGCTCGGTTATTGATCAGCATTCCGTAGTCATCATTAATAATGGCGCTTATGGAAAGCGAATGTGCCAAATCGCAGAAGTGTACGGACTGAATTATGTGGAATACAAAAGCCCCATTGATGATGCTGTTGATCTTAAGGCTCTAGAAGATATCATTCAAAACAGCGATCAGCAAATTTCTCATCTTGCCATCGTTCATAATGAGACAACCACAGGACTTTTGAATGATATCGGGGCAGTCGGAGAGTTATGCAAAAAGTATAATATTAAAATGATTGTCGACGCAATGAGTTCCTTTGCAGCCATTCCCATTGACATGAAACGGATGAATATCAGCTATCTTGCCGCAAGCTCCAATAAAAATTTGCAAGGTATAGCCGGAGTTTCCTTTGTCACCGCTCATAAAGAGGAGCTAGAAAGAACCCGCCAAATGAAACCGAGAAGCCTCTATCTTCATTTGTACGGACAGTATGATCATTTCATCAAAACAAAGCAAATGCGGTTTACCCCCCCTGTCCAAACGCTTTATGCTTTAAAACAGGCTATTATTGAAACGAAGCGGGAAGGAATTCCAAACAGATATGAGAGGTATACAAGATCGTGGGAAACGTTGATAGAAGGAATTGCCCGGCTCGGTTTAACTCACTTAGTCCGCAAACATCATCACTCTAAAATTATTACATCCATTATCGAACCTTCCGGCAAAAATTATGATTTTAACGAAATGCATGATTTTCTATACAGCAAAGGCTTTACCATTTATCCCGGTAAACTGGATAACCTGAATACGTTTCGAGTAGCTAATATCGGGGATATCACTTATAAAGACATGGAAGAGTTCATTGCTCTTTTGGAGCGGTACTTGAAAGGGATACAATGAACCCCCTATTATCGGAGGGTTTTGCCATTTCAGTAAGGAGGTGAACATGAATGTCAATTCCAAGGCATAAATTGGCGGTTGCAGTGATGGTTCTGAATCAAGACAATCAAATTCTGCTTGTAAAAGGATACAGTAGAGGGTGGGAATTTCCCGGCGGATACGTGGGAGAAGGGGAATCAATTAAAGCGGCTGCAGTGAGAGAAGTGAAAGAAGAGTCCGGAATCGATATTGAACTGACAAAGTTCTTTGGCATAGATCAAGACGTTGTTAGATCTACTTGTGTTATTTTATTGGGAGGAATACCGATCAGCGGCCAGCTTGCTGTATCGGATGAAAATTCGGAAGTTGGCTACTTTCCCGTCGATGAGGCAATGAGCAAGATTACATTGAAATCCTTCAAAGATCGAATGATTCGATGCCTAAATGAAATCGAGAAGCCTTTTCTATTTGAAATATAAAGTACAGTTCATGAGAAACTCTCTTTTTGGAAAGGGAGTTTTATTTTTTTTTGTCTAGTTTCTTTTTCTAAATATTTTCCAATAAAAATAATTTTTAGCAAAGACAGAAAATTGACAATATAAAAACTTTGTAAATATTTCTTGTTAACGCTTTCAATATAAGGGGAAGAGTGCTAGTATGTAAGAGTGCTAGTTAACGATATAAATAATATCGTTATAATATTAATGTATTTGAAGGGGATGTATCGTATGCGTATTGGTGTACCTACAGAAATTAAAAACAATGAAAACCGTGTAGCAATGACACCGGCTGGTGTTGTTCACTTAGTTCGTTTTGGACATGAAGTATTCATTCAAAAAGGCGCAGGCTTAGGCTCCGGTTTTACTGATGAAGAATACGTACAAGCAGGCGCAACAATTGTCGAAACTGCTGAAGAAGCTTGGTCCATGGAAATGGTGATGAAAGTAAAAGAACCGATTCCGACTGAGTACAAGTACTTCCGTGAAGGTTTAATCTTATTCACATACTTGCACTTAGCTCCGGAGCCTGAGTTAACAAAAGCGTTAATCGATAACAAAGTGATCGGTATCGCGTATGAAACAGTACAATTGCCAAACGGTTCTCTTCCGTTATTAACACCAATGAGTGAAGTAGCAGGCCGTATGTCCGCGCAAATCGGAGCGCAATTCCTTGAGAAGCCGGAAGGCGGAAAAGGAATTTTATTAGGAGGCGTTCCT
>JBHGXS010000068.1:0-155371 GCA_041920565.1 Bacillus sp. (in: firmicutes) | reverse complement strand
GAAACAGTACAATTGCCAAACGGTTCTCTTCCGTTATTAACACCAATGAGTGAAGTAGCAGGCCGTATGTCCGCGCAAATCGGAGCGCAATTCCTTGAGAAGCCGGAAGGCGGAAAAGGAATTTTATTAGGAGGCGTTCCTGGCGTGAAACGCGGCAAAGTAACCATCATCGGCGGCGGTGTAGCAGGAACGAACGCAGCGAAAGTAGCGGTTGGTTTGGGCGCAGACGTAACAATTATCGACTTGAATCCAGATCGTCTTCGTCAGTTAGACGACATCTTCGGATACAAAGTATCTACGTTAATGTCTAACCCTTACAACATCGCACAAGCAGTGAAAGAGTCTGACTTAGTGATCGGTGCGGTATTAATTCCAGGTGCAAAAGCTCCGAAGCTGGTAACAGAAGACATGATCAAATCGATGGAGCCGGGCTCTGTAGTGGTTGACATTGCGATTGACCAAGGCGGCATTTTTGAAACAACAGACCGCATTACAACACACGATGAACCGACATATGAGAAGCACGGCGTTGTTCATTATGCGGTTGCTAACATGCCGGGCGCAGTACCGCGTACATCTACAATCGCGTTAATAAACGTGACAGTGCCGTACGCAGTACAAATCGCGAACAAAGGCTACAAGCAAGCTTGCTTAGACAACGAAGCATTATTGAAAGGCATCAACACATTAGACGGCTATGTAACATACAAAGCAGTTGCAGAAGCTCATGGATTGGCATACGCGGACGCAGCATCTTTACTTGAAAAAATGCCCATGATGTCTTAATGATACGAGTTTGATGAAAAGGGTGTCCCAAAGACTGAACTTTTGGGCACCCTTTTATCATATGAACGGGTCTTGTCAGATACGTTCTTCCCCACAGTACATTGTGCTTCCCCGAACAAATTCCAACCTCTTTGTATACGTGCCTTACTTGAGTAATTCTCGCCCGCACCTTTACGACTGTAGTCGTGAGTTGGGATGATTTTTTTAAAAAAACAGAAATTTCAATCAAATTTCTTGCTCGTAAAAAATGCATATGTTACCATAAAAATGGCAATAGAAATGCAATTTCGAAAAGGAAGAGGTTATGTTTACGGTCTACAATTTCATAAACCCAGTTATGATTCTCAAGGACTTGAACGTAAAAGGGATGATACAAAATAAAAGGTTGGCTCGCAGCGCTGCCGATGCCGGTTGGGGAATTTCCAACCCTTTTATGGCACATAAAGCTGCGCGGAACAACACGACGGTAGTATTCGCAGGCCGCTTTTTCCCTTCTAGTAAACGTTGTTGCGGATGAAAACCAATACTATAACAGAATGGTATGAATGAGAAAGAGGGGAGAAATTATGGAAAATAAACGTGTGGTGCTGGATATTCAAAATCAAGTAGGGATCATCACTTTAAACCGTCCAGAAGCAGGAAACGCTTGAAACACAGATGGCACTCGAATCAGAGGGCATTGCCCAAAGAGCGGAAAGCGATGAAGGAAAAGAAGGAATATCAGCGTTCCTTAATAAAAGAAAAGCGGAATTTATTAAGAAGTAAACGATAAAAAGAGGCAAAGCCCCTAGAGTTTCATACTTTTGGGACTCGCCTCTTTTTTACTTCACAAACTGCAATTCTTTCGGGAACTTCGTCAAAATTTCTACGCCGTCTTTTGTCACGTACACATCGTCTTCAATGCGAACGCCGCCTACGTTAGGAACGTAGATGCCAGGTTCAATCGTAAACACCATGCCCTCTTTTAACGGATTTTGGTTTACGTCTGTAATGGAAGGGTATTCATGGACACTGATTCCTAACCCGTGACCGAGACGGTGCGGGAAGTATTGACCGTATCCTGCGTCAGCAATCGTTGAACGCGCTGCTTTGTCGATTTCCGCAATCGCGACACCCGGTTTACAAGCCTCGATAGCTTTCAGCTGACCTGCAAGCACTGTATCATAAATGCGCTGCTGTTCTTCATTTACGCTGCGGAATGCAACGGTACGAGTAATGTCAGAGCAGTACCCGTCAATGACAACACCCAAATCAAAAAGAACGAAATCTCCCGGTTGAATACGGTTCGTTCCCGGCTCGCCATGAGGTAACGCAGAATTTGCACCAGCTAAGACCATTGTGTCAAAGGACATTTTATTAATGCCTTTTTTCTTCAACTCATTTTCAATGGTTGCTAAAATTTCAAGCTCTGTTTTACCTTCCGCAATTTCATGTACACCAACCTCGACGGCAAAGTCAGCCATATATGCGGCTTGACGAAGAATCGCCAGTTCTTGCTCATCTTTAATTAAACGAAGCTCATGCATCTTTGTTTCTGCGGATACGAAAGACGCTTGAGGGAATAAAGCGCGCAAATGCTCATAACGTTCTACGTTTAAATGTTCTTTTTCAATCGCAATTGTGCGGCCTTCGATGTTGCGAGCTTGCAATGCTTTTCTAATCATGCCCCATGTATCGTCAGTATCCGTATAGCCAAGCACTTCATATTCCCACGTTTGTTTGGCCGCTGATTCTTCCATTTTTGGACAAATTAAAAGCGGCTCCGCTTCTTGGAAGACGAATAAGCCAAGAAGACGTTCGTGCGGCTCACAATGGAATTTACTCATGTAAAATACGTTAGGTGTTGAGGAAAGAAATGCTGCTTGAATGTCTTGTTCCTTTAACCAGTTAGTAAGCTTCTCTAATCGTTGATTCATCTTATCACTCCTCGTTTTGGTCATAACTATACTTTACTCCTTCTCTACGTGGATGACAAGATAGATGAAAACCGCTTTCATTTTAGAAAAAGGTTGGAGAAGAGACACGAAAACAAGGTTTCGTATAGAATGGAATATGTGGATATTTATTACATAGGAGGGATAAGCATGAAAGTTTCTTATCATGGTCATTCTGTAGTAAAAATTGAAACGAACGGAAAAACGATTTTAATTGACCCATTTATTACAGGAAATGAATTGACGGATTTAAAAGCAGAGGAAGTAAAAGTGGATGCCATTTTATTAACGCATGGCCACGGAGATCACGTCGGTGACACAGTAGAGCTTGCTAAGCGCAATGACGCTGTTGTAGTAGCGCCGTTTGAATTAGCGACTTTTCTAAGCTGGCAAGGCGTGAAAACGCACGCAATGCATATCGGCGGTTCTCATGAGTTTGATTTCGGAAAAGTGAAATTCACGCAAGCATTTCATGGCTCCAGCTATATTGATGAAGAAACCAAAACGATTACGTACACAGGCATGCCTGCCGGAATTTTATTTACGGCTGAAGGCAAAACCATTTATCATGCAGGAGATACAGGGCTGTTCTCCGATATGCAGCTAATTGGTTCCCGCAACGACATTACTGTCGCATTTTTACCAATCGGAGACAACTTTACAATGGGACCGGAGGATGCGGCAGTGGCTGCAGAGTGGCTGAAGGCAAAAATCGTTGTGCCGATTCACTACAACACGTTTCCTCCGATTCAACAAGATCCGGAGAAATTTGTCAGCATGTTAAAAGGCAGCTTAGGAAAAGTATTGGCTCCGGGCGAGGCAATTGAATTATAAGAGGTAAAGGCCTCATATTGGGAGTTACTAACAAACTAAAAAGTCCGGCTGCAAAGAAGATGAACGCTGCATTTTGTAGAAGTTCATCTTCTTTTTTATGAAACGAGCAGTCCCAAAGACCTGGTCAGTTATTCATTGTGCTAAAAAAACTAATACAGTTTTCTTTTGTTTCGGTGTAACAGTTTTCGTTTTATAGTATACTGAGTAAAGGTAGGTTAAAAATATCAGAGAAATTGAAGGTATGGTGAGGCTGTTTGGCTACAAAGCATAATCAAATATTAGAATACATCAATAGTTTGCCGATCGGGCATAAAATTTCCGTACGACAAATTGCAAAGGATTTGAATGTAAGTGAAGGGACAGCCTATCGTGCAATAAAGGATGCAGAGAATAAAGGATATGTCAGCACGATTGAACGTGTGGGAACGATACGTATTGAAACGAAGAAAAAAGAAAACATTGAAAAGCTTACATACGCAGAAGTTGTTAACATTGTAGACGGACAAGTGCTCGGCGGACGAGAAGGGTTACATAAAACGTTAAATAAATTTGTCATCGGAGCCATGAAGCTTGAGGCGATGATGCGTTATACAGGAGCGGGAAACCTGTTGATTGTCGGAAACCGGGTGAAAGCGCATGAGCTTGCATTGGAAGCGGGTGCTGCCGTATTGATTACAGGGGGCTTTGATACAGATGATTATGTAAAAAAGCTGGCAGATGAATTGCAGCTTCCAATTATCTCAAGCAGTTATGATACATTTACCGTAGCGACCATGATCAACCGTGCGATTTATGATCAATTAATCAAGAAGGAAATCGTGCTTGTAGAAGATGTGTTAACACCGTTAGAGAAAACGGTATATTTAACGTTAGAAGATAAAGTGGAGCAATGGCATGAATACAGCAAACAAACGATGCATGGACGTTATCCGGTTGTAGATGCGAATTTGAAGGTTGTCGGGATTGTAACAGCGAAGGATATTATCGGTGTTTCAAAAACGATGCCGATTGAAAAAATCATGACAAAAAATCCGATTACAGCAAGCGGAAAGATTTCCGTAGCATCTGCTGCGCGCATGATGGTGTGGGAAGGGATTGAAGTGCTTCCGGTCGTTGATGATAACAACAAGCTGCAAGGGGTTATCAGCCGCCAAGATGTGCTGCAAGCATTGCAGATGATTCAGCGTCAGCCGCAAGTAGGGGAAACCATTGAAGATATCGTCACAAGCCAATTCATTGACAGCAAGGAAGCGAAAAATGAAAATGTCTATCGCTTCTCCGTTACGCCGCAAATGACGAATTCCATCGGTACGTTATCTTACGGTGTATTTACGACTATTGTAACCGAGGCAAGCAATCGGGTGCTTCGTTCCCATAAAAAAGGGGACTTGGTGGTTGAAAATATAACAATTTACTTTGTAAAGCCGGTACAAATTGATACGGTCATTGAAGTCCAGCCGAAGGTGCTGGAAATCGGGCGGAAGTTCGGGAAAGTGGACATAGAAGTATATCAAGAAGGCAGCGTAGTCGGAAAAGCGCTGTTGATGGTGCAGTTGATTGACCGCTAATATAGAGAAAGACAAACACCCTGAATATAGTATTTCAGGGTGTTTGTCGTTACATGCTCATAAAGCTAATAGCGCAGTTCTTTAAAATAGATTTGATGTAATCTTAAATTTTCCATCGTATTGACAATAGCATATTTTTGTTGGGCAGCAACGCTTGGGTGGAAGTAGGATAAGTTTCGCAAGTTAGAAGGCAATGTGCGGTAAGTCCCGTATGTTTTACAGCGATCCCACGATAATTGCATCTTTGAAGCCATATGAAAGCCCCAATCGCCAAAGGAAGGAACTATTGTATGGTAGCTGAGGGTATTGAGTCCGGCGCTTTCCATTGTTTTGGCGTTGCTCCAAAACACAATCGGAGTATCATCAGGAGAGTGGGATTGGCAAACGAGTATACCGTCGTCTTCGAGGGACTGCTTTAGTAGAGAGTATACTTCACGAGTATATAGTTTGCTGATAGTTTCATCTGTAGGGTCAGGAAAATCCACTATGATAATATCATATAGAGTATTCCTTGAAGCTAAAAACTCCAAGGCATCTTGGCAATAAACGTTTACCCGCTTATCATGAAGGGAATATTCATTTAAAGCAAGCATGCTTGGATGTTTACTGGCTGCCTTTAATACAAGAGGGTCTAAATCTACAAGGTCTACCTGTTTTACATATTTGTATTTTAAAACCTCACGCAGAGCAAGTCCGTCTCCGCCGCCCAATATTAATACCCGTTCATGATAACGAGACAACGCAAATGCGGGATGAACAAGCGCTTCGTGGTAAATACGCTCGTCTACAGAACTGAATTGAAGCTGCTGATCAAGATATAATCGTATGTCTGTCGTCTCTACTAAATGCATGTTTTGATAATCGCTGCTTCCTTTATATAAGGTACGGTAATCTCCCTTTAGCAGCTCTCGCAATCCGATTTGATCCCATTTATCTCCCTTGATAGAATAGCTTTCGTTTTTTGAAGCAGTTTTCTTTACATTACTATTGGATTTAGTAGATGTTTGATCGTATCCAAGGGAGGAACGAGAATAATTTTTTTGAACATGTTTATAATCCATCTCTTATTTTCCTTTCTTTCTAAATAGAATTATTGTTTGTATGTTTGGCAATGAATCTCCTCTTCAATATCGCCGCGTGAAATGGTGCAGATGAAGGCCGTTTTTGCTGCAAGTCCTGTGAGCAAGGCGGTAATCGCTTGTGCCGGATCACTATCGCCGCATGTATAAATATCAAGAGCTGCATAATTTTTTTCGGGCCATGTGTGGATTGCAATATGAGAGGTTGATAGAACAATGACTCCCGTTACTCCTTGAGGATGGAATTGATGAAAGTGTGTATGCAGTACGTTCATATTCAAAGACTGTGCTATTTTTGTGAGTAAATCTTGCAAGTAGGGAAGATCATTTAAAATGTTTGCTGGACAATCGAAAGCATCTATAACTAAATGTTTTCCATCAAAATCCATAAAAGTCACCTCCTCTATTGAATGGTTTTAATATAGTATGAAAGGCAAGCCATTCTATCTTGTATACTTGTCCTAAGTAAGAAAATTTGTATGAAAATAAAAAGAAACGAGGTATATTTAAACCCCGCTACTTTCTATGCAAATATTAGTTGGAAGCCTCCGCTTCTTCAATCGCTAAAGGCAAAAAATACTTATATTGACGAAATCCTTTGTACACATAAGCAGCGCCAATCAATAAAAAGACGATACCGACAAGTAAGCTTACAGTAGAAGACGAATAGGCAACCAATTGGTTTAATCCGTAAAACGCAACGAAAGCGCCAAGAGCCATAGAAGATTTTCCGGCAACCCAGCCTTTTTCCATCGGACGCTGCGTACGAAAGTATTTTGCTTTGTAGAAAATATATAAAGTGAGCGAAATCAAAATAAGAGCGGCCAATACCAGCATGTTTATTTCCCCCGTTTATCATATTCTACATATTATTCTAACGATTCTTTCGACACAATTCCACTTATATCGGACAACTTTTCATATATAATGAGAAAAAGAAGATTTCCAGAAAAGGAGAAACCTGCATGAAACAAAAGATATTAGAAGCAATCCAAAAGTTTGATACCATTATCATTCACCGTCACGTCCGTCCGGACCCGGATGCCTTAGGATCCCAGTGCGGACTAGGAGCGATTTTACAAGAATCATTCCCTGAGAAAAAAGTTTATGTGGTAGGGGAAGATGACGAATCTCTTGCCTATTTGCGCACGATGGACCAAATTGATGACAGTACATACGAAAATGCCCTTGTGATTGTGTGCGATACAGCAAATCAAGAGCGTGTGAGCGATCAGCGGTACAATACTGGAAAACTGCTCATTAAAATCGACCATCATCCGAATGAAGACCCGTACGGTGATATTGTATGGGTGGACACGACAGCAAGCTCGACAAGCGAATTGATTTATGAATTCTATTTATACGGGCAAGACAAAGGTCTTGTTCTTTCTCAAGAAGCGGCACGCCTCATTTTTGCCGGCATCATCGGGGATACGGGGCGCTTCTTGTTTCCGAGCACAACTTCCAAAACATTCACTTACGCAGCTCAGCTTGTAGAAAAAGGAATCTCGTTCCCGGAGCTGTACAATGAGATGTACAAGACAAACATTCGCGTAGCGCGTTTGAACGGCTATATTCTCCAAAACTTCGAAATATCAGAAGAAGGTGCAGCTTATATAAAAATTACAAAAGAAATCCTCAAGAAATTCGATGTAACGACAAGAGAAGCATCTGCGGTAGTCGGTGTACTTGGAAATATTGAAGGATTAAAAGCATGGGTGCTGTTTTTAGAGGAGAATGAAGTGATTCGTGTTCGATTGCGTTCCAAAGGACCTATTATTAATGGTTTGGCGATGAAATATAACGGCGGCGGTCATCCATTGGCGTCAGGGGCATCCGTATACTCTTGGGAAGAAGCGGACAGGCTGACTGAAGATTTAAAAGAGGTGTGCAGACAAGGATAATTTCTGGAAAGGAAAATGATAATGAGAGAATTTTTCTCTGTAGTCGTTTCAGAAGGAAGATCGCGAGTGGGGATTTCGCTTGCTGTGTGCATCATGATAAATTAGACTTATCCTACATGGAAGAACAGTTACAGTATGCTGGAGACAGAATTTGCAAGCTGGATAAAGGAAGCAGAAGAGCAATTGAATCAAAAAAAAGATGAAAAGAGGGGACAAAACACCCTCTTTTCTTCAGTTTTCTCTTGTTTTTAAATCGATGGAATACTTCGCAAAGCCGCCCGCAGACGGTCCTATGTATTGAATGTTGTTTGACTGCCCCGCGTACTTTCGTGCTTTTGGTGAAGAATGGAAGACCGTTGTAACATTTCCGCTGATCGGTGCAAGAGACCAGTTGTTGTTTGCGCTTGGGTTAATCGTTTTTAGTTCTATGATATAGTTGCTGATAATCTGCGACGTTTCATCTTGGGTTTGCAAAATCGTGACTCCTTTGCTTACACCTGGGAAGGTCGTACTGTTTGCCCGGTAGTTATTTGTTGCCACGATGAATGCCTGTTCTTCTGTAACCAGTTTTCCATTGTATGTTAAGTTGATGATTCGGCTTGTATCGGGATTGATCAGCGTTTCTTTATAGTCATATTTTGCAGGCTTCGTTATATCGATTTGATATTGAACGCCGTCGATGGTATCAAAGTTATAGGTGCGAAAATCCAGGTTAATAAGCTCTTGCTCCCCGGATTTGGAAGGATCAATCTGATTAAACTGCCCGGCACTCATCTCCAACCATTCTTTTACCTGCTTTCCGTTTACAAGTACAGCCTGCAATGTATTGGGGTACATGTACAAATCAGCAATATTTTTAATAGACAGCTTGCCTGCCGGAATATCGGTATAATAATCAGCTCCTCCTCGACCACCAGCTTTAAACGGTGCCCCTGCCGATAAAACAGGAATGCCTGCGTATTTGTTGAATGCAGGGTCTTTCAATTTTTTCTCTACATACCATTTTTGTGCGTTCGTCACAATTTGAACAGAAGGATCATCCTGGACTAATGCAAAGAAGCTGTGGATAGGAGAAGCAGTCTCGCCTGCAGGCTGATTTACATATCCAATGGCTGCCTCATGCTCCGGTTTAATTGCATGAAAGAGTGTTTTATCGGTTTCAACGAGCGGGTTTCCTTTATCATCGGCAATTGGAAGCAAGGATGCTTTTGAACCGGTAACAGTCCATTTTGCTTTTTTATATTCCAATTCCAAGTCGATGATACCTAAATGACTGCCGAATTTTCCAGCCATAGCAACAGGCTTTCCGTGAATGGTTCCAGCTTGAATATCTACATTTTCATACAGATCATAAGAAGGACCTGGGAACAAATTATGAGAATGGCCGGTGAAAACGGCATCGATACCGTCTACTTTCGTTAAATAGTAAGCAGCATTCTCTAGATCAGGCTTATACGGCTCATTGCTTATTCCGGTATGAGCAAGAGCGACGACTATATCCGCTCCTTCCTGCTTCATAAGGGGAACGTACTGTTTTGCCGTTTCGACGATAGATTTCGTTTCTAATTTTCCTTGCAAATGTTTTTTGTCCCATTTCATAATTTGCGGGGGAACGAATCCGATAACCCCGATGCGAATCGGCCGCTTCTTGCCGGTTTCATCTTCGACCATCCGATTTAAAAGTACATAAGGCTGAAAGTAATGCTTGCTGCTGTTGGTATAATAAACATTGGCATTTACAACCGGCATTTTTGCATTTTTTAATGCACGATTTAAAAATTCCAGACCATAGTTAAATTCATGATTTCCGAGTGTAATGGCATCGTATTTTAGCATATTAAAGGAACGGATGACGGGATGATCTTTTCCGTTTGGAAGACCTTGTACCTTTGCGACATAATCTCCTAAAGGATTTCCTTGAATGAAATCACCATTATCAAACAAGAGTGTATTTTTCACTTCTTCCCGAGCTTTCTTAATCAGGCTGGCTGTTTGAACAAGTCCTGCTTTGTTATCCGTTTTTGTTTGGTAGTAATCATAGTTTGCTAAGAATACATGAAGGTCTGTCGTTTCTAATAAACGAAGTTTCACCTTTGGATCTCCTCCTTTATATGCGAGAGACAGGGAAGGGAACACGCTAAGAATAACGATGAGAGAAACGAGAAAAACCCACCTCCTTTTCAACTCGGTAACCTCCTTTTATATCGAAATGAAAATAGTATTCGTAGAATGGTGATAAAATATGAAAATAAAAACAAAAAGCAGAGTGTCCTCCGCTTTTACTCCTGCTTTATTTTTAATGTGATTTCAAGCACGGTATCGAAGTATATCGTGTCCACTTCAAACCGATATGTTCTGCCGTCCCGTTCGTATGTTTTGTTTTCGATTGCTTTTTTTAAAAGCTCTTTATTTCGGGCCACACCTTGAATGTTTTGCGTTAACAAGTTTCGTAAATCGCTTCGAATGACAGATGTTAAATGATACACCGTTAACAGCTCGAGATCATATTGCTCATGATTCGTAATTTCAACTTTAATATCTTCAATGGTTAACGACCTTTTCGCTTCATCGTTCAATTTTTTCTCTTCCTCCGTCAACACATGGAGTTTATCTTTTAAGTTTTGAATGTCTTGCCGTTGTGTGAAGATTGTTTTTGTTTGTACCTCCTGCCATGCTCCGTAAATATAGAGGAAAATACCCCAACTGATGATAGCGCCGACAGCTGCCCCTCCAAAAAATAATTGCCAGCTCTTTGATTTGTACAACGGAGGAATTCGCATTTACACATGCTCCTGTGTCAGCCATTTGATGATGATAAGTCCGGTTTGGGTGCCGCCCATGGCAAATAGGATAAGAAGAATTTGCTTTACGATATCTTTCGTTTCCCCTTGGAAAATCCCGCGTTCAAAGCTGTAAAAGGTATCGAATGTCCCGCCGATTGCCGCTATCAACGCCCAAATACGCAAGCTGTTGGAAAAACGTTTAATCATGGTCAGGGGAGGTTCTCCCGCTAAAAATGAACCGATTCCGCCGATTAAAGAACCGCCGAGCATAACGCCGAACGCAATAAAGTAGCTCGTAATGAGCAGCGAAAAAAAACTTTGCTTCACTTCCACGATAATCCCCCTCTCATCCCTATATATATGGACAAACAAAAAACAGTATGTTTTGATTTGCAGCAGTTTCATCCAATATAATGGAGGCGCGAGTTTGTATTATAATATTATTTAATAGCCTGAGATGAGGGTGCTGTATTAAAGGGTCTGGAGTATTTTCAACCAGCTGACGAAGGTATGAATTTTCATGAATTAAAAAGGTATAAGAGTGTTTTTATGAAAGGAACAAGACTATTAAAAAAGGAGGGCGGAACAGTGAACTTTGTACACTTGCAGGTGCAATCTGCGTTCAGCTTGCTGAATAGTGCATGCCGAATCGACCCGCTTGTCAGACAAGCGAAAGAACTTGGATTTCAGGCGCTTGCCATCACCGACGAAAATGTTATGTACGGCGTTATCCCGTTTTATAAGGCATGTCAAAAAGAAGGGATTAAGCCGATCATCGGATTAACGGCTTCCGTTTGGAACGAAGAGGAACAAGCGGCTTATCCGCTTGTTTTGTTGGCAAAAACCAACAAAGGATATCAAAACTTAATTAAAATTGCCAGCAGTATCGCAACAAAATCAAAAGAAGGCATTCCAAAAAAATGGCTGGCTCATTATGCAGAAGACATTATTGCAATCACGCCGGGAATTGAAGGGGAAATCGAGCAATGCCTGCTTTTTAACAAGGAAGAAGAAGCGCAACTGTATGCCAGGCAGTATCAACAAATGTTCTCTGACTTCTATCTCAGCGTGCAAAACCATAATGTGAGAGAAGAAAAACTTGTGAACGCAAAGCTGGTGAAGCTAAGCGAAGAGAACGATATTCCCCTCACTGTCACCAACGACGTGCGATATATCCATAAACAAGATGCCCTTGTTCACGAATGCTTATTGTCCATCGGCCATGGAACAAAGCTTTCCGATGAGGACCGCCCTCGTTTACATACAGACGAATATTACCTAAAAGAAGCTGCGGAAATGGAGGAGCTCTTTTCGTACTTGCCGGAAGCGCTTGAACGTACGAAGACAATTGCCGAGGAATGTAATGTAGACATTCCATTCGGTCAGACGCAATTGCCGAAATATCCTGTTCCTACAGAAGAAACGTCTGAAGAATTTTTAGAGCGTCTTTGTAAGGAAGGATTACAGAAGAGATATGGGGAAATAAAAGAGATACACTTACAGCGATTGCAGCATGAACTGGCTGTTATTAAGCGGATGAAATTCAGTGATTATTTCCTTATCGTCTGGGATTTTATGAAGTATGCGCACGAGCGTCATATTTTAACGGGACCGGGGCGCGGATCGGCGGCTGGATCGCTGGTGGCTTATGTATTGGAAATCACCGATATTGACCCGCTGCAATATGATCTGTTGTTTGAGCGGTTTTTAAATCCTGAGCGTATTACTATGCCGGATATTGATATTGATTTTCCGGACATTAGCCGGGATGAAATCATTCAATATGTGGCGAATAAATATGGTCAATTGCATGTGGCTCAAATCGTGACGTTCGGTACGTTGGCGGCAAAGGCGGCTGTCCGTGATGTAGGGCGGGTGATGGGGTTAACTCAACGGGAAATGGAGACGTTCGCCCGTCTTATTCCGCCCCGCATTGGCATAACGCTGCAGGAAGCATACAAGGAATCCCCCCTTTTACAAGAGCATATCCAGCACAATTCCTTGTATGAAAAGGTCTTCCGCATTGCCTTGCAGGTAGAAGGACTGCCGCGCCATACGTCCATTCATGCGGCAGGAGTCATTATCAGCGGTTCCCCGCTCACGGACCTTGTGCCGATTCAAGAAGGGCATCATGAAGTATTTTTGACCCAGTATCCTGCAGAAGCATTAGAGGAGCTCGGCTTGCTGAAGATGGACTTTCTCGGCCTGCGCAACCTGACGTTGCTTGAGAACATACGGAATTCCATAAAAGATAAGCTGGATCTTCGCAATTTGCCGCTTAATGACGCTAAAACCTTTGCATTGTTAGGCAAAGGAGACACAACAGGAATATTCCAGCTCGAATCGGCAGGGATGAGAAAGGTGCTAAGGCAGCTGAAACCGACAGAATTCGAAGATATCGTTGCCGTTAACGCCTTGTATCGTCCGGGACCGATGGAGCAAATCCCGGTCTATATAGAATCGAAGCATGGAAAGAGAACCGTTCGATATCCTCATCCGGATTTGGAGACTATTTTACAAAAAACATACGGTGTCATCATCTATCAAGAGCAAATTATGCAAATTGCCTCGAAGATGGCGGGATTTTCGCTCGGGGAAGCAGATATGCTGCGAAGAGCGGTAAGCAAGAAGAAAAAAGAGGTGCTTGACAGCGAACGGGAGCACTTTGTAAAAGGATGTTTGCAAAATGGGTACGAGCAACAAGCCGCTCATGAAGTATATGATTTAATCGTGCGTTTTGCCAATTACGGGTTCAACCGAAGCCACGCGGTTGCCTATAGCATGATTGCTTACCAGCTCGCTTATTTGAAAGCGAATTATCCAATTGAGTTTACGGCTGCATTGCTTTCAAGCGTAATAGGAAACGAAGATAAAATCGTTTCCTATATTCAGGAAGCACATCGAAAAGGGATTTCTATATTGCCGCCTTCCATTACAAAAAGCGGTTACCGATTTATGGCAGAAGGGGAAAAAATTCGCTACAGCCTTCTTGCCATTCGGAGTATCGGAACTGCGACGGTGAAGGACATTATAAATGAACGGAATAACAAACAATTTACGGATTTGTTTGATTTTTGTGTCCGCATCCCATCGAAATCCCTGACAAGACGAACATTAGAAGCACTGATTTGTGCAGGCTGCTTTGATGAATTCGGGCAAGATCGCGCGTCGCTGTTAGCGAGCATCGATGCGGCTTTTGAATATGCGGAGCTTGTGAGACCGGATGAAGACGGTCAAATGGATATGTTTTTAGACGATATTATTCCAAAGCCCGACTATGTGGAAATGGCGCCTCTTGGTTTACTTGAAAAGCTGAATCTGGAAAAAGAAGCATTGGGGTTGTATCTTTCCGGTTATCCGACAAGCCCGTATCGTCCGCTTGCAAAGGAAACCGGGATTCCGACATTATCAGAAGCGGCTGAAAAGAAGCAAAAGATCATACGGTCCATCGTTTATATAAGTAGCTGCCGGGTCATTCGGACAAAAAAGCTGCAGAAGATGGCATTTCTAACGATATGTGACGAAAGCGGGGAGATGGAAGCTGTGCTTTTTCCGGAGAGCTATCTTTCCTTCTCATCTTTTGCGGCAGAGGGAGCAATCGTTCTGGCAGAAGGGACGGTTGCGGAACGAAACAATACAAGCCAATTTATTATAAATGGCATCTATCCGGTGGATAAGGCAGAAGAGTACGAAGCGGATAAAACAAAATCCGTATATATTAAACTGCCTTCTGAATATGACAAAGGCTTGCTGAAATCCGTTACAAAAACATTATTTCAATATCCTGGTTATGCCAAAGTATTTATTTATTATGAAAAAGAGCACAAAATGGTACAATTAGCAAGGAGCTTTTGCATTCATCCCGTCCATGGCTGCTTACAGAACTTGAAAGAATTAGCAGGAGAAGAAAATGTTGTTTTAAAGGGCAACTAGGCAATCGCCTGTACACCAGAGGCGCTAGCCAAGTTTTCTTTAAAAATAGGATAGACTTTTTTCTGCATTCTCTATATAGTAATAGTAGCACTTGTGGTCAGACCACTCATGTGGAGAAGAATGCAGCATGAGAAAGTTTGAGGAGAGTGAACGTTTTGTCAACACTTCGTGAAGAAGCACTTCATATGCACAGAGTAAATCAAGGAAAACTGGAAACTGTATCAAAGGTAAAGGTAGAAAATGCGAAAGACTTAAGTCTTGCATATTCTCCCGGAGTAGCTGAACCTTGTAAAGTCATTTACGACGATAAAAGCAAAGTATATGAATATACAATGAAGGGCAACATGGTAGCAGTTGTAACAGATGGAACGGCAGTGCTTGGATTGGGAAATATCGGTCCGGAAGCTTCGCTGCCTGTTATGGAAGGAAAAGCGGTCTTATTCAAGAGTTTTGCGGGCGTAGATGCGTTCCCGCTGGCGCTAAAAACAAATGATGTGGATAAGATTGTAGAAACAGTAAAACTATTAGAGCCGACGTTCGGCGGTGTAAACCTTGAAGATATTGCGGCGCCGAACTGCTTTATCATCGAAGAACGCCTGAAGAAAGAAACGAACATCCCTGTATTCCACGACGATCAGCACGGTACAGCGATCGTAACAGTGGCAGGGTTAGTAAACGCGTTAAAAATCGTCGGCAAAAAAATGTCGCAAATTAAAGTGGTGGCAAACGGAGCAGGGGCTGCCGGCATCGCCATCATCAAGCTTCTATACCGCTATGGGGTGCGCGACATCATCATGTGCGATACAAAAGGTGCTATTTATGAAGGCCGGCCAGTAGGCATGAACGCTGTAAAAGACGAAGTTGCCAAATATACAAACCGCAACAGAACAAAAGGTTCATTAGAAGACGTCATTAAAGGAGCCGACGTATTCATCGGTGTTTCTGTAGAAGGAGCGTTAACGAAAGAAATGGTGCGCTCGATGAATGAAAATGCCATCATCTTTGCAATGGCGAATCCGGTTCCGGAAATTATGCCGGAAGAGGCGAAAGAAGCGGGAGCAGCAGTGGTTGGTACGGGACGTTCCGACTTCCCGAACCAAGTAAACAACGTATTGGCGTTCCCAGGTATTTTCCGCGGCGCGCTGGATGTACATGCAACGCAAATCAATGAAGAAATGAAAATTGCGGCTGTACAAGCCATCGCAGAGCTTGTAACAGAAGAAGAATTAAGCCCGGATTACATCATTCCGGCTCCATTTGATGCTCGTGTCGCTCCGCAAGTAGCTGCATATGTGGCGAAAGCAGCAATGGAAACGGGAGTAGCGCGCCGTCAAGTAGACCCGAATGAAGTAGCGGAAAAAACAAGAAGATTAGCGACTATCGGACAGGATAAGTGAGGAATGCTCATTGACGGATGCACAATCGAAAGTATATCTCGAAATTGTAAATAAGATTCGCGCAATCATTGCGGAAGACGGATTAGAAGCGGGAGATAAATTGCCGTCTGAACGGGAGTTAAGCTCTCGGCTCGGCGTCGGACGCTCTTCCGTACGAGAAGCGCTGCGAGCTTTGGAATTGCTCGGTTTGATTGAAACGCGCCGCGGCGAAGGCACATTTATTAAAAACTTTTACGAGCATGGCTTGGTGCAGTTAATCGGAACGTTTTTGCTGCAAGACGAGAAAACGAAAAAAGACTTGCTGCAAACAAAGCTCTTGCTCGAAAAAGATGCTCTTCGTCTTTTGTGTGAGAGCGGCAATGCAGAAGCCTTGCAAGAATTGAAAGATTTGTTTTCATACAAGGATTCATCCGCTGCCGATTTTCATACAATCTTTTTTGCAAAAGCGGTAGAACAGACGCAAAACTATTTGTTATACCGAATCTGGGCTATCGCAAACGATTACTTTTCTTCCTTGCCATATCGCTTTGAAATAGAAAATAAGAATGAATATTGGAATATTTATAGTGCGATAGAAAAGAAGAATGAGACAGAGGCTATTGCCATATATAACGTGTTAACAGAAAAAATAGTGCCGGAGTAAAAGACGACAGAATATGACAAATTTTCTGCTTCGGAACGATTAAAGTAGCAGATGGATGGTTGACTTGCAGACAAGCAGGTCAACCTGTATTTTAACGGATAAGAAAATGGAGTCTGCTTAGGCCGGCTCAGCTGAAAGCTATCCGGATTTTCTGGCTATCACCTAAAGGAGGGGTCAACGTGCTAAGAGATTTGTTCGTTAAGAAAAAGAAATATGCCGCAATTCCTTCAGAGCAAGTGAGAAAAGACGTACCGGAAGGTGTCATGACGAAATGCATGGGCTGCAAAAAAATCATGTATACAAAAGAACTCTTAAAGAACATGAAAGTATGTGTCAATTGCGGGTATCATCACCCGATGAACGCATATGAAAGAATTGAGAGTTTATTAGATGAAAATACATTTCTTGAATACGACAAAGAGATGATTTCCTTAAATCCGCTGAATTTCCCGGATTATGAAGAGAAACTTGAGAGCGACCGCAAAAAAACAAATATAAACGAAGCAATCGTAACAGGCGAAGGAACTATCAACGGTATGCTGGTGGTTGTGGCAGTAATGGATTCCCGTTTCCGCATGGGAAGCATGGGCTCTGTCGTTGGAGAAAAAATTGCCCGCGCTGTTGAAAAAGCGAGAGAGATGAAGGTGCCGTTTCTTATTTTCACAGCTTCCGGCGGCGCCAGAATGCAAGAAGGCGTTCTAAGCTTAATGCAAATGGCGAAAACAAGCGTTGCTTTAAAGCGGTTCAGCAATGAAGGCGGCTTAATCATTTCTATTATGACTCATCCGACAACGGGCGGCGTGTCTGCAAGCTTTGCTTCTTTAGGAGATTATAATTTAGCAGAACCGGGAGCTTTAATCGGCTTTGCTGGACGGCGTGTAATTGAACAAACGGTTCGCGAAGAGTTACCGGAAGATTTCCAAACAGCAGAATTTCTTCTTCAGCATGGGCAATTGGATGCCGTGATTAACCGTTTGGAGATGAAAGAGAAGCTTAGCACCATTCTTGAAATACATCAAGGGGGGCATAACGCATGGTAGAACTAGAATTTGAAAAACCTATTATTGAGTTGAAAAAGAAGATTGCCGAGCTGAAGGAATATACGAAAAACAGCAGTGTTGATTTCAGCAATGAGATTCAAATATTGGAGCATAAGCTGGAAAATCTGGAGAAAGAGGTTTACGGGAATATGAAGGTATGGGACCGTGTTCAAATTGCCCGGCATCCAGAACGACCTACCACTCTTGATTATATTGAACAGTTGTTTACGGACTTTTTTGAATGTCATGGCGATCGTGCTTTCGGAGATGACCAAGCTATCGTTGGGGGCATCGCGAAATATAAAGGAAAGCCTGTAACGGTCATCGGTCACCAACGAGGAAAAGATACAAAAGAAAACATTCGCCGCAACTTTGCCATGCCGCATCCGGAAGGGTATCGAAAAGCATTGCGTTTAATGAAGCAAGCGGAAAAATTTAACCGTCCCATCATTTGCTTTATCGATACAAAGGGAGCATATCCAGGAAAGGCCGCCGAAGAGCGGGGACAAAGCGAAGCGATTGCCCGCAACTTATTTGAAATGGCAGGCTTAACGGTTCCGGTCATCTGCATCGTCATTGGCGAAGGCGGAAGCGGCGGGGCATTGGGAATTGGAGTCGGAAACTACATTCATATGCTAGAAAACTCCACATATTCCGTTATTTCTCCGGAAGGAGCAGCATCCATTCTTTGGAAAGATGCGAGTTTGGCAAAGTCGGCTGCAGAAGCAATGGGAATTACCGCGCATGATTTAAAGCGTTTGGGCATCATAGATGAAATCATTCCGGAAGTGCAGGGCGGAGCTCACCGCGATGTGAAAGCGCAAGCGGAGCTCATCGACAAAGTGCTGATCCAATCGCTGGAGCAATTAGAGAGAATGACAAAAGAGGAGCTTGTTGAGCAGCGTTACAAAAAATATATGCAAATCGGGCAAATTTCGTTTTTAAACGAATCTGTTTGGGCACAATAAGGAAAGCGTGCGTTCTATTTTTAGAATGCACGTTTTTTCCCTTTTCAATTGACACAGGTTGTACATTGTTTTCCATTGTGCTTCATGGTATTTTAATATAAGGCAAATAAACTATTGAGGTGAATGCAAATGAAAAGAATCGGTGTTCTTACTAGTGGTGGAGATTCACCAGGTATGAATGCTGCTGTTCGTGCAGTAGTGCGCAAAGCCATCTATCATAACCTGGAAGTGTACGGAGTGTACCATGGTTATGCAGGATTAATTTCCGGTCATATTGAAAAGTTGGAACTAGGATCTGTCGGTGATATCATTCATCGCGGCGGAACTATGTTATATTCAGCGAGATGCCCTGAGTTTAAAACGCTGGAAGGTCAAATGAAGGGAATCGAACAGCTGAAGAAGTTTGGTATTGAAGGTCTTGTCGTTATTGGGGGAGATGGTTCCTATCAAGGAGCAAAAAAATTAACAGAACATGGCTTTCCTTGCGTAGGCGTTCCGGGTACAATTGATAATGATATTCCTGGTACTGATTTTACCATCGGATTTGATACAGCATTAAACACTGTTATCGATGCAATTGATAAAATTCGCGATACGGCAACTTCTCATGAACGTACATATGTTATTGAGGTAATGGGAAGACACGCCGGCGACATCGCTTTATGGGCCGGCTTGGCAGACGGTGCGGAAACCATTTTAGTTCCGGAAGCCGGTTTTGATATGGAAGATGTTATTGCACGTTTAAAACGCGGTCATGAACGCGGCAAGAAGCATAGTATCATTGTTGTGGCAGAGGGTGTAGGAAGCGCCATTGATATTGGAAAGAAAATTCAAGAGGCAACAAACTTTGATACACGCGTAACGGTGTTGGGCCACGTACAGCGCGGAGGCTCTCCAAGCGCAGCTGACCGCGTATTGGCAAGCCGATTAGGAGCAAGAGCGGTAGAACTTCTGTTAGAAGGAAAAGGCGGACGCTGCGTAGGCATTCAAAATAATAAGATTGTTGATCATGATATTATCGAAGCATTGGCGCAAAAGCATACAATTGATTTGGACATGTATCGCTTGTCCCAGGAATTATCCATCTAGTCAAAGATAAAGATAAATGACGTTGCCGATTTGGGAACGTTTCCATGAAAAAAGTGGAGGTAAAAAAATGCGTAAGACAAAAATCGTATGTACAATCGGGCCTGCAAGTGAAAGCATTGAGAAACTGACGCAACTGATTGAAGCAGGGATGAACGTAGCACGTTTGAACTTCTCACATGGAAGTCATGAAGAGCATGCAGCGCGTATTCAAAATATTCGCGAGGCGGCGAAGAAAACGGGTAAGACGGTAGCTATTTTACTTGATACAAAAGGACCTGAAATCCGCACGCACGACTTTGAGAACGGACAGGCAGAATTAAAAACAGGTGCGGAAGTTATCATTTCTATGGAGCAAGTACTTGGAACGGCAGAAAAGTTTTCTGTCACATACACAGGTTTGTATGACGATGTAGAACCGGGCTCCCGCATTCTAATTGACGACGGTTTAATTGAGCTGCAAGTGCTGGAAAAAGCAAACGGCGAAATCCGCACAAAAGTATTGAACAGCGGTATCGTGAAAAATAAAAAAGGTGTAAACGTTCCGAACGTAAGCATCAAGCTTCCGGGCATTACAGAAAAAGACGTACAAGATATCGTGTTCGGCATTGAGCAAGGAGTAGACTTTATCGCGGCTTCTTTCGTACGTAAGGCGTCAGACGTCTTGGAAATTCGTGAGCTGTTAGAAGAGCATGGGGCTTCTCACATCCAAATCATTCCTAAGATTGAAAACCAAGAAGGAATCGATAACATTGATTCTATCTTAGAAGTATCTGACGGTTTGATGGTAGCGCGCGGCGACATGGGTGTAGAAATTCCGCCGGAAGAAGTTCCTCTTGTACAAAAACGTTTAATTAAAAAGTGTAATTTATTAGGCAAGCCTGTTATTACGGCTACGCAAATGTTAGACTCCATGCAGCGCAATCCGCGTCCGACACGTGCGGAAGCAAGTGACGTTGCGAATGCCATCTTTGACGGCACGGATGCGATCATGCTTTCCGGTGAAACAGCAGCAGGCTCTTATCCGGTAGAATCTGTAAAAATGATGGCGACAATCGCTTCTCGCGTAGAACGCTCTTTACACTACCAAGACTTGTTCAGAAAGCGCATGAAAGAAGCAAAAACAACCATTACGGATGCAATTAGCCAATCGGTTGCACACACAGCAATTGCATTGGATGTGGCTGCAATTGTAACGCCGACAGAAAGCGGTTATACAGCGAAAATGATTTCCAAATATCGTCCGAAATCTCCGATTGTTGCTGTAACGTTTGATGAGAGAGTATGCCGCAAGCTTGCGATTGTTTGGGGGGTACAGGCTCTCCTAGCAGGTGAGAAGGTAAGCTCTACGGACGAAGTAATCGATACAGCTGTGCAAACAAGCATGGATGCCGGTTTAATCGGCTTTGGAGATACTGTTGTGATTACTGCGGGCGTTCCTGTTGGCGAAACAGGCACAACAAACATGATGAAAGTGCATGTTGTCGGCGAACAGCTTGTAAAAGGACAAGGAATCGGCCGCAAAACAGCGACTGGAAAAGTGGTTGTTGCAAAAACGGCAGAAGAAGCAATCGAAAAAATGAAACAAGGTGACATCCTTGTAACAAATGCAACTGAAAAGGATATGATGCCGGCTGTGGAAAAAGCAGCTGCCCTAATCATTGAAGAAGGCGGATTAACAAGCCATGCAGCTGTAGTAGGTGTGACGCTTGGCATTCCTGTTATTGTGGGCGTAAACAACGCGACTGCTATTCTAAAAGACGGACAAGAAGTAACAGTAGATGCTGCTCGCGGAATCGTTTATAATGGACATGCGGTAGTACTGTAAGCATATAATAAGAGAAGGAGCGATCCTTCTCTTTTTACATTTTTCATATGGGGGAGTAACCATGTTTAAAGTCCTCGTGTTTTTCTTTATTTTAATACCCGCTATCGAAGTAACGCTGCTGGTGACATCAAGCCATCTTATCGGAATATGGCCAACATTCCTCATCATTCTTGCGACCGGATTTATCGGTGCATATTTGGCAAAGCGGCAAGGATTGGAAGTAATGCGAGAAATACAGTATCGTTTGAGCCGAGGACAATTTCCAACGGATTCCTTACTTGATGGAGTATGCATCCTAGTGGGAGGAACTCTTTTGCTGACACCGGGATATGCTACAGATGTTTTAGGATTTTTCTTGCTTCTTCCTGTTACCCGCAAGCCGTTTAAAGCGCTGATGATGAAGTGGATTGAGAAAAAGATTCGTGACGGATCCACGCGGATTATTTGGAGATAAAAAACGCTCGGCAAGCGCCAAGCGTTTTTTTATGCGAAATTATGCATTTCCTCCTTTAATAAACCGCCATAAATCCCGGAAAACATTTGCATCATATAACGTTTTTAAAATCACAAGTGTGACAGGTCCGATAATCAACCCTAAAAATCCAAACAGCTTAAACCCGACAAAGAGAGCGATTAAAGTCGGCAGCGGATCTAAACCGATATTAGAAGATAATATCTTTGGCTCCATCAGCTGACGCTGTACAATAACAACGATGTAAAGAACCAGAAGCCCAACGGCGAGGCTTGTATTGCCTGTAAAATAACAGTAAATGATCCAAGGAACGAATACAGCGCCTGTACCGAGATATGGAAGCAAGTCGACCATACCGGTAATTAAGGCAATTGTAATGGCGTAAGGAACACGCAATATTAACAGCCCGATTAACACTATGACAGTCGTCATGGAAATAAGGGTAAATTGTGCTTTTATAAATCCAACCAATGCCCTTTTTAAATCTTCGGAAATGTAGTGACTATAGCCTTGTACTCGGTTTGGCATCATCCGTTTCGCTCCTCTTCTGATGCGATGCCAATCGTTACTGATGAAGAAAGTCGCCAACAAAATGAAGATTAACACGGTTGCCGTATTTGGCAGAGCGCCCAGGAATGTTTTCAGTCCTACTAGAATCGCAGTTAATATTTCCTGGCCTTTTTTGGTTAAACCTGTACCGAAGTTCCTTATGTTCTCCATGATGGTTTCTTGTTGAGAGTCACCAAGCCGGTTAAACTTTGCCAATAAATCGTTATAAAGCGGCATAATATTGTTAACGGTAAACTCTTGCAAATAAGTAACCAGTTTCGCAAAGTTATCGGGCAGCACTTCAAGCAAATAGGATGAGGCTGCGATAATCTCAGTAATTAAGAGAGTTACTAATCCCGCTGCCATGCCAAAAAGAAGAATCAGAGAGACAAAGGCAGCCAGCGCTCGCGGAAATCGAAGCTTGCCCTCTAAGAAATCCACAACAGGATTCATAATATAAGCCAGCACGAAGGCGATGATAAACGGATAAATCAATCCGGATACATACCATGCCAGATAAAGTCCCGCGATTGCGATAAGGAGCACAACAGCAAACCGAATCGTCCCGAATATGTAGTTTTTATTCAAATCCTTTCTCCCCCTCTTTCTATGTAATATAGTGATGAAATATATCTGAATGTCTATGATAAACGTTTAATTTCCTTAATTCTACATTGTTCTGAAAGTAAAGAAAAGCAATGTAAAAAAATATACACCCCGAAAGGATGAACAGAATGAGTCAGTCCACCATTTTTTTATTAATATTATTAGCAATCGGATATGTTGCCAAAAACCAATCATTAACAATAGCTGTTGTCATATTGCTGGTAATCAAATGGACCATGCTGGGCGATAAGATATTTCCGTATTTGCAGCAAAAGGGCATTAATTTGGGAGTCACCGTCATTACAGTCGCTGTCCTGGTGCCGATTGCGACGGGAGAAATTGGATTTAAGCAATTAACGGAAGCTGTTAAATCGTACTATGCTTGGATTGCTTTAATTTCCGGTATTCTTGTCGCGTTGCTGGCTAAAGGAGGAGTACAGCTGCTTGCAGAGGATCCGCACATTACGACTGCCCTTGTATTTGGAACGATTTTAGCGGTTGCGTTATTCCGCGGAGTAGCGGTCGGTCCGTTAATAGGAGCGGGCATTGCATACGTATTTATGAACCTCGTGAACCTATTGAAATAAAGTTATTTTATTTTAATATAAATTTAATGAATTCTTTTCATTCACAAAAGTCAGATAATTGTTTATAATGAGTTATAGGGAAGAGTCTCTTTCTACATTTTTCGTTAGTAGTAGAAAGAAGAAAGATATGCGAAAAGTAACAACTGCATAGAATAATGCCCTTCCATTGTTTTATGTATTGTTATTTTTCGCTGCAATAGGGCGCTTCGTAGGATGGGGAAATTTGGAGAAAAGGAGAGATCATTATGACAGTTATTCGAGGTCTTGAAGGGGTAGTCGCTACAACATCATCAATCAGTTCTATCATTGATGATACATTAACATACGTAGGGTACAATATCGATGACTTAGCGGAACATGCTACTTTCGAAGAGGTTGTTTACTTACTATGGCACCGCAAGCTTCCAAACAAAGCTGAGCTGGCGGAGTTAAAGCAGCAATTAGCTGAGAATGCAGGCGTTCCGGAAGAAATCCTCCACTATTTAAAAACGATAAAGTTAGACAATGTACATCCAATGAATGTTTTACGAACAACGATTTCTATGCTATCATTATATGAAGAAAATGTTGAGGAGATGGACGAGCAGTCCAACTATTTGAAAGCGGTTAAATTACAAGCGCAGATTTCTACTTTAGTAGCGGCGTTTGCAAGAATTCGCAAGGGATTAGAGCCTGTAGCACCGCGTACGGATTTAGGATTTGCAGCAAACTTCTTGTATATGCTGAACGACCGCGTGCCAAATGAGGTGGAAGTTGAGGCGTTTGATAAAGCATTAGTGCTTCATGCAGATCATGAATTAAACGCGTCTACATTTACTGCTCGTGTTTGCGTAGCAACATTGTCTGATGTATATTCCGGTATCACTGCTGCAATCGGGGCATTAAAAGGGCCTCTTCACGGCGGTGCAAATGAAAACGTAATGAAAATGCTGATGGAAATCGGCGATCTTGAAAATGTTGAGCCGTATATTTTAAATGCGCTCAACAACAAAGTGAAGATTATGGGCTTCGGTCACCGCGTATATCGCAACGGCGATCCTCGCGCCAAGCATTTAAAAGAAATGTCCAAGCAATTATGTATTATGAACGGAAAAAGAAAATGGTATGATATGTCTGTGAAGATTGAAGAAATCGTAACATCTTTTAAAGGGTTGCCGCCAAACGTAGATTTTTATTCTGCAAGCGTATATCACTGCTTAGGAATCGAGCATGATTTATTTACGCCGATCTTTGCGGTAAGCCGTACATCCGGATGGTTGGCTCATATTCTCGAGCAATATGAAAACAACCGTTTAATCCGTCCTCGCGCAGATTATAATGGACCAACGAACCAAAAATATGTACCATTAGAACAAAGAGATTAATACGCTTAAAGAATTCTGATTCTTTAGCATAGATGTAATCATTGAAAAATTTAGAATTGATTTGTTGTTTGAACCGGGGGGACAGCCATGTCTTCCCTGGTTTCATGCATACATTTTGAAACATGGGGGTAATGGCATTGACTACAGGGCAAAAAATTACAGTAACTGACGGCGTCATGAACGTACCTAATAATCCAATCATTCCTTTCATTGAGGGAGACGGTACTGGTCCGGACATTTGGGCAGCAGCTTCCCGTGTATTAGACGCAGCTGTTGAAAAAGCATATAACGGCGAAAAGAAAATCGTTTGGAAAGAAGTATTAGCAGGCGAAAAAGCGTTCAACAAAACAGGTGAATGGCTTCCGCAAGAAACGTTAGATGTAATTGACGAGTATTTAATCGCAATTAAGGGGCCTCTAACAACTCCGGTAGGCGGCGGAATTCGTTCTTTAAACGTAGCATTGCGTCAAGAGCTTGACTTGTACGTATGCTTACGTCCGGTTCGTTACTTTGAAGGCGTGCCTTCTCCGGTAAAACGCCCGGAAGATACTGACATGGTGATTTTCCGTGAAAATACAGAAGACATTTATGCAGGTATCGAATACGCAAAAGGAAGCGCAGAAGTACAAAAGGTATTAGAATTCTTGCAAAACGAAATGGGCGTTAAGAAAATCCGCTTCCCTGAAACCTCTGGCATCGGTATTAAGCCGGTTTCTGAAGAAGGAACAAAACGCCTTGTTCGTGCTGCAATTCAATATGCTATCAACGAGAACCGCAAATCTGTTACGTTAGTCCATAAAGGAAACATCATGAAATATACAGAAGGAGCGTTCAAAAACTGGGGCTATGAAGTAGCGGAACAAGAATTCGGCGATAAAGTATTCACATGGGCTGAATATGACCGCATCGTAGAAAAAGAAGGAAAAGCTGCGGCGAACCAAGCGATGGCCGATGCAGAAGCTGCTGGCAAAATCATCGTAAAAGATTCCATTGCGGATATCTTCTTACAGCAAATTTTAACTCGTCCGCGCGAGTTCGATGTAGTAGCGACAATGAACTTAAACGGCGACTATATTTCCGATGCATTGGCTGCACAAGTAGGCGGTATCGGGATCGCTCCGGGAGCGAACATCAACTATGTAACGGGACATGCTATCTTTGAAGCGACTCACGGTACTGCTCCGAAGTATGCAGGTTTGGATAAAGTGAACCCGTCTTCTGTCATTCTGTCCGGCGTCTTAATGCTTGAGCATATCGGCTGGAGCGAAGCGGCAAAATTAATCATCGCTTCCATGGAGAAAACAATCGCTTCTAAAGTGGTAACGTATGACTTTGCTCGTTTAATGGACGGAGCAACAGAAGTGAAATGCTCTGAGTTTGCGAACGAATTAATTAAAAACATGGACGCAAAAACAGTAGTAGAAAACGCATAAGAGTGTAGGGGGAGAAAGCATGGCGATCAAACGTAAAAAGGTTTCCGTAATCGGTGCAGGATTTACAGGTGCAACAACAGCTTTCTTATTGGCTCAAAAAGAATTAGGGGATGTAGTATTAGTTGATATTCCTCAATTAGAAAATCCGACAAAGGGTAAAGCGTTAGATATGTTGGAAGCAAGCCCTGTTCAAGGCTTTGATGCAAACATCATCGGTACATCTGACTACGCTGACACAGCTGATTCTGATGTAGTTGTTATCACTGCTGGTATTGCTCGCAAGCCGGGCATGAGCCGCGACGATCTTGTGGCAACGAACTCTAAAATTATGAAGAGCGTAACACAAGAGATCGTGAAGTACTCTCCAAACTGTACAATTATCGTATTAACAAATCCGGTTGATGCAATGACTTATACAGTATTCAAAGAGTCCGGCTTCCCGAAAGAGCGCGTAATCGGACAATCCGGCGTATTGGATACAGCTCGTTTTCGTACATTCGTAGCACAAGAATTAAACTTATCTGTGAAAGATATTACAGGATTTGTATTAGGCGGACACGGCGACGAAATGGTGCCTCTTGTACGTTACTCTTACGCAGGCGGCATTCCGCTTGAAACATTAATTCCGAAAGACCGCTTAGATGCGATTGTAGAGCGCACAAGAAAAGGCGGCGGAGAAATCGTAAATCTATTAGGAAACGGCAGCGCATACTACGCTCCTGCAGCTTCTCTAGTAGAAATGACAGAAGCAATTCTGAAAGACCAACGCCGCGTATTACCTGCGATCGCTTACTTAGAAGGTGAATACGGCTACAGCGATATTTATTTAGGCGTACCGGTAATCCTTGGCGGGAACGGCCTTGAAAAGATCATCGAGCTTGATCTTCTTGAAGAAGAAAAAGCGGCATTAGATCGCTCTGTTGAGTCCGTTAAGAACGTAATGAAGGTTTTAGCATAATAAAGTAAAGCTTTCTCGACCCGTTTAGCTTTCTCGTTTCACCCCCCCGCACATAAACAGTGCGATGCGGCGCAGTTTATTCGAAGAAGCGTTCCTTGTGTTCTTTCCCGCCCAATCAGCTTTTTAGCTTTGTGTGGATAGGGCTATTTTGTCGGTGGAAGCTGGTCAAGAAAGTTGGACAATAAAGAAAACTTGGCTAGCGTCAAGCCTTTAGGCGTAGACGATTGCCTAGTTGCGCTTCAAGTAAACGAAAAAGATTCGGGAATGCGTTTCCGAATCTTTTTCCACCTTTAGAAGTTATTTTTCCACTATAATTTGAAACCGTTATCATTTTAGTATCAAGGTGTAATGATTAGGTGAATGCTGTTTTTAAAAGACTTAATTTTTAGAAAATATTACATTGCTATAGAAAAGTGATAGGTAGTTTTGGTAGAGACAACGGAGGTGCTTATATGCTAAGAAAAAAATGCAAGCTCGGTCGTAAAATGGAAGAGATTTCAATCGGAGAAAAGCTTACATTGACAGAAAAGATAGAGGATAAAGATTTGCTTCTTTACCTCGGTTTAACAAACGATGCAAACCCGCTGTACATTCAGCACGACTATGCATCTCAAACGCCTTACCAAAAACCGATTGTTCCTAGCATTATGTTAACGGGAATCGTGACAACTACCGTTACAAAGTACTTGCCGGGACCCGGCAGCCATGTTGTAAGACAGGAGCTAGAGTTTGTAAAACCGGTCTATCACTATGCAACGCTGCGATTTCAATTTGAAGTCGTTGCTGTATATCATGACGAAAACCTTATCGAAATGAGAGTTTTTGCCCATGATGAAGAAGGGGACGAGGTCATCAAAGGACTGCTGACGGTATGTCCGCCTTATCAACTTTCTTCTATTATGGAAAAAGCATTGGATAACTTTTAAGAGACGTTTTGCACGTCTCTTTTTAATTTCCCTTATTTAAAAAACTGAGGTTTAATAGTATGATGAAAATGTACAAATACTATATGGATGAAGAAAGGTTTTACAATATAGCTTGGAGGACAAGAATGAGCAATAGAATTTTAGTGGTGGATGATGAGGAATTTATCTTGACGTTAATTGAATTCAATTTGCAGCAAGCAGGATTTGAAGTGATAACGGCAATGGATGGGGAAACAGGATTAAAACGAGCGGTGGAAGAGCGCCCGGATTTGATTGTGCTTGATTTAATGCTGCCAAAGATGGATGGAATGGAAGTGTGCAAACAGCTTCGCCTTCAGCGCGTAATGACGCCCATTTTAATGCTGACCGCAAAAGATGATGAATTCGATAAGGTGCTCGGGCTGGAGCTTGGAGCGGACGATTATATGACAAAGCCGTTCAGCCCGAGAGAGGTTGTGGCGCGAGTCAAAGCGATTTTACGCCGTACCAAATTAAACGAAGAGAATGTGCAAGAGGAAAAAGAAGACGGCAAAATTATTATCGCTGATTTGAAGATTTTGCCGGAATATTATGAAGCATATTTTCAAGGAGAAAAGCTGGAATTAACGCCAAAAGAGTTTGAGCTGTTAATGTATTTGGCAAAGAACAAGGGCCGCGTCTTAACAAGAGATCAATTATTGAGCGCCGTATGGAATTATGATTTTGCGGGAGATACTCGGATTGTAGACGTCCACATCAGCCACCTGCGCGATAAAATTGAAAAGAATACGAAAAAACCAATCTATATTAAAACCATTCGTGGATTAGGATACAAGCTGGAGGAGCCGAAGAGTGATGAATAAATTTCGCTCCCGGCTTCTTTTTGCTTTAATTTCACTCATCATTACCGTATTGATTGGACTTGGGCTGCTTCTTGGACAGTTATTTAAAAGCTTTTACACGGATACATTTGATAAACGGATGGAGCGCGAATTGGAGCTCGTTTCTTCGTTAATTGAGGAAACAGGCATTCCAAACATAGCGGCAAATCCGCAGCGCCTGAATGAAATAGAAGAGGATTTAAAAGTGAAGCTCACCTTGCTGGACGCCAAGCAGGAGATTGTATATGACTCTAACGATATCGACAACTTGGACAAGGGTTCTGAGCAGGCGGAACAGGTTCAGGAGCTGCTGCAGGAGATGAAAAATGATGGCAATCGGTTTTATGTGGCCGATACCAGCGGGGGAAAGCATTATTATGGCATTATAATAGCTGATGAAGCAAACGAGAAGGCTTATCTCATTGCCAGTCTTTCAGTCGGTTCATTGGTTAACATTAATCAAAAAATATGGGGGTTGTTAATCGGCAGTTTAGGAATGGCATTTGTCGTCATACTGTTTTTGGGCATTAAAATTACCGCTCAATATACAAAGCCGATTGAATCTGTAACACAAGTTGCCATTGAACTTGCGAAAGGAAATTACAAAGCAAGAGCCTACGAGAATTTTGTGGATGAAACAGGGATGCTCAGCCAAGCCATTAACGTGCTGGCACGAAATTTACAAGAAATGACATCTGCGCAGGAAATGCAGCAGGATCGTCTTCATACGCTCATCGAAAACATGGGAAGCGGCATGATTTTAATTGACAGCAGAGGTTACATTAATCTTGTCAATCGGTCTTATAAAGAAACTTTTCATGTGAAAACGGATGAGTATTTAAATCGTCTCTATTATGAGGCATTTCAGCATACAGAAATCATTGAATTGGTGGAAGAAATTTTTATGACAGAAGTCAAAGTGCGCAAGCAGATGCTTCTGCCGCTAAAAATTGAACGAAAGCATTTTGAAGTGTACGGAGCACCAATTATCGGGACGAATCATGAATGGAAGGGGATCGTTCTTGTCTTCCATGATATAACCGAGCTGAAAAAGCTGGAACAAATGAGAAAGGATTTCCTTGCTAATGTATCGCACGAGCTGAAAACACCGATTACGTCGATAAAAGGGTTTTCCGAGACGTTATTGGACGGTGCCGCGGAGGATGAGAAGCTGCGGGAATACTTCTTGTCCATCATTTTAAAAGAAAGCGACCGGATGCAAGGTTTAATTCAAGATTTGCTTGAGCTTTCTAAAATTGAACAGCAAGGCTTTAAGCTTAATATGGGAGAAGTGGATATGAAGCCGCTTCTTGAAGAAATTGTCGTCATTTTGCAAAACAAAGCGGACGATAAACAAATTGAGCTGGATCTTCAGGTTGATGAACATGTCATCATTCCAGGAGATGCTTATCGCTTAAAGCAAATTTTCATTAATTTAATGAGCAATGCAATATCCTATACACCTGTCGGAGGACGGGTGCGGATAGCGCTCGAAAACGAAGAGGAACAAATTCGTGTCACAGTATCTGATACAGGTATAGGCATCAGCCAGGAAGAGATTCCTCGCATCTTTGAGAGATTTTATCGTGTAGATAAGGCTCGCAGCCGCAATACAGGGGGAACGGGCCTTGGGTTATCCATTGTGAAGCACTTGGTAGAAGCGCATCACGGGCGAATTAAGGTGAAAAGCGCCGTTGGGGTTGGAACGACATTTACGGTAACTTTACCGAAACATGAAAGAGAATAAATGGATTTACATTATATTAACATTACATTCATTTTCTTTTAATAATGTTCTGTTATTCTAATAATCGAAAACCCCTTCATCCAAGGAGTAGTTTTGGACGAGAGTAGATTCTCTTCTATTCTCGTCACTTCCCTTTTTTGTGTACAGTCTCCATTTTTATGCAAAATAGCCGAAATATCTGTGTCTGTCGAAGCGGGTATTTTGTTAAAGAATAAGAAATTATGGATTTTCCGCCCTATCACGGTGCGCAGCGCTGTAGTAGGGTTTTTTATTATGAAAATAAGTATTCTGAAGTGTATGTTGCTTTGGTGCAATTATTATTTACGTGCAATTCCGCTTCGTTTTCGTGCCATTCATACGAAACTTGGATGTGCTGGAACCGAAAAAGGACTGAGCGCAGTTACCCGTGCTCAGTTTTTCTTATTTTCTGCTTGATCAACAAAATCTCTCGTTTCAGAAAACCGTTATTTTCCTTCTTGTTTCAGGTCATGATAATATAGAGAAGGAAAGGAACGGTTTTTTAGTTAGAGAATGGTTGGGGAGGTTTATTGCTTGAAAGAAAAGATAGTTTTAATTGATGGAAACAGCATTGCTTATCGGGCTTTTTTCGCTCTGCCGCTGTTAAACAATGACAAAGGAATACATACGAATGCCATTTACGGCTTCACCATGATGCTTATGAGGATTTTAGAAGAAGAAAAGCCGACGCATATGCTTGTTGCGTTTGATGCAGGGAAAACAACGTTTCGCCATGAAACATTCAGCGAGTACAAAGGAGGGCGACAAAAAACGCCGCCTGAATTATCGGAGCAGTTTCCGTTTATCCGTGAATTACTGGATGCTTTTCATGTTTCTCGATACGAGCTTCCGAATTATGAGGCGGATGATATTATTGGAACGCTGGCGAAACAAGCCGGTGAAAAGGGAATCGAAGTGAAAATCATTTCCGGAGACCGCGATTTATTGCAGCTGGTGTCTGATACGACGCGCGTTTGCATTACTCGTAAAGGAATTACAGAGGTAGACGAGTATACACCGGAAGCGCTGATGGAGAAGTATGGTTTGTCGCCGCAGCAAATTATTGATATGAAAGGTCTTATGGGAGATGCTTCCGATAACATTCCGGGTGTACCGGGGGTTGGAGAGAAAACGGCAATTAAGCTGTTAAAGGAATACGAAACGATTGAGAAGCTGTATGAAAATTTAGAGGGCGTCAGCGGTAAAAAATTGAAAGAAAAGCTGGCAGAGAACAAAGAGCAAGCGCTCATGAGCAAAAAACTGGCTACGATCAATACCGATGCTCCGGTTGAAGTGCAGCTTTCTGACATCCGCTATGGCGGATATGAGCCGGCAGATGTTATTCCGCTTTTTCAAAATTTAGGCTTCAACTCGTTGTTAGATAAAATGGATGTGTCATCCGAAGCAAAAGAAGAAACGAAGCTGGACGATCTTTCTTTTGAAATGGTGGAAGAAGTAAATGATGATGTACTGCAGCCGAACTCCGCTCTTATTGTGGAGGTGAACGACGACAACTACCATAACGCTCCGATTCAAGGGTTTGGAATTGTCAATGAGACGGGACACTACTTTATTCCGACTGACGTTGCGCTTGTTTCGGAACGCTTTGTGGCATGGCTGCAAGATGAAACGATTGCCAAATCTACATTTGATGTGAAACGAGCTATAGTTGCATTGAAATGGAAGGGCATTGATTTACGCGGCGTTGATTTCGATCTTTTAATAGCTGCCTATTTGCTTGATCCGGCAGAGACGGACAAGGATTTCCGGGCGGTGGCAAAGATGAAGGACTCTCACGCTGTAAAGTCAGATGAAGAAGTGTATGGAAAAGGAGCGAAGCGCGCAGTACCTGATGTTGCAGTATTAGCAGACCACATCGTACGAAAAGCAACCGTATTGTACAATGTTAAGGAATCGTTTATCGATGAATTAAAGCAAAACGAGCAATATGAATTATTTACAGAATTAGAAATGCCGCTTGCCATCGTGCTCGCAGACATGGAGTATACAGGAATTACAGTAGATGCCGATCGTTTACGAGGGATGGGAGACGAGCTTGCTGCACAGCTGAAAGAAATTGAAAAAGAAATTCATGAACTGGCAGGTGAGGAATTTAACATCAATTCTCCAAAGCAGTTGGGCGTCGTGCTGTTTGATAAATTAAATCTGCCTGTTGTGAAAAAAACAAAGACAGGCTATTCTACATCGGCCGATGTGTTGGAAAAGTTGATGGACCGTCATGAAATCATTCCGAAAATCCTCCATTACCGTCAGCTTGGCAAGCTGTACTCTACTTACATTGAAGGGTTGTTAAAGGTTGTTCATGAAGATACATCGAAAATCCATACGCGCTTCAACCAGGTGTTAACACAAACAGGGCGGTTAAGCTCGACGGAGCCAAACCTTCAAAACATCCCGATTCGATTGGAGGAAGGACGTAAAATTCGTCAGGCGTTCATTCCGTCACAGAAGGATTGGGTGATTTTCGCCGCTGACTATTCGCAAATCGAGCTGCGCGTGTTAGCGCAAATTGCCGGTGATAAAGGCTTGATGGATGCCTTCTTACACGATATGGACATTCATACGAAAACGGCAATGGACGTATTCGGTGTATCAAAAGACGAGGTTACGCCAAATATGAGACGCCAAGCGAAAGCGGTCAACTTTGGCATTGTGTACGGGATTAGTGATTACGGTTTGTCCCAAAGCTTAGGAATTACTCGCAAAGCAGCCGCTGACTTTATTGAAAAATATTTAGAAAGCTTCCCCGGCGTAAAAGATTATATGGATTCCATCATTCAAGAAGCAAAGCAAAAAGGATATGTAACAACGCTTTTAAAACGCCGCCGATACATCCCGGAAATTACGAGCCGAAACTTCAATTTGCGGAGCTTTGCTGAACGTACCGCGATGAACACGCCTATTCAAGGAAGTGCGGCTGATATTATTAAAAAAGCCATGATCGTGATGGCAGAACGCTTGAAGCAAGAAAAGCTGCAAACGAGATTATTGCTGCAAGTGCATGACGAATTGATTTTTGAAGCACCAAAGGAAGAAATTGAAAAGTTGGAGCAGCTTGTTCCGGAAGTGATGGAGCATGCGATAGAATTATCTGTTCCGCTAAAAGTAGATTATTCCTACGGTCCAACTTGGTATGACGCAAAATAAGGAAGTGAGAGCATTGCCTGAATTACCAGAGGTAGAAACGATCAGACGCACGCTTGAAGCGCTCGTCAAAGGGAAAACAATACAAGATGTGATTGTTGATTACCCAAAGCTTGTGAAAGAGCCGGATGATGTGGAAGAATTTAAGGAACATCTTCGAGGAGAAACAGTAGAGCATATAGGGCGGCGGGGAAAGTTTTTACTTATTTACTTCACGCATTATGTTCTTGTCTCTCATCTTCGGATGGAAGGAAAGTATCGATTAAACAAAACAGGGGAGCCGATAGATAAGCATACGCATGTCCGGTTTTTATTTACGGACGGAACTGAGCTGCGGTATAACGATGTGCGGAAATTCGGCACCATGCATTTATTCAAAAAAGGGGAGGAAGAAGCATCTCTTCCTCTCAGCGATTTAGGACCGGAGCCGTTTCCGGAGCATTTGACGACAGCATATTTGGCAGAACAGCTGCAAAAAACAAATCGGAAGGTCAAAGTCGTGCTCCTTGATCAACGCGTTGTTGTCGGACTCGGCAATATTTATGTTGATGAACTATTATTCCGGTCAAGCATTCATCCCGAGCGATCTGCAGCGTCTCTGGGAGAAGAAGAAATTCAAAAGCTGTACGAAGAGATTGTAGCTACTCTAACAGAAGCGGTGGAAAAGGGCGGAAGCACCATCCGCACGTACATTAACTCTCAAGGACAAATCGGTTCATTTCAAGAAAGTCTCTATGTATATGGGAGAAAGGGAGAGTCGTGTGTGCGCTGCGGTTCGCTCATTGAAAAGATTGTAGTGGGAGGACGAGGCACCCATTTTTGTCCCGTTTGTCAAAATTTAATACACGAATAACATTGGATAGGCTTCTGTCATATACATACATATAAGCTGTGTATGAAAGGAGCTGGACGATGTCTCATTATGCCTCACTTGTTCTGTTAGCATTTGCATTAAGTCTTGACAGCTGCAGCGTAGGATTTACGTACGGCTTACGAAAACTGTATATCCCGATGAAATCGATCATTGTCATTGCGCTATGTTCAGCTGTCGTCTTGATGATATCAATGGGAATCGGTCATGGAATTTCCCAAGTTTTTTCTCCTGTAATTGTCAAGCGAATCGGCGGCATTGTACTTGTAGCCATCGGCGCTTGGGTATTGTACCAGTTTTTTCAAAGCGATAAAAAAGATATGGAGCAAATTATAGAGGAAAAAACGCTGTTAAAGTTTGAGATTAAATCATTGGGAATCGTGATTCAAATTTTGCGCAAGCCAACCATGGCCGACTTTGATAAATCAGGAACGATTTCCGGAGTTGAAGCGCTTATGCTTGGGCTGGCTTTATCGATCGACTCCTTTGGTGCCGGAATCGGCGCCTCGATGCTAGGATATTCGCCGTTTATTATGGCCGGCTTGGTAGCGGTGATGAGTTCTGTATTTTTAGCCGGGGGAATGAAAGCAGGGCAATGGTTTTCCGACAGCGCATGGCTGCAAAAGCTGACCTTTTTGCCGGGTGTGCTGTTGATCATGATTGGGATTTGGAAAATGTAATATATTGGGACGCGAAGATGAGAGTTTCATCTTCGCGTCTTTTTAAAAATAGGCCGTTTTCTAAACGATTGTTTCCAGAATTCTGGGACTGGCGGGATTAATGACAAAATTGACCAAACTAATGATGAAATAGGTCCAATTATGCTGAAACTAGCCGCATTTATTTCAATATCAGTTCAAATTTATAAAAACAAGAAATGAGGGAGAGAACGATGACTGTAGTTATTGGGTTAACAGGAGGAATTGCCAGCGGAAAAAGTACGGTGGCAAATATGATAAAAGATCTTCACATTCCCGTAATCGATGCAGATATCATTGCGCGTCAAGTAGTAGAAGCGGGAGAAGAGGCGTATTTACAAATTGTACAAGCATTTGGGGAAGAGATTTTATTATCAAACGGCGAAATCGACAGGGCAAAGCTGGGAAGCATTATTTTTCATGATACAGATAAACGTCTATTGTTAAACAGCATTGTGCATCCGGCTGTCCGCAAGCGCATGAACGAAAAAAAAGATGCTTATATTCAAGCAGGTGAGCCCGCTGTTGTATTGGATATTCCGCTGTTATTTGAGAGCAAATTGACATCGCTTGTAGATAAAGTGTTACTCATATATGTCAATAGTGATATACAATTAGAGCGATTAATGAAACGCAATAACTTATCGGAAGAAGAGGCGAAAGCACGCATTGCTTCCCAAATGCCGCTTGCAGAAAAAGTTGCTCTTGCAGACGAAGTCATCAACAATAATGGCAGTATGAAAGAAACAGAAGAGCAGCTGCATGAGATTTTCAAAAAATGGGAAATAATGGAAGAAAAATAAATAGATAAATTTTTTAAAATTAATGAATTTGTTTAGTGACTTATTCTCATTTTGTGCTATACTAATATTGGGGTTTGAGAGAAATAGTATAACTCAATCGAGGGGGATAATCACATGATGAATGTTGCAATTAACGGATTCGGTCGTATCGGAAGAATGGTATTCCGGCAGGCGATAAAAGAGGACACATTTCAAGTCGTAGCAATCAATGCGAGTTATCCGGCAGAAACGTTAGCACATTTAATTAAATATGACACAATTCACGGGAAATTTGAGGGGACAGTCCAGGCGTTCGATGATCATTTATTAGTAGACGGCAAAATGATTCGTCTTTTAAACTCAAGAGACCCGAAGGAATTGCCTTGGAAAGAGTTAAACGTGGATGTTGTAATCGAAGCAACTGGGAAATTTAACTCAAAGGAAAAAGCGAGCCTTCATATTGAAGCAGGTGCAAAAAAAGTTATCTTAACGGCTCCAGGCAAAAACGAAGACGTGACAATTGTAGTCGGAGTAAACGATGAGATTTTGGATATTACAAATCACGATGTCATTTCTAACGCTTCCTGTACGACAAACTGCTTAGCTCCTGTAGTGAAGGTACTGGATGAGCAATTTGGCATTGAAAATGGCTTAATGACGACAGTTCATTCTTATACAAACGATCAAAAGAATATCGATAATCCGCATAAAGATTTACGCAGAGCACGCGCTTGTGCACAATCTATTATTCCTACAACGACAGGCGCTGCAAAAGCGCTGTCAAAAGTGCTTCCGCATTTATCTGGCAAATTGCACGGCATGGCGCTTCGCGTTCCGACACCTAACGTATCGCTTGTGGACTTAGTTGTGGATTTGAAAAGAGATGTAACGGTGGAGCAAATTAACGACGCATTCTTTGCAGCTTCTCAAGGCTCTATGAAAGGCATCATTGAATTCTGCGATGAGCCGCTTGTATCCATCGACTTCAACACAAATCCGCATTCCGCTATCATTGATGGCTTATCTACAATGGTAATGGGAGACCGCAAAGTGAAGGTGCTTGCTTGGTACGATAATGAGTGGGGATACTCTCGCCGCGTGGTAGATCTTGTGAAGATTGTGGCGGAACAATTTGCGAAACAAGAAAGTGTACAACATATCTAATCCACTTTAACAAAAAAATGCCTAAACTTCCGTATTTAGGCATTTTTTGTTGCAGCTTACATATATGTAAAGCCTTAATTGAAAGGTATACTTACGTTTTCACAGGTAAAAGTAAAAAATGAATCGCCGCGCTCTTCCCTTTAACAAGAAAAATTTTTTTGAAAAGACGTGTTGCAAAATAAAACTAAACAAAGTATACTATCTTTCGTAAACTTTAAATGCATGGGTAAAGTAACTACTTAAAGGGTTAGGACCTCTTAGGACTAACTTTCCCCCGTGGTGGTTCAACCTATCTATGCTAATCTTAAATTCGTTAAAGGGGGAACTGTAGAATGGATACTATGGGTCGTCATGTCATTGCAGAGCTTTGGGGTTGTGATTTTGATAAATTGAACGATATGCCTTATATTGAGCAATTGTTTGTAGATGCAGCGCTGCGTGCGGGTGCTGAAGTGCGCGAGGTTGCATTCCACAAATTTGCGCCTCAAGGTGTAAGTGGGGTTGTTATTATTTCTGAATCTCACTTAACAATTCATAGCTTTCCTGAACACGGTTATGCAAGCATCGATGTTTATACTTGTGGAGATCGCATTGATCCGAATGTTGCAGCGGATTACATTGCTGAAGGTTTGGCAGCTAAAACGAGAGAAAGCATTGAACTTCCTCGCGGCATGGGATCAATTGAAATTAAACAACGAAATGCAAAAGTTCTTTAAAAAAGAAAATAATTGCTTTAAAATGTAAAGAGGTGTATTATGCACCTCTTTTTAATTTGTTTTGTTCTGTAAGAAGAGAATTCCTTGATGTATACAACCTGATTAGTGCAGCTAACCATAAAATGCTTCATTGATCACAGTTTCACGTTATAATTGAACTATATCAACGTTAGATGAGGCAGGGGGCCTACGCATGAGTTTGTTCCAGAAAGCAAAAAACTTCTTCAGCACTCATTCTGAAACGAGCGATAGCCACAGTGATGAGCAATTGAGAAGCCGTTATTATAAAACAAATACAAAAAATGCATTAAAGGTTGTGCAAGACATTTTGTCACATATGGACGGCTATAAAGTTACATCCGTCTCAGAAGAGCGCGGGGAAATCAGCGTTTCTGTTTCTAAGGGGAAAAAGGCGCTGATAATCGTCACAATCATTACAATCCGGCCGTTTGAAACAGCGATTGATTTTTCTGTCTTAACAGATACTGCTGTTTTGCCGACTGATTTTGGATTCAGCAAACGTGTTATACTAAATATGTATGAGCAATTGGATAAGCAGCTTGTTTTTGTCGGGACGAGCTTAGGCGAAAAGCTATAAAGGGACACTACGGATTAAGGGGAGGAAGTTGATTGTATGCGTTGTCCAACGTGCTTTCATAACGGGACGAGAGTGCTGGATTCGCGCCCGGTAGATGAGGGGCGCTCAATTAGAAGGAGAAGAGAATGCGAAAAGTGCATGTATCGTTTTACAACCTTTGAAAGAGTCGAAGAAACTCCTCTGATTGTTGTGAAAAAAGAAGGAACACGAGAAGAGTTCAGCAAAGAGAAGATTTTGCGCGGTCTTATTAAGGCATGTGAAAAACGTCCTGTATCTTTGAAGCAGCTTGAAGAAGTGACGCAAAGTGTAGAACGGGAGCTTCGCAATTTAGGGACGTCGGAAGTAAACAGCGAGCATATCGGGGAAATGGTCATGGATCATTTGCGGGACATCGATGAGGTCGCTTATGTCCGCTTTGCCTCCGTATACCGCCAGTTTAAAGACTTAAACGTATTTATTGATGAGCTAAGAGATATTTTACAAAAAGAACGGAAATAAAAAGAAGAGCTAGAAGCGCAGGCTGTCGGCTCTTTTTTCTACATCCGGGTTCCCAGAAAGGAATTGGAGCATGATGGAAAGACAATCTTGGATGGAATTGCTTCCTGTGGACCGATATATCGTGTGTGCAAGCGGTCTGTTGCACAGTTACGATCGAAAAGTGCTGACGATGCTGTATCAGCCTTTAATCGGAGCAAGCGCCTTCAGCTTATATATGACATTATGGAGCGAGCTTGAGCAAAATGAATTTTACGGGCAGGAAAATGCGCACCATTCACTCATGGTTGGAATGGATATGAATTTACGTGACATTTTTCGGGAACGCAGGAAGCTAGAAGCAATTGGCTTGTTAAAGGTGTATGTGAAAAAGGAAGAGGATGTGCGGAAGTTTCTTTATGAACTGCAGCCGCCATTGAGCCCAAAACAATTTTTTGATGATATCGTCTTAAATATTTTTCTGTACAATCGGCTCGGAAAGACAAAGTATATGCAAACGAAGCAATATTTCGGGCAGCCTCAATGGGATTTCTCTTCATACGAAGAAGTGACTCATTCGTTCAACGAAGTATTTGATTCTGTAACTCCGTCTCAGCTTGCCACTTCCTTGCAATCCGATGCTGTCCAGGATATTCGCACCCACACGGTTATAGGAAGAAGTGAACCGGCTGCCCCCGCTATTACAAATCATCATTTTAATTTTGAGTTGTTCATGGAAGGGTTGTCCGGCGCTGCAATTCCGAAACGCGCTATTACTAAGCAGGTCAAGGAATGCATCGTAAAGCTGTCCTATGTATACGGCATTGATTCTATCAATATGAAAAATATTATTATGGGCGCCATTACAGAAAATAATACAGTGGATATTGAAAAATTAAGAAAAAGCGCACGGGATTGGTACCAAATTGAATACGGCAATGCTTTGCCTGAATTCAGTCAGCGGACACAGCCGTATGATAAACGCACTATGCAAGGGAAAGTTCCTGCCACGCAAGAAGAAGCTCTCATTCAGCAATTAGAGGTCATTTCGCCGCGTGAGCTTCTTGTTGAAATTTCCGGAGGAGCTGAACCGGCTGTTGCGGATTTGCAAATTATTGAAGAAGTGATGTTTAAACAAAAGCTGCTTCCGGGCGTGGTTAACGTACTGATTCATTATGTTATGCTGCGGTCTGATATGAAGCTGTCAAAAACCTATGTTGAAAAGATTGCCAGCCATTGGGCGCGCAAAAAAATTACGACCGTTACAGAGGCGATGGAGCTGGCTAAGCAAGAGCATCGTCAATATCAAACATGGGCGGAATCGAAAAGTAAAGTGAAGCGAGCGACAACAAGAAAAGAACGCCTTCCAAAATGGATGATTGATCAAAAAGTGACAAGAACAGAAGAAAATAAAACGGACGCTGTTGATCTAGAAGAAGAGTGGAGAAAAATGGAGGAGACGTTAAAAAAATATGAAACATAGCTAGTAACGTACACTCTTATTGAGGTGAGGAAATGGAACATATTCAAAATGCACTTACAAAGCTAAAGCAAAATGAGGATTTTAAAAAAAGATATGAATCCCTGAAAAAAGAGGTAATTTCTCATCCTCGTGTAAAGGAATTCATAGACAAAAATGAAGAAGTGACAACTTCTATGCTTGAGAGAAGCCTTGTAAAACTGTATGAATATATCGAACAAAGTGTAGGATGCAGTGAGTGTGAAAGTTTAGAACGGTGTAAAAACATGATTCAGGGATATCATCCTCATTTAGTGATTCAGGGGAAGATGATTGATATTCAATATGATAGATGCCCTCGTAAAATTGCTTACGATGAAAGAAAGAAACACGAATCACTTATTCAAAGCTTGTATATGCCAAGGGAAATTTTACAAGCATCTATGAGGGAATTTCATAGGGATCAGCAACGAGTTAATGTGATTCAAGCCGCAAGGCAATTTTTAGATCAATATGAGCCTGGAAAAAAAGTACAAGGGCTTTATTTGTACGGGCCTTTTGGGGTGGGGAAAACCTACCTTTTAGGAGCAATTGCAAATGCTTTGGCAAATAAACGGGTTTCTTGTATGCTTGTTTATTTACCAGAATTTTTGAGAGAGATGAAAAGCTCCATTCAAGATAATACACTCAATGAAAAAATTGATGCTGTTAAACGTGTTCCAGTTCTTATGTTAGACGATATTGGGGCTGAGTCAATGTCAAGCTTTGTACGTGATGATATTTTGGGTAGTATTTTGCAATTTAGAATGTTAGAAAATTTACCGACGTTTTTCACATCTAACTTTGATTTTGAAGAACTAGAAGATCATTTAACCTATACACAACGGGGCGAAGATGAAAGAATGAAAGCAAAGCGGATTATGGAGCGAATTAAGTATCTTTCTAAGCCTGTAAAAGTAGAGGGAGAAAATCGTCGTCATTTGGGAGAGTAAAGACATCTTTACTCTCTTTTTTCTTTATCTAATAAGATTTCTTTAAGAACCTATTTGTCTTATCATTTTTTGGACATCTCCTTAATATACATAAGAACAGATGTTTAACCTTGAAGGGGGGACAAAAGTGATCGAAATCCACTTTGAAGAAGCAAATGATGCTACATTCGTGTACGCACAATTAGCAAATTTAAATACAGGAAGCGTGTCATTGGAAAGAGAACATACTGTTCTTATTGATCTTCCGTTTGAAAAAGAGTCCTACATCGAAGAAGTACTGATCCCGGTACTCGTGCAGCTTGTTCTGAAAGTAAAGGAACATAAGTGGATTATGTCCGTATTGTCTCGGGTATTTTATTACCATGATATAGAAGAACAAAATCAAATTTTACATATTGCTGATTCCATCATGAACGGAAATCGAAAAGAAGTGCCGAAAAAGAGGATTGAAGAATCGAGGATAGATTTGTTAACGGCTTCCTTGCAAGGATTTATTCAAAATCCCATCTCCTTTTCGTTTGAATCGTTCGTTCGTTTCCGGTTAAAGCCCTATATGCTGTATTTATTCAGGATGACGGAATTAGCAATCGATGAATATAAGCTCGAACAAGATTATCAAACCTTTGTGGAAGCATTGAGACAGCAGGTCAGCAGCCGCAAATCCAGGCTATCCTGTCTTCATCTGGTGTTTAACGGCAACTTTATTTTTTACGATGAAAAAGGAGCACGTTTAAATCAAGAAAAGCTTGTCCAATATATAGATGAAAAGCTTGTGAAACATACTGAGTTTTATATTGATGCCAATGTCATTGCCCCGCTTTTATCCATTGCTCCAGAGAGAATCCATTTGTACACGGCTCATTTGGATCACAATATGATCGTCACTATTCAAAACGTATTCCAAGAGCGAGTGAAAGTGTATTCTATAAACGAGTTTGAGCAAATACGGAAAAAGTTTCGGGCAGAGTAAAAAACGGGAAAATGACGCCTTGATTTTCTATGGAGATAGTCATATAATATGCTACATAATAGGATACTGAACAGTAATGATGAGGACATGAGCATTTTCTACGATTTTCAGAGAGGGGAGCCTTTGGCTGGGAGCTTCCTAATACGAGAAATTGTCTTACCGCCTCTGAACTTCAGCAGTGAACCTTTTAGTAATTGCTGACGGACGCAACCGTTATTGGAACTTGAGCAGCCATATGGCTGGAACAAGGGTGGAACCACGAATTCAACACTCGTCCCTTTTTAGGGGGACGAGTGTTTTTTATTTTATCTAAAAAGGAGTGAACCGTAATGTCAGAAACAGTAAAAATTACATTTCCTGACGGAGCAGTGAAGGAGTTTCCAAAGGGCACGACTACAGAAGATATCGCGGCTTCCATCAGCCCCGGCTTAAAGAAAAAAGCAGTGGCAGGCAAGCTTAACGATAAATTGCTGGATTTAAGAACACCGATTCAAGAAGATGGAAGTATTTCGATCATTACGCTGGATTCTCAAGAGGGATTAGAGATTTTGCGCCACTCTTCCGCGCACATTCTTGCGCAGGCTCTTAAGCGCCTGTACAAAAATGTAAAACTTGGAATTGGTCCTGTAATCGAAAACGGCTTCTACTATGATGTAGATTTAGAAGAATCTTTAACTCCGGAAGACCTTCCGAAAATCGAGAAGGAAATGGAGCGCATCATTAAGGAAAACTTAGAAATCGTGCGCCGTGAAGTGAGCCGTGAAGAAGCGCTTCGCCGCTACGAAGAAATTGGCGACAACTTGAAGCTGGAGTTGATTAACGAGCTTCCGGAAGGAGAGACAATCTCCATTTACGAGCAAGGCGAGTTTTTCGATCTTTGTCGCGGCGTTCATCTTCCGTCTACAGGAAAAGTAAAAGCATTTAAACTATTGAGCATTGCCGGTGCATACTGGCGCGGCGACAGCAAAAATAAAATGCTGCAGCGTATTTACGGAACAGCATTTGCGAAGAAAGAAGAATTGGATGAGCATTTACGCTTATTAGAAGAAGCGAAAGAGCGCGACCACCGCAAGCTTGGAAAAGAATTGAGCTTATTCACTAACTCGCAAAAGGTAGGACAAGGCTTGCCTATTTGGCTTCCAAAAGGAGCAACTATTCGCCGTGTAATCGAGCGCTATATCGTGGACAAAGAAGTCAGCTTAGGCTACGACCATGTATATACTCCAGTAATGGGAAGCGTGGAATTATACAAAACTTCCGGTCACTGGGATCATTACCGCGATGGCATGTTCCCGCCGATGGAAATGGACAATGAGCAGCTTGTGCTTCGTCCGATGAACTGCCCGCATCACATGATGGTTTACAAAAATGATATTCACAGCTATCGTGAATTGCCGATTCGTATCGCGGAGCTTGGAACAATGCACCGTTACGAAATGTCCGGAGCATTATCCGGTTTACAACGCGTACGCGGAATGACTTTAAACGACGCACACATTTTTGTACGTCCAGATCAAATTAAAGAAGAATTCATCCGCGTTGTCCGCTTAATTTTAGAAGTATACAAAGACTTTGGACTGAATGATTACTCCTTCCGTCTTTCTTACCGTGATCCGGAAGACAAAGAGAAGTACTACGATGACGATGAAATGTGGAATAAAGCGCAAAGCATGTTAAAAGAAGCAATGGACGATATGGGTCTTGAATACTACGAAGCAGAAGGCGAAGCAGCATTCTACGGACCGAAGCTTGACGTGCAAGTTCGTACAGCGCTTGGCAAAGACGAAACGTTGTCTACTGTTCAGCTGGACTTTTTATTGCCGGAACGCTTTGACTTAACTTACATCGGTGAAGACGGCAAACAGCATCGTCCGGTTGTTATTCACCGCGGTGTCGTTTCTACAATGGAACGTTTCGTGGCCTTCTTGATCGAAGAATACAAAGGTGCATTCCCGACTTGGCTGGCACCGGTGCAAGTACAAGTGATTCCGGTTTCTCCGCAAGTCCACTTAGACTATGCGAAGAAAGTACAAGATGAGTTGAGATCAGCGGGTCTGCGTGTAGAAGTCGATACTCGCGATGAGAAAATCGGCTACAAGATCCGTGAAGCACAAATGCAAAAAATTCCGTATATGCTCGTTGTGGGAGACAATGAAGTAAACGAAAACGGCGTAAACGTACGGAAATACGGCGAGCAAAAATCTGAAACAATGCCTTTAGCTGCATTTGTTGATATGATTGCGAAAGAAGCTAAAAAATAATATGCAAAAATACTGCGGACGTTCTCCGCAGTATTTTTTATGTCCGTCCTACATGTTCCTTTTTGAAAAAAAGTATTGCAACATTTTCAGGTGTCTGTTAGAATATTTTTTGTTGTCACTTGAGACATTAGGCTTCTTGACATATCATCATGTATTGTGGTATAGTTGCTGAGAAAACAGAATACTCGTTTATGGAAAGCAGGAGCACCCGCTTCTCACCTGATCGACGCAACAGGCTGTTGATAGGTAAAGATGATCGTGATAAACTTATGACGTCAATAAGTGTGGGTGTATTGTATATGCCCGCACTTTTTTATTGGGTGTAATTCCTTATAACCAGAGACGTATTCTTAGAAAACCTTGGAGGTGGCTTATTATTAGCAAGGACATGATGATCAACGAGCAAATCCGTGCTCGTGAGGTACGTTTAATTGGTCCAAACGGTGATCAGCTTGGAATTAAATCTCGTCAAGAAGCATTAGACATCGCTGCGAATGTGAATCTTGATCTAGTGATGGTTGCACCGACTGCGAAACCGCCGGTATGCCGCATCATGGATTACGGCAAGTTCCGCTTCGAGCAACAGAAGAAAGAGAAAGAGCAACGCAAGAACCAAAAAATTATCAGCGTTAAAGAAGTTCGTTTAAGCCCTACAATTGATGAACATGACTTCAACACAAAACTTCGCAACGCAATCAAGTTTCTTGAAAAAGGCGACAAAGTAAAAGCGACTATCCGCTTTAAAGGCCGTGCGATTACCCACAAGGAAATCGGACAACGCGTATTGAATCGCTTTTCAGAGGCTTGTGCAGAAGTAAGCACAATTGAATCTGCGCCAAAAATGGACGGCCGCAGCATGTTCTTAATTTTAGCACCGAAAAACGATAAGTAATAGATAGAGGAGGAAACCTTCATGCCTAAACAAAAAACTCACCGCGGCGCTGCAAAGCGTTTCAAGAAAACAGGAACTGGTAAGCTTAAGCGTTCTCACGCTTACACAAGCCATTTATTCGCTAACAAAACTACAAAAGCTAAGCGTAAATTGCGCAAAGCTGCAGTAGTAAGCGCTGGTGACTTCAAACGTATCCGTCAAATGCTTGACAACATTAAATAATATTTCGGTTGATATAGATTATCTAGGAGGGAAACAATATGCCAAGAGTAAAAGGTGGTACAGTTACTCGCAAACGTCGTAAGAAAGTTCTAAAATTAGCGAAAGGTTTCTACGGTTCTAAACATACATTATACAAAGTTGCTAACCAACAAGTAATGAAATCTTTAATGTATGCATTCCGTGACCGCCGTCAAAAGAAACGTGACTTCCGTAAATTATGGATCACTCGTATCAACGCGGCAGCTCGCATGAACGGCCTTTCTTACAGCCGTTTAATGCACGGTTTAAAATTAGCGGGCATCGAAGTAAACCGCAAAATGCTTGCTGACTTAGCAGTATCTGATGAAAAAGCGTTCGCTGAATTAGCAACAGCTGCAAAAAACAGCTTAAACAAGTAATGAACGTAAATCCTTAGGGTGTATACCTTAAGGATTTTTTGTTTGTTTTTTCCACTTTAGCCAAAACATAAGTTTATGTTTTTTATATAAATCATCTTTTCTCATCCGACCTCCGTTGTTATAATGGTCTCATGTCGAATTTAGGAGGCATGAATAATGGATTTACTTCATCTATTTAAGTTACAACGAGAATTAGATGAGCGTATTTTGCGTGAACATAACTTAGAACCGAAAAAATTATTGAAAGAAAAAATGCTGGCACTTCTTGTTGAAGTGGGTGAATTGGCAAACGAAACACGCTGCTTCAAATATTGGAGCAACAAACCGTCTTCCGAGCGTCAAGTCATTTTAGAAGAGTATGTAGATGGATTGCACTTCATTTTATCCATCGGAATCGACTTGGGAATTGATAAAAACTTCTTATTCTACAAATGTGCGCAAACGCCGAAAACAACAGTAGAAATTTTCTTGGATGTGTATGCGAAAATCAACCGTTTCAGAGAGCAGCCGTCCATTACAAACTACATTGAAATGTTTACCGGCTATCTTCGTTTAGGCCAAGCATTGGAATTTACGGAAGAAGATATCGAAGGAGCGTATTTGGCGAAAAACGAAGTGAATCATGCACGCCAAACGCAAGGCTATTAATTTTAAGAGATTCATAGATTTTAAAAACAGCAGTGAAACAGCACTGCTGTTTTTTTATGAGCAAATTTTGTATATTTCTGATAACTCCTGTATAATTGAAGAGATGGTGAAAAAAGGAGGTACGAAAGATGACCCAATTAGACAGCACGTTAGCCATGTTAAAAGAATTGACAGACGCAAAAGGGGTTGCGGGCAATGAGCGCGAGCCTCGTGAAGTGATGAAAAAATACATAGCTCCATACGCAGATGAAGTAACGACGGATAACCTTGGAAGCTTAGTGGCGAAAAAGGTGGGTGATGCCAACGGGCCAAAAATTATGGTTGCCGGCCACTTAGACGAAGTCGGCTTCATGGTGACGCAAATCGATGATAAAGGATTCCTGCGCTTCCAAACAGTTGGCGGCTGGTGGTCTCAAGTCATGCTGGCGCAACGTGTAACAATCGTTACGAAGAACGGTGACATTACCGGCGTAATCGGCTCTAAGCCGCCGCATATCTTACCGGCTGAAGCGCGCAAAAAGCCGGTAGACATTAAAGATATGTTCATTGACATCGGCGCTTCCAGCAAAGAAGAAGCGATGGAATGGGGCGTCCGTCCGGGGGACCAAGTGGTTCCTTACTTTGAATTCCAAGTGATGAAAAATGAAAAAATGCTTCTTGCCAAAGCGTGGGACAACCGGATCGGCTGTGCGATTGCAATTGACGTGTTAAAGCAATTAAAAGATCAAAAGCATCCAAACATCGTATACGGTGTAGGAACGGTGCAAGAGGAAGTAGGCCTTCGCGGAGCGAAAACATCTGCAAACTACATTCAGCCTGATATTGCATTCTCCGTGGATGTGGGCATTGCAGGAGATACACCGGGCGTTACGGAAAAAGAAGCACAAGGAAAAATGGGCAACGGTCCGCAAATCGTGTTATACGATGCATCCATGGTATCCCACAAAGGCCTTCGCGACTTTGTCGTGGGAGTAGCGGATGAATTAAATATCCCTTACCAATACGACGCAATCCCAGGCGGCGGTACAGATTCCGGTGCGATTCATGTGTCCATGAACGGTGTTCCGTCCTTATCTATCGGAATTGCGACCCGTTACATTCATTCTCACTCTTCCATGCTTCACCGCGACGACTATGAAAACGCTGTGAAGTTAATTGTGGAAGTAATCAAGTGTTTAGACGCGGATGCGGTAAACAAAATTACTTTTGATTGATGAAAGCCAGACAAAGCATAAAAAGAGCTAAGGTGGATGCCCTTAGCTCTTTTTTAATGCACTTTCTAATGTAGCCAGCATTTCATGCTTTTCATCTGCGCTGGAATTATTCCAAATGACTTCAAATAATACACCAAGACCTGGAAGCATTTTTTCTTCCCCGCTTTGAATCGCATCCACAATTGTTGCTTCTAATTCTTGCTGAGAATTGCCTGTTACGTTTGCGATAACGGCACCGCGTAAATTAAAACTCATCCTGCACACCTCTTTTATGTAATAAAATGATGAATCCTCATCGGTGCAGCCTTTATTATGAAGAAAACCGCACGGATGGAAGTTTCACTTTACGAATAGTTTCCGTTATTTTTTTTGTAAATATGTATGCGAGTTAGGCTATAATGAGGAAAGGTTAAGAAAGAAAGGAAAGTCCTATGAAAAAAATTGATTCAATTCAAAACCCAAGAGTAAAGCAATGGAAAAAGCTTCATATGAAGAAAGAGCGCGATAAAATCGGCAAATTTCTTATTGAAGGCTTTCATCTTGTAGAGGAAGCGTTAAAGAAGAAGGATCTGATTCAGGAGTTAATCGTAAGCGAAGAAACAGTCCTTCCAACCGATTGGAATGTCGACAATATAGAAATATATGTGGTGTCTCCATACATAATGGAAGCCATCAGCGACACAGAAACCCCGCAGGGGATTGCGGCTGTTTGTGAGAAAAACGAAAATCAGAGAGTTCTGCTGAAAAACGGCAAATTTCTGCTGCTTGACGGTGTACAGGATCCGGGAAATCTCGGTACCATTATTCGTACGGCAGATGCAGCCGGGATCGACGCTGTAATTTTAGGAGAAGGCTGCGTGGATGTATACAACAGCAAAGTTCTTCGCTCTACTCAGGGAGCTGTTTTTCATCTTCCTATTATAAAAGGAAAGTTAGCAGATTGGATTAGGCAGCTAAAAGAAAACGGAGTTCCTGTATATGGCACTTCTTTAAAAGATGCAGTTCCGTATCATGAAGTGCAGCCCACAGGAGCATTTGCTCTTCTGGTCGGAAATGAAGGGAACGGCGTGCGGGAAGAATTGCTGGCTGCATGTGATACAAACCTGTATATTCCGATTTACGGGCAGGCAGAATCTTTAAATGTATCCGTAGCTGCAGGGATTTTAACATATTATTTACGAACTCAGGTTGCCAATTGAAAAAAAACTCTCTATAATAATAAAAAGTTAAATAATGAAAAAACGATGATAGAGAAGAGTAGCTTGTCACTCGCCATTCAGGGAGAAAATGTCGGAGACTGAAAGCATTTTTATGGTAGAAGCAAGTGAATTCACCTCTGGAGTTGATGCCAGGACCATGTAAATGTAAAGGCATTCCGGCTAGAAACCGTTAAACCAATGAAGTGAGCAGACTCGTTCTGCTAATTAGGGTGGTACCGCGAAGATAACCTCGTCCCTTTTTGGGATGGGGTTTTTTTATTTGTCGACTCCCTTGAGAGTCAAATCACAACCATATGTAAAAATAGGAGGTTTGTAAACATGGAAGCACGTTTAAAAGAGTTGCAGCAAGAAGCTCTTAGCAAAATTGAAGCTTCTGACGACGTAAAGGTATTGAATGACGTTCGCGTCGCGTATTTAGGAAAAAAAGGTCCGATTACAGAAGTATTGCGCGGCATGGGCAAATTGTCCGCTGAAGAGCGTCCTCGTATGGGAGCTTTAGTAAACGAGGTGCGCGAAGCGATTCAAAAGCAGCTGGAAGCAAAAATGGAGCAGCTGGAAAAAGCGGAAATCGAGAAAAAATTGGCGTCTGAAACAATTGACGTGACGTTGCCGGGACGTCCGATTCAAACCGGCTGCCATCATCCGTTAACAGCGGTAATCGAAGAAATTGAAGATTTATTTATCGGAATGGGCTATGAAATTGCAGAAGGTCCGGAAGTAGAGCAAGATTACTACAACTTCGAAGCATTGAACTTGCCAAAAGGTCACCCGGCTCGCGACATGCAGGACTCTTTCTACATTACAGAAGAAATTTTGCTTCGTACTCACACATCTCCGGTGCAAGCAAGAACAATGGAAAAGCATGAAGGAAAAGGTCCGATTAAAATCATTTGCCCGGGTAAAGTATATCGCCGCGACGATGACGATGCGACACACTCTCACCAATTCATGCAAATCGAGGGTCTTGTGATTGATGAAAACATCCGCATGAGCGATCTAAAAGGAACGCTGCAAACATTTGCGAAAAAAATGTTTGGTGAAGAACGCGAAATTCGCCTTCGTCCAAGCTTCTTCCCGTTCACGGAGCCATCCGTTGAGATGGATATTTCCTGCATGATGTGCGGCGGAAAAGGATGCGGCACTTGCAAAGGCACAGGCTGGATTGAAATTTTAGGAGCGGGCATGGTGCATCCAAACGTACTGCGCATGGCAGGATACGATCCTGAAAAGTATCAAGGCTTCGCATTTGGAATGGGTCCTGAGCGTATTGCAATGTTAAAATACGGCGTAGATGACATCCGCCATTTCTATACAAACGACGTTCGTTTCTTGCAGCAATTTAAACGAGTGTAATAAGGGAGGAGATAACCAATGTTCGTATCATACAGATGGTTACAAGAATATGTAGATTTAGACGGGATTACGGCGTCTGAATTGGCTGATAAAATTACGAAGAGCGGCATTGAAGTAGAAGGCATTGAAGTATTAAATAAAGGTGTCAGCGGTGTTGTTGTCGGCCACGTATTAGAGTGCGAAAAGCATCCAGAAGCTGACAAGTTAAGCAAATGCCTTGTCGATGTAGGCGAAGAAGATCCGCTGCAAATCATTTGCGGAGCAAAGAACGTAGCAAAAGGGCAAAAAGTCGCTGTTGCTAAAATCGGCGCAGTGCTGCCAGGTAATTTTAAAATTAAAAAAGCGAAGCTTCGCGGCGAAGTATCACAAGGAATGATTTGTTCTCTGCAAGAGCTTGGCATTGAATCAAAAGTCATTGCAAAGGACTACGCAGAAGGAATTTTCGTATTTCCAAGCGATGTAGAAGTAGGAGCGGACGCATTGGAGCTGTTAAACCTTCATGATGAGGTGCTGGAGCTTGGCTTAACGCCAAACCGTGCGGACTGCTTAAATATGTTAGGCGTAGCATATGAGGTTGCAGCCATTTTAGGACGCGAAGTGAAGCGTCCTGCAGTTGAACTGAAGGAAATTGAAGAAAAAACGTCTGATTATATCCGTGTAACGGTAGATGCGCCGGAGCAAAATCCGTTGTATATCGCCAAAATGGTGAAAAACGTGAAAATCGGTCCTTCTCCAATTTGGATGCAAACACGTTTAATGGCAGCGGGGGTTCGCCCAATCAACAACGTGGTAGATATCACAAACTACATCTTAATGGAATACGGTCAACCGCTTCATGCGTTTGATTACGATAAACTCGGCTCAAAAGAAATCGTAGTCCGTCTTGCCGAAGAAGGAGAAATCATTGAAACATTGGACGGCAACGAGCGCACATTACAAGCGGATCATCTTGTTATTACAAACGGCAAAAAAGCGGTGGCAGTTGCCGGTGTGATGGGCGGAGCAAACTCTGAAGTAGATGCGGATACTGTAAATGTATTAATCGAGTCTGCTTATTTTACAGGCGCAACGGTTCGCAAAGCTTCCAAAGATTTAGGATTGCGCAGTGAATCCAGTGCCCGCTTTGAAAAAGGAATCGACCCAACACGTACATTTGAAGCAGTACAGCGTGCAGCTGCTTTAATGGCAAAATATGCCGGCGGCGAAGCGTTAGAAGGAGTCGTCGAAGTAGATAACCTTCGTTTAGAGGAAACAACGGTTTCTGTGTCTGTTGATAAAATTAACAGTGTATTAGGTACAGCAATTACAGCTCAAGAAGTAGCGGAAATTTTCAATAACTTAAAATTCCCGTACACAGAAGTAGAAGGAACATTCCAAGTACATGTACCGACGCGAAGACCAGATATTACCATTCCGGAGGATTTAGTAGAAGAAGTAGGCCGTTTATATGGCTACGACCATATTCCGGCGACGCTTCCAGTTGCAGAAACGACGCGCGGACGTTTAACAGAGAACCAAGCAAAACGCCGTAAAGTGCGCCGTTACTTAGAAGGTGCGGGTCTTTATGAGGCAATCACATATTCTTTAACAAGCGCAAGCAAGGCAAAACAATATGCATTGCAAGGGGCAGAGAAAGAGCCTGTCCGCTTGGCATTGCCGATGAGCGAAGATCGCAGCCAGCTTCGTTTAAGCTTGCTTCCTCACTTGCTGGATGCGGTAGCGTATAATAATAACCGTAAAATTGAGAATGTGGCTTTATACGAAATCGGATCTGTATTCGTTCCGACATCCGAAAATGAACAGCCAAGAGAACAACAGCATTTAGCGGGAGCGATGACTGGTTTAGTTCTTCATCATCCATGGCAAGGCGAAAAGAAAGCAGTTGACTTCTATGTCATCAAGGGAGTGCTAGACGGTTTATTTGAACTGTTGGGAGTAACGAACAAAGTGGCATACAAAGCTGCGAAGAAGGATGGCATGCATCCGGGACGTACGGCAAGCATCGTACTAGAAGGCGAAGAAATCGGCTTTGTCGGCCAAGTGCATCCGGAAGTGCAAAAAGAGTTGGATATTAAAGAAACGTATATCTTCGAGCTTTCGTTAGGCAAGCTGTTCCAAGCCGACGTAGAAGAAGTGCGTTACACAAGCATTCCTCGCTTCCCGTCCATGACTCGTGACATGGCGCTTGTAGTGGATAAAGCTGCAGTAGCAGGCGATATCCGTGCGACAATTGTGGAAGCAGGCGGCGAGTTATTGAAAGAAGTAACGCTGTTTGACTTATATGAAGGCGAAAAGATGGAAGAAGGCAAGAAATCCCTTGCATTCTCGCTTCGCTACTTCGACCCTGAACGCACATTAACAGACGAAGAAGTGACAGCGGCCCACAACAATGTATTAAAAGCAGTGGAAGAAAAATTCGGCGCCCAGTTGCGTAAATAATAGAGAAAGCAGCCCTTGGTTGAGGGCTGCTTTTTTCAATAATATAACTCTTGGGATCTCCCACAGTGAGCAACTTTGTAGCGTTTTTTCTATGGAAACAAATCATCTTGTGTTTGGTGCAATTGTTCTTTGATTTGGCGCAATTAATTTGAAAATGGTGCAATTGTATGAGATTTCGGTGCAATTCATTTAAATTTGGTACAATTATTATCATTTCCGTACAATTCTTGGATGGGCTGGAACAGAGAAAGTACGAATTATATTACCCATGATCAGTTTTTCTTATAGAGGAATGTTTTCGAAATGCTCCACGATTGGAAACGGCTCGTAAAAGTGATGAAGTAATTGTTTCCATTCTTGATATTCTTGGGAAGTGAGAAATCCGATGGTGTGATCTTCCAGCGTTTCCCATTCTACTAGCAGCAAGTATTTTCTCTCTACTTCTATACATTTATGGAGCGTATGCGAAATATAGCCGCTCATAGATGAAATAATCGCAGAAGCTTCTTTAAATGCAGCTTCAAATTCGTGTTCCATCCCGTCTTTTACATGTAACATTACCGCTTCAAGTATCATTCAACATATCCCCTTTATTTTTTAATGAAGAAAACAAATAGGATTTAAAAGAAGAACCGGTCAACATGCCGGTTCTGATCTATTTTGCAAGCCGCTTTGCTTTCTCCGTATTCGCAAAATGCAGCTTCGTAAACTCTTTCAAACATCCTTCTCCATATTTTTTAATCAGCTTTGCTGCAGCAACATCTACTTGCGCGCCGGCGCCTTTTGGTAAAGGGAAGCCTGCCTTCTTGCTTAATTCATCAAACTGTTTTACAAACGCATACCGGGCTAAAATGGAGGCTGCTGCAACCGCAACATGAACGCTTTCTCCTTTTGTAGAAAAGTAGACGTTTTCCCGCTGTACTTCTTTTTGCTTCTCTAAATATTTATAGTAGGTTTCCGGTTGCACAAATTGGTCAATCAAGATCGCTTCAGGTGTCTTCGGGCTGATTTTCTCCAACACTTTTCGGATGGCCTGATTATGAAGCCATGCTTTTATTTGTCCTTGATTCATTCCCCTTTGCTGCAGCTCATTGTATTTTTCATTATGTAAGGTAAGCAAGCTGTAAGGAACGACGGCAAGAAGATCCTTGGCAATTTTTTTAATTTGCTCATCATTTAAGTTTTTCGAATCTTTTACACCGAGCTCCTTCAATAAAGGAATTTGAGTTTTATCTGCGTAAACTGCAACAACTGTAATCGGTCCGAAATAATCTCCGGTTCCGACTTCATCCGACCCGATAATGGACATACTGCTGATAGAAACAGGCGGAGTATACAGTGTTGTTTGTTTTGGTTTTGGAGTGGTTGGAGCATCGTCTCCTGTGTCCCAGCGATTTGCTTCTTGCCCGGAAGCTGCTCCTTGAAACATGACTTTTCCCGATTTGTAAGCGGTAATGGTACAACCTGGAACCTTGGCGGTAAAAACACCACCCTGAGGCACTTTCGGCTGCAGGGAGGATTCATAATAAGCTTTCATTTTTTCTATAGTAGACGTGTTTACTTTCAATACGACGTGATTTGACAAAATATTCGCTCCTTCATTTTGGACTTCTACTTTTAATCATATCGAAATGGTGTTAATCTTTCCATATACCGTTTTTTCATGGTATGATTACATTTAGGATTTTGTATGTTGATTGGAGGACAGTGCTTTGTCACAACAAAACAGAAAACGAATCACCGTTGATATATATGGACAACAATACTCGATCGTAGGCGATGAAAGTACAAGCCATATTCGCATGGTAGCCGCGATTGTTGATGATAAAATGCGTGAAATTAATGCGAAGAATCCGTCTCTTGATATAAATAAACTGGCGGTGCTTACAGCCGTCAACGTAGTGCATGATTACATAAAATTGCGTGAAGAGCATGAACGATTAAAAGAACGACTTCATCAAAAAGGAATGATTGAATAATGCTTGATTTGATAATAGTCCTTTTGCTTGCGTGTGGATTTCTTCTTGGATTAAAAAGAGGGCTCATTCTTCAGGTCGTCCGTTTAACGGGCTTTATTGCAGCATACATAGTCGCTTATCTTTATTATGATGATGCAGCGCCGGTTTTGAAAGGAATTATTCCGTATCCGCTAGAAACAACGGCGACGATGCATGCATGGCTCGAAAATGTGAGCGTAGAAGATGCGTTTTACCGTGCCATTGCATTTGTGCTTTTATTTTTAGTAACAAAAATTGTGTTCACATTAATCGGACATCTTCTGAATATGTTTGCCCAAATTCCGGTGCTGAAGCAAGTGAATTCGCTGGGCGGAGCCGTGCTCGGATTTTTAGAGGTGTACATCATTCTGTTCATCGTTATTTTTGCAGCCTCTTTATTGCCGGAGCAGCACGTGCAAACATCGCTGCAAGATGCCGTGTTACCGAAATTTATCGTAGAAGATACACCGATTCTTTCTGAAAAAGTAAAAGAGCTGTGGGTGTTTGGGGATAAAGTTTAACTTCTCTTTTTTGAAAGGGAAGTTTTTTCATAGTAACTAGGAAAAACTGTAACGAGAGCGTTCAGAGAGGTGGGAGAAGAATGAACATAAATAAAAAGCAAGTAATCAAGCTTCTCGAAACGATTGCTTTATATATGGAGTTGAAAGGCGAAAATCCATTTAAGATTTCGGCGTTTCGCAAAGCGGCAAATGCATTGGAAACCGATGATCGCAGTTTGTCCGAAATTGAAGATTTTACAAAAATCGGCGGCATCGGTAAAGGCACGGCTGCGGTTATTTTGGAATACATAGAAACGGGAAAATCGGAGGTGCTTCAAGAGCTGGAAAAAGAAGTGCCAAGCAGTCTGATTCCTTTATTAAAGCTGCCGGGACTCGGCGGCAAAAAGGTGGCCAAGCTGTATAAGGAGCTCGGTGTCATTGACTTAATGACATTGAAGCAAGCATGTGAAGAGCATAAAGTACAAGTTCTTGCCGGATTTGGAAAGAAAACGGAAGAAAAAATATTGGAAGCTGTGGAACAATTCGGGGCTCGTCCGGAGCGTTTGCCGATTGCGGATGTGATTCCAATTGCGGAAGAAATTGAACGAAAACTTGCGACGATCCAAGAAGTGGAGCGTTTTTCACGAGCAGGCAGTTTGCGCCGCGTACGGGAAACCGTAAAAGACTTGGATTTCATCATTGCAACTGAACATCCGCAAATCGTACGGGAAGAGCTGTTGAAGCTTGATAATATCGCGGAAGTCATTGCAAGCGGCGACACAAAGGTATCGCTTCGCTTGCAGTATGAATACGACATTGCGGTTGATTTCCGTTTGGTCAAACCGGAAGAATATATCACTACGCTGCATCATTTCACAGGCTCAAAGGAGCACAATGTAAGAATGCGGCAAATTGCTAAAGCGCAAAATGAAAAAATAAGCGAATATGGCGTTGAAAACTTGGAAACGGGAGAAGTTAAAACATTCGAGTCCGAAGAAGAGTTTTTTGCGCATTTTAACCTGCCTTACATTCCGCCGGAAGTACGGGAAGACGGCAGGGAAATCGAATGGATCCATGAGTATGGCAAGCTGGTCGAGCTTGAGGATATTCAAGGCGATCTGCATATGCATACAACTTGGAGCGATGGTGCGTTTTCCATTGAAGAAATGGTGCAAGCTGCGATCGCACGGGGGTATAACTATATTGCTGTCACAGATCACTCTCAATATTTAAAAGTAGCCAACGGTTTGACGAAAGAACGCCTTCTGCAGCAAGGAGAAGAAATTAGAAGAATAAACGAAAAGTATCCGAATTTCACGATTTTGCGAGGCATTGAGATGGACATTTTACCGGATGCGACCCTTGATTTTGATGATGAGGTGCTCAAGCAGCTGGATTTCGTCATCGGAGCCATTCACTCCAGCTTCTCACAAGACAGGGAAACGATTATGAAGCGTCTTCGCACAGCAATCGAAAATAATCACGTAAATATGATTGCTCATCCGACGGGACGTCTCATCGGCCGTCGCGAAGGATATGACGTGGATACAGAATTATTGATTCAGCTTGCCAAAGAAACGGATACGGTGCTTGAGTTGAATGCAAATCCGCACCGATTAGATTTGTCGGCGGAACTGTTGAAAAAAGCGCAGGATGCAGGCGTGAAAATTGCAATTAATACCGATGCTCATCAGCTGGACATGCTGGAGCATATGGAAATTGGCGTAGCGGCCGCGAAGAAAGGCTGGATTCAAAAAGATACAGTCATCAATACGTGGGACATTGATAAGCTTTTAGATTTTATCCGCCGCCATAAGTAGGAGGATGTTATGTTAGAGCGTACATTGCGGGTATTAGAATACGATAAAGTGAAAGAGCAGCTGCTTGAGCATGTAGCATCGTCTTTAGGGCGTGAAAAAGTGCGCAAGCTGCAGCCAAGCATAGAATTTGAAGAAGTGGTTCATTTACAAGAAACAACGGATGAAGCGGCCACAGTGGTGCGTTTAAAAGGAAACGTTCCATTGGGAGGGGCGTTTGATATTCGCATGAATGTGAAGCGTGCCAAAATCGGCGGCGTGCTGAGTCCGCAAGAGCTGTTGGACATTTCCAGCACCATGTATGCAAGCCGTCAGATGAAACGCTTCATTGAAGATATGGTCGAAGACGGACAAGCGCTTCCGATTTTAGAATCGCTTGTAGGGAGAATGCTGTCTCTCTATGATTTAGAAAAGAAAATTAACAACTGTATCGGAGACGGCGGGGAAGTGCTGGACAGCGCAAGTGAAAAGTTGCGCAGCATTCGCCATCAAATTCGCAGTGCGGAATCCCGCATTCGCGAAAAGCTGGAAAATTTAACGCGTTCTTCTAACGCAACGAAAATGCTGTCTGACGCTATCGTCACGATTCGAAACGATCGTTATGTCATTCCGGTAAAACAAGAATATCGCCACGTATATGGCGGAATTGTTCACGACCAGTCTGCTTCAGGACAAACCTTGTTCATTGAACCGCAGTCCGTTGTAGATTTGAACAATCAGCTTCAGGAAGCGAAAGTGAAAGAGAAGCAGGAAATCGAACGCATTTTAACCGAATTGTCTGCCGCAGTGGCAACAGAAGCAGATATGATATTGGAAAACGTGGAAGTGCTGGCGGAGCTTGATTTCATTTTTGCGAAAGCCTTTTATGCGAAACGATTGAAAGCGTCCAAGCCAAGGCTCAACAACAATCGTTATATGAAGCTGTTTAAGGCTCGCCACCCGCTTATCCCTCAGGATGTAGTAGTTCCAAATGATATTGAACTTGGCGGAGATTTTACGACGATTGTTATTACCGGGCCAAACACAGGGGGGAAAACTGTTACATTAAAAACGATCGGGCTATGTGTCTTAATGGCACAATCCGGTCTGCAAATTCCGGCTCTGGACGGTTCGGAAATTTGTGTATTCAAGAAAGTATTTGCGGATATCGGAGACGAACAGTCCATTGAGCAAAGTTTAAGTACATTCTCCTCTCATATGGTAAATATTGTTGAAATATTAGAACAAGCCGACTTTGAAAGCTTAGTGATGTTTGATGAACTGGGTGCAGGAACAGATCCGCAAGAAGGAGCAGCCTTGGCTATTTCTATTTTGGATGAAGTGCACAATCGAGGAGCACGTGTAGTTGCGACGACACACTATCCGGAATTGAAAGCATATGGCTATAACCGAGAAAAGGTCATTAATGCCAGCGTGGAGTTTGATGTAAATACGTTAAGCCCGACTTACAAGCTGTTAATCGGCGTGCCGGGACGAAGCAACGCTTTTGAAATTTCCAAACGTCTCGGGTTGTCCGAACGAGTCATCGACCGTGCCCGCAGCCATACGAGCATGGAAGCAAACAAAGTAGAAAATATGATTGCCAAACTCGAAGAAAGCAAAAAGAATGCGGAACGAGAATGGCAGGAAGCGGAAGAGCTTCGCAAGGAAGCCGAGAAGCTTCATAAGGAGCTGCAGCGCCAAATTATCGAATTTAATGAGCAGCGCGACAAAATGCTCGAAGAAGCGGAGCGAAAAGCAGCGGAAAGCATTGAGCAATCTAAAAAAGAAGCGGAATCCATCATCCGGGAGCTTCGTCATTTGCGCAAGGAACAGCTTGCCAACGTAAAAGAGCATGAGCTCATTGAAGCGAAAAGCCGCTTAGAGGGCGCAGTACCGAAGCTTGTGGACAAAAAGAAACCAGTGAAGGCAGCAAAGCCGAAGCAAACATTCCGAGCAGGCGACGAAGTAAAAGTGCTGACATTCGGACAAAAGGGGCAGCTGTTGGAAAAGGTAAGCGACAACGAATGGCAAGTCCAAATCGGCATATTGAAAATGAAAGTAAAAGAAACAGACATGGAATACATCAGCAGTCCAAAGCCGGTAGAGAAAAAAGCACTTGCGACCGTAAAAGGAAAAGACTATCATGTGGGATTGGAATTAGACCTGCGCGGCGAACGATACGAAGACGCCTTGCATAAGGTTGAAAAATATATCGATGATGCTCTTCTTGCAAATTATCCGCGCGTTTCCATCATTCACGGAAAAGGAACAGGGGCATTGCGTCAAGGAGTACAAGAATACTTGAAAAAGCATCGCGCCGTCAAGAACTTCCGTTACGGTGACATAGGAGAAGGCGGACTTGGCGTTACGGTGGTAGAACTCAAATAGCAAAAGGGGACACAGCTATGTTCATGGAAAAATTGGCAAAGGTGCTGCTTGCCATTTGCGGAATTTTTTTAGTGTTGGGTGTTATTTATTTGATGTTTTTTAGCAAGTAAGAAGTCGTCGGTCTTCGGTAGCGTAGCTGATCCGGAAGATCGACGATTTTTTATTTTTATTCAAAAAACCAATAATATCAATGAATGACGAGGTCTATGAACAGTTATTATTTTTTAAAACATTGTAATAGAAATCATTTGTGAAATTTTGTATAATAGCTGTAAATCAATAATTTTTTGGGGTGTCTTTATCTTAACTATGAGGAATTGAAACAAGATCCAAGTGTTATAAAGGCAAGGGATACTATAGTCTTTATCTTAACTATGAGGAATTGAAGCGCACGTTCAAACCATAAACCGCCAGCGTTTGGATTCAGTCTTTATCTTAACTATGAAGAATTGAAACTCGACACTCCGACAATCTTGCGCCAAGCTCGTACAGTAGTCTTTATCTTAACTATGAGGAATTGAAACCAGGTCTTTTTGTGATATTTTCTATTAAATCATCCAAAGTTTATATCTTAACTATTAGTGATTGAAACTCCATAGAGTAGCACCTTCCCGCTACTCTTTTTTATGTTTATATCTTAACTATTAGTGATCGAAACTGCATAGAGCATTTGAGCCTTTAGAAGTGAAATACGGTTTATATCTTAACTATTAGTGATTGAAACTGGTGCGTCATTAGATGATGTTATAGCTCATACGAGTTTATATCTTAACTATTAGTGATTGAAACTATATACACATGTGATGTCTGTTTTATCCCCATGAAGTTTATATCTTAACTATTAGTGATTGAAACATTGGTCTGATATCGGTATAGCCATTTCCTAAATCAAGCTTATATCTTAACTACAATAAATATACGATTATCTAATCTATGAAAATGGAGTTATTATTTACTAAACTTTTTACTATCTACATATAACAACTTTTATAACTCACACTTATACATAACATTGTAGAGGTGTTATACATGAAAACAACTTTTTAAAGAATAAGAACAGTTGAACAAAGTAACTAAACTTATTTTAAAACCTTGTTGAAATTAATTTTTTTCATTTCGCTTATCTATCTGTAAATCTTTATAATAAATACATAATTTTCAAAATATTATAATTGTAACGCTGATTTCTGTATACTATAATGAAATTGATTCTTATCATTGCACTCAGTTTATCTTTATTCATTTTTTCAGTATAAGGAGGGAGACATTCTATGACATCCGAATTATTTCTGGAACGGCCGTGGCTGAGGCAGTATCCGAAAGAAATTCCGTATACGATCGAGTACGAATTGAAGCCATTGCAATGGTATTTGAAAGATATCGCATCTCAATTTCCAAATAAGAAAGCGCTTCACTTTTTGGGAAAAGAGGTTACATTTGCGGAAGTGTACACGCAGGCATTAAAGTTTGCCAATTATTTGCGGTCACTCGGCATTGAAAAAGGAGACCGGGTAGCTATTATGCTGCCAAACTGTCCGCAAGCGGTTATCGGGTATTACGGCGCGCTTTTAGCAGGTGCCATCGTGGTGCAGACCAATCCGCTTTATACGGAGCGTGAGCTGCAATATCAGTTGCACGATTCCGGCGCGAAAGTGATTCTTTGCCTCGACCTAGTATACCCAAAGGTGACAACCGTAAAGCCCTCTACGAATCTGCAGCATATCATCATCACCAGCATCAAAGATTATCTGCCGTTCCCTAAAAATTTGCTGTATCCATTGATCCAAAAGAAACAAACAAACATCGTCGTAAAGGTAAAAGAAAGCAGCGAAGTCCATCTTTTCAAAAATGTGTTAAAAACGGCTTCCGCAGAAGAAATAGAGATTTCTTGCGATCCGAAAGAAGATTTAGCGCTTTTGCAATATACAGGCGGTACAACAGGCTTTCCGAAAGGAGTTATGCTGACCCATGAAAATCTTGTGGCCAACACGGTAATGGGAATTTATTGGTTGTATAACTGCGAGAAAGGCGAAGAAGTGGTTCTCGGCGTGCTCCCGTTTTTCCATGTGTACGGAATGACCGCTGTGATGAACCTTTCCATCATGCAAGGATATAAAATGGTTCTCGTACCGAAGTTCGATATGTTAGAAATACTGAAATCTATTAAAAAGCATCGCGTAACATTATTCCCGGGAGCACCGACTATGTACATCGGTTTGTTGAATCATCCGGAGCTCGCAAACTATGATTTATCTTCTGTTCGCGCTTGCATAAGCGGATCGGCGCCGCTGCCGGTTGAAGTGCAGGAGCAATTTGAGAAGATAACAGGCGGAAAATTAGTAGAAGGATACGGTTTAACGGAATCCTCGCCGATTACGCACAGCAACTTCCTTTGGTCAAAACGAGTAGCCGGAAGCATTGGCGTTCCATGGCCGGATACGATTGCAAAAGTGGTATCGATTGAGACGGGTGAACCGGTCGGCTTTAAAGAAATCGGGGAGATCGTCGTAAGAGGACCGCAAGTGATGAAAGGGTATTGGAACAAGCCGGAAGAAACGGCTGCAGTGCTGAAAGACGGCTGGCTTCATACAGGAGATTTGGGGTACATAGATGAAGACGGGTTCTTCTATGTTGTGGACCGCAAAAAAGATATGATTGTCGCAAGCGGCTTTAATATTTATCCGCGTGAAGTAGAAGAAGTGCTGTATGAGAACGAAAAAGTACAGGAAGTGGTTGTAGTGGGTGTACCGGATCCGTACCGGGGGGAGACCGTAAAAGCTTACGTTGTTTTGAAAGATGGCGTACAATGTACGGAGGAAGAGCTGGATCAATTTGCAAGAAAGTATTTGGCGGCTTATAAAGTGCCGAAAATTTATGAGTTCCGCCAAGAGCTGCCGAAAACAACGGTTGGAAAAATTTTGCGCCGCACTCTTATTGAAGAAGAAACGCAAAAGAGAAAGGAAGCGTAGCTTGGGCCTTTTGGCCTTTCTTTTATGCAAAAGCATATTTTTGTATTATATAGAAATGTGTTTCTTATTATTGACAATATTTCAAATTATCAGTATTATTGACGTATGAATGAGCAATCATTCATATTGAAGGGGATAGTAACATGAAGAAACATAAACCGAAATATAAACAAATTATAGATGCAGCGGTTGTTGTTATTGCAGAAAATGGCTATCATCAAGCGCAAGTATCCAAAATTGCTAAGCAAGCGGGTGTCGCAGATGGTACCATTTATTTATATTTTAAAAATAAAGAAGATATTCTAATCTCTCTCTTTGAAGAGAAAATGGGAGAATTTACTGACAAAATTCGAAGTAAAACGGCAGGAATTGAAAGCGCTGTATCGAAGTTATTAACGTTGGTGGAAACACACTTAACATGGCTTTCTGAAGATCATCATTTGGCGATTGTCACTCAGCTTGAGCTGCGGCAATCCAACAAAGAGCTTCGCTTTAAAATCAATGAGGTTTTAAAGGGATATTTACAAGTCATAGATGAAATTTTGAAAGTCGGTGTGGAAACCGGAGAATTTCGAAACGATTTAGATATCCGCGTGACGAGACAAATGATATTCGGAACAATTGATGAATTGGTGACCAACTGGGTCATGAATGATCACAAATATGATTTAGTTGCACTTTCAGCAACGGTTCATCAGCTGTTGGTCGGCGCATGCGGTGCAAAGTGAAAGCGAAGGAGGAATATTAGATGAGTTTTCTTGCACTAACAATTGAAGAGCATATTGCGGTTATCAAGATCAATCATCAACCGGCAAATGCAATGTCTTCTCAAGTGTTTCGCGAGCTTTCGAATGTATTGGATGAAGTGGAAGGAAATGACGCTGTTCGTGCCATTGTTGTGCATGGAGAAGGACGTTTCTTCTCTGCTGGTGCGGACATCCGCGAATTTACTTCCATTCAAGATGCAAAGCATGCATCTGAGCTTGCCCGTAACGGACAAGTTGTATTTGAGCGCGTAGAAAAGTTTCCGAAGCCGATTATTGCGGCAATTCACGGAGCTGCGCTGGGCGGAGGTCTTGAGTTTGCGATGTCATGCCATATGCGCATCGTAACAGAAAATGCAAAGCTGGGCTTGCCGGAGCTGAATTTAGGTTTGATTCCAGGGTTTGCAGGTACACAGCGTTTATCACGCTTAGTGGGAAAAGCAAAAGCATGTGAATTGATGTTAACAGCTGAACCTATTACAGGTACAGAAGCTGTGCAATGGGGACTTGCAAACAAGGCGGTTGCGGAAGAAGTGCTTCTGGATGAGGCAATGAAGATTGCGAAGAAGGTGGCAGGCAAGAGCCCCGTTTCTGTTCGAGCAGCATTGGAGCTGTTGCAAACGACAAAAACATCCGAGTATTATGAAGGTGTAGAAAGAGAAGCGCAGCTGTTCGGTGAAGTCTTCGCAACAGAAGACGGCCGTGAAGGCGTGGCAGCATTCCTTGAAAAGCGCAAACCGGTTTTCAGCGGTAAGTAATAGTGTTAGTAATATTTTTTTAAGATAAATTAACTGAATACTTCTAATTCACTTAATGTTTATAATTTTAGGAGGGAATACGATGAACATCTACGTACTATTGAAAAGAACATTCGACACAGAAGAAAAAATCGTAATTAAAAACGGCGAAATTTATGATGGCGAAGCAGAATTCATCATCAACCCTTACGATGAATATGCGGTTGAAGAAGCAATTCAAGTACGCGATGCACACGGCGGCCAAGTAACGGTTGTTACTGTCGGCGGAGAAGACTCTGAAAAAGAGCTTCGCACTGCATTGGCAATGGGCTGTGACAAAGCTGTGTTAATCAACATTGAAGACGATGTGGAGAATGGCGATCAATATACGACGGCAAGAGTGTTATCTGAGTACTTAAAAGATAAAGATGCAGACTTAATTTTAGCCGGCAACGTAGCAATCGACGGCGGTTCCGGCCAAGTAGGTCCTCGCGTGGCGGAAGCTTTAGGTATTCCTTATGTAACCACAATCACAAAGCTTGAAATTAACGGCAAAGACGTGAAGATCGAGCGCGATGTAGAAGGCGATACAGAAGTAATCGAAACAACGCTGCCGCTTCTTGTTACAGCGCAGCAAGGTCTGAATGAACCGCGCTATCCTTCTTTACCGGGCATCATGAAGGCGAAGAAGAAGCCGTTAGAAGAAGTGGAGCTTGATGATTTAGATTTAGAAGAAGATGATGTTGAAGCGAAAACAAAAACGCTTGAAATTTACTTGCCTCCTAAAAAGGATGCAGGAAAAGTGTTGCAAGGCGAGCTTCAAGATCAAGTAAAAGAGCTTGTTTCTTTATTGCATACAGAAGCTAAAGTGATCTAATTATAATCTGAAAAAACGAAACAGCATATATCGGAGGGGAAACGAATGGCTCGTAAAGTATTAGTGTTGGGAGAAGTACGTGATGGATCTTTAAGAAACGTTTCTTTTGAAGCGATTGCAGCTGCAAAGACAATTGCAGAAGGCGGCGAAGTAGTAGGTCTTTTAGCAGGACACGGAGTAGCGTCCTTGGCTGACGAACTGATTGCTTACGGCGCAGACCGCGTTGTAACGGTAGAAGATGAGAAGTTAAAGTCTTACACTTCTGACGGCTACGCACAAGCCGTATTAGCAGCAGTAGATGCTGAGAAGCCGGAAGGTCTTGTAATGGGGCACACTGCATTGGGAAAAGATCTTTCTCCAAAGCTTGCTGCTAAATTAGATGCAGGATTAGTATCTGATGTTACTGCATTAGAAACAGCTGGAGGAAACATTGTCTTCACTCGCCCTATCTACTCCGGTAAGGCGTTTGAAAGAAAAATCGTAACGGACGGTTTAATTTTTGCAACGGTTCGTCCAAACAACATCGCACCTCTTGAAAAAGATGCAGCTCGCACTGGCGCAGTATCTTCTCTATCTGTTGAAATTAAAGATTTACGTACAATCATTAAAGATGTTGTTCGTAAAACAGCTCAAGGTGTGGATTTATCTGAAGCGAAAGTCATCATCGCGGGCGGACGCGGCGTGAAGAGCGCTGAAGGCTTCAAGCCGTTACAAGAGCTTGCAGATGTATTAGGCGGAGCTGTCGGTGCATCCCGCGGCGCGTGTGACGCTGACTACTGCGACTACTCTTTGCAAATCGGACAAACAGGCAAAGTTGTAACGCCGGACCTTTATATCGCATGCGGTATTTCCGGAGCAATTCAACACTTGGCAGGTATGTCCAACTCCAAGGTTATCGTAGCAATCAACAAAGACCCTGAAGCTAATATTTTCAAGGTAGCAGACTACGGTATCGTCGGCGACTTATTTGAAGTCGTGCCATTATTAACAGAAGAGTTCAAGAAGTTAAAAGTACATTCTTAATAGCGATACGATTGTTCCTGTAATATTACCCCTTTTTAAAAAGCGAGAAGTCCCCTGCTTCTCGCTTTTTCGTATCATTGTATAATCACAATGAAATAACGTAAAATATATAACGGTACATATTATTCGCAAGACAAACCCGATAGTGATATACTCTCTTATATAATATTTCAAATGGAATTTTAAGGAGGAAAAATAAATGGCTATTGTAAATGCAACAAACCAAACTTTTGCAGAAGAAACAAGCACTGGCGTTGTTTTAGTTGATTTCTGGGCAAATTGGTGCGGTCCTTGTAAGATGATTGCTCCTGTATTGGAAGAATTAGACGCTGAAATGGGAGACAAAATCAAAATCGTCAAAGTTGACGTAGATGAAAACCAAGAAACAGCAGCGAAATTCGAAGTAATGAGCATCCCATCCCTATTTGTATTAAAGGATGGTCAAGTGGTAGACAAAACATTAGGATACCAGCCAAAAGAAGCATTAGCTGCATTAGTTTCTAAGCATCTGTAAGAAGCGAAACCGTCCGGTATATAATCCGGACGGTTTTTTATCATGTTTAAGCGGGAAGACCTCCATTTCCAGAAGCGAATGCGAGTAAGTGGGGGGAGGTTCATTGTTGCTGTTTAGATCGGTGAGGGTGACAATAGGAAAACGAAAAAAGAAGAAAGCATACAATCCAAAAAGAGAAAAAGTAAAGAAAAAAGATGATAGCCTTTCCAATTTTATGTTGACATTGATAATCGTTCTCTTTTATAATAACATTGGTTAGAATGAAAATCATTATCATCAAGGAGTTTTTAGGGGGAAGGTAACTATGTCTTTAAAATGGAAAGCACTATCTGCAGCATTAGCTACATCACTTGTATTTGCCGGATGCGCAAAGGAAGAAGAAAAAACAGCAACAGAAGCAAAGAAAACAGAAGAAACTTCTAAAGCGGAAGCGAAAGAAAAAGAAGAAGCAAAAGTAACGGAAGCAGAAATCGTGCAAGCATATAAAGATGCAGTTGCCGAACTTGAAAAAGCGAAACAAGGACAAGAAGTAGATTTTGATAAAGTCACAACTTTATATAAAGAGAAATTGCAAACATTGGTACAAAGCCGTGACGGCGAATTCAGCGAACAAATCGACCAAACGCTTACGACGGCATTAGAATCCGGAAAAAATAAACAAATGGAACCGATGATTGTTAAGCAAGTATTTGATAAATTAATGCAAAAAGAATTCTTCCAATCTATGCGTCATGACTTCAAGGAAGTCGATGAAAAATGGGGCAACAAAGAGGAAGTAATGAAAGAATACGAAGAAGCAATGAATTTCTATAAAGCAATCGAAGGTACTGTCATGAAGCGTGACGCTGCTTACGGCACAAAAATGGTAGATGCCATTACAGGCGGATTCAATGAAATGAAAGCTGCAATTGAGAAGGATGACAAGCTTGCTTTTGCGCTCGGCAAGCAAGTAGTAGATAAAACGTTGATGAAAACATTCTATTTTGCAACGGGAGCTCTTCCAAACGGATACGCAACAAAAGCTGCTGAGGCTGCGAAAACAGATGAAAAAGAAGCAAAAATTGAGCAAGCAGAAGGATGGGCATTCTATCAAACAGTTTATCCATACTTGAAAAAGAATGCGAGCGAAGATGCAGACTTCATCTTAAAGCAATTTGACTTGCAAACAGATGTGAAAACATTAGATGCGGCAGCAGTCAACAAAGCGTTCGTTCGCGGTTTTGCAAAAGTAGCGCTTGGCGAGTATGGAGAAAGCGAAGAAAACTTCGGTCAAGATAAAGGCGTTATCACTGCTTTAGAAGGCGCTCTGTTCATCAACATGATTGAAAACGATCTAAAAACAGTGATCGGCGAGCAAGAAACGCAGGCATTGACGCAAACAGCTCAAGCATATTTAGATGCAGCGAAGTCAAAAGATAAAGCTAAAGCAGAAGAACATATGAAAAAGCTTGAAGAAGCATTAAATAAAGCGATTGAAGCAGCAAAATAATATAAGAAAAGAAGAAAACCTTGTTGATGACAAGGTTTCTTCTTTTTAGGATAATAGGGAAGGAAAAGAGGTGGGAGCATGAAGGTATTAATTACGGGCGGAGCCGGATTCATCGGCAGCCACTTGGCTATCAGACTATTGCAAGACGGATATCAAGTTGCTTTGCTCGATAACTTCCATGCCTATTATCAAAAATCACGTAAGCTGTACCAGTTGCAACAAATTGAACGGGCGGGATATGCGCCGTTTTATGAATGCGATATTTTACAAAAAGAAACTCTAAAAGAAGTGATACAAAAGGAGAAGCCGGATGCCATCATCCATCTGGCAGCGGTGGCAGGGGTCAGAACGTCGCTTGAAAATCCCAAATTATATATTGATGTGAATATGAAAGGGACAAGCAATGTGTTATCATGCGCCGGGGAAGAAAATGTGAGGCAGGTACTGTTTGCGTCATCTTCGTCTGTATACGGTGAAAAACAAAATCAGCCTCTTGCTGAACATATGGCTGACGGAAAAGTGCTCTCTCCATATGCAGCGTCAAAATTTGGAGCGGAAGCGCTTGTTCATGCTTATGAGCATATGTATGGGTTTCAAACGAACATTTTACGGTTCTTTACTGTATACGGACCATGGGGACGGCCGGATATGGCTATGGCGAGCTTTATTCGCAAACTGATGAACGGAGATGCTATCACGGTGTATGGCAGCGGAACGGGCCGCGATTATACATATGTGGATGATATTGTACAGGGCATTGTCCTTGCGTTGCATACAAAGGACAGCGATGTATATAATATCGGCTCCAGTTCTCCGGTATTGATGACTGATGTGTTAAAAGAGATGAGACGACATTTCCCTTTCATGCAAGTGAACAGAGAAACAAGTCAAAAAGGCGATGTTACATCGACTTGGGCGGATATTATGAAAGCAAAAACAAAGCTTGGCTTCAAGCCGAGCGTATCCTTTCCAGAAGGGTTGGAACGAACTGTTGCTTGGGCAAAAGAACATCCGCATCTTATTTAAAATGTTAGGGGTTGTCCCTCTTCTCCTCTTTTTTATCATATCGGTACAAGCAATGAGGGAAGCAGCGTTATATGAGCAGCTGCTTTCTTTTTTGCGGAGGCCGTCCTTATTTATTTGGCTTGTTTTTGCATATGGAAGCGCCTTTTTGCTTCGTGCTTATGCTTGGCGGCTGTATTTACTGAATAGGATCAGCATACAACAAAGCTTATACGGTTTATTTTATAGCCTGTTTATCAATCATATATCCCCTTTGAAAATTGGAGATGCTATCCGGATTGCTGTTGTAACGAAAGAAAAGAACATATCGATTGGGGAAGCAACACAATCCGTTGTTGTCATGCGGCTGTTAGACCTTCTCATGCTGGGGCTGTTTGCAGGCAGCGGATTGCTTCTTTTGTTTAGGAATCTTGCTTTTAATATCCCGCTTCTAGTGATTGGTGGTGTTGGTGCATTGGCTTTGTTCACGCTTGGGAAGAAGCTGTTCCCAAGCTTTATGCAAAAGCAGCTAAACCAATTGAAGCATGCATTACGAGGAAAAAGGGGAGCGGCTGTGTTTCTGTTGATCGCTGCAAGCTGGGTGATGGAAGCATTTGTGATTTACGGCGTGGCATATTCACACTCCTTTTCTTTTTTAGAAGCAATTTGGGTGAACAGCGTGACCATTGCCGGACAATTGTTTCAGCTGACACCAGGCGGCATCGGTACGTATGAAACGGTCATGACGTTTGCGCTGCAAGCAGTCGGATTAAAGCTGACGGATGCTTATGCTTTGGCGGTAGTAAGTCACGGATTTAAATTTCTATTTTCCTATGGAGCCGGAGTCATTCTTTTACTCCTTTACCCCATGAAATTGACAACATTCTTGAAAAAGAAGGGAGAGAGGCCAAAATGGCAGAAGTAAAAAAAGCTTCAAAGTTTGAAAAAGTAGCAGCGCGATGCTGGAATTTGCTGAATGAGGGAAAGCCGTTTACTCCGATTTTTGTAGTGGGGACCTTTCTGCTATTCCACATCGCTGAATTGGGGGAAGCAAGCTTTTGGAGCTCGTTTTTCATCAGTTTTTTGCTTGTATTGCCTTTATTAGCAGTTTATTATGTATATGATTTCCCGCTGTTTTTGCGAAATTATTTATGGATTCCGTTTGTTGTGTATTTAATAGTATTTCAGACGGTCAATATTCCTCTTTTATTATTTGCATTGGGACTGTACTTCTTTTTTACCGTCTTTTTCTGGGGAACATTATATTATCATCTGCGGATCGGCACGTCATGGCTGAACTTTACCCGTTTTTGGAAGCTCGTCTTAAAAAACAGCGATTCTACAAGCGGCAATGCGCAAGAGCAGCTTCCGAAGTTTTTGCTCATTCTTTCTGTATGGAATTATTATTTGGATGCCGGGAGCTTGGCTGAAGTGAATTGGACAATGCTGTTTGCGTTTTATGCGGGAATCCTTATATATACGATCATACTGCATCGCAATCTCTTTGACTGGCAGCCAAAAGCGATTGAAACGTATACAAACAATGCAGAAGTACCGAAAGAAGCAATCAATGAAAAAGTAGTTGTTATCGTCATTGACGGAATGCGAAAAGACCGTTTTGAAGAAGCTCATACTCCGTATTTGGATTATCTTCGTAAAAACGGGACGGAATTCACTAAAATGGAGACCGTTTATCCAGCGCGCACCGTTGTTTGTTTTTCATCCATGTTTACCGGTACGTATCCGTTTGAACATGGTATTAAATCCAATATGGTATGGAAGCTCGGCGTTAAGACAGAAAGCATTTTTGATTCTCTGCGCAAGGTCGGAAAAAGAGGGAAAATGCTTGCGGTAGCCCACTTAGTGGATTCGTTCGGAACGGATGTAGAAACGTTCACAGCTGTCATGAAAAATGACGTGGTTGATTCAAAAATCATGGAAAAAGCAAGACAAATCATGGATGAGCAAAATCCGGACTTATTCATTGTGCAGCTTATCTCCACAGACCAAACGGGTCATAGCCGCGGTGTATTATATGACGAATATATTCAAAAAATACAAGAAGCGGACAAGCATGTTCAGTCTTTTATTGAATATTTACAGGCAACGGGAAAAGCAGAAAATACGACGTTTATCATCTGTGCGGACCACGGACAGGCTGATGGTATCGGGGGCCATGGTCACCTGGATGAAGGAGAACGTATCGTCCCGTTTTTCATGTACGGACCGAAGATTAAAAAAGGGGCTATTGTTGAGGCGAAACACAGCTTAGTATCAGTAGCGCCGACTCTTGCATACTTGTTAGGTGCTCCGTATCCATCTCACAGCCGCGGACCTGTGCTAACGGAAGCAATCGAGGAGAAAGGATTTAGCAGCAAATGAAAAAACAGCATGTGATTGTCTTTTTGCCTGCCCATAACGAAGAACAAGCGATCGGAGAAGTGATTCGCCGTGTTCCGAGGGATTTTCATCAGGATATCTTTGTGGAAGTTCTCGTGATTGATGACGGTTCCACTGATAACACAGTATCTGTTTCTAGAGAAGCAGGGGCAGATTATATTATATCGCTTGAAAAAAACGGCGGACTTGGGGCGGCGGTTCGCAGAGGATTGCAGGAATGCTATAAACTTGGGGCGGATATCGCCGTTATGATCGATGCAGATAATGAATATCCGGCTGATGAAATCCCAAATATACTGGAACCGTTGTTTTGCGGGGAAGCCGACTATACAATGGGTTCCCGCTTTTTAGGAACCATCAGAGGGATGAAACTGCATCGTCGTCTCGGCAATTACTGCTTCACATTATTGCAGTCCATATTGCTTAGGAAATGGATTTATGACGGGCAATCCGGCATGAGAGCTTTTTCTCGTCAAGCAATGGAACACGCCGAGATTATTCATGACTATAACTATGCACAAGTGTTAACTCTAAACCTCGTGCGCAAGGGATTTCGTGTCAAAGAAGTGCCTATCACGTATAAAGTGAGAACAACGGGACAATCGTTCATTAAATTTCGTAAGTATATGACATCCGTGTTACCGGCCATCATGAAAGAAATGAGACGTCCGGTAGATAAGGTGAATATCGATAAACAGGCACATGTCATGCCTGCTTTTGCACAAAATAAGAAATGCTCGTAGCGGGCATTTCTTTTTCTAAAGGCTAAGAAAGTATAAGATAGAAAAAAGTGTACTATATTTTCTTAGCCCTTTAAGGGCACAAAGAACGCTTCAGAGCATTGCACGCGGAAAAAGCAAGTCTAACCAAGGAACTAGGCTGTTGCCAGCGCGCCAGAGGCACCAGCCCAATTTTCTTAATTCATATTTTTATTGACTTCGAAACTGATAATCATTATCATTAAAATCGGGAGGGAATTCAATGAAGAAAATTCTGTTATCATTTGTAGTCCTTATTGTTGCAATGTTTTCCATACATACGAGCGCTTTTGCTTATTCATATGGAGATCCGAATGAAGAAAAGGTTGCCGAGGCGTATAAAGAAATGGTCGTAAAGCTCGATGAGAATCCTCCGAATTTTACGGAAGCAAAGAAAATTTATGAAACGGTTCAAGAAGAAATTGATATGCATATGGGACCTGAACCTTCCAAGGCAATCATGAAAAGCTTTGAAAAGAAAGATAAAGAACAAGTCATTGATACTATGCAAAAAATATTGGCGTTAAATATAAATCGCCGCTTAACAAACGTGGACGAAAATTTTAAAGATTACGATGTAAGTAAGCGATTACTTGCAAAAGCATTTGCTACATATCAAGCTCTTTCACCGGTAGTAGCAGAGAAAAACAAAGAACTCGATACACAACTTACGAACGAGTTTAACAAAGCGTTAGAGTCACTTGGCAATCCAGGATTATTTGGAGTAGGACAAAAAGAAGCAGATTACGATACATTTAAGCAAAGTAAAGATTTTATTTTAGATCATTTGCAAAAAGAATTTAAAATTGAAGAGTTCAAAGTCGGACACTTCAAGGAAAAGGAAGATACAAAAACAAGTACAAATGCCGGAAAAAGTACGGAATGGACAGATTTAAGCAACTTAAAAAACTGGGTGCCCATTCTTGTTATTGCAGGGCTGTTAATCATTGTAGTTGTTTATGCTGTTCGTAGAAGAAGATAAGGCCATTTGAGGAGGGGGAAGAAATGCAGTTACAAGCGTTTCTGATTACATTTCGTGAAGTGCTGGAAGCGTTGCTGATCGTCGGTATCATCACAACGTATTTACGGCGCACGGATAATAAGCAATTCGTAAAATATGTGTACATGGGGGCCGGATTGGCGGTTTTGGCAAGCTACATCGTCGCCCTCTTGTTCCAAGTGGTGTTTACCGGTTTTACCGCAATGGGAAGCGAAATGTACCTGAAGATATCCATTATGTTTATCTCTGCGATACTCCTGACTCAGATGGTCTTTTGGATGGCGGAGCACAGCAAAAATATCAAATCCAATGTTGAAGGAAAAATGAGTCACTATATTACGACTGGAAACGTAATCGGTTTAGTCATTCACTCTTTCCTGGTTGTAGTACGTGAAGGGGTAGAAACGGTGTTTTTCTTTGCAGCCGTCACGGGAGGGAACATTGAGAAAGCCGTTGAAGGATGGGGCGCCATTTCCGGATGCATTGTCGCTGCTGTGGTAGGCTATTTCTTCTTTAAAGGATCCATGCGAATTTCCCTTAAGACGTTCTTTAAAGCTACAGGAGCGCTTATCGTTCTTATCGCAGCAGGACTTCTCGTACAGGGAATCTCCATGCTGCAAGACTTAAAGATATTAGGAAGCGTTATGCCGCATGTGTATGATATTACATGGCTGCTTCCGGAACACCCGATTGATTACGATCACTATTTGCGTGACCATGGTGTGGCACCGCTTCTCTCTGGGGATATCGGTATTTTCTTTAAAGCTTTTTTAGGATATTCGGCCATGCCGTCCATTGAAGAAGTCATTGCTTATATCGGCTATTTCGTAGTCATTTATCTTCTTGTTACGGGAAAAAAGCCCGAAAATAAAAAAGATGCCGTGCCGAAGGAAGCTGTACAAGTAAATAATCAAGTAAGCTGATACAATAAAGTACAAGGTCACCGGCCTTGTACTTTTTTCGGCTTTTATAGGAGAGGAACATATGATACGCAAACACCATTTTATTCTTACCGGAGTCATAATACTATCAATGCTTCTTGTTTATTTCCGTTTTCAATATGTCAGTCCGTTTGCGGCAACATGGGATGAAGTGGATTTTGCTCTTGCCCTTGACCGCTATGATTTGCTGGCGATGCAGCCGCATTTTCCGGGATATCCCTTTTTCATTTTAGGCGGAATGATTGTTCACAATTTTATACAAAATCCAGCACAGGCGTTGGCTGTTTTTAACGGAATCATGGTCGCTTCTGCATCTATACCCATCTACCTGCTGGCAAGGCAGCAGGTAAACGCTCTTTCTTCTTGGATTGTTGTGATTGTATTGCAAACAAGCGGTTACCTGTCGATTTTGACAATGCAGCCAATGTCGGAGGGAGCGGCGCTTGGTGTGTTATGGTGGTACATTTGGAGCGTTTCTTTTGCTTTGCGCAAAAAAGCATTTTCGATGCAACTCTTTCCGCTTTTTCTATTTGCGGTGTTGATGGGCATTCGTCTTTCGTATGCCCCGTTTGGCATTGCTTTGTTTGTATTGTGGATACGGGATTATGCACGATATAAAAGCGTATCCCGTATCGCGGGACTTATCGGAATTGCTGCCTTGTTTCAGTGCATATGGCTTGCCGCTCTTGTATTTTCTGAAGGGGGACTGATCGGTTTTCTAAAACTGTCCTATGGGTTTATCCAAGGTCACTTTACGGAATGGGGCGGTGCAGTTACCCAAACGGAAGAGCCTCTGTATTCTCGACTGTATCGCTTGGCAGTTCATAATATCGCCTGGACGGGAATGTTTGTTCAATCGAAACGGCTGGCGGGGATAGGGGCAAGTATAGTTTTTCTTTGTTGGAGACAGTTTTCCATACGGCGGTATATAGTAGATCATTGGTTTGTTCTGTTATTATCATCTGTTTATTTCATGTGGAATTTGCTGGCGCAAAACATAGACAAGCCGCGCCACTCTTATCCAATTGTCATGCTTCTTCTCTTTTCTCTTGTTGTATTTGTAATAGAAAAAGGAAAGGGAAAACAAATTCTCTTTTTATGCTTGGCAGCTGTGCAGCTGTTGATCAGCATTCCGCTTATGAAAGAGCAAGCGACCGGAAAGCCGGCAACGTATCAGCTGGCAGAATATCTCCGGCAGCAAAAGGGAAATTTTATTGTGTATACATGGGAAGAAACGCGAGTGATGGAGTACTTGCAAGTGCCGTATGAACATAAGCGGTTTTATAAATATGACTATTTTTTACAGGACAAAAAGTATCATTCTAATGATACAATATACGTTACGAATCATTTAGCGGACGGGTTTCACAGTCAAGGAATCGATGTTTCCAAAAGACTGCAAACAATAGCTGAATTCCGTTCGAATGCCCTGTTTGATCCTGTTTACAGCGACATCGTTTTATATAAATGGATTGAATAAGCAAGGGAGGGAAAAGTCCATGCATGAGCATCTGCGGGAAAAGCTGGCGATTTTGCCGGAGCAGCCCGGCTGCTATTTAATGAAAGACCGCCACGGTACGGTCATTTATGTAGGAAAAGCAAAGGTGCTGAAAAATCGTGTGCGTTCGTATTTTACAGGAACGCATGACGGCAAGACATATCGTCTTGTAAATGAGATTGCGGATTTTGAGTATATCGTTACGTCTTCCAACTTAGAGGCGCTCATTTTAGAGCTGAACTTAATTAAAAAGTACGATCCAAAATATAATATTGCTTTAAAAGATGATAAGAGCTACCCGTTCATTAAAATTACGGGTGAAAAGCACCCTCGCCTTATCATTACAAGAACGGTAAAAAAAGATAAAGGAAAATACTTCGGCCCGTATCCAAATGCGCAGGCAGCAAACGAGACAAAAAAGCTGCTGGATCGGATGTATCCGCTTCGCAAGTGCACGAACCTGCCCGATAAAGTCTGTCTGTATTATCACATGGGGCAATGTTTGGCTCCTTGTGTGAAAGAAGTAACAGATGAGCAAAATAAGGAAATTGTGGATCAAATTACACGCTTTTTAAACGGCGGCCATAAGGAAATTCGCGCCGAGCTGGAAGGAAAAATGTACGAAGCAGCAGAAAAGCTGGAGTTTGAACGGGCAAAAGAGCTGCGTGATCAAATTGCGCACATGGATGCGTTAATGGAAAAGCAAAAGATGATTATGGCAGACCTTATCGACCGTGATATTTTCGGCTATGCCGTCGATAAAGGTTGGATGTGCGTTCAAGTTTTCTTTGTGCGCCAAGGCAAGCTGATTGAACGCGACGTTTCCATGTTTCCGATTTATGATGAACCGGAAGAAGAATTCTTAACATTTATCGGTCAGTTTTACGCCCAAGACAATCATTTTAAACCGAAAGAAATTGTACTTCCAAACCAGATTGATCAAGAGATGGTGGAACGCTTTTTGCAGGTGGAGGTTACACAGCCGAAACGAGGGAAAAAGAAAGAGCTTGTGGATTTAGCTTGTAAAAATGCCACAATAGCATTAACAGAAAAGTTTTTCTTAATCGAACGCGACGAGGAGCGAACCATTAAGGCGGTAGAGAACCTAGGAAAAAAAGCAGGGATTCCGACGCCGCATCGCATTGAAGCGTTTGACAATTCAAATATTCAAGGAACAAATCCGGTTTCCGCGATGATTGTATTCATTGATGGGAAGCCAGAGAAGAAAGAATATCGAAAATATAAAATTAAAACGGTGCAAGGACCGGACGATTATGAATCCATGCGCGAAGTAGTACGACGCCGTTATTCCCGTGTATTGAAGGAAGGGCTGCCGCTTCCTGATCTCATCATTATTGACGGCGGAAAAGGACAAATGGCAGCCGCGTCCGATGTATTGGAAAATGAGCTGGGCCTTCATATTCCTGTGGGAGGTCTTGTCAAAGATGATAAGCACCGAACATCACAGCTTCTTCTCGGAAATCCGCCTCAGTTGGTAGAGCTGGATCGAAACAGTCAGGAATTTTATTTATTGCAGCGCATCCAGGATGAGGTGCACCGGTTTGCGATTACGTTTCATCGTCAAATTCATGGCAAATCTGCGTTCCAATCCATACTGGACGATATTCCGGGCATCGGCAAAAAACGAAAAAAAGCCTTGCTGAAGCATTTCGGATCGGTGAAGAAAATGAAAGAAGCTACTGTAGAGGAATTTATAGAGGCAGGGTTGCCGCGAAATGTTGCGGAACTGATGCATGAACGGATCAAGTAAAAAGAAATTATAAAAAACTACCACAGTACGGTGGTAGTTTTTTATATAGAGACACCTAGTCTGAAGTGTATGTCATGTTTGGTGCAATTCGATGCCGTTTTGGTGCAATTATTGTGAATTTGGTGCAATTCGGTGCTGTTTTGGTGCAATTATTGTGAATTTCGCGCAATTCGATGTCGTTTTGATGCAATTATTGTGAACTTCGCGCAATTCGATGCTATTTTGGTGCAATTATTGTGAGTTTCGTGCAATTCGGTGCTGTTTTGGTGCAATTATTGTGAATTTCGCGCAATTCGATGCCGTTTTGATGCAATTATCATCACTTTCGCGCAATTCGCACGAAGTTTGGATGCGCAGGACCCAAAAAGGACGGAGCACGGGGTTACCCGTGCTCCGTTTTTCTGTTTATCCAATAACATCTTTGTTGTCCCATTTTACAATAAAATAGACTTTGTCAGAACGTTTTTTCTGTTCTTCGTATGCTTCTGTCACCACACCCTGCATTTGCTGAATTTGCTGTGCCAGAAAACCTGCTTCCAATTGATAGGTCGTGGTGTTTCGTCTTGTGCGCGTGCGGTAACGCTCCTGAATAAGCGGGCTTGTGAGCTGCAGCATCATAGCGTGGCGATTTTGTTCCAGGATGCTTAACTCTCCCCAGCCGGCTTGGGCGAAAAATGCAATAATTTCTTCTAGGGACGACAACGGATAGTTTCGCGCCAAATTTTTCCCCGCCCAATATAAAATGCGAGGAAGCTCTTTTCCCATTAAATCCGGAAGCACCTCTTCGCGCAGAAGTTCGTATGCAAATGCACTGACTTGTATATTCTGTAAATTTTCCGCTTCAATTGTTTTGCTAGTCACACGATTCCCCTCTTTCTTTATGAGGTTATTATATAACATTTGCAAGAAAGTAACACATCTATTTCCTTCCAAGACAAAAAATCCAATTTTGTCATTCGGCAAATACTAACAAATTCTTTCAAATTTGTGACAATATTGTGTATCCGTTTTCTTGACGCTTCTGTTACAATAGGAGTAAAATGAATGTGTCATAAATTATCGCTTAAATATTTCGAATTCTTTTTTCGTTTTTCGTCATCATCATGCGAAAAAGAAAAAATTATAGTTGAAAAGTAATAATTTATGGCCTTGCAGTGAATTTCTAAGGGGGTACAGGGGAGTATGAACGGTCGTGAATTTGCTAATCGAAAATTGCACTCTCTTTTGGGTGTAATTCCAGTCGGAATCTTTCTAACACAGCATTTGATCGTGAACCAGTTTGCGACAAGAGGAGCAACATCATTCGACAAAGCTGCTGAATTTATGGCGAATCTTCCATTTCGCTATGCGTTAGAAATCTTCGTTATCTTTTTGCCGCTGCTTTACCATGCAGTCTATGGGTTGTACATTGCGTTTACTGCGAAAAACAATGTCACTTCCTATAGCTATTTCCGCAACTGGATGTTTTATCTTCAGCGTTTAACAGGCATTATAACATTGATATTCGTTTCTTGGCACGTTTGGCAGACTCGCATTCAAGCAGCATTGGGCCAAGAAGTAAACTACGAAATGATGGAAAATATTTTAAGCAACCCTGGCATGTTCGTGTTTTATGCTGTAGGGGTTGTGGCTACCATCTTCCACTTTGCAAACGGATTATGGTCATTCTTTATCAGCTGGGGCATCACGGTATCGCCGCGCTCACAACGCATTTCAACATATGTAACAATGGGTGTGTTCCTTGTTTTATCCATCGTGGCAATTCGCACATTGTTCGCATTCATTGATCCGCAGCTAGCAAATATGTAAGGAGTGAGAGATGATGAAAGGGAAAATAATCGTAGTAGGCGGCGGATTGGCCGGCCTAATGGCAACAATTAAAGCAGCTGAGGCAGGAGTTAACGTCGAATTATTTTCATTAGTACCGGTGAAACGTTCTCACTCTGTATGTGCACAGGGCGGGATTAACGGTGCCGTGAACACGAAAGGGGAAGGTGACTCTCCTTGGGAGCATTTCGACGATACTATTTACGGAGGCGACTTCTTGGCAAACCAGCCTCCTGTAAAAGCGATGTGTGAAGCAGCGCCTGGCATCATTCACTTAATGGACCGCATGGGCGTTATGTTCAACCGTACGGAAGAAGGATTATTGGATTTCCGCCGCTTCGGAGGAACGCAGCATCACAGAACGGCATTTGCCGGCGCGACAACAGGGCAGCAGCTTCTATATGCATTGGATGAGCAAGTGCGCCGCCATGAAGTAGCGGGACTTGTTACAAAATTTGAGGGCTGGGAGTTTTTAAGAGCAGTAATAGATGATGCAGGCGTGTGCCGCGGTATCGTAGCACAAAACTTAACTTCCATGGAAATTAAGAGCTTCCCGGCAGATGCGGTAATCATGGCATCCGGCGGACCGGGCATCATCTTCGGCAAGTCTACAAACTCCGTTATCAATACAGGGTCTGCAGCGGCAGCTGTGTATCGTCAAGGCGCATATTATGCAAACGGGGAGTTCATCCAAATTCACCCGACTGCAATTCCCGGCGACGACAAGCTTCGCTTAATGAGTGAATCCGCACGCGGAGAAGGCGGCCGCGTTTGGACATACAAAGATGGTAAACCTTGGTATTTCTTAGAGGAAAAATATCCTGCGTACGGAAACCTTGTGCCGCGCGATATTGCGACTCGTGAAATCTTCCATGTGTGCGTTGATTTGAAACTGGGCATCAACGGCGAAAACATGGTATATCTCGACCTTTCTCATAAAGATCCGAAAGAGCTTGACATCAAGCTTGGCGGAATCATTGAAATTTATGAGAAGTTCATGGGCGACGACCCTCGTAAAGTACCGATGAAAATCTTCCCTGCTGTACACTACTCTATGGGCGGACTATGGGTAGATTACGATCAAATGACAAACATTCCGGGGCTGTTTGCAGCTGGTGAGTGTGATTACTCCATGCACGGAGCAAACCGCTTAGGAGCGAACTCTTTATTGTCTGCAATTTACGGCGGTATGGTAGCCGGACCGAAGGCAATCGAGTATATTAAAGGTCTTGATAAGTCTGCTGATGCGATGAATTCTTCACTATATGAAGATAACGAAATCATCGAAATGGAGAAATTCAATAAGATCATCAGCATGGACGGCAATGAAAATGCGTACGTTCTTCATAAAGAGCTGGGAGAATGGATGACAGATAACGTGACAGTTGTTCGCTACAACGACAAACTGTTGCAAACGGATGACAAAATCCAAGAATTGCTTGAGCGCTATGAGCGCATCAACATTAACGATACAGCAAAATGGAGCAACCAAGGGGCTGCGTTCACTCGTCAGTTAGAAAACATGCTTCATTTAGCACGTGTTATCACACTAGGCGCATACAACCGTAACGAAAGCCGCGGTGCTCACTATAAGCCGGAATTCCCGGATCGCGACGATGAAAACTTCTTAAAAACAACAATGGCGAAGTTCGATGCAAGACAAAAAGAGCCTGTGTTCCATTACGAAGAGGTAGACACTTCTCTTATCGCGCCTCGTAAGCGTGACTACTCTTCGAAGAAGAAAGTAGAAACGAACGAGAAGAAGGGGGATAAGCAACATGTCTGAAAAAACAATCCGCCTGATTATTACAAGACAAGATACACCAGACTCTGCACCATATGAGCAGGAGTTTGAAATCCCGTATCGTCCGAATATGAACGTAATCTCTGCGTTAATGGAGATTCGTCGTAATCCTGTGGATGCAAAAGGAAATGAAACAACACCCGTTTCTTGGGACATGAACTGTTTAGAAGAAGTTTGCGGTGCATGTTCTATGGTTATCAATGGCAAGCCGCGTCAATCTTGTACGGCTCTTATCGATCAATTGGAACAGCCAATTCGTTTGCAGCCGATGAAAACATTCCCGGTTGTCCGCGACCTGCAAATTGACCGCAGCCGTATGTTTAACGCATTGAAGCGCGTTAAAGCATGGGTTCCGATTGACGGTACGTATGACTTGGGCCCGGGACCAAGAATGCCGGAGAAAAAACGTCAATGGGCATACGAATTATCAAAATGTATGACCTGCGGTGTATGCTTAGAAGCATGCCCGAACGTAAACAGTAAATCCGACTTTATCGGACCGGCTCCGCTTTCTCAAGCGCGTCTGTTCAACGCACATCCAACTGGTGCGATGCATAAAGCCGACCGTCTACGTACAATCATGGGTGACGGCGGACTTGCTAACTGCGGCAACTCTCAAAACTGCGTGCAGTCTTGTCCGAAAGGTATCCCGTTAACAACGTCTATCGCGGCATTAAACCGTGACACAACAATTCAAATGTTCAAAGATTTCTTTGGCAGCGACAACAACTATTAACAGTATGTGGCCTCTTCAAATGGAAGAGGCCATTTTTACACCATTTTCATTATAGTCATCAAGGGAAAAGAATCCTGCTGCACACTAAAAGGAGAGAATAACATGAGACATATTGCTTATATCGAAGATTTTGCTCAATGGGAACAAGAATTTTCATTTTATATGCCGACAAAGGTGCGCTTTTCCGAAACGGATATGTTCGGTCATCTGAATAATAAAGTGCCATTTACATACTTTGAAGAAGCACGCATCGAATTTTTTAAAGAGCTCGGGTTTATGCAAGAATGGACGAAAAAGAATGCGGAAACAATGATTGTCGTAGCAAATTTACAATGTGATTACATAAAACAGGTTTATTTCGCTGAGGAATTAAAAGTGTATGTAAAGGTACAAACTGTTGGAAATTCATCTGCGGATTTGCACTACATGATCAAGAATGAAAAAGAAGAAGTATGCATCGTCGGCCGCAGCACCATGGTGCAAGCATCCAAAGCAACAGGAAAGAGCGTACCTTGGCCAGGAGAATGGAAAGCAAAATTATTAGGAAAATAAGGAGTCTGAATATCGGTGCAGCAGCAAAAGGAAAAAGCTTTATTATGGACGGAACATAAAACTATCTCACCTCTTTGCAGCCCCGTACTTTAACTCGTCAAGGCGTAACGAAGTTTGTGTCCCGCATTATGAAGCAAAACCTGAAAAATAAGTAAGGAGAAGATGAAATGAAGCGACGTGCTTTAGTACTCGGAGCAACCGGATTAATCGGTAAGGAAGTCGTGCAAATGCTGCTGAATTCCAGCAAATATGAACAAGTAACTGTGCTCGTACGAAAGAACTTGCTGTTTCAGCATGCGAAGCTGAAACAAGTGGCGGTAAATTTTGATGAGCTAGATAGGTACGAATCTTATTTTGCTGTAGATGATGTGTACAGCTGCTTAGGAACAACGATTAAAAAAGCAAAGACGAAAGAAAACTTTAAGAGGGTGGATTACGACCATACATTACATGCCGCAAAGATTGCTGAAAAGCAGGGAGTGAAAAACTTTCTTACGGTAACGGCAATGGGAGCAAATTCGAAGTCTATGTTCTTCTACAATCGCGTAAAAGGTGATGTGGAGCAAGAACTGCAAAAGCTGCACATAAAAGGAATCCATATTTTTCGCCCGTCTCTGTTGTTAGGAGAACGGCAAGAGTTTCGCTTTGGAGAAAAAGTGGCGGAAGGTATTACACGGGTGTTTTCCTTTTTATTTGTAGGTCCGCTTAGAAAATATAAGCCGATTTCAGGAAAGCAAGTAGCTCTTGGCATGTATATTACTGCTTTGCAGCAAAAGCCGGGCGTACACATTTATGAATCAGATGTCATTCAAGGAATGAAATAATGGATAGAGGGTTGTCTCAGCAGAAAAGAGACAACCTTCTGTTTTACTCTACAATGATTCCTTTTTCATCATCTTTTATATAACCGTGGTTTAATCCGTGCACTGTGGCAGGGGGGGATATGAAAAATAAATATTCTGAAGCATATTTTGTGTTTGGTGCAATTATGTTGGATTTCGTGCAATTCCATGTTGTTTTGGTGCAATCGTGTTGAATTTCGTGCAATTCGTCCGAAATCTGGACGACGGGGACTCCACTGTGCTGCAACAGTTTGCTTGTGAACGGTGCGGGAAAGCCATGTATTCAGGAATTACAAAGGAGTCTATGGGACCTAGTATCGCATGATGGGTGTGTTGGAACCAAAAAAGTACTGAGCACGGGGTACTCCATGCTCAGTTTTCCTTATGTTATAACATAACACTCACGATAATAGCGGACCAAACACTCACCAATGTGGCCCCGTACAGAAGCTTTAATCCAAATTGAGCTACCACGTTTCCTTGCTGTTCATTTAATCCTTTTACCGCTCCCGAAATAATTCCGATGGAGGAGAAGTTCGCAAAGGAGATAAGGAAGACGGAGATAATTCCGACTGTACGAGCAGAGAGATCTTTTGCTACATTGCCTAAATCCATCATGGCCACAAACTCGTTTGACACTAATTTTGTTGCCATGATACTGCCGGCAGGCACAATTTCAGACGTCGGCACGCCCATGATGAAAGCGATGGGAGAAAAGATGTATCCCATTAATTGCTGAAACGTAATGCCGAAAATCAAATCGAAAATGTTATTGATCGCGCTGATTAAGGCAACGAATCCAATTAACATGGCTCCTACTACAACAGCTACGCGGAAGCCGTCCATAATATATTCTCCCAGCATTTCGAAGAAGGTTTGCTGTTCTTCTTGCACCTCTAATATGTCTTCCTCATGGCTTACCGTGTAAGGGTTGATGATATTTACAATGATGAAACCGCTGAATAAGTTTAACACAATTGCCGTCACTACATATTTTGGATCGACCATCGTCATGTAAGCTCCGACGATGGACATGGATACGGTTGACATCGCAGAAGCACATAATGTGTATAAACGATGCTTCGGTATTTGTCCTAATTGTTTCTTTACCGTAATGAATACTTCTGACTGTCCTACAATCGCAGAAGCAACGGCGTTATAGGATTCCAGTTTTCCTAGCCCGTTAATTTTACTGAGAACCCATCCAATCCCGCGAATAATGAGGGGCAAAATTTTAAAGTGCTGCAGGATTCCGATTAAAACGGAAATAAAGACGATAGGAAGCAGTACGCGTAAAAAGAACGTCATAGCTCCTTTGTTTTCGATTCCTCCAAATACGAAATCGACACCGGAGGCAGCGTACTCCAATAACTTGCCGAAGACATTGGCGATTCCTCTAATTAAGATTAGGCCGAATTCTGTGTTCAACAGCAAGTAAGCTAAAATCAATTGCACAACCAACATGATTAAAATAGGTTTATATTTAATCTTCCGTCTGCCGTTGCTTGCGAGAAAAGCCAATGCAAACGTAACAACTAATCCAAGTATAAAGATGACAAATTTCATTGTGAAGGTACCCCCTATGCTATTATAAAGTAAACACAAAAATATGTAGATTTATTTCCTACTCTTATGGTGACTAAAAAGGAGAATAATATTCGCCAGTGATGGAATATAGGAAATGAAAAGAACCTGACTCCGTTTGGAAGCCAGGTTCTCTATCTTATTTATGGAGGCGATAAGGAACAGTGCTGACGATAATATTTCTTTTATATAAAAGATAGGCCCGCAGCAGCACGCTGGATTGATTGTGTAAAATATTGTGCCAGCTTTTTTTCGGAATGAATTGCGGAATGAGCACGGTCACTGTGTAATCATTTTCTTTTGCCTTGTCTTCAATGAAATCAATAAATCGCATGATTGGTCTTGTCAGGCTTCGATAATGAGACAGCAGTGTAACAAGACGAACATCAGGTCTCCATTTTTCCCATTTTTCTTTCATTTGCAGTTCGCTTTCCTTATCAAATGCCACATAGACGACAAATACATGGTCGCCGATGGACTGTGCATAATTCAATGATTGTTCTACCACTTTCGTAATGCCAGCAACCGGTAAAATAATGACGTTTCCTTTTATTTCCGGAAGGGTTTCATTTGGATTTAGGCGCAATTGCTCTCCTACGGCACTATAATGCTTGTGAATGCGATGGAAAATAAACACAATAACCGGAAGGAAAATCAGCACCGACCAAACTTGCCCAAACTTGGTAATAAAGAAGATACAAAGCACTGTTAATGTAATGAGCGCCCCAATCAAATTGGCAAGCAGCTTCGGCATCCAGCCAGATGGTTTTTCACGCACCCATTTTACAATCATGCCGGTTTGAGACAATGTAAACGGAATAAATACACCAACCGCATATAGCGGAATTAACTGCTCTGTTTGTCCGTTGAAAGCAACAATCAAAATGATGGAGGCAATGCCTAGGGTAATAATACCGTTGGAATATCCCAATCGGTCCCCGCGCATTAAATACATGCGTGGCATATACTTGTCGGACGCAAGGCTATAAGCAAGCAGCGGAAAGGCAGAAAATCCTGTGTTCGCCGCAAGGACTAAAATAAGTGCTGTTGTTCCTTGGATAAAGTAATATACATAATTTCTTCCGAACACCTGGGAAGCAATTTGCGAAACAACGGTTTCTTCTGCTTTCGGTGCAATTCCGTACCAGTATGCTAAAAGGGTAACACCGGAAAATAAAACTGCAAGAATGGCTCCCATCATGACAAGAGTTTTTGCAGCATTTTTCGCTGCGGGTTCTTTAAAGTTCGGAATAGCATTTGAGATGGCTTCCACTCCTGTTAATGCAGAGCAGCCGGATGAAAAAGCACGAAGCAATAGGAATAACGTAATGCCGGGTACTGCAGTGCCGATTGGAGTATGTAACGTTGCCGGAGCTTGTCCGGTAGCAATCTTGAAAATTCCTACTCCAATTAAAATAATCAGTGCCAATACAAATAAGTACACAGGATACGCCAGCACGGATGCAGATTCAGTTACTCCGCGAAGGTTTAAAATGGTAATAAAGATCACCAATGTAACTGCAATCCCCACCGTATGCTGATGAAGACTTGGAAATGCTGATGTAATGGCATCCGTTCCCGCAGATACACTCACGGCTACTGTTAAGATATAATCCACCAACAAAGAGCCGCCTGCAATGAGACCTGCATTCTCCCCGAGATTGTTTTTAGATACGACGTACGCGCCTCCTCCATGCGGATACGAGAAGATAATTTGACGGTATGATAAAATGAGCGCCAATAAGAGGATTAACACCCCAACCGCAATCGGAATAGAGTACCAAAAGGCAACTGCGCCTATAGTGGCAAGAACAATCAAAATTTGTTCTGTACCGTAGGCCACGGAAGAAAGAGCATCAGAAGAAAGGATTGCCAGCGCTTTTAGCTTTGTCAGCTTTTGCTCTCCCAGCTCTGTCGACTTCAGCGGCTTTCCGATTAAGATACGTTTTATTAACGAATACATGTATGACACCACCTGTATGTAAAAAGTCGTGAAGATTATACCACTGTTCTTAAGCACTGAACAGATATTCTTTGGTACTAAATGATAAATATAGTTTAGTATTAGTGGTGAAAGTGTAAATATGAACAAAGGAAACAAGTGAATATGTGGAAGAAATCGGTTATATTCTAGAACTCATTCCCATACAGTAGCAACAGGAACAGCTTCAATCGAATACTAATGAACTGCTGCTATGGGAGGGAAGCTATGCTTTGGAACATCGGTTGGTATGTTGGGGTTATGGCTGTTTGCGGATTGATTGGCGGAATAATAAGTATTATTGTGAACGGAAAATTTGTCAGGAGCAAAAAAGTTGTGTCTGAAGATGGAGAACAGGATCAATTTGTGTTTGGATCTATTAAAGAACCGATTGCCGGTGCTTTGGGGGCGGTATTGGTTTCGTTGCCTATGTATGAAAATTCAACCCTTCCCATTGTCATACAAACTGCCCTGATTGCAGGATTTGGAGGCAGCGTGTTTTTAAAAAGTTATGCTGACAAGGCATTGCAAAGAGAGCTGGAAAAAAGTGATACACTCGCAGACGAAGGAATTTTCTCCACCGAAAGTGAAGCAGAAGGAAAGGTATTGAGAACAAATAATCCATTGACAGAACCTGAAGTTCAACTATTAAAGGTGCTGCATATGAAAGCAAAAATGGCAGACTCTGTGACAGAAGCCAGATTTTATAATAAACAAATGGAAATGCTGGTGAAATCAAAGAGAAACCGACGGAATACAGCTATTCTTTAATTAAAGGATGAAAGACTGTCGACATAATTTTGCTGATAGTCTTTTTATTTGTTATTCCGTGGGAAATAAGAGTTCTTTTGTCGAAAAGATAGTTGAGAAGGAGGGAATACAAACTAGTTTTGGTAACGCGGGATGGTTTCGAACCGCGATCGTCAAACGATACATCGTTATATAATGAATCTCGAAATCGAGCAATGTATTATTGTGAATTAATAATTAACTTAAGAAAAAGCTCAAATCTGGGGGAGATTTGAGCTTTTTGATTAATAATACGGGGAAACAAGAATATACACCAAGACACCCGTAAAGCTAACGTACAGCCATATCGGCATGCTCCAGCGTACAATCTTGCGATGCTTGTCCAGCTGATTTGTCCATCCCCAAATAAGAGAGAACAAAGCAAGAGGTACGATAATGGCAGCAAGAATAGTATGTGTCAGCAAAATAAAAAAGTAAAAATATCTGATAAATCCTTCTCCACCGAATCTTGTCGGGCTGACAGATAAGTAATGATACGTCAGATAAGAAACGCAGAACAGCAAGGTTGTCGTAAAAGCAGCGAGAATAAAACGTTTATGCAGTTTAATATTTTTCTTCTTAATTGCATAGAGTCCCGCGGCTAAGAATACAAACGTAAAGGCATTCAGAATGGCGTTAATACGCGGAAAAATCTTGATGTCAAAGCTTACCTCTCCTGCGTATCCTATCGGCGAGAAAAATAAAATGAGGATAATCGCATTTACGACAATAGAAAGGGTAACGACAATCCCCGTATAGTTTTTTTGACTTGTCGGATGATTATTTGGATTATTCATTCGTATGCTCTCCTGTAACATTTTTTATCATTTTAACATTTAAATACTATAGAAAAAGTGACAACATTGTGAAGGAATTTCTGTCTTATAAAGCCATTATGCTTTATTCTTTACATCCGACCGATCATTATAATCACTGCTCTCCATTTTTTAGGAGTAATGCTTGACATCCATTTCACTTCATTATAGCCTATAACTAACAAAAATAAAGTAACATTAATTTAATTAGTTTATCTGTTACTCATAATAAAAAGAATTGGAATAATATAAGGGAACAGTTGTAGGAGGAGAGAAGATGGAATTAAAAGGATTGCACCACGTATCCGCTTTGACGGCCAAAGCAGCAAAAAACTATGAGTTTTATACAAAGGTTCTTGGGCTTCGATTAATTAAAAAAACGGTAAACCAAGATGATACTTCTGTATATCATTTGTTTTATGGAGATGGAGAAGCTAATCCAGGCACAGAATTAACGTTCTTTGAAATCCCGATGCTGGCTCCGCATCATCGAGGAGTGAGCAGCATTTCCTCTGTATCTTTGCGAGTGCCGAATCGTGAAGCTTTAGAATATTGGGCAAAACGTTTGGACGAACATAATGTAGAACGAGATGAAATTATCGAGCGTGCAGGGCGCGCAACGCTTGCATTTCGTGATTTTGAAAACCAGCATTTAATTTTAGCTGCTGATAATGAAAATGAGGGGGTGCCGGGCGGAACCCCCTGGTCTAAGAGTCCGGTACCAAAACAATATGGGATTATTGGGTTGGGGCCTGTAACATTAACGGTACGAAAACCGGAATCTACCATAAGAGTATTAACTGAGGTCATGGGATTCCGACAACGCGGAAGCTATCCATCTCTTGAGCCAAATCAGCCTGACATTTTAGTATTTGAAACCGGAGACGGGGGTTCAGGAGCAGAAGTCCATGTAGAAGAACGAAAAGACTTGCCCATGGAACGTCAAGGGCGCGGCGCTGTTCATCATGTAGCCTTCCGTGTAGAGAATAAAGAGGAATTGTTAAAATGGCAGGAAATTATTGAACGTGCAGGCTTGCGCACGTCTGGACTAGTGGATCGCTATTATTTCCAAGCTCTGTATTTCCGCGAACCAAATGGAATTTTATTTGAGCTATCAACAGACGGACCGGGATTCACCGCAGACGAGGAGCTAGAACAATTAGGTGAAAATTTAGCGTTACCGCCATTCCTGGAGCCGTATCGAGCAAGCATTGAAGCGAAATTAAAGCCGTTGGAAACGAAACATTAACATTTGTGAAGAAAGGGAATTGTGATTCATGATGGGGCACGATTCCCTTTTTTGGTCAAAACAGATAAGGTATGATAGTGTATGTAGTAGATACATAAAAGTTTATGAGGAGTGATAGAAATGTTGGCTCAAGTAATCAAGGAATATGGCGGTCCTGAGGTATTTCAGACAATGGAGCTGCCTCGTCCGTCCGTAAAGCCCGGTCATGTGTTAATTCGTGTAGCTGCTACAAGTGTAAATCCTATCGATTTGAAAATTCGCAGCGGCTTGCTGAAAAATACGATGAAAGCAGAATTCCCTCTCGCTCTTCATAGTGATTGTGCCGGGGTAATCGAAGAAGTGGGAGAAGGCGTCACTTCTTTTAAAGCCGGAGATGAGGTGTACACAACAGCAGGATTAGGCGGTGCGCTAGCTGACTACATGCTTGTAGATGCTGCTCTTGTTGCGTTGAAGCCAAAGACGCTTTCATTTCAAGAAGCTGCGGCCCTGCCGCTTGTTTCCATAACAGCATGGGAAGCGTTAGTCGAAAGAAGCAACGTGCAAGCCGGACAAAAAGTGCTGATTCACGCGGCAACAGGCGGAGTCGGCCACATCGCTGTCCAACTGGCAAAATCGTTAGGAGCTGAAGTATATACAACGGCTTCTACAGATGAAAAGGCACAGCTTGCCAAACGATTAGGAGCTGATGCAGTTATTAATTATCGTCAGCAATCCGTAGAAGAGTATGTGGAACAATATACAAACGGCCAAGGATTTGACATTGTATTTGATACTGTCGGCGGAGATAACTTGGATCGTTCCTTCATTGCAGTAAAACCAAGAGGAACGGTAGCGGCCATTGCGGCAAGATCTACTCATGACTTAACGCCATTACATAATAAGGGACTTACATTGCACGTGATTTTTATGATTTTGACGCAGAGCTCACAAGAAGGTCGTGCTAATCACGGCAACATTTTAAAACGAGTAGGTGAACTTGTAGAACAAGGGAAAATAAAGCCCCTTGTGGACTCTCGTTCCTTTGCATTCAGAGATGTGGCAAAAGCTCATGAATTTTTAGCATCGGGACAAGCGATTGGAAAAATAACGTTAGTGAACGAAAATTTCCGGTCATAAAAAGAGAGTGCCTTTTAAGGAGAAAGTAAACGGTGCAAACGGAAAAACAAAAAATGATCAACGGAGAGCTGTATTTTGCGTCTGATGATGAACTTGTGAAGGATAGAGAAAATGCGAGAAAATTGACCAGATTATTCAATCAAACCATTGAAACAGATAATGACACTCGGCAAGCATTGTTGAAGCAATTATTTGGTTCAACGGGAGAAAGCATTTATATCGAACCGACTTTTCGTTGTGATTACGGCTATAACATTCATGTAGGCAACAATTTTTATGCTAATTTCGATTGCGTTATTCTAGATGTGTGCCCGGTAACCATCGGCGAGAACTGTTTTATGGCTCCGGGAGTCCATATCTATACAGCAACTCATCCTCTGGATGCGATGGAAAGAATCAGTGGCGCGGAGTACGGAAAGCCGGTAACGATTGGAGATAACGTCTGGATTGGCGGAAGAGCTGTCATTAACCCGGGTGTTACGATTGGAAACAATGTCGTTGTTGCTTCGGGAGCCGTTGTGACAAAGGATGTGCCTGATAATGTGGTAGTAGGCGGGAATCCTGCACGAGTTATAAAAGAGTTATCTTGATGTTTTTTGTAAAAAATCCCTGCGGTGATCACGCAGGGATTTTATGGAAGGTTTTCGATACTATGCCTTGTAATGATTCCCTCCATTCTACAGCGAAAATAAACACCCTCGTTAACGTTCACTAAAGCAAGCGCTGCTTCAAAAGAAGGGAGCACACCCATGCCTAAGTCGCAATGGGTGTATGCTCCTTTTGTATGTACAGTACGAACTGGACTATGACCTCGGAAAATTCGCTTTCCATCACTCCACTTTGAAAGTTTGTTATGGTCTTGCACCATGACATCACGCAACGTCATCCACAACACTTCACGCGGTTGCTGCTTGATAGAGAAGGAAGGATTGACTCCCGCGTGGGTGTAAATAGCAAACTCATCTTCATAAACGAGAGGGAGAGTTTGCAGCCATGAAACATAGTCTTCCGCAGCTTTCCATGCATCTCCAAACTGTTGACGCAAACTATGCAAAGTTTCTAATCCCCCGTGCTGCAGCCACATGGGAGACTTATTTTGGAGATACCATATCATCATTTCCTCATGGTTGCCGCAAAGTACATGAACATTTTCAGGGTATTTTTGTTGAAATGTTTGAGCAAACTGTAACACCCTTGCACTGTCATGTCCTCTGTTAATTAGGTCGCCTCCTAAAATAAGCTGATCATTCTCAGGGTTCCACTTGACCCAATCGAGTAATTTCATGAGAGCTGTGTAATGGCCGTGTATGTCGCTGATGTAAAATGTACGCATGGATATCCCTCATTTTTTATGTATTTATTTTTAGTGTATCATTTCGGACGTGAAAGGACTTTATGCTATTAGACAGGAAAATATAAAAAAGGAGAACTTCTCGAAATGAGAAGATCTCCTTGCGATTTTACTAATAAATTACGCCGGTATCTTTTCTTGCTTCTGTTTCTTAGTTGTGGAAAATCTAGGAAACCCGATTAAAATCGAAACGATTCCGCAAACGCCAATTAAAAGCGGATAAAACGAGTAAGATAAAATACTGATTGGTGAAATGGAGGCAAAACCAGCTGCCGTCAGCATTTGCGCACCGTAAGGAATCAGGCCTTGAATGCTGGACGAGAAAATATCAAGCAAACTAGCTGATTTTCGTTTATCGATTTCATATGTGTCGGCGATATCTTTTGCTAAAGAGCCTGTGGCAACGATAGAAATCGTATTGTTGGCGGTGGCCAGATTTGTCATGCTGACTAAGCCGGCAATACTGAACTCGGCTCCCTTTTTGGAACGAATATTGCGAGTCATCACATGCAATAAATATTGAATGCCGCCGTTGTATTTGATGATTTCCACCATACCGCCAATGAGGATGGCCAAAATCACTAACTCCATCATTCCAGCGACACCTTCTGAAATCTTTTGCAAAAAGCTGCTTAAAGTGTAGCTTCCATCCAGCATTCCAATGATCCCGGCAAGCAATGTACCCCCAGCCAATACGGCAAGAACATTAAATCCCAGCAGGGCCGTAATCAGTACCCCAGCATACGGCAAGATTTTAATCCAATTGAAGTTCTGTGCCTCTACTGTCGATGAGTTTCCCATTGTTAGGAAAAATAAGATTGCAACAGTTAAAAGGGCTGCCGGGAGAACGATAAAGAAGTTTGTTTTAAATTTATCCATCATCTCTGTGTTTTGCGTGCGCACTGCAGCAATGGTCGTGTCGGAGATAAAAGATAAATTGTCTCCAAACATGGCGCCGCCAATGACGGTTCCCATCGCAAGAGCTGCGGGAATATCTGTTTGCGAGCTGATGCCGACACCAATCGGAGCCAATGCGGCAATGGTTCCCATAGAAGTCCCCATAGCTAATGAAATGAAAATTCCTATAATGAACAGACCAACAATTAAAAAGCTTTGAGGGAAGATAGTTAACGCCATATTCACTGTTGACTTTACGGCCCCCATCCCTTTCGCAGTTTCCGAAAACGCTCCGGCTAAAATAAAAATGAGCACCATGATGATAATGTCAGGATGACCTGCACCTTTTGCGAAACGTTCGACTTTCGCATTGAGGCTTTCGTTTCTATTCATCAATAGAGCTACTCCCACAGCAGCAAGAATAGCAACTAGTACAGGCATTTTATAGAAATCGCCGGTAATGATTCCTGATCCAATAAACAAAGCGACAAATGTTAGAAGCGGCAACAATGCAAGCGCGCTTTTCTTCTGAGTATTCACTTAAACCCCCCTCTTTTTTATGAAAAATAAAAAGACTTCTTCTCAAATAAAAGAAGAAGTCTTGGACATGACAAAGCCATCGCTTCCTCTTATCTTTCAAGCATATAGCCCGCTGGATTTGGCACAGCACTCGAAAGAGTCCGCTGCCGAGGTTTCGAAGGGCCAGTCCCTCCACCTCTCTGGATAAGAGATTTTAATTTCCGACTAATTATTACATTATTTCCATGCGAATACAATACCTTTTTTCTTATAATGGAGTATTTGTATTTTTGTAAATATTTTATTAATGAGAACACATCATAGGATTGTAACTGCGCAGTTGAGCTGATATCACCGGCAAGAAGGTTAATTTCATTAACTCAGCATAAAGAAACGAATAGTATATTGTCCCAAAGCAGGGAACTGAGCTGATTGTCACAAAAGGGAAGGCTGCCAATGAAGAAAGTATAGATAAGCTCCTTTCTTATTCTGTTTAAAGGCACGATATTTATATGGCGTAAAAAGTAAAATATTTCCATATAATAAACACGAACTTTTTAGTTAGAGGACTGTGTGAAGGCGCTAAGAGTAACGAGACCGGTGAATGTTATTTTATGACGGAGACTTAGGGATGCCGAACCTTGCATTCAATTGTCCCTGAATCATTTTATTGCGGACAGCTTGTTCAGTTACTTTCTTCTCTTTTTTCAGCATTTCTTGTCTAATTTCGAACGTTTGCACACCATCTTCCATTTTTTCGATAATTTCCATCAATTGTTCTACATCATTAAAAGAATATTTCCTCGTTCCTTTTTTTGTGCGTTCCGGGAAAATCAGCTTTCGTTCTTCATAATACCGAATTTGCCGTTCGGATAAACCAGTTATCTCACTGACCGTACCAATGGAAATTACTTTCTTGTTTTTATAGGAATCATCTTTTCCTGACATCGGTGCACACTCCTTTTATCATTGTCTCCTTATCACTACTATATAAAAACGCAGCTGAATCCGCGACATTATTGTTAGATTTTCTTACATTTAGTTGCTGTTACAAAAGAAATGTGCGTAAGATTTTCTTACATGATTGGAGATACGTACGTTTCTTTTGTATAGAATAAAAATATAAAAACGACCTTGTTCAGAGGATTGAGAATATAACAAGCCGTGTAAGGAGAGGGGAGAACAGAAAATGAAAAATACAGAAGAGAAATCCATACAGCTGGCAAAGAAGATTATTGAATTGGATTTGCGGCGTGATGAGCTGTTGGAAGAGTTAATGGTCCTTGCCGGAAGCCGGGCATTTGATTTATTGCGGATGCTGCAAAATCGTTAAATCTAAATGGAAGGAAACAAATAGAAAGGAGAAGGTATCATGTCAAATGTACTTCGGAAAGCAGTTGAGCAGGAAAAACAAGCATATATTGAAAGGCTTTTGGCAGCGGGAGTCTATAAGAAAATGGATAATTTGTATGAAATGACGTTAAGTGATTTGAAGCAAGTGTATCAATGTTATCAAAAGTTAAAAACAGACTGAATAGTTCTTTGGACAAGAAAGCGATAAGACGGCACCGACCACATCTCAATGCGGTGTGGTTTGAAATAGATAGAAGCCTGCCAAAATGTTGATATGGCGGGCTTTTCAATTTTTTAAATGGAAAAGAAAAAGACTCCTCTGCAAATAGAAGGAGTGAAAGTTTTTGGTTTGTCTATTATTTAAAAATTAATCAGGAGTACAGATCCTACAATTCCATGTTCAGTATACCTAAATTAATGAGCTTTTAGAAATTTTTTGGTATAGGATATTTTCGTTTGTTGCATATTATAAATGGCTCGTAAGAGTCTATAAAAAGGAGGTGTAAGCATGTTTAATGTTATGGGACTTAGAAGACGACGTTCCAATATTGGTACGTGGTCAACGATAGCAGCTTTAGGTGTTGGATTAGGGATTGCCTCTTATGCAATGAGACGTAATCAGGGAGGGCAGCTTAATGACATGCTTCCTATACCCGGAGATAATCAAGGCACAAAGAGATGATAGTTCGTTTGTCTAATTATTAATAATAAGATAACACAAGCAAGAGACTCGTTTATGCAAATGGATTGAGCTTTTTAGTATTCTTTACTATTTAGATTATGCAGAAACATCCAATCAGAATCAAATAACCAATAATTAAACTTCATCATAAAGTTTATCTATAAACACTTATTCAACATGTGCACTTTCATTATAAGGAGGAAGTCAATTATGACAGTAATCACTAATCTTAAACAAACTATTTCTGGGTTAAAAAGCGTTCAAGCAAGCTTAGAGGGATTTGCTCTTGATACTGATAACCAACAAGCAAAGCAATTGTACCAAAGTGCAGCTCAACAAACACAAGCAGTTATCGATTCTTTGACTCCGCGTCTGCAAGAAGTTGAACAAGAAGAACCTCAGTACAGACAATCCTAACAAATAAAAGAGGTTTATTGAATGTTAAACCTTTAACGGGATAAGTCCATTGTTGTTACTTATATAGATCGAGAAACCATTCGTAATTTCTCGCCAACTGAAAAAGGATGACTTAATATCATCCTTTTTTCTCTACCTAAAATTACATAAGCCAACAGAAATGGAATGATACTATGAAGAAAGATATAGCGATCAATAAAATTTTTTTATCTATTCTTTTATCGATCTTAATCATTGGATGCAATAATCAAGAAGATAAGAAAACAGCAGAAAAGAAGACTGCAGAAAAGAAAACTCAAGTAACAAAAGTTAGCATGAATTCCTTTAATCAGTCTGCGGCTCATCAAGCCGAAAAAAATATTCTTGCCATGGAGGAAATAACAGAAGTTAAAGCTGTTAATTCGGATAAAGAGCTTTATGTTGCTGCAAAGCCGGAACAACATGAACGCTTTCAATTAAACCGTTTAAAAAAAGAAATGAAACAAAAGTTACAAGATACTTATCCTAATTTAAAAATTTATGTTAGTGTAGATCGAAAAATCTTGATGATGCTTGAGCAACTGGGAAACAAAATCAAAGATGGAAAAGCAGACAAGAAAACGATAAAAAAGAAATTGAAAAAAATAAAATCGGATATGAATTCTGATATATAATCTGCTTTTTTATCAAGAAAAAAGGAAGGATTCATATGGCAAGCCAAAATAAAGATTTAACACCAGTGCAACAGGAATATCAAAAATTTGCAAAAGAGCGGGAACCGAAAAGACCTGTGTTAAAAAACTGTATCAAAGCTTTTTTTGTCGGAGGTTTTATTTGTTTAATTGGACAACTTGTCTCTACTTTCTATATTACCTTTTTCGATTTTACGGAAAGATCAGCAGGGAATCCTACTGTAGCTACCATGATATTTTTTTCGATGTTGCTTACGGGATTCGGTATTTATGATCGTTTGGCTCAATTTGGCGGAGCAGGTACAGCTGTTCCCGTTACCGGGTTTGGGAATTCAGTCATATCAGCCTGTATTGAGCACCGTACAGAAGGATTTGTTCTTGGGGTAGGCGGCAACATGTTTAAATTAGCAGGATCCGTCATTATGTTCGGTGTTTTTTCTGCTTTTATCATCGCGATAATCAAAGTCATTTTTATTCAATGGGGAGGCTTATAAATGTTACATGGTCACCGAACATGGGTATTTGAAAATAAACCGGTCATTCTATCAACCGGCGTAATCGGAGGACCCTTTGAGGCAAACGGACGAATTCCTGAAGACTTCGATACTCTTCATGAAGATTTATGGTTAGGACAAGATTCATATGAAAAGGCCCATACTATCCTATTTGAAGAGGCGTGCAAACGAGCAACAGAAAAAGCCAACCTGCGTAAAGAAGACATTCAATTCATCTTAGCAGGAGATCTTATCAACCAAATCACTCCAACAAGTTTCGCCTGCCGAACACTTGAAGCACCTTATATTGGCTTATTCGGTGCCTGTTCTACTTCAATGGAAGGTCTTGCATTAGGTGCGCATATTGTGAATGGAAAAGGGGCCAAATATTTATTAACAGGGGCATCAAGCCATAATACAGCCGTTGAAAAGCAATTCCGCTATCCAACTGAATATGGAGGACAAAAACCTCCTACAGCTCAATGGACAGTAACCGGCGCTGGTGTTGCCTTGCTAAGTGACCAAGGGATTGGACCTTCTGTTACTTCTGCAACCATTGGAAGAGTTGTAGATATGGGGTTAACGGATCCATTTAATATGGGAGGGGCTATGGCACCGGCTGCAGTCGATACGATAGAAGCACATTTAAGAGATCTGCAAATCGATTTTTCTCATTACGACATAATTGTAACTGGTGATCTTGGTCATGTAGGCCGAGAAATTGCCCTTGATTTACTGCATAAACATGGAATACCGATACCAAGTGAACGATTTCAAGATTGTGGCTTAATGATCTATAGAGACGACCAACCTGTTTTAGCTGGAGCAAGCGGTCCTGCTTGTTCAGCAACTGTTGTTTATGGCCATTTGTTAAACCGAATGAAACAGGGCGAATTCGGAAAAATACTCGTAGTGGCTACGGGGGCCTTGCTTTCACCATTAACTTTTCAACAAAGCGAAACAATTCCTTGTATTGCACATGCTGTATCCATAGAGTTTGGAGGTGTTTAATAAGTGCTCTTTTTTTGGGCTTTTGTAATTGGCGGCATTATTTGTGTTATCGGTCAAATTATGTTTGATGTGTTTAAACTTACACCCGCTCACACGATGTCAACGCTCGTTGTCATCGGAGCAATATTGGATGGACTCAATCTATATGAGCCGCTGATCGACTTCGCAGGAGCTGGTGCGACAGTTCCAATCACAAGCTTTGGAAATGCCCTTGTACACGGCGCGATGGCAGAAGCAGAAAAGTACGGCTTGGTCGGAGTTATAACAGGGATGTTTAAAGTAACAAGCGCCGGTATATCTGCTGCTATTATCTTTGGGTTTATCGGTGCTTTATTATTTAAACCAAAAGGATAAGAGGTGTTTTGATGACTGTTGTTTCAAATGTAAAAACATGTCTTGCAAGCCTAAAAGGAGCCCAGGCGAGTTTAAGCACTTTTGCTCAAAATGCTCTAGATGAAGAGGCGAGACGTACTTTTCATGAATGTATGCTGGAAATGGAAGATGTAATTTCCGATTTGCAAAAACGAATTGCCGTATTGGAACGAGAAGAACCTCAATATAAAGGATTTTAGATAAGAAAAGCGAAACCGGATGATTGGCTCCGGCGAGCAAATGGATTGAGCCAGACGTTTTATACTTTCTAATCATAGTAAGAAAGATATTCGATAGTCGAAGGAAAACTACAAATTCTAATACTACTGAAAAAAGGGGGAAGATATATGCCTGATGTACCAGGATGGCTGCTTGTAATCATACGTTCCTTTAGTTTCTTGGTTGTTTTATTTTTACTAACAAAATGGCTGGGAAAAAGGCAAATATCCCAACTTTCATTCTTCGAATACGTAACAGGCATCACAATCGGGAGTATTGCTGCTGAAGTATCGACTGGACTTGAAAAAAATTTTTGGTACGGTATGTATAGCATGTTTATTTGGGCTATAGTACCTTTTATCGTAGGTTTTGTAACCTTAAAAAGCAAAAGGGTACGAGATTTTGTTGATGGAAAGGCCACTGTCATTATAAAGGACGGCAAAGTTCTTGAGGATAATTTGAAAAAGGAGAAATATACGATTGATGAGTTAATGGAACTTCTCCGAAAAAAAGATGTGTTTAATATAGCAGATGTAGAATTCGCCGTATTGGAAGCCAATGGTGATTTAAGCGTTTTGTTAAAGAAGGAAAATCAGCCGCTTACTCCAAAAGACCTTGGATTGAAAACGGCAGCGGAAAAAGAAACACAAACGGTAATCATGGACGGAAAAATATTGGACGGACCTCTGTCAGCCAGCGGCCATAATCGAGGGTGGCTTCAAACTGAATTGAAAAAAATTGGGGTTACTCTCGATAATGTGTTCATTGGACAAGTTGACTCCTATGGACAGCTAACCGTGGATATATACGATGACAAAATTCAAATCCCTTCTTCTCAAGAAAAGCCGTTATTATTGGCTTCTTTAAAAAAATGTCAAGCTGATCTTGAATTATTTTCCTTACAAACAGATTCACAAGCAGCTCAAAAGATGTATGCGAATCATGCTAAACGGCTGGGAAAAATTTTAGATAAAGTAACGTATCTTCTTACAGAATAAAGCTTTATTATATAGAAGCTGTTGAATAAATCTCCCCCTAGTTTTTGTTTAGAAATGGCTGTTTTTCTTCGTTCTACCGATTTCAAGGTGCTTTTGTGGAACGAATTTCATCTTTTGAATCTTTACTTTCGATAACCTGGTTTATGTAGAGGGGCTGACTTATAAGGTCATGAGTCAGCCCCTCTTTTTATATTTTTTGAGTATCTCTTCTCCCTCATTTTATTTTTTTCTCCAGTGTCATTCGCTCACCATCGTAATATTGAAATACATTTCAAAAAATTAGGAAAGTCAACGACTTTTTCGCCCAAATTTAATCACCGAAAGCTGCACAAAGTCATAGAATACTATGACTAAATAGATACCCAATGCCTACAGACAGCTCTGGCTTAAGCAAGGAGGGTTATACCAGTTGAAGGAAAAAGACTTTTCATCCAAACCGTTACTTACAAAAAGAGAAAGAGAAGTGTTCGAACTATTAGTCCAAGATAAGACGACGAAGGAAATTGCCGGTGAATTGTTCATCAGCGAGAAGACAGTACGGAACCATATCTCAAATGCAATGCAAAAGCTTGGGGTAAAGGGGCGCTCACAAGCGGTTGTTGAGCTTCTTCGTATGGGAGAGCTTGAACTATAATAGATGCCGGCTTTCACTTTAAGAAAGCCGGTTATTTTATTATTCCAATTTTACATATCCGTTGTACATCAGTTGCATTTTCAAGAAAAAAGGAGGAAAATAAAACATGGTTTGTCAGGCAATGGAGAGGAATAAGCTCATTGATCAGCAGACAGTATTTTATCAGAAAATGGGGCGATCTTTTGAACAGACCGATTGGTGTTATTGACTCTGGAGTTGGCGGATTGACAGTAGCAAGAGAAATTATTCGTCAGCTGCCGAAAGAGAAAATCATATATTTAGGTGATACGGCACGCTGTCCGTACGGTCCGCGTCCGCGTGAAGAAGTAAGACGGTTTACTTGGGAAATAACCAATTATTTGCTTGCGCATGATATTAAGCTGCTTGTCATTGCGTGCAATACGGCTACGTCTGTTGTATTGGAAGAAATGCAAGCGGAGCTTGGGATTCCGGTTGTCGGTGTCATTCACCCAGGAGCCCGAACGGCCTTAAAGGTGACGAAAAACCATCAAGTAGGTGTCATTGGAACGATTGGAACCATTGAAAGCAAGGCATATGAGCATGCTTTGAAATCCATTAACAACCGTGTGAAGGTAAAAGGATTAGCATGTCCGCCGTTTGTTCCTCTTGTAGAGAACGGTGAGCATGAAGGAGAGAAAGCGTATGAAATCGTTGCCGATACCCTTGCTCCTTTGAAGAATACGAGTATTGACACATTAATTTTAGGGTGTACGCACTACCCGATTCTTGGTCCGGTCATTCAGCGGGTGATGGGAGACAATGTACAGCTTATTAGTTCGGGAGACGAAACGGCACGGGAAGTGAGCACGATCCTTTATCATAGTAAGCTTTTAAATAAAGGAGAAGAGCAGCACGATCATCTTTTCTTAACAACGGGTCCGACGGAGAAGTTCAAGCAGATTGCTTCGCAGTGGTTCGGACAGCCGATTGAAAATGTAAAAACGATTACTCTGTAAACCCTTCTGAATAAGAAGGGTTATTTTTTTATAAATTTTGCCATGAAGCTTGGTCTAAATAAAAAAGAGAGCTCGTATATATAGTAGTACAAACCAGCTTAGGAGGGGTATGTATGCGTAAAGCTACTGTCTTGAAGCTCATTACATCTGTCATTGCGGGCGCGATGTTATTATCAGGGTGCAGCCTGTTAGGGCAGGATAAAGAAGCAAAAGAAATTGATCCGCCGCAAAAAGTAAGCTACACGGAAAAAGAAAACTCCAAAAAAGAAGCAGCTCCAGCAAACGGGCAAGGGCAGCAAGCGAAAGAAAATGCAAACAAGGCACAAGAAAAGCAAGCGAAAACAACAGTTATACGTGAATTGTATTTAGTGGATAAAAACGGATATGTTGTGCCGCAATCTATTGCACTTCCAACTGCGAAAGACGGGGCGGTTGTGAAGCAAGCATTGGAATACTTAGTGAAGGATGGTCCGGTTACAAATCTTCTGCCTAACGGGTTCCAGGCCGTATTACCGGCAAATACTGAAGTATTGGGAGTCGATATTACGAAAAACGGAACAGCCGTAGCAGATTTCTCGACAGATTTCAAAAAATATAAAAAAGAAGAAGAGCGTAAAATTGTGGAAGCAGTAACTTGGACGTTAACACAATTTGAAAACGTGAAGAATGTAAAATTTCGCATTAATGGTAAAGATTTAGCTGCCATGCCTGTCAATAAAACTCCGATAGGAAAGGGGTTAAGCCGTGCAGATGGCATTAACTTCGATGACGAAGATGTAGTAGACGTGCACAATACAAAACCCGTTACATTATATTTTATAGCGCAAAGCGGCAAGAAGCATTACTATGTGCCGGTAACGCGCCGCATTGCCAACAACAGCAAGGATGAAGTAACGGCTGTAGTAAAAGAGCTTATTAAAGGACCTTCTCATAAATCCAACCTTGTCAGTGACTTTAACTCTGATGTAAAGCTCTTAGGAGAGCCAAAATATCAAGACGGCAAAATAACTTTAAATTTTAATGAAAATATTTATGGCAACGTAAGCAAAAATATTGTATCCAGCTATGTGCTGAATTCTCTTGTTCTATCATTAACGGAGCAAAAAGGAATTAACAGTGTGGCGATCGAAGTAAATGGAAAAGCCAATGTGTTAAATGAAAAAGGACAAAAGCTGACAAAGCCGGTGACACGTCCGCAAAATGTCAATACAGGTAGTTTTTAATTAAATCCGAAAGAAGTTTCCCTCTTCAAGCATGTAAAAGACCTTATCCCAACGATAAGAGGAAGATGAATTTCGGTTTGCGGTAGCAAACGCATATGGTATAATAACATTAGAATGAACACCTTCGGGATAAGGGGAAGCGTAAAGTGGTTCTTATGTGTTGCTTATCGTTCGGCTATAACACACAAGTCGCTTAGAAGCCCCATTTCAAACAAAGTTAAGTGGTGGGTAGTTCACAAAGGAAAATCTGATATACTTGTTACAAAAGTGGAAGCTTGAAGCAGCTTCCTTTTCTTTTTGAAGGAGAAGAAAGCATAGCTTTCTTCTCCTGCGCTTCAAGTTTTCTTTCTTATACATAAGGCGTTTTGGCTATACTATTAAGGATATAGGGAGGTTTTTTTATGAGAGTGGACGGACGTCAGCAAAATGAACTTCGACGTGTACATATTCAAACAAATTATTTAAAGCATCCGGAAGGGTCGGTATTAATAGAAGTGGGCGACACAAAAGTCATTTGTACGGCAAGCATAGATGATCGTGTCCCGCCTTTTATGAGAGGAGAAGGAAAAGGGTGGATTACAGCTGAATATGCGATGATTCCGCGGGCGACGGAACAGCGCACCATCCGTGAATCCAGCAAAGGAAAAGTGGCCGGGAGAACGATGGAAATCCAGCGCCTCATTGGCCGCGCCCTTCGTTCTGTTGTGGATCTAGAAGCATTGGGTGAAAAGACAGTTTGGATAGATTGCGATGTTATTCAAGCAGACGGAGGGACAAGAACAGCTTCGATTACAGGCGCTTATGTAGCCATGGTGTTGGCGTTTGGAAAGCTTCTGGAGAGAGGGAGTTTGTCTAAGCTTCCGGTAAAAGACTACTTAGCAGCGACTTCCGTCGGCATTTTAGATGAAATCGGCGTTGTACTGGACTTGAATTACGCGGAAGATTCTAAAGCGAATGTGGATATGAACATTGTGATGACCGGTAAAGGAGAATTTGTGGAAGTGCAAGGGACCGGGGAAGAAGCCACTTTCAGCAAAAATCAGCTTCATGAATTGTTGAGTGTAGCTGAAGAAGGCATTTTAAAACTGATTGAAATTCAGAAAGAAGCGTTAGGAGAATTAGCTGAAAAGATTAACTAACGGGAGGCGACATGTATGAAACCAGTAGTGATAGCTACAAAAAATGCAGGGAAAGTTCGCGAGTTTGCATCGTTATTCGAAAAATATGATTTACAAGTAAAATCACTTCACGATTTTCCTTATATTGAGGAAGTGGAGGAAACAGGCACTACATTTGAAGAAAATGCGATTTTAAAAGCGGAAAGCTTATGCAAGCAGCTTGGTGAAATCGTGATTGCGGATGATTCCGGGTTAATGATCGATGCACTAAATGGCAAGCCGGGGGTACATTCTGCTCGTTTTGCAGGGGAGCAAAAAGATGATCAGGCCAATATTCAAAAGGTATTAGAGGAGCTCAAGGATGTTGACGAAACGAAGCGGACAGCCCGTTTTTACTGCGCCTTGGCAGTTGCCTTTCCTGAAGAAGATAAACAAACAGTCATCGTCAACGGAACATGCGAAGGGAAAATCATTGACCAGCCACGCGGAGAGAACGGCTTTGGATATGATCCGATTTTTTACATAGAAGAAATGAAAAATACGATGGCGGAATTAACAAAAGAAGAAAAAAATAAAATCAGTCATCGCGCTCGCGCATTGCGCAAGCTGGAAGAAAAGATTCCAGAATGGTTTTTGGGGGAGAAAGGATGAGAGCATTAATTGTCAGTGACAGCCATGGTTTGACAACTGAGCTGGAAGCATTGAAGAAGCAATACAAAGACGACGTGGATGTCATGATTCATTGCGGCGATTCAGAGTTATCCATGCAGCATGCAGAACTGCATGGCTTTGAAGTCGTGAAAGGGAATTGTGACTTCGGCGGAACGTTTCCGAACGAAATCGTAAAAGAAGTGGAAGGAACCCGTTTTTTTGTAACGCATGGTCATTTGTACAATATTAAGATGACACTGCAAACTCTTTTATATCGCGCGAAGGAAGTGGAAGCAAATGTTGCATGCTTCGGTCATTCGCATGTTATGGGAGCGGAAATGATAGATGGAATATTGTTCATTAACCCTGGCAGTATTTTGCTGCCGCGTTCTCGAAAAGAAAAGACATATGCAATATTGGAAGTGAAAGAAAAAGAAGCAGAAGTCACATTTTTTGATCTGGAAGGGCATATAATAGCTAAAAAAGCTTTTACAATAGGTTAGAGAAAAATTTTTCTCTAACCTGTAAAAAGATGTTGACTTCGTATAGTCATAAGAATATAATAAAGAATGTCGATAGGACATTGTAATAATTTCACATATTGCGGGTGTAGTTTAGTGGTAAAACAAGAGCCTTCCAAGCTCTGGTCGTGAGTTCGATTCTCATCACCCGCTCCAATATGTCCCGGTAGCTCAGCTGGATAGAGCAACGGCCTTCTAAGCCGTCGGTCGGGGGTTCGAATCCCTCCCGGGACGTCACAAAAAAAGCTGATATATTTGTATCAGCTTTTTTTGTTGTGTATTATGCGCCACTTGTTGTGCAGGTCCGTGAAAATGAATTAGAATATGGTTAAAATCATAAGTGTTCTCTTTCCTATTTAGTAGGTATAGAAGGTTTTTCATTTGCCGTCAACACTTTGTTTGTACTGGAATATAGTATTATTACCTGTAATCTTCCTACCCATACTACAACTTAAAGGGCGGGATTCCATGGAATTGGAAAAGTACAAACAACTGAGAACCGGTGAAAGGCCGCTTGTTCATCCGAATGCCAAGAATAATGTAAAAATGATGATTTTTATTATGGTAATCGGCATCCTATTTCTGTTCGGCTATATGATGTATGGGGTTTTTCGAGGAACTCAAATCGTGACGATTAAATCTAATGCAAAGTTTCATACAGTTACAACAAACGCCTACAGCAGCAAAAAAGACGGATGAATTCCGTCTTTTTCTGTTTAATCAGAAATATAGTAAGGTAACGGGATATGGAAAAGGGGTGTGGCATCGTGGAGAAAGAACAGCATAAGCCCATGGAGCAAGAGAAACATCCTTTAGTTGAACCGAAAGCAAGAGAAAATGTCAAAGTGATTGTTTTTGTAGGCGTTGTTGCGTTAATAGGATGTCTCATAAAAATTTTTTATTAGTATGTTTGTACAAGTTCAAGTGCCTTTAGGAAAACTATAAAAAGAAGCCGATCCTGCGGAATCAGCTTCTTTCTTGTTACATAAAAATATAAAAATTTGAATAAACCGATATTAATCTGGTGAAATGACAGATTTAATTATAGTAAGACACTTTTTGTGCAGAACAGGATTACTGTGCAACATGTTCCTTCACTTTAGATTTGTTAATCTTTTGGAAAAATTGGCCGGCTATCGCTTGATAGCCAGCTAAACTTAGATGAATGTCAGCTGGATTCGGAAGATAAACTGGATAGTTTTGTGCGATGATTGCAGCGGTTTGTATATAAACGGTAGAGGGATATAATTTAGTGACGATTTCAATGGATTTATTAAGCTGATCCAGTATGTCCATAAGAGGAGCTTGTTGTGCCGGCGGTAAATATGGAAACGCATTGTAATATTCCATTAAATATACGCGTACTTTTGGATTCTTCGTAAAACAAAAAATACAATAGATTTAAATTTATGTCGAACAAGTGATACGGAGGGATTTTAATCATCTGATGTTAAAAGCATCAATATGGGTTGTAAAGAGTATTAAAGGTTCCTGCCATGATGAACGAAGGCATGTTAAATTTTACTGACTTGATTTTTTAACAACATGATTCCTTTTCCCGGCGTACATACTAAAAGATGTGTTGTAATTTACGGTAACATTAGGAGGAAAAAATGAAAAAAATCATCTGTTTATTATGCTTATCGTTGCTTTTTATGCCGTACGGCGCATCTGCGGAGCCGGAAGAGAATCCCCTTGTTGGAGTAGGAGCAAAGGTGTATAAAAAAGATGGAGCTTATATTGTTATTACGGAGGGGAAACAAAAAAATGAGGGATTTGTTCATAAGGAAATCAATCTAGATTCTAAGCAAATGCATACCTTCAGAGTATTTTTGAAAGGAACCGGCACAGTACAGTTGAAAATTGAGGAACACAATGCAAAAGGAGAAATTGTAAAAGCGGATACCTCGCCGCCGTTTCAGTTAATGGATAAGTGGGAAATGCATGAGCTGACAGTCTGTCCGGATAAGCTTACAAAGCAAATTGACGAACTTGTAATAACGACGGGTGTACAAAAGACAGAATTTTTTCTTGGTTTGAAACAGTAAAAGGCTGCGATTGCAGCCTTTTTGTGCTTAAAATGAAAAAGTCCAAATTTGCAAACAGGCATGCAGTCGTATATTCTTAAATGTAGCTTAAAATGAAAGGAAGAAACAGAATGTTAGAGAATCAAGTAGCAATCGTGACGGGAGCCACACGCGGAATCGGAAAGTCCATTGCGCTGCGCTTGGCAGAGAAGGAAATGAAGCTGTCCTTATGGGGAAGCAGTGAAGAAATTCACAGTGTCGGGAAAGAGTTAAAAGAAAAAGGATATACAATGGTAGAAACTTTTCAAGCCGATGTTTCCAATGAACAAGACGTACAAACAGCAGTTGAAAAGACAATTCAAGCATTTGGTACGGTGGATGTACTGGTAAATAATGCGGGAATCGGATTTTTTAAGCTGGTAGAAGAAACGGGATTAGAAGAATGGAAACGGGTATTTGAAGTGAACGTACAAGGTGTGTTCTTATGCTCCAAAGCTGTGTTGCCATACTTAAAAGAAAAACGAAGCGGAACAATTATTACTATATCTTCTGATGTGGGACGTTATACTATTGCCAACGGTGCTGCATATACAGCGACAAAATATGCGGTACAAGGCTTCAGCGGCTCTTTGGCGCAAGAAATGAGGGAGTATAATGTGCGTGTCGGTACAATCAATCCGGGAATGGTAGATACATATTTTGCGGGCGGCACACAAGGCGCACCGGGAAAGGAAACGATGATTCAAGCGGATGATATTGCCAATGCGGTGATTTATATGGCGAGTGCTCCGAGCAATATTATCATCGACCAAATTGTTATTCATCCGTTTATGCAAACCTATCCGGTTATTTAATCTGGAGGGGTTTGGTTTTCTATACGAAATTTGTGTGCTACACTAGTGTGTAAAATAACCCTGCAAAGGGGTGGGAATATGAATAAGAAACAAGACACTGTTGTCCTCTTTCCGAATTTGCTTCATCGCTTGCAGCAAAAAGGATTTGAAGCGCTGCATGAAAAGAGGTTTGCAGAAGCACTCCAATGTTTTGACCAGCTTGCAGAACATGGTTTGCAAGAGGAACGAACTGAGCTTGCGGCTATTGTTTGCTTAATGGAATTAAATGAGCTGCAAGAAGCAAAAAAGCGTTGTGAGTTGCTGTTCCAGCATAGCAGGCAAGTAAACTACGATGTCATTGAAATGTATATTACTATATTAATTCAATTGCATAATTACGAAGAGCTGGAAGAAACGATACAAAGTGTATTAGAATCGCAAAAGCTGGCTGATGAACAGAAAGAGAAGCTTCTTTCTTTATTGTCTTTTGCGAAGAAGATGAATGTAAAAGAAGAATCGCATGCTATTTCTGAATATGAAGAGCTGGCTCCGGTTTTTGAAGGACAGAATCTAACTCTGCAGCTTCAAGCTATTAAACAAATAAAAGAGCATGGTTCTGTGCGGCCGTTTCCTTTTTTGCTTGCCTTTTTGCGTGATGAGACGAAGCATCCGTTCGTGAAATCGCTGATTATCAGTCTCTTTATAGAAGCAGGCATTGAAAAAGAGATGGAGATTGAGAAGTTTGGAAAACGAATGACAATCAACCCATCAGCATTGGAGGACGTAAGGAAGTGGGGATTCAGCAATCATGTTATTTCTATATTTGAACAACATATAGCGAATGAGAACCCAACCTTATTTGAAGCTATGAAAGAGCACTGGTATCAAATCTCCTATATTTTCTACCCGTTTGTGCCGAAGCCGTCTGATGAAGCAGTATGGGCTGCGGTTTTGCATAAAGCAGGCTGGGAACGATTCATCGGTGAGATGCCGGACCAAGAAATAGAACGGATTTATAATGTTGAAAAAGAAGAAGTACTGGAAGCATATGGTGTATTTTTACATATTGAGAAAGAAGGCTGTATAAACGTATAATGAAAAAGACAGCTTGTATGTTGAAACGAGAGCATTCTATGTTATAATGTAAGGGTTGCAGAAGGTGTGATCATGCTTTTTATGTATACTTACAGTGATAGGAGAACTGCGCAGTGTCCTGTCGCTGCACGCTTTATTCTCGGACAAACATACCTATTTGATCAATATAGTTGGAGGGAAAGAATAAATGGCTGCAAAATGGGAAAAGTTAGAAGGTAGCGTTGGCGTTTTAACTGTAGAGGTTGACGCTGAAGAAGTAAAAAAAGGATTGGACGCTGCTTTCCAAAAAGTTTCAAAGCAAATTAGCATTCCTGGTTTCCGTAAAGGAAAGGTACCTCGTCCTCTTTTCGAAAAGAGATTCGGCGTTGAAGCATTGTACCAAGATGCTTTAGATATCATTTTACCGGAAGCATATGCAAAAGCGGTTGAAGAAACTGGCATCTATCCTGTAGATCGTCCGGAAATCGACATCGAGCAAATGGAAGCTGGCAAAAACTTGATCTTCACTGCGAAGGTTACTGTAAAACCTGAAGTAAAATTAGGCGAGTACAAAGGTCTTGAAGTTGAAAAAATGGACACAACAGTAACTGATGAAGATGTAGAAAACGAGTTAAAAGCATTGCAAGAGCGTCATGCTGAACTTGTAGTGAAAGAAGAAGGAGCAGTAGAAAACGGAGATACAGTTGTAATCGACTTCGAAGGCTTCGTTGACGGCGTGGCGTTCGAAGGCGGAAAAGGTGAAAACTACTCTTTAGCAATTGGTTCCGGCACATTCATCCCTGGCTTCGAAGATCAATTAGTCGGTGCAAAAGCTGGCGAAGAAAAAGAAATCGAAGTAACATTCCCGGAAGAGTATCATGCTCCTGATCTTGCTGGAAAGCCTGCTACTTTCAAAGTGAAAGTTCATGAAATTAAAGCGAAAGAGCTTCCTGCTTTAGATGATGAGTTTGCAAAGGACGTAAACGACGAAGTAGAAACTCTTGACGAATTAAAAGCGAAATTGCGCGCAGATTTAGAAGAGCGCAAGAAAAACGCAGCGGAAAGCAGCCTTCGCGATGCATTAGTAGAAAAAGCTGTTGAAAATGCTGAAGTTGAAATTCCAGAGGTAATGATCGAAACTGAATTGGACCGCATGGTGAAAGAATTCGAACAACGTCTTCAATACCAAGGCATGAACCTAGAGCTTTACTACCAATTCACTGGCACTGACGAAGCTGCATTAAAAGGACAAATGAAAGAAGATGCGCAAAAACGCGTGAAAACAAACCTTGTTCTTGATGCGATTATCACAGCTGAAAACATCGAAGCTACAGATGCTGAAGTGGATGCGGAAGTAGAAAAAATGGCTGAAATGTATAACATGCCTGCTGATAACTTAAAGAAAATGATCGGCAGCCTTGAAGGTGTGAAAGAAGACATCAAGATCCGCAAAGCGGTTGAATTGCTTGTAGAAAACAGCAAAGCTATTGCATAATGGAAATAAAGAAACAGGGCGCGATGCTTGATCGTGCCTTGTTTTATACAATCAAAACCGCTTTTTGTACCGCAAAGTATAAATTTTTTCGGTTTTGCGTAACCAATTTCTTTGTATTTCCAGAAGGTACTGAAGAAAAAATAGAGAATATATATATTTTAAAAATTAAAAGAATTATGAATATGTCTTCATCCAAACATATAAGTTGTATTCTTTGGAACATAATGACATAATATTTATTTACATAAGCAGTAAATATTATTTACATATAAATTGGTTGCGAAAAACTCATAGTGTCAGCACTTTCTAAGGGGTGTGAAGTTTATGTTTAAATTTAACGATGAAAAAGGGCAATTGAAGTGTTCGTTTTGCGGCAAAACACAAACGCAAGTACGAAAGCTTGTAGCAGGACCTGGCGTATACATTTGTGATGAGTGTATCGAGCTTTGCACAGAAATTGTGCAAGAGGAGCTGGCAAAGGACGATGAAGTAGAATTCAAAGATGTTCCGAAACCGATGGAAATTCGCGAAATTTTGGATGAATACGTTATCGGACAGGATGCAGCGAAAAAGGCTCTTGCAGTTGCAGTGTATAACCATTACAAACGCATTAACTCCAACAGCAAAATCGATGATGTTGAGCTTTCTAAGAGCAACATTTGTTTAATCGGACCGACAGGAAGCGGAAAAACATTGCTTGCTCAAACATTGGCTCGCATTTTGAACGTTCCTTTTGCGATTGCGGATGCCACTTCTCTGACAGAAGCCGGATACGTTGGGGAAGATGTAGAGAACATTTTATTAAAGCTGATTCAAGCGGCGGATTACGACGTAGAAAAAGCGGAAAAAGGAATTATATACATAGACGAGATTGATAAGGTAGCTCGCAAGTCCGAAAATCCTTCCATTACTCGTGATGTATCCGGTGAAGGAGTGCAGCAGGCCCTTCTCAAAATTTTAGAAGGTACGGTTGCAAGCGTTCCTCCTCAAGGCGGACGCAAACACCCACATCAAGAATTTATCCAAATTGATACGACGAATATTTTGTTCATCTGCGGCGGTGCGTTTGACGGTATCGAGCAAATCATCAAACGCCGTTTAGGAAAGAAAGTTATCGGATTCGGTTCAGAGACGAAGAAAGGTCATGTGGATGAGCAAAAAATTCTTTCTTCTGTATTGCCGGAAGACTTATTGAGATTCGGTTTAATTCCTGAGTTTATTGGACGTCTTCCAGTAATTGCAAATTTAGAACCGCTTGATGAAGATGCGTTGGTAGAAATTTTGACGAAGCCGAAAAACGCATTAGTGAAACAATATCAAAAGCTGTTGGAGCTTGATGATGTCGAGCTTGAATTTGAAGAAGAAGCGCTTCGCGAAATTGCGAAAAAAGCAATCGAGCGCAAAACTGGTGCCCGCGGATTACGTTCCATCATTGAAGGAATTATGCTTGAGGTTATGTTTGAGCTTCCGTCCCGCGATGATATTGAGAAATGCATCATTTCTGCAGAAACGGTGACAGAAAAAGCGCCTCCTAAGCTGGTTCTCCATGACGGAACAGTTCTGGATCATGATACAAAGACATCTGCGTAACAGTAGATAAAGAAGTCATCAAACGATGGCTTCTTTTTTTGTTTTGAAGAATGAGGAGTTTATAACTCTCTCCTCATCACAGTGTTTGGCGTTGTGATGAAGAGAAAGTTATGTTTAGTGCAATTATTTTGGATTTCGCGCAATTCTATATAGTTTTGGTGCAATTTTTATTATATTCGTATCATTCATGCGAAGCTCGACCGAAAAAAGACTGAGTACGGTTTTTCCCGTGCTCAGTTTTGCTTAACCATGTATATACTGAATCATGAAAGTTTCGTATTATTTGTCAGAAACAAGATTTCTTCCCGATTATTGTTTAGTCCCTTTCCTCCTAGGAGATACTACAACTAAAATAGCATCGAAGCGTTTGGGAGGTTAGACTATGAGCTGGACCAACATCATTCTATTAGTTCAGTTAGTATTTGGGGTCATTGTAGGATTATATTTCTGGCATTTGCTGCGAAATCAACGCACGCAAAAGGTTTCTATTGATAAAGAGTCACGAAAAGAAATGGAACAGCTTCGCAAAATGAGAGCAATTTCCTTAACGGAGCCATTGGCAGAGCGGGTTCGTCCCTCAACTTTTGCGGATATTATAGGGCAAGAAGACGGCATAAAATCATTGCAAGCAGCGCTATGCGGTCCAAACCCTCAGCATGTTATTATTTACGGTCCGCCCGGAGTCGGAAAAACAGCGGCAGCACGATTAGTTTTGGAAGAAGCGAAAAAGAATCCGAAATCACCGTTTCGTGTTTCCTCTGTTTTTATCGAACTGGATGCAACAACCGCCCGTTTTGATGAGCGAGGAATCGCGGATCCTTTAATTGGTTCAGTGCATGATCCTATTTATCAAGGTGCCGGTGCTATGGGACAAGCCGGGATCCCGCAACCGAAAAAGGGCGCAGTGACGGATGCTCACGGAGGAATTTTGTTCATTGATGAAATCGGGGAATTACATCCGATTCAAATGAACAAAATGCTCAAAGTACTGGAAGACCGTAAAGTGTTTTTAGAAAGCGCCTATTACAGCGAAGAAAATACACTTATTCCTACATACATTCATGATATTTTTCAAAACGGCTTACCTGCCGATTTTCGTCTTGTGGGCGCTACAACGCGTTCTCCGGAAGAAATACCGCCTGCTATTCGCTCCCGCTGTTTAGAAATATTTTTCCGTGAACTAAGCACTGAAGAAATTGAAGCGGTTGCAAAAAATGCTGCACAAAAAGTAGATTTGAAAATAAGTGAAAACGGCGTTGCTATGATTGGGCAATACGCAAGAAACGGGCGTGAAGCCATTAACCTTGTTCAAATTGCCGCAGGTATGGCAATAAACGAAGACCGTACATTCATAAGAGAAGAAGATATCGAGTGGGTCATCCATTCCAGTCAGCTGACTCCGAAATATGAAAAGCGCATTCATGAAAAGCCGAAGGTAGGTCTCGTGAATGGTCTTGCTGTATACGGTCCCAATGCTGGGGCTTTATTGGAAATCGAAGTAACTGCCATTCCTGTTGAGGGAAAAGGAATGATCACCATTACGGGAATCGTAGAAGAAGAAAGCATAGGAACACAATCTAAATCCATCCGCCGCAAGAGCATGGCAAAAGGATCTGTTGATAATGTCATTACTGTTTTGCGCTCCCTCAGTTTACTTCCAGAAGGATACGATATTCACATTAATTTTCCGGGCGGTGTCCCGGTTGACGGACCGTCTGCTGGTATTGCCATTGCAACCGGCATATATTCTGCAGTCCATGGCATGCCGGTCAAACATGATGTGGCCATGACCGGAGAAGTAAGCATACACGGATTTGTAAAGCCTGTCGGAGGAGTATATGCTAAAGTGAAAGCGGCCAAGCTTGCCGGTGCTACAACAGTGCTCATTCCTGCGGAAAACATGCAGCCGATTCTTCATTCTATTGAAGGAATTAAGATTGTTCCTGTTTCTTATTTACATGAAGTGTTTGCAAACGTCTTCATCCAAGAGTTTTCTTCTTACGAGAAAGCGGATGTTATATCGGAAGCATTGCATTTAGAAGATGGAGATGTTCAATCTGTTTAGTGAAGCCGACTTCGTTTAAGTTTTTTTGCTTAAGCGAAGTCCCTTTTATTTTACATAAAGTGAAGGAACTATGAATGGCAAGAATGTTGACGATAACCAGAACGGGATGAATTGGTAAAATTGAATGCTTTGTGCACTCTCCATAATTGCATAAATGTTCAGTTGTAATATACAATACTTTAATAGGGAATTTACAATTGGAGGTGTTATTACAGATGGACAAGAACGAACGAATCGTTCCCCTCCTGCCATTAAGAGGCATCTTAGTGTATCCAACAATGGTTCTGCATCTTGATGTAGGACGTGAGAAATCCATTAAAGCACTAGAAAACGCCATGGTGGACGACAATCTGATTTTTCTTGTTACACAAAAAGACGTAAACTTAGACCAGCCGACACAGGATGATTTATATGAAATCGGTACGTTAGCGAAAGTAAAGCAAATGCTGAAGCTGCCAAACGGTACCATTCGCGTGCTGGTGGAAGGATTACATAGAGCAGAAATGCTTCGCTTTATTGAAGAAGACGACGTAATAAATGCAGAAATTCGCATCCTGGAGGAAAAAGAGGAAGCGGATTTAGAAGAAAAAGCATTAATGCGTGCACTTATTGAACATTTTGAACAATATATCAAGTTGTCGAAAAAAGTATCCGATGAAACATTTGCAACGGTGATGGATATAGAAGAACCGGGACGGCTTGCTGATTTGATTGCCTCCCATCTTCCATTAAAAATAAAGGATAAGCAGGATATTTTAGCCATCATCGATGTAAAAGAGCGTCTAAACAAGCTTATCTTCTTAATTCAAGACGAAAAAGAGCTATTAAATCTGGAAAAGAAAATCGGTCAGCGTGTGAAGCGCTCGATGGAACGTACGCAAAAGGAATATTTTTTGCGCGAACAAATGAAGGCCATTCAAAAAGAGCTGGGTGAAAAAGAAGGAAAAACCGGCGAAGTGGACGAGCTTCGTGAAAAGATTGAAAATGCGGGCATGCCGGAAGAAACGAAAGAGGCGGCTATGCGAGAACTCGACCGCTATGAAAAGCTGCCTGCAAGTTCTGCGGAGAGCGGGGTTATTCGCAACTATATTGATTGGCTGCTTTCTTTGCCGTGGACGGAAGCAACAGAAGATATTTTAGACATCCACAGAGCAGAGAAAATTTTAAATGAAGACCACTTTGGATTAGAAAAAGTAAAAGAACGAGTATTAGAATATTTAGCCGTACAAAAGCTGACAAATTCATTAAAGGGACCGATTCTTTGCTTGGCGGGACCTCCAGGAGTCGGAAAAACGTCATTGGCCCGTTCTATTGCCAAGTCGTTGAATCGCAACTTTGTCCGCATTTCATTGGGCGGCGTACGTGATGAATCAGAAATTCGCGGTCACCGCAGAACGTATGTCGGTGCGATGCCGGGACGCATTATTCAAGGAATGAAAAAAGCAAAAACAATCAATCCGGTTTTCTTATTGGATGAAATCGATAAAATGTCCAGCGACTTCCGCGGCGACCCTTCTGCAGCGTTATTGGAAGTATTAGACCCGGAGCAAAATCATAATTTCAGTGATCACTATATTGAAGAACCGTATAATTTATCTAAAGTGATGTTCATTGCGACAGCGAACAACTTATCTACGATTCCGGCTCCGCTTTTGGACCGTATGGAAGTCATTTCGATTGCCGGATACACAGAAGTAGAAAAGGTACATATCGCAAGAGACCATTTGCTTCCGAAGCAATTGGGAGAGCATGGCTTGAAAAAAGGAAAGCTGCAAGTACGCGATGACGCTCTTTTACAAATCATTCGTTATTATACTCGTGAAGCCGGAGTTCGTACGTTGGAGCGGCAGTTGGCAGCCATTTGCCGAAAAGCGGCGCGCATTCTTGTGACTGAAGAGCGAAAGCGCATTGTTGTGACAGAGAAAAACTTAGAAGAGTTTTTAGGAAAGAAACAGTTCCGTTACGGGCAGGCAGAACGCCAAGACCAAGTGGGAGTGGCGACCGGGTTAGCTTACACGACGGTAGGCGGTGATACGCTCTCCATCGAAGTGTCTCTCTATCCGGGCAAAGGGAAATTAATTTTGACAGGAAAGCTTGGCGATGTAATGAAAGAATCTGCTCAAGCTGCTTTTAGCTATATCCGCTCTCGGGCGGAAGAATTGCATATCGATCCGGATTTCTATGAAAAGAACGATATTCATATCCATGTGCCGGAAGGAGCAGTGCCGAAGGACGGTCCATCAGCCGGCATTACAATGGCAACCGCTCTTATATCCGCATTGACGGGCAAGCCGGTAAGCAAAGATGTAGGCATGACCGGTGAGATTACGTTAAGAGGCCGTGTACTTCCGATTGGCGGATTGAAGGAAAAATCATTAAGCGCGCATCGTGCAGGACTGAAGAAGGTTATTATACCATCTGAGAATGTCAAAGATTTAGATGATATTCCAGAAAGTGTGCGAGAGCAGCTTACCTTTGTTCCGGTATCTCATCTTGATGAGGTATTGGAGCATGCGTTAGTAGGAGTGAAACAATGAACGTAACAAAAGCAGAAATTGTAATCAGCGCCGTTAAACCGGCGCAATATCCTGAAGGGGACTTGCCGGAAATCGCATTGGCCGGCCGTTCCAACGTGGGGAAATCTTCTTTTATCAACAAAATGTTAAATCGAAAAAGCTTGGCCCGTACGTCTTCAAAACCGGGAAAAACACAAACGCTGAACTTCTTTATCATTAACGATGAGCTGCATTTTGTGGATGTTCCCGGCTACGGATACGCCAGAGTATCTAAAAAGGAAAGAGAAGCATGGGGCAAGATGATTGAAACGTATTTCACAACGAGAGAGCAGCTCAAAGCGGCAGTTCTCCTCGTTGACTTACGCCATCCGCCGACAAGCGATGACGTCATGATGTACGATTTTTTAAAGCATTATGAAATCCCGGTTATTGTTGTAGCGACGAAGGCGGATAAAATCCCGAAAGGAAAATGGCAAAAGCACTTAAAAGTAGTAAAAGAAACGCTTGATGTCGAAAAAGAAGATACCGTAATCCTGTTTTCTTCGGAAACAGGATTAGGAAAAGACGAAGCGTGGAAAGCTATTTGGCATCATATTGGACAAGAACAGAGTTCATAGGCGCTAAATAAAACGCGCGACCGGTTGGTCGCGCGTTTTATTTTTTTCGAATGATAAGATAGGCGCCGATAACAGCCAGGAAAAACGGCCAGTACTTGCTGACTGCCGCAAAATCTCCTCCAACAGAAGAAACCCAATTCATAATTTTTTGCTCAAAGATAAATACTAAAGAAAGCAAAATGATTAAGCTGGAAGTAAATGGTTCTGTTTTTGTTTTGTAGCTGTAAATAAGCAGTACAATACCGACGATGAAAAGAATGATAGACCAGTGCGAAGGCCAAAACGGAAAATAGGCAATGCTGTGAAAGTGGATGCCAAGTCCGACAAGCAGTCCTCCTGGCAGTATGTATACATAATCTTGTGAAGCAAAAGCTTGGAAGAGAAAAGCAATGCCGATTATGCACGCAACAGTGGGCCAATCATACATTGTTCGAAACAATACAATATTCCAGTCGCGCAGTATAAAGTACAAACCAAAACCAAGTAAAACTGTGCCAAAGAAAATTTGTTGCTTTTTCATTTGTGTCAACCTCTTAAAGTTTTTCCTTTGCTTGATTCACCATTCTTTTTTTGATAACGTACATATTGGGATGTATCGTATTTCAAAAAAATTTTATTCATAGGAAATATATGATACAGTTAATATAGCACAATTATTTCAGTTCTAATTGTCGGTAAAATTGCTCACTTTTGCAAGAAAAAAGTGAATTGATATTAGAACTTAGTTAGTCCAGCTCGCGTCAGTGTAAGAGCTGACAGAAGCTTCAATTTATGTATGTTCACACATTTGTCAGATTTAAGAGGGGAAAGTTGTATTATTATAAAGATTAAGATGGGGACCAACTGGTGAAGGGGGGGGCACGCATAGTGCATATTGTTGTTGTTGGTGTAAATTATCGAACAGCCCCTGTTGAAATACGTGAAAAACTAACGTTTCCGGCAACAGAATTAGAACGGGCGATGCTGCAATTGAAGAAGCAAAAAAGCATTTTAGAAAATGTCATCGTTTCCACATGCAACCGAACAGAGATTTATGCGGTTGTAGATCAATTGCACACGGGACGATATTATATAAAGAAGTTTCTTGCGGATTGGTTTGATTTAGAAATCGAACACATTTCTCCTTACTTATCCATCTATGAGAACGATGGAGCGATCGATCATTTATTCCGCGTGACGTGCGGTTTAGATTCTATGATTATCGGAGAAACTCAAATTTTAGGACAAATTCGTTCCAGTTTCTTGCAAGCACAGCAAGCGAAAACTGTTGGAACGATTTTTAATGAGCTGTTTAAGCAAGCCGTTACGACGGCAAAAAGAGCGCATTCCGAAACGACAATCGGAGGGAATGCTGTATCTGTAAGCTACGCAGCAGTAGAACTTGCCAAAAAAATCTTCGGCAAATTGAACAATTGTCATGTGCTGATTTTAGGGGCCGGCAAAATGGGCGAGCTTGCACTGCAAAACCTATATGGAAGCGGTGTCGGCAAGGTGACCGTAATTAACCGTACGTTTGAAAAAGCGGAAGTTATGGCGCAAAAATATGCAGGGCAAGCGAAGAAAATGAGCGAGCTGCAATGTGCATTGTTGGATGCCGATATTTTAATCAGCTCTACGGGCGCAGCAGACTATGTTATCACTAAAGACATGATGGCAAAGGTAGAAAAAATGCGCCGCGGCCGCCCGATGTTCTTGGTAGATATCGCAGTTCCGCGCGATTTAGATCCGAAAATCAGCGAGCTGGAAAGCATCTTCCTCTATGATATTGATGATCTGCAAGGAATTGTGGAAGCAAATCTGGAAGAGCGCATGAAGGAAGCTGAGAAAATTGAAATTATGATTGAAGAGGAAATTGTGATTTTCAAAGCTTGGATGAATACGTTAGGCGTGGTTCCGGTTATTTCCGCTTTACGAGACAAAGCGCTTGCCATTCAAAGCGAAACGATGCAAAGCATTGAACGTAAAATTCCTGATTTAACGGAACGTGAACGAAAAGTCATCAGCAAGCATACAAAGAGCATCATCAATCAGCTGTTAAAGGATCCGATTTTAGTAGCAAAAGAGCTTGCAGCTGAACCGAATGCAGAAGAACAGCTAAAGCTGTTTATGAAGATTTTCAACATTGAAGCTTCTGTTCAGGAAGCAATGAACAGATCGTCTCAATTAGAAGAGCAGGAAAACATTTGGGTTGTCTCTGCTCAGAATGCGTAGCTAAAAGAGGACGAAATGCTTCAAAACAGCTTTATTTATCATTTAGCCATTATTTTGTATGCATTCAGCGTAAGCTTATATTTTATAGACTTCTTGCAAAGTAACCAAAAGGCTAATCGTATCGCCTTTTGGTTACTTTCCATTGTATGGATGCTTCATACGATTTTTATATCGATTCGTTTTACAGAAGCAGATGCAAATCCTGTTTTAACAATGCTTTCAGGAGTCTATTTTTACGTTTGGCTTTTACTTACTCTTTCGCTCATTATGAATCGGGCTCTGCGCGTTGATTTTCTCGTTTTTTTTACAAATGTCGTTGCGTTTGGTGTAAGCGCATTTTCCATCTTTACTCCATTTGGACGGACTCCGCCGGTATTGGCAAACCGGCTAGTGTCTGAACTTGTGTACGTCCATGTCGGGATGGCGCTCATTTCCTATGCGGCGTTTACCGTTTCTTTTATTTTTTCTATTATGTACTTATTGCAATACAGGCTGTTAAAGCAAAAAAAATGGAATGCCAGACTGCGAAGGTTAGGAGATTTGACGAAGCTGGATGAAATGTCATACTTTACAAACGTGTTTGCTGTTCCATTCTTTATGCTTGCGATTTTGCTCGGCTGCATTTGGGCGTATGCAAAGCTTGATAATTTTCATTGGTATGACCCGAAAGTAATAGGGTCATTTATCGTATTGTTCGTATATACAATCGGACTATATGTACGAATTTCCGAAAGGCTGCAAGGAAAAAACTTAGCGTATTGGAATGTTGGAGCATTTCTTGTTATGCTCATTAATATTTTCTTGCTGAGCAGCTTATCTTCGTTTCATCTTTGGAATTTCTAAGGGAGAGATAGACATGCGCAAAATTATTGTGGGTTCCAGAAAAAGTAAATTAGCATTAACACAAACGAACTGGGTTATTGACCAATTAAAACGATTAGGTCTTCCGTATGAATTTGAAATTAAGGAGATCGTGACCAAGGGAGACGTCATTTTAGACGTGACGCTTTCAAAGGTCGGAGGGAAAGGCTTGTTTGTAAAAGAAATTGAGCAAGCTATGTTAAACAAAGAAATTGATATTGCTGTGCACAGCATGAAGGATATGCCGGCGGTTTTACCAGAAGGATTGACAATCGGCTGTGTGCCAAAGCGTGTGGATCCGCGTGATGTCGTTATCTCTCGAGATCATGTACCTTTTGAGCAGCTTCCGGAAGGCTCCGTTGTCGGAACGAGCAGTCTTCGCCGCAGTTCGCAATTGTTAGCGGCTCGTCCGGATTTGGAAATTAAATGGATTCGCGGTAATATTGACACTCGTTTAAACAAATTAAACGAAGGTGAATACGATGCCATCGTTTTAGCGGCTGCTGGCTTGAAACGCATGGGATGGGCTGACGACGTCATTACAAGCTATGTAGAGCCTGAAACTTGTGTGCCTGCAGTGGGGCAAGGGGCTTTGGCCATCGAGTGCCGCGCTGATGATACAGAAATTCTTAAAGCGCTGCAGCTGCTTAATGACAAAGTGACGGAACGAACTGTAGAGGCAGAACGGGTTTTCCTTCATAAGTTGGAAGGCGGCTGCCAGGTTCCAATTGCGGGATATGCAACGTTAAACGAAAATGATGAAATTGTATTGACGGCTCTTGTCGGTTCGAAAGACGGTTCCATCTTATTAAAAGAAACTGTAACAGGACAAGATCCGCAAACAGTAGGAGAAGAAGCGGCAGCCAAGCTGATGGAACGCGGTGCCAAGCAATTGATTGACCAGGTGAAAGAGGAGCAGGGGTTAAATGGGTGACTCCTCTCTCCAAAATAAAACCATTCTTGTTACGAGAGCGGCGGAACAAGCGAAGGAAACAAAGGAAAAGATTCGGAAATACGGTGCGATTCCCGTTGAAATTCCTCTCCTTTGTATCGTTCCTTCTGCCAACGATGCTGAAATACAATCCCATATAAAACAAATCCATGAATACGACTGGCTTTTTTTTACGAGCAAAAATGCAGTTCAGCATTTCTTTAAGCGCTTGAGAAAAGATAATATCTCTTTGCAGAAAGACATTTGTATTGCTGCAGTCGGAACAAAAACGAAGCAAGCGTTGCAAGAATACGGGCATGAGGCAGTGTTTACTCCTTCGAAATTTGTGGCAGAAACGTTTAGCAAGGAAATTCAATCGCTGCTCAAGCATGGTGCTCGAGTGTTATTTCCGAAAGGGAACTTAGCACGTGATGTCATTTCTAAAACGCTTCGGGCGAAAGGGATTACAGTAGACGATTTAGTCATATATGAAACAAAGCAAAATGAAGCAGCTAAGGACCAGCTGCTTTCTGTGCTGTCACAAGGAATACCGGATGTAATTACGTTCACGAGTCCTTCTACTGTTCATGCTTTCGCAGAGATGGTCAAGGGCACAGAATGGAAAAAATGGACTACTCGTTGTAAAATTGCATGTATCGGCCCTATAACAGCAAAAGAGGCACAGAAATATGATTTGCATCCGGATATCATTCCAGAGGAGTATACAATGGATGGGCTGCTTTCTTGTATTTCAGAATATTATAGAAGTGAAGCTTCATACTAAGAATTGTTATAGTGAAAAATTAACAGTATTGGAGATGGAGAGTTATGAAACATTTAGAGTTCCAACGTCATCGTCGTTTACGACAATCTGCAAACATGCGGGCGCTTGTTCGTGAAACACATTTACATAAAGAAGATTTGATTTATCCTTTCTTCGTAGTAGAAGGAGAAAACAAACGCAATCCAATTCCTTCTATGCCGGGTGTATATCAGCTTTCATTAGACTTATTGAATGAAGACATACAAGAAGCGGTAGACCTTGGTATTAAATCCGTTATCGTATTTGGCGTGCCTCATGAAAAAGATGAGGTCGGTTCCTCTGCATATTGTGATCACGGCATTGTACAAAAAGCGATTGCTCAATTAAAAGAAGCATTTCCTGAGCTCGTTGTCATTGCTGATACATGCTTATGTCAATTTACAAGCCACGGTCATTGCGGCATTGTAGAAGAAGGAAATGTATTAAACGACGAAACTTTGGAGCTGCTTGCAAAAACAGCAGTAAGCCAAGCGAAAGCAGGCGCAGACATTATTGCTCCTTCCAATATGATGGACGGATTTGTGGCAGCCATTCGCCACGGCTTGGATGAAGCGGGCTACGAACACGTTCCGATTATGTCTTATGCAGTAAAATACGCTTCTGCATTCTACGGTCCGTTCCGCGATGCAGCACACAGCTCTCCAAAGTTCGGCGACCGCAAAACATATCAAATGGATCCGGCAAATCGTTTAGAAGCAATGCGTGAAGCGGAGTCTGACATTATGGAAGGCGCAGACTTTTTAATGGTAAAACCGGCGCTTTCCTATTTGGATATCATCCGCGATGTGAAAAATAACTTTAATGTACCAGTTGTTGCGTACAACGTAAGCGGTGAATATGCGATGGTAAAAGCCGCGGCACAGAACGGGTGGATCAATGAAAAAGAAGTTGTGCTTGAAAAGCTGATCAGCATGAAGCGTGCGGGCGCAGACCTTATTCTTACGTATCATGCTAAAGATGCGGCTAGATGGTTAGATGAAGGGAGCAACCGTTAAATGAAAAGCTTTGAAAAATCTATTGCGGCATTTGAAGAAGCAAAACAATTAATGCCGGGCGGTGTAAACAGTCCTGTTCGCGCGTTCAAATCAGTCGGCATGAATCCGTTGTTTATGGACCGCGGCAAAGGCTCTAAAATTTATGACATCGACGGAAATGAATATATCGACTACGTATTGTCTTGGGGACCGCTTATTCATGGTCACGCGAATGACAGAGTAGTAGAAGCCATAAAAAAAGTAGCCGAAAAAGGAACAAGCTTTGGTGCACCTACAGAAATTGAGAACGAATTGGCTAAGCTTGTGATTGAACGTGTACCATCCATCGAGATTGTCCGTATGGTAAGCTCCGGCACAGAGGCGACGATGAGTGCCTTGCGTTTAGCCCGCGGTTATACAGGCCGCAACAAAATTGTGAAATTTGAAGGCTGCTATCATGGTCATGGTGACTCCCTTCTAATCAAAGCCGGATCTGGAGTAGCTACACTTGGATTGCCGGACAGTCCTGGTGTTCCGGAAGGAGTAGCCCAAAATACGATTACGGTTCCGTACAATGACTTAGAGAGCTTAAAAATAGCGTTTGAGCAATACGGAGAAGACATTGCGGCTGTTATCGTTGAGCCTGTAGCAGGCAATATGGGCGTTGTTCCTCCGCTTCCGGGCTTTTTAGAAGGCTTGCGTGAAATTACAACACAATACGGCGCGCTTCTCATTTTTGATGAGGTTATGACAGGATTCCGTGTCGGTTACAATTGTGGACAAGGCTACTTTGGAGTAACACCGGACTTAACATGCTTAGGAAAAGTAATCGGCGGCGGTCTGCCTGTAGGAGCATACGGCGGTAAAGCGGAAATCATGGCGCAAATTGCTCCAAGCGGTCCTATTTATCAAGCGGGTACTCTATCCGGCAACCCATTAGCGATGACAGCAGGTTATGAAACATTAGTGCAGTTGACACCTGAGTCTTATAAAGAGTTTGAAAAGAAAGCAGAGCGTCTGGAGCAAGGATTGAAAGCAGCGGCGGAAAAGCACGGTATTCCACATTGCATTAACCGTGCCGGCTCTATGATTGGTTTCTTCTTCACAAATGAAAAAGTAACAAACTACGAAAAAGCAAAAACTTCAAACTTAGAATATTTCGCTGCGTACTATCGTGAAATGATTGAACAGGGCGTATTCTTGCCGCCTTCTCAGTTTGAAGGACTGTTCTTATCTACCGCACACAGCAGCGAAGATATCGAAAGAACAATTCAGGCCGCAGAAATTGCGATGTCCAAGTTAAAATAATAAAGAAAAAAAAATCGTCCTTTTCATAAGGACGATTTTTTTATTGGAGAGAGCGTCCTCAGTTGAGTTTCTTGCAATTTTTATTCATAAAAGCCCGCCTTTGTACATAAATCTGTAATGTCATATGAAAAAAGTTCGTTGAGAGGGGGACTCATGGAGTGACTGCGGACAATCAAACGTCTTTACGTTTTTCTTTAAAAGAGTCGGTATGGTTTCAAAAAGGACAGGAAGTGGCAGAATTGCTTTCCATTTCGTTAGATCCGGACATTGTCATACATGAGCGTGATTATGAAGTGGTTGTTAGAGGAGAATTACAGCTAAGCGGTGAGTATATCCCGCAAGAAGATGAAGAAGCCGCCTTTTCATTACGCGAGCTTTCACCTGTGCGAACAGTGGACAGTGTATATGTACGGGAAGATGGTGTGAACGAACTTTCCCATGCGTTTCCGCTTGAGATTTCCATTCCGAAAGCACGTGTGAAGCAAGTGAATAATTTATATGTAACAATTGAATCGTTTGATTATGAAATGCCGGAAAGAGGATGCTTGCAGCTCTTAGCGGATATTGAAATTTCCGGATTGTGTGGGCAAGAACGCGAGCAAGAAGAGGTATACGAAGAAGAGGATCAAGAGGAGCTTTATCCAGTTGTTGAAGAAGAGGAAGAAGAATTATTTGAACCGTTTCAATTAGAAGTTCGGAAAGCTCCTGCAGCAGAAGAGACGGAGAAAACTCCGCAAATTGCTGAAGAGAACAAAGAAGGAGCTTTTCCGCACGTAGAGCTCTTTAGCAGGACAAAGGAATTGGCAGAAGAGACGGAGAAAATTCCTCAAATTGCTGAAGAGAACAAAGAAGAAGCTTTTTCGTACGCAGAGCTCTTTAGCAGGACAAAGGAATTAGCAGAAGAGACGGAGAAAACTTCACAAACTGCTGAAGAGAACAAAGAAGAAGCTTTTCCGCACGCGGAGCTCTTTGGCCGTGCGAAGGAATTAGTAGAAGAGACGGAGAAAACTCCGCAAATTGCTGAAGAGAACAAAGGAGGAGTTTTTCCGCATGCGGAGCTCTTTGGCCGTGCGAAGGAATTAGTAGAAAAAGAAGGCCAAGAAGAAGTTCAAGAAGAGGAAGAAGAGTTTGAATACTCTGCACGTGATGAAAATGCGTTATATTTAACAAAGCTGTTTACGAAAGAGAGAGAAGAGGAGTTCACAAAACTGCGCATTTACTTTGTCCAAAACGGCGATACAGTAGAATCGATTGCGGAACGTTACGAAACCAGCGTTCAACAAATTACTCGAGTGAACCAACTAGACGATTTTTATTTAACAGAAGGACAAACGCTCTATATTCCGATACCGAAGTCAAAATCAAAATAGCAGCTTAAATACAGTGTGAGTGAAGCTTTGTCTTCCTCACCTGTTTTGTTTCAGGAATGAATCGCACAAGGTTCACTTTATTCTTTTTCAGAAAGGATAATGGTATGGATACAGCCGTGAGGGAGAGATACAACGGAATTCTGCAAATGTACCGATTAAAGCCTGATTATTTTGAAGATCATGGAAATGTCATTAAGGTGTATACAAATCAAGGGGCTTATGCATTAAAAAAACTCAATTATAACCGCATGATGCGCAGTTCATTCATGCAAAACATTCAGATTCTAACGGAAAAAGGGTTCACTCATTATGCTCCTATTTACCATGCGCAAGACGGCCGACATATTCTGTATGATGAAGAGAACAGTTATTATTTAATGCCGTGGCTGGAACAAACAGAGCAATCTGCTGAAGACAATGATCGCTACCATAAAATGTTCAGCACGTTAGCGCTTATGCATCAAAAAACGCAGCGAGAAGAAAAAATCGATGAAGATATGGTGAAACATCATTATGAGGTTATTACAAATCGGTGGGAAGAAGAACGTAACGGATTGGAACAATTTTTAACAAGATGTGAAAGCCGGTGGTATATGTCACCATTCGAACTGCAGTACGTGTCTCATCATCACCATGTGATGCGGGCACATGAGTTTGCAACGAAGAAGATGGAAGAATGGTACGAAGCGATGAAAGAAAAAGAAAAAACGCGAGTTTCTCTTATTCACGGCAACCTTTCCAGCAATCATTTTTTGTTTGATCATCAGCGCAACGGATATTTCATCAGCTTGGAAAACTCAAGTTTTTCTTCGCCGATCACAGACCTCGTCACATTTTATACCCGTACATTTCAAACCTATCCTGTTGCACGAAACGACCGATATGAATGGTTTCAGGAATATCAAAAAACATTTCCCCTTCAAAAAGAAGAGAAAATGCTAATGCTTGGGTATATGGCCTATCCGCAAAAGTTCATTAATCAAGTCATTCGTTATGTAAACTCTGAATCTTCTAGAGATGAACGAAATGAGCTTTCCTATGCGAAACAGCTTCAGCATTCTCATTGGCTCATCCGCAATACGGAATATTTTATTACACAGCTGCAATCGGCAGAATACCAGACTGAGCAAAGTCAGCAATAAAGTCTCTACCCAGTAGTGGGAGAGACTTTTTTTTACATAGAATTGTAATGTGACCGAACCGTTAAATAAATGAATACAATCAACAGAACAAAATCAAGAAAGTTTGGAAAAAGCAAAGTGCGAATAGCCTGAAAAATCGTAAGCGGAATAATGCAGTCATGAAGGATGGTTTGTATATTTCTCATCCAATGGGGGGTGGAAAAATTGTACGGGCGACGATAGCGTTTCATGTCGTTGTACCTCCCTGCAGTAAGTGCTATCAATATATGCCCAAATGTTTATTTGGGTGCCTATCCCGAACTTTTTTCCTTTTTTCTGCATATATTATAAAAAACTTGGCTAACCTTATTGACGATTCCATTTTTCTTTTTTAGACTATAGTGTATAAACTGAATACAAAAATGCATGGACAGGGAAGAGTACAGCTTCCTGCATCTTCAGAGAGAGAAATCATTAGCTGGGAGATTTCTTAGATGGCAGAGTTGGAAGGTCGCCCTTGAGCAGCTTCTTTGAACGTTCAGTAGAAGAAGCCGGTTGTAACCCGTTACAGAATTGAGAGCGCAAATATACATCGTATGTTTGCGAAAAAAGGTGGTACCGCGAATATAACTCCATTCGTCCTTTTGGGATGATGGGGTTTTTTTATTTTAATTCAGAAAAAACAGGAGGGATAAACATGGAGCATACGGAAAAAACTTTACCGACGAAATACGATCCGAAATCCGTAGAACGAGACCGCTACCAATGGTGGCTGGAAGGCAAATATTTTGAAGCAAAAGGCGAATCTGAAAAAGAGCCGTATACGATTGTGATTCCGCCTCCAAACGTAACAGGCAAGCTTCATTTAGGGCATGCATGGGATACGACGCTACAAGACATTTTAACACGCGTGAAGCGCATGCAGGGCTATGATGTTCTATGGCTGCCGGGCATGGACCATGCAGGAATTGCAACGCAGGCAAAAGTAGAAGCAAAGCTTCGTGAAGAAGGTGTAACGCGTTACGACTTAGGGCGCGAGAAATTTTTAGAAAAAGCATGGGAATGGAAAGAAGAATATGCTTCCCACATTCGCCAGCAATGGGCAAAGCTTGGATTAGGATTAGACTATACACGCGAGCGCTTTACGCTGGATGAAGGATTATCCGATGCCGTTCGTGAAGTATTCGTTACCCTTTATAAAAAAGGGCTGATTTATCGCGGCGAATACATTATCAACTGGGACCCTGCTACACGTACAGCATTATCTGATATCGAGGTTATTTACAAAGACGTACAAGGCGCGTTCTATCATATGCGTTATCCGCTTTCCGACGGTTCCGGTTACATCGAAATCGCAACGACTCGTCCGGAAACGATGCTTGGCGATACAGCGATTGCAGTTCATCCGGAAGATGAGCGTTATAAACATTTAATAGGCAAAACAGCTATTCTGCCGATTGTCGGCCGCGAAATTCCGGTTGTAGGCGACGATTATGTAGATATGGAATTCGGTTCCGGGGCAGTAAAAATTACGCCGGCCCATGATCCGAACGATTTTGAAATCGGAAACCGCCATAACTTGCCGCGCATCCTGGTGATGAACGAAGACGGCACAATGAACGAGAATGCAGGCAAATACAACGGTATGGACCGCTTTGAATGCCGCAAGCAAATCGTAAAAGACCTAGAAGAGCAAGGCGTTCTTATCAAAATTGAAGAGCATATGCATTCTGTTGGTCACAGCGAACGAAGCGGAGCAGTAGTTGAACCATATTTGTCCACACAATGGTTCGTAAAAATGCAGCCGCTGGCAGAAAAAGCAATCGCTCTTCAACAGCAAGAAGAAAAAGTAAACTTCGTACCGGAGCGTTTTGAAAAAACGTATTTGCACTGGATGGAAAACATCCGTGACTGGTGTATTTCCCGTCAATTATGGTGGGGCCACCGCATTCCGGCTTGGTATCACAAAGAAACAGGAGAAGTATATGTTGATACAAATCCGCCGGCAGATATTGAAAACTGGGAGCAAGATCCGGACGTACTGGATACGTGGTTCAGCTCCGCACTATGGCCGTTCTCTACCTTAGGGTGGCCGAACAAAGATGCAGAAGATTTTAAACGTTACTACCCTACTAACGTACTAGTAACTGGTTATGATATCATCTTCTTCTGGGTATCCCGCATGATTTTCCAAGGGCTTGAGTTTACAGGACAACGTCCGTTCCAAGACGTATTGATCCACGGGTTAGTTCGCGACGCTCAGGGCCGCAAAATGAGTAAATCACTAGGAAACGGCGTAGACCCGATGGATGTTATCGATCAATACGGTGCGGATTCTTTACGTTACTTCTTATCAACAGGAAGCGCACCTGGTCAGGATTTACGATTCAGCATCGAAAAAGTAGAATCGACTTGGAACTTCGTAAATAAAATTTGGAACGCATCCCGCTTCGCGTTGATGAACATGGGCGGCATGACGTACGAAGAACTTGACTTGTCCGGCGAGAAATCTGTAGCAGACAAATGGATTTTAACTCGCTTAAATGAGACGATCGAAAGCGTGACGAAGAATATTGAAAAATATGAGTTCGGTGAAGTAGGCCGCGCCCTCTACAATTTCATTTGGGATGACCTTTGCGACTGGTATATTGAAATGGCGAAACTTCCGTTATACGGTGAAGACGAAGAAGCGAAGAAAACCACTCGTTCTGTATTGGCATATGTTTTAGACAATACAATGAGATTGCTGCATCCGTTCATGCCGTTCGTAACAGAAGAAATTTGGCAGCACCTTCCTCATCAAGGGGACTCCATTACAGTTGCAAGCTGGCCGACGGCTCGTGAAGAGTTTATGTATACAGAAGCAGTAGATGAAATGCGCTTATTAGTAGAAATTATCCGTTCTGTACGCAACATTCGTGCAGAAGTGAATACACCGCTGAGCAAAAAGATCCAGCTGTACTTGAAGGCGAAGGATGAAACGATTCTTGCGAAGCTCGAAAAGAATCGTTCCTACATTGAACGCTTCTGCAACCCAAGCGACCTCGTTATTGCAACGGATGTAAAAGCGCCGGAGAAATGCATGACTGCTGTTGTAACAGGTGCAGAATTGTTCTTGCCGCTTGAAGGATTAATTAACCTGGATGAAGAAATCAGCCGTTTAAAGAAAGAACTGGATAAACTGAATGCGGAAGTAGAACGCGTACAGAAAAAATTAAGCAATGAAGGTTTCGTGAAAAAAGCGCCAGCAAAAGTAATTGAAGAAGAACGTGCAAAAGAGCGTGATTACCTCGAAAAGCGTGAAACAGTGCGTCAGCGCTTAGAAGAGCTAACAAAATAATACAGAAGAACCCGACATGCGTGTTCCAAATAGCGTATAATAATATGTGGAACAAACCCGTGTTGGGTTCTTTTTTACATTCAAAAAGCGAGGGACTTGCATGAATACATACGAAGAAGCGGTGCAATGGGTTCACAATCGTCTTCAGTTTGGCATTAAGCCGGGATTGGAACGAATGAAATGGATGCTCAAACGGCTGGACCATCCGGAAAGACGAATAAAGTGCGTACATATCGCAGGAACAAACGGAAAAGGATCAACCGTTACATATATTCGTTCTATTTTACAGCAAGCCGATTACACAATAGGAACGTTCACCTCCCCTTATATTGAATCGTTTAATGAGAGAATCAGCGTCAACGGCATCCCGATTTCCGATGAGGAAATCATTCATCTTGTAAATGCGGTAAAGCCGATTGTAGAGGAACTCGATGAAACCGATTTGGGTTCTGCTACAGAATTTGAAGTCATTACAGTGATGGCCATATATTACTTCGGAAAAATGAATGTTGTAGACCTTGTATTGTTCGAAACAGGACTTGGCGGACGTTATGATTCTACAAACGTCATTCATCCAGTCTTAACAATCATTACGACCATTGGATTCGATCATATGCGTATTTTGGGGGAGACGCTTGAAGAAATTGCGGGGGAAAAAGCAGGCATTATTAAATCGGGAGTGCCTCTTGTGACAGGAGTGCAGCAGCTTGGAGCGTTACAGGTAATTCGAAATGAAGCAAAGAACAAACGGGCAAAGGTATACGAGCTTGGACAGGACTTTTGGCTAGAGCATATCCAATCTGACAAAAGAGGAGAAACTTTTTCGTTTCAATGTCCGTTTGGCTCGTACGAGAACCTTATTATTTCCATGAAAGGAGCTCATCAAGTTCAAAATGCTTCTGTGGCGGTAATGGCCGTCAAATATTTGCAAACATATTTGTCTTTCTTGATAGAAGAGCAGCATATAAGAGAAGGATTGCAGGAAGCGTTTTGGCTCGGACGATTCGAGCAGGTTTTAGAGCATCCTCCCGTTATTATAGACGGTGCCCATAATCCGGAAGGAGTGGACAGCTTAGTTCAAACAATTCAATCCCATTACGGTGAGAACAAAATTGTGATTTTATTTACAGCGCTTTCTGATAAGCCGGTTGCAAGCATGATAAGCAAGCTGGAAATGGTTGCGGACAAAATGATATTTACAACGTTTGACTTTCCGCGGGCTGTTTCGGCAAAGATACTTGCCTCTCATTCTCAGTTGAAAAACAAAGAGGTATTTGAGAACTGGCAGGAAGCTGTGATGGAAACAATAAGAAACATACAAAAAAATGAAGTTCTTGTTATCACTGGTTCTCTTTACTTCATTTCTGACGTACGCAAATTCATATTGAGCATGAAAAAGTAGACAGCGCAGGCTGTCTATTTTTTTGGAGAAATATAGGACAAGGTTCTATGGACTACAGGAGAAGAATACATATAGTACAAACCTAAGAAAGAATCGTTAGGAATTATAGGAGAAATTGGCGAAAAGCTTATAAACTTCCATGACAAATATCTTGTTATTTTTTTCCTTATATATGTTACGATGCTGACAATGAGGAGAACGGCATACAGTAAAGGGGTTGAGGACATGGACAAGCATTCAACGAAAATTTCCGTAAAGCTGAACGGAGTAGAGAAAAACTATACAGAAGCATCTCGCAAAAAAGAAGAGAAGGAACGGGAGATGCCGCGAAAAGAGGCTGATTTTGAATGGGTGTTGCCATCTAAGGAGCCGGAGTATAGCAATGTTGTTCCGTTTTATAACAAAAATAGCTATAAGGAAGGATTCAAAAACACATTCCTTCAAAAAGACAAGGGGGTAGGCAAGAAAATTGCAGCAATCATTCTCACTGCTTCCCTTTTTGGAACGGGACTGGGGTTCATCGTGTTAAATGTGCTGGGAAGTAACGAGCCTCTCAAAGAACAGCAACCGCAAACTGTTGCTGTGACTCCGAAGCAAACAGTTGCTGCTTCGGAAAAAGAGTCTTCTAAATCAAGCGCAGTATCGAAAATTGAACCTCTTTCTTTATATGTTGTGCAAGGCGGTGCATTTACGGCAACAGATAAAGCGAAGCAAGCATTGGAAGATGCAAAACAAAAAGGTGTGCCCGCGTCCCTTGTCGATATGGGAGATAAAATCCTGCTGCTGATTGGTATTTCTAACGAGGAAACGGTTAATAAAACAATGGGGCAAACTTATAAAAAGAAAGGGCTGAGCACTTGGGAAAAGCCGCTTGCTGCAAAAAGCGGCACAGTTGCGAAGCAATATGAAAAGCAAGCGGAAAAGATTTTGCTAGGAAGCACTTTTTTTCAACGTATGGTCGAAGCAGCCTCGGTTCTTTATTCTGGTCAAAAGATAACAGAAGAAAAGTGGAACAGTTTGCAAAAAGAATTTAAGAGCCTGTCCGGCCAGAGTAAGACAATCAAGCAAGAAGAAATTAAAAAATTTTTTGGCTATAGCACCTTATCCTATAACGCTTTAAAAGAATACAAAGAATCGAAAAAAGAAGCCGATTTTTTGAAATTACAGCAGTTTTTGCTTGATGGCCTGGCGGCTTATGAAGCAATGATGTCGAAAATGGTGCAGTAAGACAAAAGAAGGAGGCTTCCTTCTTTTTCTTTTTTAGATCGCCGAATGACAAATCCATCCCTGAAAATGCCATTTTGTAAATTTGTGAGCAGCGTTTACTTTTGGTAGGATAGGACTGTATCTTCTTGCTTAAAAGAAAAAAGAAAGAAAGGTGATAGAATGGAACGTCTTATCCTGGCTTCAGGCTCTCCACGCCGTAAGGAACTTCTTGAAAATCTCCGTCTGTCCTTCCAGGTTTCTGTCAGTGAAATAGAGGAAACTGTTGACGAACATGCTTCTCCTGATGAAATCGTCATGTCGCTTGCTTTGCAAAAAGCGTCAGACGTAGCATCCCGTTTTCCTCATGCCACAATCCTTGGAGCAGATACAATTGTGACTTATGACTCTCATATTTTAGGAAAGCCTAAAAACAAAGAAGAAGCGGAATCCATGCTGCGAATGTTGTCTGGTCGTACACATGAAGTGTATACAGGAGTCGCCATTGTTTCTCCAGATCAAACCGTAACGTTTTTTGAACGAACGGAGGTTACGTTTTGGGAGCTTTCAGAAGAAGAAATTCAAACTTATATTGAAAGCAAAGAACCATTTGACAAGGCGGGTGCTTACGGCATTCAAGGCTTTGGGGCTTCGCTCGTCAAGCGGATTAACGGAGATTATTATTCTGTTGTAGGATTGCCTGTTGCGAGAACGATTCGCGAACTGCGAAAGTTTGGCTTTTAAGAAAAGGGGGGAGAGGAGAAGTGAGCGTACAGTCTTTTTTTATTCGGGACATGCCAAAAGACGATCGACCGAGAGAACGCCTTATCTCAGAAGGGGTAAACAGTTTGTCCAACATAGAATTATTAGCCATTTTATTGCGAACCGGTTCAAAAAGCGAATCCGCTCTTACATTAGCGAACAGGATTTTAAACCATTTTGACGGATTGCGATTGCTCAAAGATGCCACAATAGAAGAAATCACAGGTATTCCCGGCATCGGAGAAGCAAAGGCTGCGCAGCTTTTGGCATCTTTTGAACTAGGACGAAGAATGGTGAGATTGCAGTACGATCAACGATATAGCATCCGCAATCCGGAAGACTGTGCAAAGTACATGATGGAAGAAATGCGTTTTTTAACGCAAGAGCATTTTGTCTGCCTGTATTTGAATACGAAAAATCAAATTATCCACCGGCAAACCGTGTTTATCGGGAGCCTAAACGTCTCTATTGTACATCCTCGCGAGGTCTACAAGGAGGCGTTTCGCCGTTCAGCTGCCTCTATCATTTGTCTGCATAATCATCCCTCCGGAGTGCGCCTGCAAGGTGCTTAATGATAGTGATTTCATTAGAAATCTGGAACTCCTTACAACGTTCCATGGTCAGCATCTTACCTTGAGGGGAAACCCAATATAGGGAACAAAGCATGATGTGAAAAGGAGAAAAGACGACAAAGCTATCTAACGTCGAGTCAGTTCTTCAGACCAAGTGATGTATGGTAAAAGCTATACTGCTTGAATCCTAGACGAATGAGCGATGGGTGCGCCGTTGTCTACGATAGCTAACAGGCAACGAGGACAAAATGGGGGACGTATCTCCTGAGCGTCTGTGGGAAACCGCCGCTTTCCCGTCCATAGTAAGGTTTGTCCTTCAATCCTCTGCACGAGGAAACCGTCGAAAGGGATACCTAACCATCATGTATCTATCATTATGCATAATGCAGGGATTACCTAAGTGCAAGCGCCAAATGGCTATTAGACAAAAGGTCTATGAAAATTGCATATGGTAACGGAGTCTCCATAGTACCCGACGTTTGCTTGTAATGAGTTTAGCAGGGGGAAGGGAGACAGGTTGATGTTAACGTCAACGGGAAAGGAGTCATGAATATGGCAAAAAATCCATTTCACCAGTTAGACGTTATAAGGAAAGCTTCTCAAAACGGAAAAATCATTACGGATTGTTACCGCCTTATGTATAAAAAAGAGTTGTGGATTAAAGCTTATGTAAAGTTGTATCCGAATTCAGGAAACCTAACGAAAGGAACATCAAACGAAACGATCGATGGTTTTAGTCTACAGAAAATCGATAAAATCATCGAACAGCTAAAAACAGGAACATTCCGCTTTGCACCTGTAAGAAGGGTATATATCCCAAAAGCTAATGGAAAAAAGAGACCTTTAGGAGTTCCAAATTTTAAAGATAAGTTGGTACAGGAAGTTATGAGAATGATATTGGAAAACGTCTATGAACCAATATTCTCAAACAACTCACACGGTTTTAGGGAAGGAAGAAGCTGTCATACAGCACTTTCCCAAATCAAAAACACGTGGAAAGGTTTAACATGGTGTATTGAAGGAGACATTAAAGGCTTTTTCGACCATATCAACCATACTGTACTTTTGAAACTTGTCTCAAAAAAAATAGATGATCGTCGTTTCTTGCTGCTTATTCATAATGCCTTAAAGAGTGGTGTAATGGAGAATTGGACATATCATAAAACATACAGCGGAACACCACAAGGCGGTATTATATCGCCTATCCTAGCCAATATCTACCTCCATGAATTTGACCTGTTTATGGAAAAACTCATAAATGAGTTCGAAAAGGGAAAGACCAGAGCAAGGAATACAGAATATATAAAAATTCGCTCGGAAATCAAAACACTATCCCGAAAAATTGAAAGGCTAGATGGAAAATACGGACACCAATATTGGGATGGCAGAATGGATTTGGTTTGCCAAATAAGGCAGCTAAAAAGTAAGCAAATCGAAATCCCTTCTATCGACCCTATGGATAAAAACTACCAAAGAATGAAATACGTCCGTTATGCCGACGATTTTGTTATCGGAATTGCAGGCCTAAAACAAAGTGCATTAGAAGTTAAAGAAACGATAAAGAAATTCCTTAAAAAGGAACTACATCTTGACCTTAGCGATGAAAAAACATTAGTCACTCATTTAGAAAAGCCCATTCCTTTTTTGGGGTATCAATTCCGAAGATGGAATGAAATCAAGGTCAAAAGGGTCGCATATAAAAACCAGAAACATCCATTAAAAAAGAGAACCCTATCAGGTGCTATTAAGTTAGAAATTCCTGAAAAGAAAATCAACGAATTTGCGATTAAAAATGGATATGGAAACTTAGACAACTTTAAAATTACACACAGGGCAAAATTAATTAACAATTCAGAGTTAGAAATTTTGTATACCTACAACGCGGAACTAAGAGGAATCGCAAACTACTATAAGCTAGCTAATAATTACCATCATTTAGATAAGCTATTCTATTTGGCTGAAAGTAGTTTTATTAAAACAATTACTAATAAACGAAGAAATACTTCTATGAAAGTTGCATCTAGCATGCGAACACACAAACAAGGAGTTCTATGCCTCGTCAGGAAAGACAAGCATGGAAATGACAAGCTCCACCAGTTTGTAAAGCTGAAAGACCTGCCAAAACATAGAGGTGCAGTAAAAGCAGATTCACCTGAAATTGATGTATTAGTTAATACAATGAAATATTCAGGAAGGACAGAATTCGAAAAGCGTTTATTAGCAAATAAATGTGAAGCGTGTGGTACAACAGAAGGTCAAATGGAAGTCCATCATGTCCGTAAGTTAAAGGACTTGAAGAAAAAGAGACATCTAACATACTTAGACAAGATAATGATTGAGCGGAACAGAAAAACTCTTGTCCTATGTTATAAATGCCATCATGACCATCATGAGAAGCACATTCCGATTAGTCAACTGGCGAGCCGTATACACTGAAAGGTGTACGTACGGTTCTGAGGGGGGAGCTGTGAAACCTGCTTTGGGAACAAAGCAAGGCGCATGGCGCCTACCCTACGACCCCTCGCCAAGCCGGGAAGACATCGAAGTTACAAAACGGCTGGCTGAATGCGGCAAAATTATGGGAATCGAACTCCTTGACCATATCATTATCGGCGAACACAAATTTGTCAGCTTAAAAGAAAAAGGCTATATAAATTGAATTGCCAGAAACGGGGGATAGAGCCCCCGTTTCTTATTATCCGCTGCCCGGTCATTGACCTATCGATAAACAAACAATACAATAAAAGGTGGCCTCAGTTTTTGCTGAAGAAATTTCGAGATCAACAAGCAACATTTGAAAAATAGATAAGAATGTGTCGCATTTTATACTATCTATTTTTTTTTTTTTGTTTTATAATGTGGTTTATGAGTTTTTTGTAGGGTTTAGCTAACAATAAGAACAGTTGAAATATGAAACGTTTTGTTTTTTGAATAAAAAAGAAAAAGTATTTTCGTTTTAGAAAGGAAGATACAATTATGTTTGGATTTGGCGGTTTTACACGTGATCTTGGAATAGATTTAGGAACAGCAAATACTTTGGTATATGTAAAAGGAAAAGGTGTTGTAGTGCGCGAGCCTTCTGTCGTGGCGCTGCAAACAGATACGAAAAATATTGTTGCGGTAGGAAACGACGCAAAGCAAATGATTGGACGTACTCCTGGAAATGTTGTGGCATTGCGCCCAATGAAAGACGGTGTTATTGCTGACTACGAAACAACGGCTACGATGATGAAGTATTATATTAATCAAGCTCAAAAGTCTAACGGGTTTTTCTCTCGCAAACCGTATGTAATGGTATGTGTTCCATCAGGCATTACAGCTGTAGAGAAGCGTGCGGTAATCGATGCGACTCGTCAAGCAGGTGCACGTGATGCTTATCCAATTGAAGAGCCGTTTGCGGCAGCAATCGGCGCCAACTTGCCTGTATGGGAGCCGACAGGAAGCATGGTAGTAGACATCGGCGGCGGTACAACAGAAGTGGCGATTATCTCATTGGGCGGTATCGTAACAAGTCAATCCATTCGCGTAGCAGGCGATGAGATGGACGAGTCCATCATTCAGTACATTAAAAAGAACTATAATCTCATGATTGGGGAACGCACAGCGGAAGCATTAAAGCTGGAAATCGGTTCTGCTGGCTCAGCAGAAGGCATCGAGCCGATGGAGATTCGCGGACGTGACTTAATCACAGGTCTTCCAAAAACTGTTTTAATAAGACCGGAAGAAATTGCGGAAGCTTTAAAGGATACAGTGGATGCTATTATTGAATCCGTCAAAAATACGCTGGAAAAAACTCCGCCTGAATTGGCTGCCGATATCATGGATCGCGGTATCGTGTTAACTGGCGGCGGTGCTTTGCTGCGCAACTTGGACAAGGTGATCAGCGAAGAAACGCAAATGCCGGTTGTCGTGGCGGAAAATCCTTTAGATTGTGTAGCTATCGGAACAGGAAAAGCATTAGACAACATCGATCTCTTCAAAACAAAATCAAGCTAAGCTAAGAGGGTGTAAACGTGCCACGGTTTTTTTTAAACAAAAGATTAATTGTATTATTAGTAAGCATCATTCTTTTGGTGGCATTGATAGGGATTTCCTTAAAAGATCGTCAAAAGCTGACTTGGCCGGAGCAGTTTGTAAAAGATTCTATGGGGTCTGTACAATCATTATTTGAAAAACCCGCACAGTATGTCGCGGGTTTCTTTCAAGATATAGAAGATATTAAGCGTACATACAAGGAAAACAAAGTGTTAAAGGCAAGACTGGATGAGTATGTAGAGCTTTCGGTAAAAGTGAAGGATTTAGAAAAAGAAAATGAGGAATTGCGAGATATTTTGAAAAAGAAAGTGGATATGCGGGATTACAATCCTGAACAAGCAACGGTAATTGAAAGAAATCCGGATAAATGGCAGGATGTTGTGTCCATCGATAAAGGTGCGCAGCAAGGGATTAAAAAAGATATGGCGGTTGTGACAGCAAAAGGATTAATCGGCAAGGTGAAAAATGTGTCTCAGTTCACTTCTACCGTAGAGCTTTTAAGTTCAGCTAACCGTACAAACCGGATTTCTGCCGTTGTAGAGGAGGACACAAGGATTTTCGGATTAATTGAAGGATATGACAAAGAAAAGCAAGCATTATTGTTCACCAAAATACCATCCGATGCGAAAGTGGAGAAAAAACAAATCGTTGTTACATCCGGTTTAGGCGGTATTTTTCCAAAAGGACTTGTCATTGGAAAAGTAATAGAAGTAACGCCGGATGAATACGGATTAACACAGACTGCATATGTAAAGCCAGCGGCAGATTTAAATGATATCAGCCATGTTATGGTTGCGAAGCGTTTAATGCCGGCAGTCAGAAATGAGCAGTAGGAGGGGATTGCTATGAATCGTGTCATTCTTCCGCTCCTTTTGCTTCTGGCTTTCATAAGTGAAAATGTGTTTGTATCCGTATTTCCATCTAAACCGTTTGGAACGGATTATATTGTAGTTCCTCATTTTCTTATCATTATCCTGCTCTTCATTACGGTATATTACAATCCGACGTATGCCATTTATTATGCTTTGGTTTTCGGGTTTTTGTTTGATATCGTCTATACAGAACTGATAGGAATTTATTTGTTTGCTTATCCAATTCTGACGTTTCTCGTATACAATGCCATGAAGGTGCTTCAGGTTAACCTGATTATTGTGTCTACTCTCATCTTATTGACAATTACTGTATTAGAATACTATGTATATGGATTTTTAACGTTGTTAAAGCTGACGGATATGCCGGCAGATACTTTCTTTTCTGAAAGATTATTGCCTACGTTAGCCGCAAATGCTATCTTTTTGTTCCTCTTTTGTTTCCCACTGAAAAAACAAATTTTGCGCTTAAAAGAAGCAAGAGATGAAAAATAAAAGAGGAATTACAGGTTTCATGTCGAATTAAACCGGTGGGGTGAGCGTTATAATGACAGAGCGAAAGCAGCAACACGTAACAATAAAAGGAACAAAGGACGGTTTAACGTTACATCTCGATGATACTTGTTCTTTTAAAGAGTTGTTAGAAGAACTCGATGAAAAGCTTTCTACAAGCTATTATGATGCCGGAGAGCGCTCACTGATCGAAGTTCACGTGAAAGTGGGACGACGCTTTCTATCAGAACAGCAGGAAGAAGAACTGCGTACGCTGATTCGAAATAAAAAAAATTTAGTAGTGGATTCAATAGACAGCGATGTGGTGTCTAAAGAACAAGCATTGGAGTGGAAGAGAGAAACGGAGATCGTTTCCGTAACGAAAATCGTTCGCTCAGGGCAGGTTCTTCAAGTAAAGGGGGACTTGCTGTTAATTGGAGATGTGAATCCGGGAGGAACAGTTGTTGCCGGAGGAAATATTTTCGTAATAGGTGCACTGCGCGGGATTGCCCATGCAGGGTATTATGGTAATAAGGAAGCGATTATTGCAGCATCACTAATGAATCCCATGCAACTGAGAATTAGTGATGTGATGAATCGGGCTCCAGATTATGCGGGAGACGGTCATGAAATGGAATGCGCATACATCAATGAGGACAATCAAATTGTAGTAGACCGCGTTCAACTTCTCACTCATCTCAGACCTAATTTAACAAGGGTAGAAAGGGGAGTCATATAGCTGTGGGAGAGGCAATTGTTATTACATCCGGTAAGGGAGGAGTCGGCAAAACAACGACTTCTGCCAATCTCGGTACAGCACTAGCTCTATCCGGTAAAAAAGTGTGCTTAGTTGATACAGATATCGGACTTAGAAATCTAGACGTTGTAATGGGACTTGAAAATCGAATTGTATTTGATCTTGTTGACGTTGTACGCGGAGACTGCGGTTTGCGTCAAGCACTCATTAAGGATAAACGCTTTGAATCGTTGTACCTTTTACCTGCGGCACAAACGAGTGATAAATCTGCAGTAACGCCTGAGCAAATGAAAGCGATTATTGATGAATTAAGACAAGATTTTGATTACATATTAATTGATTGTCCGGCAGGAATTGAACAAGGATTTAAAAATGCGGTTGCCGGAGCTGATAAAGCAATCGTTGTAACGACGCCGGAAGTGTCTTCTATGCGTGACGCGGACCGTATTATCGGATTGTTAGAAAAAGAAGATATTGAACCTCCAAAGCTTATTATTAACCGTGTTCGCAGCCATATGCTGCAAAATCATGAAATGCTGGACGTAGATGAAATCCAGCGCACGCTTTCTATCGAGCTGTTAGGAATAGTAGAAGATGATGAAGCGGTTATTAAAGCTACAAACACAGGGGAACCAGTTGCTTTAAACCCGGACGGCAAAGCTGCCATTGCGTACCGCAACATCGCGCGCCGGTTGCTTGGAGAGTCTGTTCCTTTGCAAGCTTTTGATAAAGAAAAACCGACTGTATTTGCTAAAGTGAAAAAGTTTTTCGGAATACGTTAAAAAACACTTCGTTGCAATAACGAAGTGTTTTTTTAGTGGTACCGGACTTTAATTAAAAGTAATATCTTCCTCGGACAACTCATAAAAATGTACAAACTGTAGTTGGAGGAAGGGGAAAGGATGAATAAACGAAGAGCGGATGAAATTCGGAAGCGCATTGCCAAACGGAAGGAGCATCAACAGCGAAAAGCGTATACAGAGATTGTAACTTCGCCTCCTTTTTTACCGGAACAAGATGTATTCAGCATGGACAGCGACACTATTTTTGATGAGGCTAAACAAGAAACACACCCTCTTTTTAAAAAAGAAGTCTTTCTTTTTAAGCTGTTATGCTCCGCTTGCCTTGTTCTCTTGGTCGCTATTTTGTTCAAAAACACGAATGGATCTCTCGATGAAGCGCGTTCTGTTGTTAAGAGGACAATGGAGCAAGAATTTCAATTTGCTGTTGTTTCGGACTGGTATAACCAGCAATTTGGAGAACCTATTTCGCTGCTGTCTTCAAAAAAGAAACAACAGACCGTTGCTAAGGAGGAAGACTATGCTGTTCCGGCTTCGGGAAAAGTACTGCAAACATTTGAAGCAAACGGGCAAGGGGTATTTGTCCAAACTGGTCTTAGTGCAGTTGTAGATGCTGTAAACGAAGGGCTCGTTATTTTTGCAGGGAATAAGAAAGGTTTGGGGAACACCGTTATTATTCAGCATACGGACGGCACAGAATCGTGGTACGGAAATTTAGTAGATGTATCCGTTTCTGTGTATGAGTATGTGCAAAAAAAGCAAAAACTTGGTACAGTAGCTGATAGTGCAGATGGAAAGTCTGGAAAATTTTATTTCGCTTTGAAGAAGGATGAAAAATTCATTGATCCGATACAGGTGATTCCCTTTGACTAATTATATAAATGTACTGTCCAAATTTAAAATTCACCCATTGTTTTGGGTTGTCATTGCCATAGGTGTAATGACTGCCCATTTCAAAGAATTATTGCTGCTATTTGGCATTGTTCTTGTTCATGAGCTCGGTCATGCTTTTGCAGCTGCTTATTACCGCTGGCGCATCAAACATATACAACTGCTCCCGTTTGGAGGAGTTGTTGAAATGGAAGAGCACGGAAACAAACCGTTGAAAGAAGAAATGGCCGTAATTCTGGCCGGGCCTTTACAGCATATTTGGATGATTTCTGTTTCTTATCTTTTATTCAAAAACGGCTGGATCAATGAAGAATGGTATCATTTGCTGTTATGGAATAATATCACAATATTAGCATTCAACTTATTGCCTATTTGGCCTCTTGACGGAGGAAAAATAGTCTTAAATCTTCTTTCGAATTGGCTGCCGTTCTTGCAGGCGCATCGGTTTATGCTTTATATATCCGGTGTTGTATTTATTATCGCCGTAAGCATTGGAATGGCGGCAAACACAGCTAATATTACAATGTGGATGATCGTTTGTTTTCTTGCCGTTTCTATGTATCTCGAATGGAAACAGCGACAGTATACTTTTATTCGTTTTTTATTGGAACGCTATCACGGGAAAAAGCGCGAAATTTCAAAGCTTACTCCTATTGTGGTCGAGGCCGAAGACCCGTTATACAGCATTTTCACGCAATTTCGGAGGGGTTACAAGCATTCCATTATTATTCAAGGAAAAGAACGGTCGCAGTATACGCTGGATGAAAATGAGCTATTATATGCGTATTTTACAGAAAAACGCATAGACTCCTGTGTAGGAGAGTTGATCGGTTAGTGTTGACGGCAGCACTAACCTTTTCTTATACTTTTGTGACAAATACAAAAAGTGAGGAATAACGATTGAGAACAATATATATGAATCTTTTGACGGACGAGAAACGCATCGCCGTTATGGAAGACAATAAAATTGTAGAGGTTTTTGTACATAGACCAAATGAGGAACAGATTGTCGGCAATATTTATGCAGGCCGAGTGGTAAAGGTGCTGCCGGGAATGCAAGCCGCTTTCGTAGACATTGGGGGAGAAAAAAATGCATATCTTCATCGAGATGATTTAGTCGCCTTTCAGGAATTGCCAGATGAAAAAAAGCCGTACTGCAATATTGCTTCGCTTGTCCACCAAGGACAGCAGCTCATACTGCAAGTTGTTAAAGAGCAAACGGAAACAAAGGGACCGAAAGTAAAAGAAACAATCGAATTTACCGGAAAATATGTCGTTTATATGCCCTATGAGAAAACTGTTGCCGTTTCCCGCAAAATTATAGCGGAAGCAAAACGGCAAGAACTTCTGGCGATCGGACGTTTGTATACGGGAGGATATATTTTTCGATCAGCCAGTGAAAAGGCAGATAAGACATCTATTATAGCTGAAATAGAATACCTGCAAGCCCAATTTCAATATATAAGAAAACAAGAAGCAACAGTCAAAGCGCCGGCTCTTGTTTATCAGGCTGTTTCATTATTGGATCGGATTTTTAAACAGTTTCCGGCCGGAACGATAGAGAAGATCGTTGTAGATGACATTTCTGCGGTGAAAGAGCTGCGAGAATATATAAGAGAAGATAAAATCTCTCTTCATTCGCAGAAAGAAAGTTTATTTTCTTATTATGGGATTGAGCACGAACTGGAAAAAGCATTAAAGAAAGTAGTGTGGCTTGAAAATGGGGCTTACTTGCTTATTGAACAAACGGAAACCATGACGGTTATTGATGTGAATACGGGAAAATTTACGGGGAAACAAGACTTGCAGGATACCGTCGTAAAAACGAACAAACTTGCCGCAATAGAAATTGCTAGGCAGCTTCGTTTACGTGATATTGGAGGCATGATTTTAATCGACTTTATCAATATGAACGAGGAAAGGAACCGTGAGGCTGTACGGAATGCACTTATCACGGCCTTTAAAAATGATCCGTCACCAGTCAGAGTTCTCCAATTTACGTCTCTCGGTATACTGGAAGTAACAAGAAGACGGAAGCATCAATCCCTCCGAGAACAGCTTATGACTCCTTGCAGCACATGCAGAGGAACCGGACAAGTGCCTTCAAGCGAGGCAGTTGCTTATCGATTAGAACGAGAATTATGGGAATTGAAAGGGATGGACCATGAAGCAATATGGGTGGAAGCGGCGTCGAGAGTGCTCGCACAGTTTAGCGGAAAGGACGGGGAGCATATAAAAAGGCTTGAAACCGCGCTCGGCTTTTCTATTTATGTAACGGAAACTGAAAATCATGACGGTTATCATATTCGCCAGTTTGGAACAAAAGGAGAAATAAAAAATAGAATAAAGAGAAATCCGGCTGAAGGTTAGAATTAGATAAAGTGAAACTTCCATCAGCGGGGACTTGCTGCCCGTTAATGCGGGATAAAGGAAGTTATGAAAACATGAGTTGACATCATACGCCATTTCGTGATAGTATCTCTATGTTATAGTTTATAGCACCTATGCGCTATATACTACAACCGCGCAAGACGGGTTATAAAAGGCGGATGTCTACCTGATTTTGGCGAGTCTTAGTACTTATGAGGAGGTGCAGTTATGTACGCAATTATCGAAACTGGCGGAAAACAAATCAAAGTTGAGCAAGGTCAAGCAATCTACGTAGAAAAGCTTGATGTTCAAGAAGGTGAAACAGTTACTTTCGACAAAGTTCTTTTCGTAGGCGGCGAAAACGTAAAAGTTGGAAGCCCTCTTGTAGAAGGCGCAACAGTTACAGCGAAAGTTGAAAAGCAAGGTCGCGCTAAGAAAATCATTGTTTTCAAATACAAAGCGAAAAAGAACATGCGTCGCAAGCAAGGTCATCGTCAGCCATACACTAAGCTTGTAATCGAAGCAATCAACGCGTAAGGTTGAAATGATTAAAGTTACGATACATCGAACGCAAGAAGGCACTATTCAATCATTTAAAATGACCGGACATGCCGAGTTTGCCGAGCATGGTCAGGATATTATATGTGCGGGTGCTTCAGCCGTAGCCGTTGGAACGGTAAATGCGATCGATCAATTATGCTCGATTCGGGCAGAAGAGCATACTGTGATGAAAAGCGGATTTTTGGAGTTTCGATTGCCGGAGCTTGAAGATGAAGCTTTTCAAAAAGCGCAGGTGCTGCTTGAAGGCATGATTGTTTCATTGCGCTCAATTGAAACAGCCTACGGCGATTTTATAAAAGTAAATGACTAACGCAGGAGGTGTAAGTTATGTTAAGATTAGATCTTCAGCTTTTCGCTTCTAAAAAGGGAGTAGGTAGCACAAAGAACGGTCGTGACTCTATCGCGAAACGCCTTGGTGCTAAGCGTGCAGACGGTCAATTCGTAACAGGTGGATCTATCCTATACCGTCAACGCGGTACTAAAATTTATCCAGGTGTAAACGTTGGCCGCGGAGGCGACGACACTCTATTTGCAAAAGTTGACGGCGTTGTGCGCTTCGAGCGTCTTGGCCGTGACCGCAAGCAAGTGAGCGTATACCCTGTTGCTCAAGAAGCATAAGGAACTTGTGAAAAACTCTAACCTGAGTGCAGGTTAGAGTTTTTCTATATGCAGAAACCAATTACTGCCTAAGGAGTTTGGAGATGAAAAAGAAATGGACTGTACTTGACGCTTTACGCCACTCAAGACATGACTGGCTGAATCGTTTGCAATTGATTAAAGGTCACTTGTCCCTCGGGCAAACAGGGCGGGTGGAGGAGCTGATTGAACGTTTTGTTGCAGAATCACAAAACGAAGCTCGTTTAATGAGCTTAAAGCTGCCGTTGTTTACGGAATTTTTGCTTACATACAGCTGGGAAGAGCATCCTTGTTGCTTGGAATACGAGGTGCTCGGCGACATACATGACGCGTCGCAATTTGATGAAGCTATAACAACTTGGGCAGAACAATTTATCCGATTGCTGAATCTTTGCCTCGATGTATATACAGAAAACTATTTAAGTGTAACAATCGAATGCGAAGAAAAAGACGTTCGTTTCTTTTTTGACTTTCGTGGAAAGCTAATAGATAGAGAAACACTGGAGCATTGGCTTGCGAATGCGGAACAGGCAGTATTGGCTATTTCCTATACATGCACAGAAGAAGAAATGTCCATTGAACTAAATAATTCAAGATAAAGAAAAGGATGGTGATACGATGTTCGTCGATCAGGTCAAGGTGTATGTTAAAGGCGGTGACGGCGGAAACGGAATGGTTGCCTTTCGCCGGGAGAAATACGTTCCTAAAGGAGGACCGGCAGGCGGTGATGGCGGAAAAGGCGGTGACGTTGTTTTCGTTGTGGACGAAGGTCTGCGCACTCTAATGGATTTTCGTTACCAACGCCATTTTAAAGCACAACGCGGAGAACATGGAATGTCAAAAAGCCAGCATGGAAAAAATGCGGAAGAATTGCTCGTAAAGGTACCGCCGGGAACAGTTGTCATTGATGATGACACAAAGCAGATCATTGCGGATTTAGTCACTCATGGGCAGAGGGCAGTTATTGCCCGTGGCGGCCGCGGCGGTCGCGGAAACTGCCGTTTTGCCACTCCGGCAAATCCTGCTCCTGAAATTGCCGAAAACGGAGAACCGGGTCAAGAGCGCAATATTACGTTAGAACTAAAGGTGTTAGCAGATGTAGGATTGGTCGGATTCCCAAGCGTCGGAAAGTCCACGTTGCTTTCCGTAGTATCTGCCGCTCGTCCGAAAATTGCCGAATATCACTTTACAACAATCGTGCCGAATCTTGGCGTGGTAGAAACAGAAGACGGACGCAGCTTTGTTATGGCCGATTTGCCTGGATTAATTGAAGGCGCGCATGAAGGAGTCGGTCTCGGCCATCAATTTTTACGTCACATTGAACGCACTCGGGTCATTGTACATGTAATTGATATGTCAGGCATGGAAGGACGCGACCCATATGAAGATTACCTTACCATCAACAGTGAACTAAAAGAGTATAATTTACGTCTCACAGAACGTCCGCAAATTATCGTGGCTAACAAAATGGATATGCCGGGTGCGGAGGAGAATTTAAAGGTATTCAAAGAAAAGCTGCAAGAAGATGTACAAATCTTCCCAATTTCTGCGCTCACTCGTCAAGGATTGCGTGAGTTGTTATTTGCTATTTCCGACTTGCTTGAGAAGACACCGGAATTCCCGCTTCATCAAATCGCAGCGGAAGAAACAGATACACGCGTAATGTACAAATATCAAAAAGACGAGCCGTCATTTGAAATTACGCGTGAAAGTGACGGAACATTCGTTGTATCCGGTCCGGAAATTGAAAAGCTGTTTAAGATGACTAACTTCTCCCGTGAAGATTCCATCCGCCGTTTTGCGCGCCAAATGCGGTATATGGGCATTGACGAGGCACTGCGTGAACGCGGAGCAAAAGACGGAGATGTTGTTAAAATCATGGACTATGAATTTGATTTTATCGATTAAGGCTGCTTCGGCAGTCTTTTTTTATTTTTATAAAATTTAAATTATTCACTAGAATGAAATAATATTCCATGATATAAATAAGAATAAACTCTAGCAGAAAACGAGGAGATAAGGTTATGGGTTATAAAGTGGGATACTTAGGGCCGGAAGCGACGTTCACCAATATTGCTGTCAGCCGGTTTTTTCCGGATGAAGTGAGCATTCCGTACGCAACGATTCCAGAATGTATTGATGCTGCAGCAAATGGTGATATAGATTTTGCTGTTGTTCCGCTTGAAAATGCTATTGAAGGATCAGTGAATATTACGATCGATTATGTCATTCATGAACAGCCGTTGCATATTGTCGGTGAAATCATTGTGCCGATACGCCAGCACTTGCTTGTTCATCCGGAGCATCGAGAGGAGTGGAACACCATTACGCATGTGTATTCTCATCCGCATGCCATTGCCCAATGTCATAAATTTCTTCATCAGCAATTAAAAGGAGCCGTTTTTGAAGATATGACTTCCACCAGCGCAGCCGCGAAATATGTAAGCGAACATCCGGACAGAAAAATTGCCGCCATTGCAAACGAAGCAGCTGCAGAAAAATACGGTCTGCACATCGCTCAATCAGATATTCATACATACAAGCAAAACCACACTCGGTTTATTATTTTACACAAGGCTCCTGCTGTGCTGGCGAGTGAAGAAAAATTTATCGGTGACAAAACAACTTTGATGGTAACGTTGCCATCTGATTATGCAGGTGCGTTGCATCAAGTGTTATCAGCTTTCGCATGGCGGAAATTGAATCTTTCCAAGATTGAATCTAGACCGATGAAAACGGGACTCGGCAACTACTTTTTCTTAATTGATGTCGACAAAGCATACGATGAAGTTTTGCTTCCAGGGACTAAGCTGGAATTGGAAGCACTTGGATGTTCTGTAACTCTTCTTGGCAGCTATCCGTGTTATTTGTTGAAGTAGTCCGATGAAGATAGAAAAAGACTTGGTCGAACCAAGTCTTTTTCTAATTAAAAGATACTCCTTATTCTATTAAGAAGCCTAACCCTTTTAATGCGCTGCATGCTGCATCTAATTTGCCAAGCGAATCCGCTTCAATGGTATGAAGATGCACTCCTCCGGTTAGCTGAGACAGATAAGGTGCATTTGTCTCTTTCATTTGCTTCAAATATTGTTCCACTTCGTAACGGTTGCTGACCATGATAGAGGCTGTTAAGTCCCCATATATCGGATGTTCCACTTTTACATCTTTTACCGTAACACCGTGGTCCACAAGAAGAGTCAGCTCATCTCCTGCTTTATCAGGCGGGTGGTGACAAGCGATGATTCTTTCATATTTATTTTGGTGAGTGAACGGCTTTAAATACACATATCCTTGAGGTGTTGCCATAATCGGTTCGTTTCGGGCTTTTAAGAGTGAGATGTCTTGCACGATCACTTGACGGCTGACATGTGTTTTCTTCGAAAGCTCGCTTCCCGATAGCGGCTTATCTGCTTCCATCAGCCATTTCAAAATAACCTGCCGTCTCTCTTCTCCCAATATTTTTTTCTCTTTACTCATAACTCACGACTCCTTTAAAATACTCTACAATCATTGTCTGTAACACATCCAGCACTTTATGGATATCCTGCTCGTTCGTATATTTTCCAAACGACAGGCGTACATACTGTTTTGCTTCTTCTTCCGTTTTTCCGATAGCCAGCATCGTTTTTGACGGAGCTTGTTTTCCGATTTGGCAGGCGCTTCCCGTAGAAATGGCAATACCGTGCCGATTGCATTCGAGCATTGTATATTGTCCTTCAATGCTTTTAATGATAATACCGGTTATATGGGGCAGGCATTGCGTCGGATGCCCTGCAAGCTCTACAGGATGATTCAGACGTTGCAAACCTTGTGACAAGACTTCTCTCAATTGCTTCATTCGCAAAGCTTCTGTATCCATTTCTTGTATCATATGCTGCGCGGCTGCAAGGAAAGACGCAATACCGGGCACATTTACTGTCCCGGGGCGAAAACCGCCTTCATGAGTTGTCCCGCTTATAACAGGTTTCCACTTTACGCCTGGATTGATATAGCAAGCTCCGACTCCTTTTGGTCCATACACCTTGTGACTGGAAACGGATAAACTGTCAATGTTCATTTTCTTTACATCAATTGTAACCTTTCCAAATGTTTGTACACAATCACTATGAAAGAGAACCCCATACTTTTTTAATACTGTTCCGATTTCTTCTAAATTTTGCAAAGTGCCGATTTCAGAGTTACCGTGCTGAATGCTTGCTAAAATGGTTTGCTCCGTAATAGCATTTTCTAACTGTTCAATATCTATCAATCCGTAACGATCCACAGGCAAATACGTAATAGTAAATCCGCGTGCTTCTAACTCGGAAAAATAGTTTCGAATCGAAGCATGTTCAAAGGGTGTCGTAATAATATGTTTTCCTTTTGCTTCATGTGCAGTAACAAGAGAATGCAGCGCTAAGATGTTAGATTCCGAGCCGCCGCTTGTAAAGTACACCCCTTCTTCTTTTCCGTTAATCATGCCGGCAAAAGCTTTTTTGCATGTTCGCAATAAAGAAGAAGCTGCAGAGCCGATGTCATGCAAGCTTTGCTCATTTCCAAAATAGTTTTTTGCGGCCTTTTGATAGGTTTGTAATGCTTCATCGCTCATTGGCGTGGTAGCTGCATAGTCAAGATATATCATAGAGAAAAACTCTCCTTCCTGTACATACCAAATAAAAAAGTTCTTGTCATTAGTTTAAATATGTGTAAATATAGGTGTCAAGACAGTGTGAAAAAGTGTTAATAGGGGGCGCGCATATGCCTATTGCAGACGTAGTTATTATCGGTAGCGGGATAGCTGCTTTAAGTGTGGCGGAGAAACTTTGTCAGACAAAAAATGTGATAATTATCACAAAGAAAAACAGACGCAACAACAACTCAAATCTGGCACAGGGCGGTGTAGCGGTGGCGATTGCTGATGATGATCATTGGCAAAAACACTACACGGATACTCTTATTGCAGGGTGTTACCATAATGATGAAGAAGCGGTACAGCTTCTAGTAGAAAATGGTCCGAAAGAAATTCGGCGCTTAATACAAAAAGGAATGGAATTTGATCGCGAAGGAAACGGGGAGCTTAGTCTAGGTCAAGAAGGCGCTCATGGAGAGCGCAGAATTTTGCATGCCGGAGGAGATGCGACGGGCGCTAATTTGCTGACGCATTTTTTAAAGCGTGTACAAGACAAAGTAACGTTTGTTGAGCAGGAGATGGTGGTGGACTTTATCGTCCAGAACGGCTGCTGTTTCGGTGTTATTACAAGAGATGCAGAACAAGCGACCAAAATATATTATGCGGCTCATACAGTGTTAGCAGCCGGCGGAATCGGCTCGCTTTACTCTTTTACATCAAATGACAGTACGATTACCGGTGATGGAATCGCCATGATGTACAGAGCAGGAGGAACTTTAACTGATCTGGAATTTGTGCAATTTCACCCGACGATGCTCTATGTGAACGGAAGATGCTGCGGCCTTGTTTCAGAAGCGGTCCGGGGAGAAGGGGCAATATTGCTGAATTCCAAAGAAGAACGATTTATGGAGCGTGTGCATGAGCAAAAAGATTTGGCTCCGCGTGATGTAGTAGCACGAGCAATTCATGAGCAAATTTTGCAAGGGGAAAACGTGTATCTTGACATCTCGATGATTTCAAACTTTTCGAAGCGGTTTCCGACAATTTCGGCTTTTTGTGAATTAAACGGCGTACGCATTGCTGACGGTCGAATTCCAGTTGTGCCTGGGGCTCACTTTCATATGGGAGGTGTTAAAACGAATTTGCAAGGAGAAACAGGGATACAAGGATTATATGTAGTAGGGGAAGCAGCCTGTAATGGTGTTCATGGAGCGAACCGATTGGCAAGTAATTCTCTATTGGAAGGAATTGTGTTCGGAAGCAAAATGGGAGAATACATCCTGTCGCAACCGACACAAATTACAACCGATGTTGTGCTTGGAGAAAGCAAAAAGCTTCCTTCAATTCCTCTTCCAGAAAAAGAATACATTCAAGAAATTATGATGAAATATGTTGGGATTGTCCGATCAGAACAACATTTATTATATGCGAAGCAATGGTTAGAGCAATATATGACGCATATGGAAGGATTTGGAACATTATACCCGGATTCATTAACAAATGAGCAAATTACTATTGTAAATATGCTTACTACGGCTTGGTTGATTACCAATGCAGCGTTACAGAGAAAGGAAAGCATCGGAGGACATTATCGGACTGATTATCCGGCTCGAGCGGAAGGACGATACAGAACTGAAATTTCCAAACAGGCAATGTTGCTGCAACTTGTGTAAGGGGTGGAGAAAATGAACGAATTAAAGGTAAAACAAGCGTTACAACAGTTCTTTTTAGAAGATATTGGGGATCGTGACGTGACATCCCAGCTTATTTTTCCTGATAATTTGCGTGCGGAAGGAACCTTTCTTGCAAAAGATAACGGCATATTTTCCGGTGTTAAGGTCATTGAAGAAGGATTTAAGCTGTTGGATGGAAGCATCACTGCAGAATTTTATAAACAAGACGGGGAGAGCGTTCAAAAAGGTGAAATGATTGCGACTATAAAAGGGCCAATTGTTCATTTATTGACAGGAGAGCGTGTGATTTTAAATCTGATTCAGCGTATGAGCGGAATCGCTACGATGACGAAAAAAGCAGTGGTGGCACTGAACAGCGAGCATACACGCATTTGTGATACAAGAAAAACGATGCCGGGTTTACGCATGTTTGACAAGTATGCGGTTACATGCGGAGGAGGCTATAACCATCGTTTCGGTTTATATGACGGCGTCATGATAAAAGATAATCATATTGCTTTTGCAGGATCCATCACTAAGGCGGTTGCCGCTGTAAAGAAACAGCTCGGACATATGGTAAAGGTAGAAGTGGAAACCGAAACAAAAGAGCAAGTGCTCGAAGCGGTTGAGGCCGGGGCGGATGTCATTATGTTTGATAATCGCACACCGGCAGAGGTAGCAAAGTTTTGCAATCTTGTTCCGCAGGGCATTATTACAGAAGCATCAGGCGGCATAACAATCGAAAACTTAGCAGAGTACGGTAAAACGGGAGTCGACTACATTTCCTTGGGGGTACTGACCCACTCGGTCAAAGCATTGGATATCAGTTTTAATATAGACGTGAAATAGAGAGAAACAGAACTGCGGGAAGAGGGGTTATAACTATGAATATTTTAGAAATGGTGAATGAAACGCAAGTAACACTTCCGAAGCGCTACACAAGCATGCCGCGAGAAGAAATGGAACAACGTGTACGAGAAATTAAAGAAAAATTCGGCGACAAGCTGTTTATACCGGGCCATCATTATCAAAAAGATGAAGTAGTGCAATTTTCCGATGCAACAGGGGACTCTTTACAGCTCGCTCAAGTAGCGGCCAAAAATACAAAGGCAAAGTACATCGTATTTTGCGGTGTCCACTTTATGGCTGAAACTGCGGATATTTTAACGACTGAGGAGCAAGTAGTAATTTTGCCGGATATGCGCGCAGGATGCTCCATGGCGGATATGGCGGATATTCATCAAACAGAGCGTGCATGGCCAAAGCTGCAAGAATTGTTTGGGGATACAATTCTGCCGCTAACGTATGTGAACTCTACTGCTGCCATCAAAGCGTTTTGCGGCCGTCATGGAGGAGCGACTGTGACTTCTTCTAATGCAAAGGCAATGGTAGCATGGGCATTTACACAAAACGAGCGCATTTTATTCTTGCCGGATCAGCATTTGGGAAGAAATACTGCATTTGATTTAGGAGTGCCGCTTGAACATATGGCAGTTTGGGACCCTCATACTGAGAAATTGGAGTATGAAGGAAGCATAGAGGATATAAAGGTGATTTTATGGAAAGGACATTGCTCTGTTCACCAAAACTTTACAGTCAAAAATATTGAAAACGTCCGCAAGCAGCACCCGGGCATGAATATTATTGTACATCCTGAATGCTGTAGGGAAGTTGTTGCATTGTCCGATTATGCAGGATCCACAAAATATATTATTGAGACAATCGAAAAAGCTCCTGCAGGCAGCAAATGGGCAATTGGAACCGAAATGAACTTGGTAAAACGAATCATTGATCAGAATCCAGATAAAGAAATCATTTCCTTGAATCCATACATGTGTCCGTGCTTGACAATGAACCGCATCGATTTGCCGCACCTTCTTTGGGCGTTAGAATCATTGGAAAATGGAGAAGAAGTAAACGTAATTCAAGTTGATAAGAAAACAGCAGAAGAAGCATTGCTGGCATTGGATCGTATGTTGGCACTTGCATAATGCGAAACACGGCGGAGGGCTCCGCTGTGTTTTTTTATATTGGCAAATGGAGGAGCAAAAGCCGAAGCGGTGGAAAGAAGGTGCCTGCTCAAAGATGATTTCATATATTTTAGGACAACCATTTGAAATTTTGTACATAATTGTAATTTCTCAAGCATACATTGTGATGAAGCAGTATTGTACATGAACTCCAAAGTGTTTCATTATAGATATTGTTTGTAGGAGGGGGAGAAACGTGAAAATTCACGTAGTGCAAAAAGGGGATACCCTTTTTAAAATCGCGAAAAAGTATAACGTGGACTTTGACGAGTTAAAGCAAGCGAATGCCCAATTAAGCAATCCGGATTTAATTATGCCGGGCATGAAAGTCAAGATTCCGACAGGCGGAGTCCCAGTTAAAAAGAATACAGGGGCAGGCTCTGCGCCGCCGAAGGGATATGTAAAAGAAGTTCAGATGAAGCAATCCGGTCAACCGACACATCTTACACTAGAGGAGGAAACGGATATACCATTGGCTCCTCAGAAAATGAAACAACCTGCTCAAAAAGCTCAACCAGCGCAAAAAGAAATGCCAATAACTCAGCCGGCACAAAAAGAAGTGACGAAGACATATCTTGCTGAAACGAAAGCTCCGACTCCGCCGGTTGCAGCACCGATTTCAAAAGCAACTTCACCTGCGCAAAAAGATGCGTCAAAATATTTCTCTGTCAATATTTTGCCGCAAGTGCCTCAAGCACCAAAATCGCCATTTAACGTTACAAAGCAATTTAATGTGGCAGATAAGGCTAATGTAGTCTCACCGGAAGCAGATAAGTCCAACGCGATGGTCTCACCGGCAGCAGATAAGTCCAACGCGATGGTCTCACCGGCAGCAGATAAGTCCAACGCGATGGTGTCGCCGGCGGCAGATAAGTCCAACGCGA
>JBHGXS010000066.1:0-3183 GCA_041920565.1 Bacillus sp. (in: firmicutes) | reverse complement strand
GAAGATGACGACGACTTCGATGGCTTCTAAGTCAGATGGCGTTCTTAACATACTTGCGAAGTCATCTCCAACACTACTGACTACATGGTACGCTGAGCAAGTTGTAAAAGGTAATATCGTCGCCAGTCACCAGGTTATTTTAGCCTGTAAACGTCACTTGAATGATTTAAAAAGAGCCGGAACAGATGAATTTCCATATATTTTTAAAGAAGATCTAGAGCATAACTTATATTATTTATCGAAAAGTATTGCCGTCCGTCTAAGGGAAATTTCGAACAACTCATACTTCAACCTTGAATTGAGCTATATGAATAGTAATGCAAACGGATATCCGACAGCAGGGGGATTTGATCCAGACCGTCCGTTTGCCGCGCTACCTTCTGCTACGGGAGGCGTTTCAACTATTTATTATTCTGATTACTATTATCAAAACACCGGACAAAGAATTGCCATGCTTGGCGCCTATGCGAGTGTTTCGTGTTGATACTTGGTCAATTCTTCCGCGAACCCGAGCGTGAGCGTCGGCGGGCGGCTTCTTAAAAAACTCTTTAAGGTGGTCTGGGGAGTGAAATTCCCTAGGGTTTTGTTTTTGCGTTATGAGGTACGTGCCTGGAAAGAGAAGTCCATTTACAATAAATATGTTAAATCAGTTATTAGCGTTCATGCTGCAAGAAAGGCGGTGAGTAGCCATGCAAAAGTACGGAATCATCGAAAACGGTGAGTTGGTCGTCAGCGATGCAAGTGTGCTATATTTTAATTACCGAGGTGATGAGATGAAGCACACTGAAACGAGCTGGTTCCGGGAATATACACTTCGAGACGGTAGTACAAAGATAATCAAGTACGATAAAAGCCGGGCCTTGAAGGATGAAATGCGGTTACTCGACATCAAAGAAAATGACATATTCCAGATGCAGCTGGTTGAAAAACCGGGGCAAAACAATTAAGAGAAGCGAATTAATGCTTCTCTTTTTTATTTGAAAGGAGGGCTAGATAATTTATTTTAAACATCCAATACTCACCAAATTATGATAATATTTTGCATATATAGATTGATTTTTGTTTGGGGGGGAGAGGAATGGAAATGGAGATGGCTCTAAGTTACGGAGAAATTGTGGAAGGTCATAATAAGTTTTTAGACTTTATTAGTGATCCTTTTAATAAGCAGTTAATATTGAGTACCATTGAGAATTGTGTATTTATATCGAAATAGATGAATGCATTTTCCTCCAAACACCCATCTATTCCGCTTAGGATGAAGAAGATTAGGAAGAAGATATTGCTCAAATAGCCAAAAAGAGTGCCAAATGCCTTATGTATAAGGCGGCACTCTTTTTTGTGTTTATTTTACGCCTGAAGAAAGGAGATAACAGGAATGGTTTAGGTAGCAAACACATTCGCAAGCAGTATCATATAGTAAAAGCGAGGTGGTGAAAAATGGTTAAAATTTGGATAGATGCAGGTCATGGGGGACATGATTCAGGTGCAGTCGGAAATGGATTGCAGGAAAAAAATATTGTAGTGGAGATTGCCCGCCAATTGAATCGCATCTTATCAACGGAATATGAGAATGTCCAAACTGATATGTCTCGTATGGACGATACGTTTGTAGAGCTAGCCGAACGTGCCAGACGTGCCAATGCATGGGGAGCGGATGCGTTCATCTCCATTCACTGCAACAGCGGCGGAGGTCGAGGATTTGAATCCTATCGCCATACAAATGCGAATGCAGGAGATAATGCTTTGCAATATGCATTGCATACAAATCTCGCTGCTTTTTACAGACGGCATGGAACGGTGGATAGAGGAAAAAAAGCGGCCAACTTCGCTGTACTTCGGCTTACAAACATGCCGTCCGTTTTAACAGAAAACTTGTTTATGGATAATGTGGAAATTAAAAAGTTTAACGATTTGGACTTCCTCATCGGTGCAGCCCGCGCACATGCGGAAGGAGCTGCACAGTATTTTAATCTGAAAAAAATATCAGGCGCAAACCAAGCTCCCGCTCCGGTTTCGATGGTCGCTGACGAACCTGCATCCGCACTGGCACAACCTCAGGCAAAAAAAACAACGCAAGGCGACAATGAAGTCATTGTCCCATACCCGGGACATCCCATTAAACGTGGTTCAAGAGGGAAAGACGTGGAACGAATTCAGCGTGCGGTCAAGGTGACGCCTGACGGAATATTTGGTCCAGAAACCGAAGCGGCGGTGAAGGCATACCAGTCACGCCACGGTCTTGTACCGGATGGGATTGTCGGTCCAAAAACTTGGAACGTGATGTTTTAAAAAGAATCTGCTGCAAGGCAGGTTCTTTTTTTTAGTATGAAGATCCTTCCTTTGTATGACACTAATAGAGAATCAGAAAGAAAGGAAGGGTTTTACATGAAAAAGAAGGAAGAAACATACAAAGGCCGTTCGATTTATACCACAGAAAACATCGCAAAGATAGAAGATAATCAGCAAATCGAGAAAAAGGATACAGATGAAATCACGCATCTTCTGTCTGAGATGAGCCATATGGGACAATAAAGAACAAGCTTCTGGCATTTGTCAGAAGCTTTACCAAGGATAAACAACTTTTCCCGTCACCGTGTTATATGCAGCATAAAACTTTGTTTCTATATAACTCAATTGTTCTTGAGTAATTGTCTGGTCAGCGTCCGTCAGAGTATGAATGACCCTTGTCAAATTGGCCAAGCATTGTAATAATTCTTGCTGAGATAAAGGAGATGTCGGTGCAGAAGCCGTCATCACCAAATCTTCTGCCAGCATGCGGATTCGTTCTAATCCAATAGACTTGTCCATTTTCATTCCTCCCCATTCTTTACTATATGAGTATGATAGAAAGGAAGAACTATGCCTTCTAAAAAATAAAAATTTCATTTTTTTCTTTTAAATTGATGGATAATGGGTATAATAGTCAGATGTACAACTTTACATACTTGAATAAAGAGAGTGAAAGCTATGGGAGGAAAGAGAGAAAAGGTCGTAGTCATTATTGGACCGACAGCGGTGGGGAAAACAAAGCTCAGTATTGAGCTTGCCAAACGGTTGAACGGCGAAATTATAAGCGGCGATTCCATGAAAATTTATCGTCATATGTATATCGGAACTTCAAAAGTGAAGCCCGAATAAATGTATGGAATTCCCCTTTATATGATTGATATTAAGGAACCGACG
>JBHGXS010000062.1:0-17815 GCA_041920565.1 Bacillus sp. (in: firmicutes) | reverse complement strand
TGCTGAAAATGACCGGAAGTTTCCCCTTTATTCCAAAGGCTGTTGCGCGAACGGGAGAAAAACCATGTGTTCTTCGTTTCTAATGTCTTGGCATACGACTCTTCATTCATATATCCAAGCATTAATACATCGTTTGTTGCATCATCAATGATTACTGCGGGCAGCAACCCTTTTGAAAAATCCGGCTTCATAGTCTCACCTCAATACAAGCCGCAGCAAGCTGCTTCTTTACCTCTTTTATCGTTGTCTCACCGTAGTGAAAAATAGAAGCAGCTAATGCTGCATCAGCTGTTGTTTGTTGGAATACTTCGACGATATGCTCTCCGCTCCCGCAGCCGCCTGAAGCAATAACGGGAATAGAAACTGCCTGAGAAACCGCTTCTGTTAACTCTAAGTCATAACCGTTTTTCGTACCGTCAGCATCCATGCTTGTCAACAAAATTTCCCCGGCACCAAGCTGTTCCGCTTTTTTGGCCCATTCCAATACATCAAGATCTGTATCAATGCGGCCGCCATTTACAAAGACATTCCACTTTCCTTCTTGTACTTTCTTGGCATCAATTGCTACGACAATGCATTGTGCCCCAAATCGTTCCGCACCATCTGCAATCAGCTGCGGATTTCGAACAGCTGCCGAATTTAACGATATTTTATCGGCACCCGCACGCAACAAATCATACATCTCTTCTACAGATCCGATACCACCGCCCACTGTTAACGGAATAAACACCTCATCAGCTGTACGTTTTACAACATCGATCATTGTTTTCCGTCCTTCATGAGTTGCCGTAATATCCAAAAACACAAGTTCATCTGCGCCTGCCTTATTATAAACAGCTGCAATTTCAACAGGATCTCCTACATCGGTTAATCCAACAAAATTGACTCCTTTTACAACCCGGCCATTTTTCACATCAAGACATGGAATAATGCGTTTTGTCAGCATATAGCCACCGCCTGTAAAGCTTCTTCCAGCGCAAATTTCCCTTCATACAACGCTTTCCCGGTAATGACACCGTAAACGTTCATCTCATGGAGACGTTTAATATCTTCCAGTGTGCTTACTCCGCCAGAAGCAACAATATTGATAGAGACAGCTTCTTGTAAGGCTTGCAATTGTTCAAAATTTGGACCGCTCAGCGTCCCGTCTTTGGAGATATCCGTAAAGATAATGGTTTTTACACCCAGTTGTTCCATTTCCTTCGCAAGCGTTAAATAATGTACATCTGACACATCAAGCCAGCCGCGCGTAGCCACATAACCATCTTTTGCGTCGATGCCGACCACAATTTTTTCGCCGTATTTTTGAAGCGCTTCTTGTAAAAATGCCGGATTTAACAATGCGGCAGTACCAATAATGACACGTGCCGCGCCAGCTTCCAACAGGGCTTCAATCGTCTCCATGGAACGGATGCCGCCGCCCACCTGAACCGGGATTCTTAAATTGCGGGCAATTGTTTCAATTATTGGCAGGTTTGTTGGCTTGCCTTCTACCGCACCATCGAGGTCTACCAAATGAAGAAAGGGAGCGCCCAATTTTTCGAACACCAACGCTTGTTCAAAAGGATTTTCATTCACTACGGTTTCTTGTTGAAATTGACCTTGATATAAACGAACACAACGGCCGTCTTTTAAATCAATTGCCGGGAATATGAACATCTTTCTACCAACTCCTTGAAGTTTTCTAGCATTTTCAATCCTGCATCTCCACTTTTCTCCGGATGAAACTGCGCTCCTAAAATAGTGGCTTTGGAAACAAGACCCGGTACTCGGACCCCGTAATCACTGGAAGCATCGATTACTTCTTCCGGACAATCTGCGTAATACGAATGCACGTAATACACATAGGGAGCTTCCTCTAATCCATTTAACAAAACAGATTCCTTTTGTTTTTGAAGAGAATTCCATCCCATATGCGGAATTTTGCGGCCGGCGGGAATCTTTCGTACTCTGCCCGGCAAAAGACCAAGTCCCTCTGTAACTTCGATTTCTTCACTCTCTCCAAATAAAAGCTGCATTCCTAAACAAATGCCAAGAAGCGGCTTTCCGCTATTCGCTTGCTCTTTTATAGTGGATATTAATCCTCTTTCTCGCAGCTCTTTCATGGCTCTCGGAAAAGCACCAACACCAGGCAGCACTATACCTTGGCTTGTTTGAATTATTGCTGCATCGGATGTAACAACGCACTCTGCTCCAAGATGTTCAAAAGCCTTTAACACACTTCGTAAGTTTCCCATCCCATAATCGATAATGGCAATCATATTACAGCATTCCTTTCGTTGAATTCACGCCTGTAATCTTTTCATTCAGGTCAACCGCTTCACGAAGCGCACGGCCGAAGGCTTTAAATAATGCTTCAATTTTGTGATGTGTATTTTTTCCATACAATACACGTGCATGAAGGGTAATGCCTGCATTGAAACTCACAGCGCGAAAAAACTCTTCCGTTAATTCCGTGTCAAACGTTCCTAATCGATCGTTTTGCAGTTCTGCATCAAATACTAAAAATGGACGGCCGCTTATATCAAGGGAAACAAAGCCCAAAGCTTCATCCATCGGTACATAAGCCGTCCCGTAACGATTGATTTGCTTCTTATCCCCCAACGCTTCCTGTATACAAGATCCAAGAACGATGCCAACGTCCTCTACTGTATGATGCGAATCAATATGCAAATCCCCATCCGCTTCAATTGTTAATCCAAAGCGTCCATGCTTTGCGAACAAGGTAAGCATATGATCAAAAAAACCTACTCCTGTTTGTATGCTCGGCTCATACTGTTCGTCTAAATGAATTGACACTTTTATACGTGTTTCAGTTGTTGTGCGTGAGCGCTCGGCTGTCCGCGTCATTTTGTTCTCCCCCTTTTTCTTCAAAACGGATTTGGACGGCTTTTGAATGGGCATGTAATCCTTCTTTTTCCGCCAATATCACGATGGAATCTCTTACCTGCAGCAATGCTTCCTTTGTATAAGATACGAAGCTCGATTTTTTTATAAAATCGTCAACGGACAACGGTGAAAAGAAACGAGCTGTCCCGCTTGTAGGAAGAACGTGATTCGGTCCTGCCAAATAGTCTCCGAGCGGTTCCGGCGCATACGGTCCAAGGAAAATAGATCCGGCGTGCTTCACGTTTGCCATACCGATCATCGGATCGGCAATATGAAGCTCCAAGTGCTCCGGTGCAATTTCATTTGACACTTCAAACGCCTCTTCCAATGTATCTACAACAATGATGGCTCCGTTTTTCTCAATCGAAGCGCCCGCAATATCAGCCCGCGGCAGAGCAAGAAGCTGTTTCTCAACTTCGTCTTTCACTTGTTCTGCAAGAGATGAATCAATTGTAATGAGTATTGCGGTTGCATTGGTATCATGCTCCGCTTGTGATAAAAGATCGGCTGCAATGAAAGATGGATTGCCAGTGTCATCTGCAATTACGACAATCTCCGAAGGGCCCGCAATCATATCAATATGCACATCTCCAAAAACCGCTTTTTTCGCTAAAGCCACGTACATATTTCCCGGGCCGACAATTTTGTCCACACGCGGAATGGATTCTGTTCCATATGCTAAAGCAGCGATCGCTTGTGCTCCTCCGACACTGTATATTTCGTCCGCTCCGGCAATGTTAGCTGCTGCCAAAATATATGGGTTTACCCCGCTTGGACTTGGCGGTGTGACCATAACAATTTGTTTTACGCCGGCAATTTTGGCAGGCAATATGTTCATCAATACGGAAGACGGATACGCTGCCGTTCCACCCGGAACATACACTCCTACTCTCTCCAGCGGCTTAATAAGCTGACCGCGAATAACTCCTTGTTTATCCGTATCAATAAAAGATTGCCGTTTTTGGCGCTCATGGTAAGATACTATATTTTCTTTTGCTTTCTCTAATGCTTGCAAAAACGCCGGCTCTACCATTTCCATTGCCTTTTGGATTTCTTCAGCAGTGATTCGAAATGTCGACAGCTTGACGTTATCAAATCGCTCCATATATTCTTTCAGTGCTAAATCTTTTCGTTTTTTTACGTCAGCAATAATCCCTTCCACTGCCTGTGCCGCTTGTTTTTCGGTATTTTTGCTGTTTTCACGAAGCTTTTCTAAATCTTTCATCCACTCACTTTTACTTGTGTATACAATTTTCACGATTTCCCCTCCCTACATATGCCTCTACTCGGTCAATAATGGAAAACATCTCATCCTTCTTCATTTTTAAGGATGCTTTGTTTGCTATTAAACGGGCCGAAATGTCACAAATTTCTTCAAATACAATCAAACCATTTTCCTTCAATGTTTGCCCTGTTTCCACGATATCGACGATGGCGTCAGCCAAGCCTAATAAAGGAGCAATTTCAACAGATCCTTCAATTTTTATAATGTCAACATCTTCTCCCTTTTGACGAAAATGAGCCGACGCCACATTCGGATATTTGGTAGCAATGGTTTTCTTTTGATACACCTTCGGATTGTACTCCGGTACGGACGCTACGCAAAACTTACAGCGTCCGATCCCCAAATCCACCATTTCGTATAATTCTTTTTCGTTTTCTAACAGCACATCTTTCCCGACAATACCAATATCTGCCACACCATGCTCCACATAAGTTAAAACATCTACTGCTTTTACTAAAATAAAAGAGATATTGGCGTTATGACTCTTAAAAACTAGCTTTCTTCCTTTTTCTTTCAGCTCGGAACAATCAATTCCAATCCCTTCAAGCAAAGGAATGACTTGCTTTTCTAAACGCCCTTTTGTCAACGCAATTTGAACGTTACGCACGATGGTTCCCCCTCTTTTTCCAACATCCAGCCGTCCTGCCAGACATACTCTGTCAGCTTCTCTCCCGATGTATCTACCACTTTGGCAATATCATGTTTTTTGGCATAGTGGAACGTTTCTTTCAACGTTGCAAATAAGGACAGCTCCACCTTCAACCCGTCTTTACTGAATAAAGAACGCAGCCGTTCCGCCTCTTCGATATTTTCTAAACGATAATGAATTAAAACATCTGCCGGCTCATTTTTAGAAGGTTCACTTATTTCTTTTAGCACTCGTACAATTTGATCCACCTGTAAAGCAAGGCCGATTGCCGGCAATGGTTCTCCAAATTGCTGCATGAGTTCATCGTAGCGCCCGCCGCTAAGGAGTTCTTCTCCAATCTCATAAGCATAGCCGCGGAAAATAACACCTGTATAGTAATGAAGATTTTGAACCATTCCTAAGTCAACTGATAAATAATGGCCGAGTCCAAGCTTCTCAACCGTTTCATAAATTTGACGCACTCGCCCGATAGCTTGTTTCATTTCTTTATTTGTTGCCAAACGTTCTGCTTCTTCTATGACTTCCAATCCACCAAACAGCTTTGGCAAACGCTGCAAGAGGCGAATAGTGGCGTCATTTCCATCAAAGTTCTTGTTTTCTATGAAAGAAGACAAGCCGGTATAGCTTTTATTTTCGATGTGGTTCCGTAAAATGGCTTCATCATCTTCTGTTAAAGATAGTTTTTTTACTATGGATTTATACAGCTCCACTTGCCCGATCTCGATTTTAAACTGCGTCACTCCTACCGCCTGCAATGCTGTAATCGCACTGACGATACATTCTACTTCTGCACGTAAGTTATCGATTCCAATGATTTCGATTCCAGTTTGAGTAAGTTCGTTGTATTTACCCGTCATCGTTTCATGAGAACGGAAAATGTTGCCGCTGTATGTAATCTTTAACGGCGGCTTCATCGCAGTAGATCCCACCACTCGTGCAATAGGAATTGTCATATCCGGGCGAAGCACTAAAATTCGTCCTCGATGATCAAAAAATTTATACATTTTTTCTTCATCAATCGGTCGGTTTTGGAACGAAAATACATCATAAAACTCAATGGTGGGCGTACGTACTTCCCCGTATCCACGTGTGAGGAAGATTCTTCTCAGTCTCTGCTCCACTTCAGCTTTTAATGTGCATTCTTCAAACAAAATATCTCTCGTTCCGTTCGGATTGGCTCGCTTCCATTTTGTCATTTTTATACACCCCGTAGTATAATTACTTTCGAAACGAAAGTATTATTTACAAGATACAGATAATGGGAAGGTGTGTCAAATAATTTCGAATACTGTCAATATAATATCGATTAATTATAATATTACACATCGGAAAACTTTAATATATTTTCTTCAATCCTCTTGAAAAAACCTTCTGTCGTTCGAGACAGAAGGTTCTCTTTTTTTATTATGTTCGCTGCTCAAAGGCGGCAATTTTTTCTTCAAATTGCAAAGTAACAGCAATATCATCCAGCCCTTTCAATAACTTTTCTTTCCAAACGGGTTCAATAGAGAAAGTATATTGCTTAAAAGGAGTTGTTACGGTTTGATTTTCTAAATTTATTTCAACAGCAGCTGTTCCATCTAAAGCGGCTAATTCGAGCCGTTCATTTTCATCCAATACAATAGGAAGAATTCCATTTTTTGTGCAATTCATATAAAAAATATCCGCAAAACTGCCGGCAATGATCACTTGAAATCCATAATCCTGCAATGCCCACGGAGCGTGCTCCCGTGAAGAACCGCATCCAAAGTTATCTCCGGCAATCAAAATTGTAGCTTGCTTTCGGTCCGGTTCATTTAATGAAAAATTAGGGTTTTCCGTGCGGTTGTCTAAATATCGCCATTCATCAAATAAAAACTGTCCGAACCCCGTTCGTTCAATTCGCTTTAAATACTGCTTAGGAATGATTTGATCTGTGTCTATATTGTCTTGCATGAGTGCTGCTGTAGTGCCTCTATGAATATGAAACGGCTTCACGATATTCCTCCTTTCGTATGTCTACAAATTTTCCGTATATCGCCGCGGCAGCCGCCATCGCCGGGCTGACAAGATGGGTACGCGCTCCTTTTCCTTGTCTTCCTTCAAAATTGCGGTTGGATGTAGATGCACAATGCTCTCCTTCCGGCACTTGATCAGGGTTCATGCCAAGGCACATCGAACACCCTGCTTCTCTCCATTCAAATCCTGCTTCTATAAATACTTGATCCAACCCAAGCTTAGCCGCTTCCTGTCTCACTGCCTTTGAACCCGGTACCACCAAGGCGCGTACACCTTCCCGCACCTTTTTTCCTTTTACAAAAGCAGCAGCTTCTTGTAAATCAGAAAGCCGTGAATTCGTACAAGACCCGATAAATACATGCGCAATCGGAATATCTGCAGGAGTGTTTCCTGGTTTCAGTCCCATATACTCATATGCCCTTTTATCATTTGCATTTTGAATTTCAGGGAAAGCTTCATCTATGCGGACGCCCATTCCCGGATTCGTTCCCCATGTCACATAGGGAGCGAGGGAAGAGACATCTACTATAATTGTACGATCATATTGCGCATCTTCATCTGTACATAATGTTTTCCAGTCTTCTACTGCTTCTTCAAACTGCTTCGGAGCATATGGACGGCCTTTTATATAGGAGAATGTTACCTCATCAGGAGCGATTAGACCTGCCTTTGCTCCTCCTTCAATTGCCATGTTGCAAAGTGTCATTCGTTCCTCCATCGTCATGCTTTTGACTGCTTCACCGTAAAATTCGATAACATGGCCCGTTCCTACAGAAACTCCATATACAGAAAGAATATGCAAAATAATATCCTTTGCATAAACTCCTTTTGGCAATGTTCCGGTCAGTTCGATCCCCATGGATTTCGGCTTCTTTTGCCAAAGTGTCTGCGTTGCCAGCACATGCTCTACTTCACTCGTGCCGATTCCAAATGCAAGAGCGCCAAATGCACCATGTGTAGAAGTATGGCTGTCACCGCATACAATCGTTTTTCCCGGTTGCGTCAACCCAAGTTCCGGTCCGATGACATGGACGATTCCTTGCCGTTCATCCCCCATATCCGCAAGCTCGATTCCAAATTCTTTGCAGTTGTCCCGCAATGTATCCATTTGCTTTTTGGCAATTGCATCGGTTATATTCCATATATCCTCAGTAGGAACGTTATGGTCCATTGTTGCAAATGTTAAGTCCGGACGTCTCACTTTTCTCCCCGAAAGACGAAGCCCTTCAAATGCTTGGGGTGAAGTCACTTCATGAACCAGGTGAAGATCTATATAAAGCAAATCAGTACCATTATCCTGTTGTACTACAACATGCCGATCCCAAAGTTTATCGAATAACGTTTTTCCCATTACTTACATCTCCCTACAAGAGCTTCTTCTTCCATCTTTTGCAGTACATAATCAGTAAACCGAACGGTTGACGTCGTTCCGCCTAAATCGAACGTTCGATAACCAGCTTTCAGTACAGAAGAAACAGCGTGCTCGATAGCTTTTGCTTCAGCGTACAATCCAAAAGATTGCTCAAGCATCATAGCGACTGAACGAAGCATTGCTACCGGGTTTGCCTTATTTTGTCCAGCAATATCCGGAGCAGATCCATGAATCGGTTCGTAAAGGGAAGGTCCTCCACAGGAATGGCTGGCTGACGGAAGCATGCCGAGAGAACCTGCAATGACGGAGGCTTCATCGCTCAAAATATCCCCGAATAAATTTTCCGTCACAATGACATCAAATCGTTGCGGATTTCGAATGAGCTCCATAGCTGCAGCATCAACCAATAAATGCTCTAGCTCTACATCCGGATAACGGCAAGAAACTTCAACAGCAATTTCTCTCCACAGTTTGCTGGACTCCAGTACGTTCGCTTTATCAATCGACGTGACTTTCTTTTTTCTCGTTTTTGCCAGTTTAAAAGCGTAATCTACAATTCTTTCAATCTCTCTTCGTGTATACGTTAACGTGTCCGTTGCTCGTTCCGCGCTTCTTTCTTTCGGATATGAAAAATAAATACCTCCAGTCAATTCACGTACTACAACAAAATTCACATTTTTTACCGCGTCTTCTTTTAATGGAGATAGATGGGCTATCGCAGGATCGACTTGCACCGGACGAACATTTGCGTACAACTCTAAAGCTTTTCGAAGAGAAAGCAATCCCTTCTCCGGCCGTTCTGGAACTCTATCCCATCTCGGTCCGCCAACCGCTCCTAACAACACTGCATCACTAGATAAACAAGAGGTTAACGTTCGAGCTGGAAGCGGTTGACCTGTCTGATCAATAGCCGTTCCTCCAAACAGCTCATCTTGCAAGTAAAATGTATGCCCGTATTGCTTTTCTATTGTTTTAAGCACTCGTTTAGCACTTTCCATAATTTCCGGACCGATTCCATCACCGGCTAAACATACAATTACTTTGTTCATCGCTATTCCTCCTCTATGATTTTGTAACGGCCGCCTTTTGCTTCAGTTTTCCGGCTGCATACACATATGCTCTTGCAGAAGCTTCTAGAACGTCTTGTGCGACTCCAAATCCCGAAATCTTCATACCGTTTTTCTCCAATTCCACGTGCACTTGCGCCAAAGCATCTTGTCCTTGTGTAATTGATTGAATACGGTAATCCACCAATTTACAATTTAAATCTAAAATACGGCCGATTGCATTATAAATCGCTTCAATGCTTCCGGCTCCCGTGGCAGCATCTTCTAATAGATTTCCTTCTGAATCCTGCAGGACGACCGTCGCCGATTGTGTTCCTGTAGAAATAAAATGAGCCTGTAAATGCTTTACTTCATACGGCTGATCAATAGAAGACGTTTCTCCAAGAACAAGAGCGTGTAAATCGTCTTCTGTAATCTCTTTTTTTCGATCTGCCAGCTGTTTAAATGCACGAAAAGCACGATCCCGTTCTTCATCACTTAATGAATAGCCGAGAGCTATCATTCTGTCTGTAAACGCATGACGACCAGAATGCTTGCCAAGAACTAGCTGGTTGGATGTTTCCCCCACAAGTTCAGGCGAAATAATTTCATATGTAGACACTTCTTTTAAAACGCCGTCTTGATGAATGCCTGATTCGTGAGCAAATGCGTTTGCCCCTACAACTGCTTTATTTTTCGGTACTGCCATTCCAGTTAAACGGCTGACAAGCTTGCTGGAAGCTTTAATTTCTTTTAAGCGAATATTGGTTTCAGCATTGTAAAAATCTTTTCGGATTCGAAGCGCTACAGCAATTTCCTCAAGTGCAGCATTTCCGGCGCGTTCCCCGATTCCATTTATTGTTCCTTCCACCTGCAGTGCACCGGCTTCAATAGCTGCAAGTGAGTTGGCAACTGCCATTCCCAAGTCATCATGACAGTGGCAAGAAAAAATCACTTTATCGTAAGAAGGAACATGATTTTTCAAATATTGAAACAAATTATAATACTCTTGCGGATTTGTGTATCCAACTGTATCCGGTATATTAATTACATCAGCCCCGGAGCAAATAGCCTCTTCTATTACTTGTGCCAAAAATGCATAATCTGTACGTGTCGCGTCTTCTGCGGAAAATTGCACTACGGGAAACAGTGATTTTGAAAGCATTACGGAACGACGCACCGTTTCTACCACTTCTTCGCGAGACATGCGCAGTTTATATTTCATATGAATGTCACTTGTGGCTAAAAAAGTATGGATTCTCGGTTCAACCCCATCTTTTAATGCTTCATATGCCATTCGGATATCCGATTCTTTCGCACGGGCCAAGCTCATAACAGAAGCGCTTTTTATTGTGCGCGCTATTTGCTGAACGGATTGAAAATCGCCTTGGGAAGCGGCCGCAAATCCCGCTTCCATGACGTCAATTCCAAGGCGTTCAAGCTGTCTTGCAATTTGAAGCTTTTCCTGTTGATTCAAATTGACTCCTGCTGACTGTTCTCCATCCCGAAGAGTGGTATCCATGAATTGGATTTTTCTCATTCCTATCGAACCTCCACTTTCACCCTAGGCTTAACGAATGGCATCATCGCACGCAGCTTGCGTCCCACTTCCTCCATTTGATGTTGATTTTCTTGCTCATTGATTGCATTGAAACGCGGGCGGCCGGCTTTATGCTCTGCAATCCAGCCTTTTGCAAACGTACCGTCTTGGATTTCAGCAAGCACTTGCTTCATCGCTTTCTTTGTTTCATCCGTTACAATACGCGGCCCTGATACGAAATCTCCCCATTGCGCCGTATCAGATACGGAATAACGCATGTTCTCCAGCCCGCCTTCATACATAAGGTCAACGATTAGTTTAAGCTCGTGCAAACATTCAAAGTATGCAAGTTCAGGCTGATAGCCGGCTTCTACCAACGTTTCGAATCCCGCTTTTACCAGTGCTGTAGCACCACCGCAAAGGACAGCTTGCTCACCAAACAAATCCGTTTCTGTTTCTTCTTTAAATGTTGTTTCTAATACTCCTGCTCGAGTAGATCCAATACCTGCTGCATAAGATAATGCTCTTTCACGAGCTTCACCCGTTGCATCTTGATATACCGCAAACAATGCCGGTACAGCTGCCCCTTCTGTAAACGTACGGCGTACGAGATGTCCAGGTCCTTTCGGTGCCACCAGGAATACATCCACATCTTCCGGAGGTGTAATTTGACCGAAATGTACGTTAAAACCGTGAGCGAAAACTAATGCATCACCCGGCTGCAAATGCGGCTCGATTTCCGTTTCATACACTTCCGGCTGGCGCTCATCCGGTAAAAGAATCATGACCACATCCGCTTCCTTTGCAGCTTCTGCCACTGATTTTACTGAAAAACCGTCTGTCTTTGCTTGTTCCCATGACTTCCCTGGCCTAAGACCAACAACTACATCGAATCCATTATCGCGGAGGTTCTGTGCATGTGCATGCCCTTGAGAACCATAACCTACAATCGCAATTTTCTTTCCTTCCAAGACATTTGTTTGAATAGAATCAGAATAGTAAACTTTTGCCATTTTAATTTCCCCCATTTTATATAAATTTTTAGTTAAACAGCATCATATGCTGCTTTTCTTGTTTCTTCATGCTGCGCGTAAAAGCTGTTACGCCTGTGCGGGCAATTTCTTTTAACCCGTATGGACGAAGCAGCTCAATCAGTGCTTCCACCTTTTCCTGTGTGCCGGTTACTTGAACGACGATGGAATCCTTTCCAACATCAATAACGGAAGCACGAAATGGTTCAATTAAACTGTAAAGCTCAGATCTGGCTGCAGTAGAAGTAGCTACCTTAATGAGCGCCAACTCACGAGCAATCATCGCTTCATCCGTAATATCGGAAACTTTTAAAACATCAATTTGCTTGTTTAATTGTTTAATAAGCTGCTCCACTTGCTGAAGGTTCTCTACATGAACAACAAATGTCATTCGAGAAACGTGAGATGATTCTGTATGCCCAACGGAGATGCTTTCAATATTAAACTGGCGTCTTGTCATGACTCCTGTAATACGATTCAGGACTCCACTCTGATTTCGAACCGTGGCTGTTACAATTCGCTTCATTTTCCCACTCCCTCCATTTCATGAACTCCTTTTCCCGGCGCCACCATCGGCATGACCTTCTCTGACTGCAGAACACGACAATCAATAACAACGGGCCCTTCATGTTCAATCGCTTGGCGAAGCTCTTCTCTTGCCGTCTTTGGATTTTCTATACGAACACCCTTGATGCCATAAGCTTCTGCCAGTGCAACAAAATTCGGTTGACAATGAAGAAGGGAATGAGAATATCGCTTATCATAGAATGACTCTTGCCATTGACGCACCATTCCGAGCGCTTCATTGTTCATGATGAAAACTTTAACCGGAAGATTGTGTTCTTTCAGCACACTTAACTCTTGCAATGTCATTTGAAAACCGGCATCTCCTACTACGGCAACAACAAGATCATTGGGTTTGGCGAACTGTGCTCCGATTGCAGCAGGCAATCCGAATCCCATCGTTCCTAGGCCTCCTGAAGTCACCCATCTATCCGGATCAGCAAGCGGATAATATTGTGCCGCCCACATTTGGTGCTGCCCTACGTCTGTTGTGATAATGGCTTTGCCATCTGTCAGTTCATACAGCATTTTTAATGCTGCCTGCGGCTTAATCGCTGTTTCATCTTCCTTGTAAGAAAATGGATATTTTTCTTTTCGCTCTGCCTGTAATTGAAGCCATTCAGAATGATTGGTTTTTATTCCTGTTGTTTCTAATAAAATTTCTAATGCCCTCTTTGCAGTTCCTACAATCGGGATGTCCGTCGGTACGTTTTTCCCGATTTCCGCAGGGTCAATATCGATATGAGCCACAACAGCATTTTGAGCAAAATGTTGTAAGTTTCCTGTTAGACGATCATCAAAACGCGCCCCGATATTAATTAACAGGTCACATTCATACATCGCCATATTGGCAGCGTAGGAACCATGCATGCCTCCCATTCCTAAAAACAGCGGGTCATCCGGCGGGAAGCCGCCCAATCCAAGCAATGTATGCACAACAGGGATTTGATACATACGAGCAAATGTTGTAAGCTCTTTAGACGCTTTTGCATGTAATACACCGGCTCCAGCTAAAATTATCGGTTTTTTCGCTTGAGTTACAGCATGCAGCAGCTTAGCGATTTGCAAGCGATTTGGTTCGTACGTTGGCTGATATCCCGGCAAATCCATCTCAATCTTTTCCGTCCTCACCCCTGTTTCCACTACCATATTTTTTGGCAAATCGATAACAACAGGACCCGGTCTTCCCGTAGAAGCGATATGAAATGCTTCTTTTATAATGCGGGGTAAATCGGAAACCCTTCTTACTTGGTAATTATGTTTTGTCACAGGCATCGTTAAGCCAATAACATCCGCTTCTTGAAATGCATCTGTTCCGATAACGGTTGTTGCTACTTGCCCTGTAAATACGACCAGAGGCAAAGAATCCATCATCGCATCTGTCAGACCGGTTATGACATTTGTTGCTCCGGGACCGCTGGTCGCAATGACAACTCCCGGCTTTCCTGTGATACGGGCATAACCTTCTGCAGCATGGATTGCACCTTGTTCATGTCTCGTTAACACATGGGGAATTTCACAATCATACAGAGCATCGTACAAAGGAAGTACAGCTCCCCCCGGATATCCGAAAATGATTTCCACACCTTCTGCCTGTAACGCTTCTAACAAAAGCGCTGCTCCTGTTGCTGTCTTTTCCTTTGTTTGTTGTAGTGACATTCTTACTGACCTCCTACTCCATTTTTCTTACAAAAAAATCTTTCGCCCATGCTTAACCTAAGCAAAAGGGGCGAAAGATCGCGGTACCACCCTTCTTCGCAAGACAAGTCTTGCCTCGACGACTCTACAGAGTCCAGCCTGTAACGCGGCAACCGTCTAAACCTAAGTCAAAAGACGTTCAGTTTAGCACTCAGGGGCGATGTTCATCGGCGTGAACCATCGGTTTCCACCAGCCACCGACTCTCTGTGAGGCTTCACGGCCGACTACTCCTCCCCGTCAACGCTTTATCCCGCCCTAACTGTCGGTAAGACCCCTGCAAGCAGAGAGTCAGCCGACACTAAGAGCCCGATTGGTTCAACTAACCAACAGCGGGGAGGTTCATCCCCACTTTTGGAAGTTTCACTTTATACTTTCATAATTCCTCCCGTATTGGCGCTGGTTACAAGTTTTGCATAACGTGCTAAATAACCGCTTTTTACCTTTGGATCCGGAGGAATAAATTTTTGTCTTCTATCCTCTAAAACTTCGTCTGATACATCAAGATGAATGGTTCTTGCTTGCAAATTAATGATAATGGTATCGCCATCTTCTATATAAGCAATCGGTCCGCCTTCTGCAGCTTCCGGTGACACATGCCCAATCGCGATTCCTCTTGTAGCTCCCGAGAAACGTCCATCTGTGAGCAATGCCACTTTTGTTCCGAGTCCTCTTCCGACAATCGCGGAAGTCGGTGCTAACATTTCGGGCATGCCCGGACCGCCTTTTGGCCCTTCATAACGAATGACAACCACATGCCCTTCTTTAACAATGCCTCCATGAATAGCAGCTACGGCTTCGTCATGAGAGTTAAAGCAAATGGCTTCTCCAATAAAGGTTTGGATGGATGAATCAACAGCTCCCACTTTAATTACTCCGCCATCCGGAGCGACATTTCCAAACAAAATGGACAATCCGCCTGTTTTGCTATATGGATTCTCCTTTGAACGAATCACTTCGGGATTTGTGATCTCAGCTTCTTGTACGTTTTCTCTGAGCGTCTTTCCAGTAATAGTAATTCTCTCTGGATGAATAGCTCCTGGAATCGAAGCTAATTCCTTTATAATAGAAGCAACTCCGCCTGCCAAATGGACATCGTGCATGGAGTAATGAGACGCCGGACTGATTTTCGCTAAATAAGGAACTCGTTCAGCTACTTCATTAATCCTCCGCAAGTCATACTCGATGCCGGCCTCGTTTGCAATGGCCAACATATGTAACACTGTGTTGGTCGATCCGCCCATTGCCATATCAAGAGCGAACGCATCATCAATCGCTTCTTTCGTAATGATGTCGCGCGGCTTTATATCATTTTTAATCAAATTCATCAAATGAAACGCAGCCTGACGAATCAAATCATGACGTTCTTTACTTGTTGCCAGTATGGTTCCGTTTCCTGGAAGCGCAACTCCCAGCATTTCCATGATTGTATTCATAGAATTTGCGGTGAACATCCCGGAACAAGACCCGCATGTCGGGCATGCTGACCGTTCAATTTCAAGCAATTCAGCAAGGCTCATTTTTCCTGACTTATGAGCACCCACCCCTTCAAATACAGACACAAGGGAAAGAGGTGTTCCGTCTTTTTTCGCTCCCGCCTCCATCGGACCGCCGGAAACGAATACGGACGGGACGTTTGTTCGTACAGCTGCCATGAGCATGCCCGGTGTAATTTTGTCACAGTTCGGCATATAGAATACACCGTCAAACCAATGAGCGTTGATTACCGTTTCCGCTGCGTCCGCAATTATTTCACGGCTTGGAAGGGAATAACGCATTCCGATATGTCCCATGGCAATACCATCATCAACACCAATTGTATTGAATTCAAACGGTACTCCGCCTGCTTCCCGAATGGCAGCTTTGGCTACATCGGCCAATTCACGCAAATGAATGTGGCCTGGCACAATATCAATATATGAATTACATATTGCAATAAACGGTTTATCGAAATCTTCAGGCTTTACTCCAGCCGCATACAACAAGCTGCGGTGGGGAGCCCTGTCAACTCCGTGTTTGATCATATTGCTTCGCAAGAAACTCACCTCCTACGTTTAAACGACTTGGTCTTCTTCATAAATTTTTTCGCCGTCTCGTACTACAAGATTTCGGAATTCTTTTAACAAACGGTTGGTGTGTACACCAGGCTTGCCGTTTCCGATTGTTCTGCCGTCTACTTGAGTTACTGCGATTACCTCTGCTGCGGTTCCCGTTAAAAATACCTCATCTGCCACATATATATCGTGACGTGTGAACAACTCTTCACGCACATCATACCCAAGCTTCTCCCCGAGCTCCATGATGGCGTTCCGGGTGATTCCCTCTAACGCACCTGCTGAGCTAGGAGGCGTAATCAATTTATTTCCTTTCATGATAAAAACATTATCCCCTGACCCTTCAGCCACATATCCTTGCTCATTCAGCATTAACGCTTCTTGAACACCAGCCAGCTTTGCCTCAATTTTCACAAGAATATTATTTAAATAGTTTAAAGATTTCACCTGCGGACTTAATATATCCGGACGGTTTCTTCTTGTTGCTACCGTAATGATTGGAATGCCCGTTTCATAGTAATGAACCGGGAACAGCGCTAATTTCTCTGCAATGATGACAACGTTCGGTCTTGAACAAGTAGAAGGATCCAATCCAAGGTTTCCTTCTCCCCGTGAAACTATTAAACGAATGTAACCGTCTGACAATTCATTGCGTTGAATCGTTTCTACGACCGCTTTTGTTAATTCCTCTAATGTATATGGAATTTCTAATAAAATCGACTTTGCCGATTCATATAGTCGTACAAGATGTTCCTTTAGACGAAACACATTTCCGCTGTATACGCGAATGCCTTCAAAGACCCCATCTCCATATAAATATCCATGATCATAAACCGAAACTTTCGCTTCTTCTTTTCTTACAAATTCCCCATTTAAATAAATCAGTTGCTCCTTCACCTGAAATCCTCCTATTTCGCTTGGCTTTCATCTTTGCTTAATCCTAACTTGAATATGGATTGAATTCGTTTTGTTGTACTATAGTTTACGCTTGTGTTTCAAAGAAATCAAAATAATTTTTAGAATATTTTAAATATTAAAATTTATTAACAGGCTTCAGTTCCTTGTTATATCAACATTGTTAACGTTTACAAAAAATCCAAAAAATCTTTTCGACAAAATTCGCACAAAAAATTCTTTTTTTTCCAAGAAGGATTTTCAAAAAACAGTGCGAAACTATTTTAGCTAATAAAAGAGCACTTCTGTTTTCAGTAAAATGATTGTCCATCGTAAACATGAGAAACAATCATAGGCATACTTAAAAAGTAAGCAACATACTACTATTCTTAAAAAGCTTAAGGAGGAATGGAAAATGGCAAGTTTGCAAATTAAAGGATCGAGAGAAGAAGTAATGGAGATGTTAAAGCTTTTTGATTTGATGGATACAAAAGGCTTTTGTAAACTGGAAAACTACGTGGAATTATATCCATATTCAGAATCGCAAGGAGCATCTTATGACAGTGTGTTTGTAGCATCCATTGATGTGCAATCAAATGAAAGTCAAGTAAAAGATGTGTTAAACGATTATCTTGTGAGCCAAATGTTGACAGGCGTTTATAACGATTAATTATTCTAAAACTCGTGGTGCTAGATTGTTTTGTTTTTAGGCATAAAAATAGCCCTTGCTTATCAAATCCTTCAAAATGAAAGTGCGACCAATCACATGGAGGATTTTCTATGCAAGAGCACTCTCA
>JBHGXS010000061.1:0-4717 GCA_041920565.1 Bacillus sp. (in: firmicutes) | reverse complement strand
CAAAGAATGTGCCTTAAAAACGATTTTGAGGGCTTGTAATGAATTGGTCAATGAGTTCAATGAATGGAATTGAACAAGAGTTCTATACCAAAGCCATTTTGAGTAGAACGGGTTTTCTTAAATCGTTTTCCTGCCCTCATCATAGATAATTCCTCCCTAAATTTGATTAGGGCTTGTCCACCAATAATCATCTAATGGATGCAAAAATCTTAGGTAGTATCCATTTTCTTGTTGAGGTAGAATCCTTGCCAGATCTTAAATAACCAACATGCAGTATTCAAGGCAATTTTCACCATATAAAAGTGTAGTAAACCCCTTATCACATCTGGTATAATAAATTCGAAAATGGGTAGTATCCAAAATGGAACTGCACCAATCGGAATAAAAAATTGGATTCTGCCTTGATCCAATAGGACTAGGACAGAGGGATGATACGTTTTGACTTAAAAATCCTTCTTTCCATACGGAAAGGAGGATTTTTTGCCATCATCTTCTCTATCCAAAAAGGAGGAGATTATGTGAAAACGACTACGGATTTTTTGAGCATGAAAAAGCAAGGGGAAGCGATTGTTATGGTTACCGCCTATGACTATCCTTCCGCAAAACTGGCAGAGCAAGCCGGAGTGGACATGATTTTAGTAGGAGATTCACTCGGCATGGTTGTGCTTGGATACGATTCGACGATTCCTGTTACAGTGGATGATATGATTCATCATACGAAGGCCGTTCGGCGCGGTGCACAAGATACATTTATCGTGACTGATATGCCGTTTATGTCGTACCACGTATCGAAGGAAGAAACAATGAAAAACGCTTGCCGTATTATGCAAGAAGCGGGAGCGAATGCGGTAAAGGTGGAAGGTGCAGACGATGTTCTTGATGTTATTCGCTCTCTGACGCTTGCTGGAGTTCCTGTTGTCGCCCACTTAGGTTTAACACCGCAATCTGTCGGAGTATTAGGCGGCTATAAAGTGCAGGGAAAAGATGCGGAAAGTGCACGAAAATTACTGCAAGATGCAAAGCTATGTCAAGAAGCAGGAGCGATTGCTTTAGTGCTTGAATGCGTGCCAAAGCAGTTGGCTGATGACATTTCGATGCAGCTCACCATTCCGACAATCGGGATCGGTGCCGGAAATAAGACAGACGGTCAAGTGCTTGTTTACCACGATATTATTACGTATGGAGTAGGACGGGTGCCGAAGTTTGTGAAGAAATATGCTGACGTTCAAGAACAAATTGTGAAAGGTCTTGAGCAATATGTGGAAGAAGTCAAAACGAGACAATTCCCGGAAGCGAAACACTCGTTTACAATGAAAGAAGAAGAGCTATTGGCACTGTACGGAGGAAAAATGGAATGCAAATAATACACTCAATCCAGGAGATGCAGCAAATTGTCCTTTCCCTGCGCAGCAGCGGAAAACAAATCGGCTTTGTGCCGACCATGGGATTTTTACATGAAGGACATATGACGCTATTGAAAAAAGCAAGAGAAGAAAATGATGCAGTGGTATTAAGCATATTTGTCAATCCGCTGCAATTTGGCCCGAACGAAGATTTTGATCGTTATCCGCGCGATATCGAAAGAGATGAACAGATGGCCCGTGATGTTGGAGTGGATTATGTATTTTATCCAACGGTACAAGAAATGTATCCGGCTCCTTTAACCACGAAAATTACCGTAGTGGATCGTACCGATGTATTATGCGGGAAACAACGTCCGGGACATTTTGACGGAGTTGCTACCGTGCTTTTAAAATTATTTAATATTACTATTCCTCATAAAGCTTACTTTGGCATGAAAGATGCCCAACAAGTGGCAGTTGTCCAAGGGCTCGTACAGGATTATAATATCCCTGTGGAAATTGTTCCTGTAGAGACGGTGCGTGAGGCAGACGGCTTGGCAAAAAGTTCGCGCAACGTGTATCTGTCGGAACAAGAGAGAGAACAGGCACCATCGTTATACAAAGCATTACAGCTTGCAAAACAGGCGATAGAATCGGGAGAAAGAAATACTTCAACCGTTGTAAATATGGTCAAACGTTATATTCAAGAACACACTGCAGGTGAAATTGATTATGTTGAGCTGTATTCTTACCCTTCGTTACAGCCGCTCGATCAAATCGAAGGGAAGATTATTCTTGCTTTGGCAGTGAAGTTTTCGAAAGCTCGTTTAATAGATAATCTTACATTTACAGTTTAGGGGGAGCAGCAATGTTTCGTACAATGATGAGAGCAAAATTACATCGTGCTACAGTAACAGAGGCAAATTTAAACTATGTGGGAAGCATTACGATTGATGAAGATTTAATGGATGCGGTCGGCATCGCAGAGAACGAAAAGGTTCAAATTGTAAACAATAATAACGGTGCGCGCTTCGAGACGTATGTGATTAAAGGACAGCGCGGCAGCGGTGTTATCTGTTTAAACGGAGCTGCGGCTCGATTGGTGCATGAAGGTGACAAAGTCATCATCATTTGCTACGGATTGGTTCCGGATGAGAAAGTGCATGAGCATCAGCCGAAAGTAGCTATTTTAAATGATAAAAACGAGATCATCGAAATGCTGGCGCAAGAACCTGCAGCAACGGTTATGTAATACAAATCCCCATCTTGTATGGGGATTTTTTCTTCTATTCATGTGGTATAGTAAAGTTAGCATGTTTTTGTTGTAAATGAGGTGTACACTATGGGAAACCGTTTTGTCGTTGTAGATGTAGAAACGACAGGAAATGCAGCAAAAGACGGAAAGGATAAAATCACGCAAATTGCTGCTGTTGTAATCGAAGACGGAGAAATTCATGAAATTTTTACAAGCTTCGTAAATCCGGAAAAACCGATTCCGCCCTTTATTACGGAATTAACGGGAATAGATGATGAAATGGTGAAGCATGCCCCGTTGTTCAAAGATATTGCTCCCATGTTGTTAGAAGTCTTTGAAGACGCTTATTTTGTTGCTCATAATGTTCATTTTGATTTGAATTTTTTACAAGAAGAGCTAAAAGCAGCAGGTTTTCCCCCATTATCTTGTCCTACACTGGATACGGTCGAACTTGCTCGAATTTTGCTTCCTGCTCTAGACAGCTATAAGCTGGGCTATTTAGCAAATCATTTTCAATTTACGCACGAAAATCCTCACCGAGCAGACAGCGATGCTCTCGTGACAGCAGAACTATTGCTTACGTTGTTACATAAGCTTGAGCAGCTGCCGCTTGTGACTATGCAAAAGCTTTACGAGCTTAGCTTTTCATTTAAAAGCGAGCTTCATGAAATCCTGTCCGGCCTTATTTTAGAGAAAATGAAGCAAGGTTCCGATGATGAAACCCGCTTTGATATTTATCGTAATATTGCATTGCGAAAACGAAGCTATGCTGTGCAGCTTGAGGAACAATCCATATCGGATTTTTCGCATTTTAAGAATACCCTTTCAGATGTGATGCAAAAGCAGATGGATGGATTTGAAGAACGAGAAGGGCAGCTTGCGATGATGGAAGAAGTATATCAGTCTTTCACGCACAATCGTTTTTCTCTAGTCGAAGCCGGTACCGGTACAGGAAAAACGCTGGCTTACTTGCTCCCAAGTATATTTTTTGCCAAACAAGAAGAAAAGCAGGTTGTTATCAGCACGCAAACGGTACAATTGCAGCAGCAAATTATGGAAAAAGAAATTCCTTTATTAAAGAAGATTTTGCCGTTCTCTTTCGACGCTGTTTTGATAAAGGGACGGAAGCATTATATATGCTTGCAAAAATTTGAGCACGCTTTAGAAGAAGAGGATACAAATTACGACAGCATCTTAACAAAAGCAAAACTGTTAGTATGGCTGTTGGAAACAGAAACAGGAGATGTGGATGAACTCAATTTACCGACCGGGGGCAAGCTTTTATGGGAGAGAATATGCAGTGACCGAAGCAGCACCATCGGAAAAGGGAGCCCTTGGTACAGCCGCTGCTTTTATCAAAGAGCAAAGCATCGTGCCTTTTTCGCAGACTTGATTATTACAAACCATTCGTTGCTATTGCAGGATGTGGGCAAGGAAGACCACCTTCTTTCTTCAGCAGATTACATCGTTTTAGATGAGGCGCATCATATTGAAGAAGTGGCAAGCAGTATTCTAGGCGAACATTTTTACTGCATGAACTTTCAAATTTTGCTATCTCGTCTCGGAACGTTAGATACAGAAGATTTGTTGTATAAACTTTATGAATGGGAGAAAGAAGAACGTGGCTCTTCAGCTGCATTTACAGCTATGCATCATCTTTTAAAGGATCTAAAATTTGAGTCGGACGAGCTTTTTCGAATGCTGCGTTCCTTCATATTCGAAAAGAATAAAACGAAAAATATGGAAACTGCCAATAAGCTTACGTATCGATTTGATGCTGCCAAGGAGAGAGGCAAGCTTTGGAAAGCGTTGACGGAGGCGACTGACCGGTTATGTCATCTAATAACGAAGTTGCTGCATTTGTTTGAAGAGCAAAAAGCGAAAATGGATGATATATTCGCTGCAGACACACGAGAAAAATTGATTATGGATGAATTTCTTTCTGTAATCGATTCTCTTGAAAAATAAAAAGCGACATTAGAACCATTGTTAACGCCATTATGTTGGCACGGGAGAATGAAGGCAAAACGCTCCCGGTCATTACCGCTAACAGTTACACGGCCGGTTCCTGCGTAGTAAAGCCTGATGGCACGGATTTAGCCACATTACCGTCTAGCGA
>JBHGXS010000060.1:0-2934 GCA_041920565.1 Bacillus sp. (in: firmicutes) | reverse complement strand
TGTGGAAACGATATAACAGATAAGAAGAGTTAAACCTGCAGCAAGACTCATATAAAATCGCTTTTGAATATAATCCATAAAAACCTCCTGAACATCTTTGTATATAGAATGTTCAGGAGGAAGTGATTGTTATACATCTATTGAATATTTTGCAGTTCTGTTTCCTCTTGTAATACACCAGCTAAAGAAGAAGTATACGTTTGGCCCAAAAATAATATATGCAATTGCTCCCAAGGAAGTTCCAGACGATTCCATTCATTCCGAAGGCGTGTCAACGCTTCTTTCGGCGTTTCATCTGCGAGCGGAAAGGTGCCGTAATGCATAGGGATAAAGTGCTTAGCTCCTAAGTCCAGATATGCTTGTATCGCTTCCTCCGGTGACATGTGGGAGACTTTCATAAACCATTCCGGCTCATAGGCTCCGATCGGCATTAAAGCAATATCAATCGTAAAGTTTTGCCCGATTTCGGCAAACCCTCGGAAATACCCGCTGTCACCGCAAAAATAAATCGTTTCCTTTTGTCCTTCCATCACCCAGCCGCCCCAATGCGAACGATTCATATCAAACAGCGTCCGGCGCGTCCAGTGCTGCGCAAGGACAAACGTAAAAGTAACGCCTTCGATACTCTCGGCTTCCCACCAGTTATATTCTCGAACGTTTGAAAATCCCTTTCGCGTAAATAATGGTTTTAAACCGGCCGGTACTAAATATAATACATCTTTCTTTAGCTTGCGCAGCGTTGCAAAATCTAAATGATCATAATGACCATGCGACAGCACCACCACATCAATGGACGGAAGTTCCTCCATCGCCAATCCCGGAGCAGTCAAGCGAGGAACCACCTTTAAGTTGTTCGACCATACAGGGTCCGTCAAGATGTTGAGGCCGTCGATTTGGATTAAAAACGTAGAATGTCCAATCCATGTAATTGTCATTTTTGTGTTGTTTTTTTGTAAGAAATCAACATGTTTTACAGGAGATTGTTCAACCATAAACGACATATCTTTCTTTTTTTGTTTTCGCTCCTTTCTCCACTTCAAAAAATCACTCATAGATTTTTTCGTGCTGATGCCGTCTAAATTTTCATAACGGTTTCGTTTCATGAACATCACCTCACACCTTGTGTAGTTCTATTGTATCCAATGATGAAGGGGCGAGAGAAGTAAAATGAATTGACTAATGATTAAAAAAGTGTAAAATTACAATCAGTTAAAATTTACAAAAGAGGTTGAGGTGTATGCATGCACAGAGAGGAAGCGACTGAACTCATCGCTAAAAAAATGAAGCTTGTTCGAATCGAAAGCGATTATACACAAGATAAAATGGCACATGTACTCGGATTATCCAAAAAAACGCTTGTCCAAATTGAAAAAGAGCGGATTCTTCCTTCTTGGACGACCGTCGTCGCTCTTTGCGCGTTATTTCGTCACAGCGAAATTTTATATGCTACGCTCGGCGGCGATCCGTTAGAAGTAATTGAAACGCTCGCTCATAACCAAGTAGAACGTCCGAAAGAGAAAACGTTGGGCGGCAAAGTATGGTGGAAAGATATAAGGAAGGAGGAGGGGTTCCGCCTCCAGCAAAATATCATCAGCCAGCATTATCGGATATTGGACGAAGAGGGTTATCGCTGGTTCAGCAGCTTTGATAGACAAGATGCAAATGAAAAATTTGAACATTTGGTGACAAACCGAAGCGGGAATTAGAGTTTGTCCGACCGGGAAAGTTTCTTTTTTTATCCACTTTGATTACAATGGAAATAGGATAAACGAACACAAAAGGAGTTTAGACATGGCAAAATATCAAAAATGGTTTGTTTTACTTGTCGTATGTTGTCTTATTTTATTATCTGCGTGCAGCACGGGAAGAAACATAAAGGGAGCATTAAACTGGGATGTGAAGTCCTTTACATACACGGACCAAACCGGGAAGCCGTTTGGAACTGAAGATTTAAAGGGAAAGGTTTATGTTGCGGATTTCATTTTCACAAACTGTCAAACGGTTTGTCCGCCGCTGACCGCAAACATGGCTCGTCTGCAAAAAATGGCAAAAGAGGAGGGCCTGGATGTCCAGTTCGTTTCCTTTAGTGTGGATCCGGCAGTAGATACGCCGGAGAAATTAAAAGCATTTGCAGAAAAGTTTACAGAAGACCAAAGCAACTGGCATTTCCTCACTGGATATTCACAACAAGAGATTGAGGAATTCGCAAAAAACAGCTTCCGCATGCTCGTAGATAAGCCGGATACTTCAGACCAAGTCGTTCACGGCACTTCCATGTATCTGGTTGATAAAAACGGAAAGGTCATGAAAAGCTATAACGGATTAAAAAAGACACCGTACGAAGAAATCTTGAACGACATTGAAATTTTAAACAAGTAAGGCAAAAGCACCTGGAAAAGGTGCTTCTTTCATTTTACTCGATAGTCAAAATATCCGTTTTATACGGTGTTTTAGGCGCGCGGATTTCAAGAACCCCATCGCGATAAGAGGCTTTTGCTTGCTTTTTATTGATCGCATATGGCAGTTTAATCGTGCGGGATGCTTCCGACATGGAGCGCTCTTTTCGATAATAATTTTCTACTTCGTTCGCTTCTTCTTCAAACACAGTATCTTTCACAGAGATGCGTATATACTCACCCTGTATTTCAATTGCGATTTGATTTTTGCTGATTCCCGGTAATTCTGCTTTTACCACAAGCTCATTGCCGGCTTCATATAAATCAACTGGAAACGTTAGCAAGCGATTTCCTTTTTGAAAGAAATGATTCATCTCTTCAATGATCCCGCGAAGTGGCGTTTGTTCGAAAAACTCATCGATTTGCTTTAAATACCCGCGAATTTGTGAACGAGAAGGATATTTAGTTTGTTTTTCATCGTTCATATTGAGGACCTCCTAATGATTGTGAATCTGCATTATCATATGATGTATGACTA
>JBHGXS010000051.1:0-15331 GCA_041920565.1 Bacillus sp. (in: firmicutes) | reverse complement strand
AAGGGGTGGTATAGGATGAGCATTCAAAACAAATAGACTGAATCAGGAGGCTTTTCATGCTTCGTCATGTTTCTCCTCATTTACTCTTTGTATCATATTTAAATGTTAGAAAAATAAATAGCTTTTTAACCATATATGTTTAAGAAATCTATAAAAGTTACTTATGCGGGGGATTGCATTGAAAATCAGTAAAACAAACGGAGAACATTATATTTGGGGAACAAATTGTGATGGCTGGCATTTAGTCAGCCAAAAGGACTTAAGCGTAATCCATGAGCGCATGCCTTCAGGTACTGCAGAAGTACGCCACTATCACAAAGAATCTTATCAATTTTTCTTTGTACTGTCCGGTACGGCAACAATGGAGGTTGATGGAAAGATAGAAATATTAAAAGAATTTGAAGGTGTGGAAATACCGCCGAACACGCCGCATCAAATGATGAATCAATCGGACCGGGATGTTGAATTCCTTGTGATCTCCACCCCTACCAGTAAAGGGGATCGAGTTTTAGTGTAAAAAAATACACCATCATAACGGTGCACCTTTTGTTTAATAGGTTAAACATTGCCCAATCACCCAGCCAACCGATAATGATAGAAGCAATACCATAATTCCTACTGCTTTGTTGTCTTCCTCGATTGCTTTGCTTATACTAAAACGAATGGTAATGAGTTCTGCTAAATAGAAAAACACGATCTGTGCAGCAATTCCGACCGCCCCCCAAATCAGCATATCGGCAATAGATAAAGAGTTGGCAATTGCCGAACCCAACACGAACGCCAATCCAAGCAATTTTCCTCCAATTGACCTGGCTGCAGCTTGATTTCCTTTCCCAATAAGCTGGAATTCCTTCGTTTTCGTTGTTGCTTCAAACAGCAATAATCCCACAAATAATAAAGCCAACCCCGCACCTGCATACAGTAGAAAATTTAGAAACAGTTCCATTTCGCTCCCCTTTCTTTATACACCGTAATTTCTCTTATAATGCATATGCCCGTAATTCTTATTATTTCATACTTATCATTTGATAAAAATAAGTTTTTGTATGTTTTATGTTCAGCAATTAGTATAAAATAAAAGAAATCATTCTTTAAAAAGAACAAAATGTGAAACTGAAAGGAGATGCGAAATGAAGCTTGCGTTTCATTATCTGGCACTAGCAAATCTATTGGATTCAGTACTCACGTTTATCGGTTTGCAGCTGCATATGATTGAAGAAAGCAATGTTTTAATGAAAGTCTTATACAGTCACAGTCCTTATTTATTTTTATCTTTGAAACTGTTGTTCTCGTTAATACTGTACACTTTTCTTTTTTACAAGCTCCTCCCTGCTCATGCACTCGTAAAAACCGTTACTTATTCCGCTTCTTTCCTATATACCCTTGTTTTGATTGTACATATGTATTGGATTCGCTTGTTATTTTAATGCTTCTACCTGTGTACTTTTCATATTCCCCCATATCACTAACAACTGATAAGACGATTGTATGGGAATTTCACCTTAAGCAAAACACATCTATGGCCGATTAACATAGTTCACATAACCTAGATTATTGAAAGTCGCCCATAATGAGCTTCTACTGTTTGTTGTAACGAACATTATACACTACCTGGATATTTATCATACAAATTATGATTTTTAACCTATACAGGAGTTTTTGATTTCGAAACGCCTGTTGTTTCCACTTATATTACATATAAAAACAGAACCGAATAAGCCCCTTTTCTATATAGACTAGCTCATTGTTACCTCAAACACATATACTACACTAAATCCGTAGATAGTGTTTACATGTTCTCATGTTGTTCCATTTTGGTTTGCTTCCTTACAACATACTGGTGATTTAAAGGAGGAATAAATGTATGAGTAGTTCAGGTTCAGGTTATGGTTATGGTAGCGGTTTTGCCTTAATTGTTGTCTTATTTATTTTGTTGATTATCGTCGGGGCGGCATGTTGGTGCGGCGGCGGTTATGGCGGTTACGGTGGCTACGGCGGGCACTGGTAATAAATTATGGAATGCAAAAGGACCCTGTGTTTACACAAGGTCTTTTTCATTTACATAATCCGGATTATCGGAAGTTGGTTCGTTTCCAAAATCCTTTTCTATTAGGGAGTTCTCTTACTCCCAAAAATCATAAAATATGCAGGATTTTATACATCTTTGCTATATCAACATTCCTCTCCTTCATTGTATATTACATTCCCTCTCTGAAAGTATAAATTTTTTACATAAAACTAAAATAAAAACGACCAGTCTAAGCCGGTCGTCTCCCCTTAACACGATTCATGTATTAACGTTTCATCCATCCCCTCTAACAATACATCTTGTTTCTCCTTCGCAAAAATTCCCAGCTTATGCAATGGCCGTGTCATTCCCACATAAAGCAACTTCACATCCAATTCATCCATCCCATATGTTTCTTGGAGCGAAACGATGCCGACACAGTCAAACTCCAGGCCTTTTGCGATATGAATTGGAATGATGGAAACATAAGAATGATCCAATTCTTGCTGCTCCGTAATAAGTTGTGCAGGGAGAAAACTAAGTTCCGAGATTAAATCATGCAGCGCTTCACATTCTTCTTTTGTCTTTCCTAACAGCGCAAAAGACTTCAGTTTTTGCTGCTTGCCTTCTTCTATAAAATTTTCAATAGCTTGCAGCAGCTCTGCCGCTTCTGAATACTTCATGAATTGCGGGATGCTTCCGTGCCGCACAACCGGGACTGCTAGCGGAACTTGTACTTCACAATGTTCCTTTAACACCGCATTTGCCAGATGCATCATCTCGATTGTCGTACGATAGCTGTTTTCCAGTGTTAAATAATTTCCCTTCGGAAAAATGTTTTGGACTACCGGTTCCCAGCGTTTCATTCCGCGATAGCCGTGAATGCCCTGCGACATATCTCCCAATATGGTAAACAGTTCCGTATTGCATACCTTTTTCAGTACATATAACTCAAACATGGTGTAATCTTGCGCTTCGTCAATCACTACACATCTAGTCTTTACGGGATTTTTCAGGCCGTACAGATAATACTGTAAATATAAGAGTGCTGCTGCGTCTTCTATTTTATAATGGTGCTTTCGCCGCTGTTTTGAAGCGATTATACCGTTGATGATGCTTTGAGCCAATCCTTCCATACCATATGTTTGCAGCAATTCTTTATTTGTGATTAACTCATCATAATAGTCAAAGACATCTTTTTTCGGGAACTTTCGTATATACTGTGGTACCGCTGTTTTACATTCCCGACGAAACTCCTCTAACATGGCTTCCTTCTTTTCCATTAAAGCGGTTACTTTTTCTTTTCGTTTTTGCGGATTTTTTATTCTATAAATAGCCTTGTCAATTTTATCATCATAATAATCAATGATTCGCTTCTCCAAAGCAGCTTTTTTGCTTTTCACATGATTGGTAAGCACACGCTTCAGCTTATCAATCCGCTGAAAGGGCGGCAAATATTTATAATCATACAGAAATAGCCGTTTTAGCTTTTCATGCTTATATAGTGTCAAACTTCCGACTTTAAAATCTTCTGCCGGCAGCATGTTTTTCTCTATATCTTTTGCATAACGATGGAGCAATTTTAAATATTGCAGCGACCCTTTAAAAGAAATAATCCGTTCCATTTCTTTTTTCTTCTCTTCATCCTTCTCATGAATAAAGGCAACTAATGCTTCGTCCATTCGAGAAAACGCAACAGGCTTCTTCAAACATCCGTTTACAAAGTCAAGAAACGTCGTTTGATTCACTTGTTCCACGCCGAGTTCCGGCAGTACTTCTGCAATATACGTTAAAAACAATTTACTTGGAGCTAAAATCATGATGGCATCCGGTGAAAAGGATTGGGCATGTGTATAAATGAAATATGCAATCCGATGCAAGGCGATGGTAGTTTTTCCGCTCCCGGCAACTCCTTGTACGATAAGCGGTCGATAGAGATCGGCGCGGATCACTTTATTTTGCTCTTCCTGAATGGTGGAAACAATATCCATTAAGCGGTTTTGTGCATTTCCGGATAAGGCTTGCTGGAGAAGTTCGTCTCTTGTGGTAATGTCAATATCGCGTATATCTTGCAGCTCTCCGTCTTCTATTACATATTGCCGCTTTAGCGATAAATTCCCCGTAATGGTATCCTCTTCTACTTCATAAGATACTTCTCCTAGCCTTCCATCATAATAGACGTTTGCGATAGGAGAACGCCAGTCTACAATTATGTCTTTCTGAGTTTCTTTGTCATAGAGAGACATCTTGCCGATATAGTAGGTTTGGGGCTGATTCTGGGTGGTGTCTTGAAAGTCAATGCGTGCAAAATACGGCTTCCCTTGTAACCGTTCCAGGTGCCGATGCTCACGTTCTGTCATTTCCAAAAACTTCGCATTCAATAAAAGGTTGATATAATCTGCCGAGCTATCTCCCGGCGTTAAGCTTGCAAAAGCGCTTCGCAAATGCTCCTGATACTTTTGCTCATTTTCCTTTGCCGCTTCCAAAAGCAGCTTCATATACGACTTCGTAAACTCCAATCGTTCCTTCTCAAAAAGGTAATCAGGGTGCTGGATTGCTGTCATAGGACTCTCCTCTCTGTTTTATGGAGTGTAACGGGCGTAGAGTGCTTTTCTATTATATAGTTTTTCTTGATTTTGGTAAATGAATAAGTAAGACTGAGTGCGGAATTAACTACCCACGCCCGGTCCTTTTTCTAGTTTCGGCACGTCCAATTTTCTCACGCCTTGTACGAAACTGATGATTGTTGCATCAAAACAGGGTACAATTGCACTAGACTGGCACGCGATTGTACAGAATTCAATCTAATTGCAAGCTGTCTCGATAAAAACGAACACAGCGCGGCGCACTGCGTCGGAGCCATGTATACTTGCTTATTTTAAAAAAATCGGCTATAAGCCGATTTTTATTCATTGATAATATACTCCAACTGCCTGCTTTTCGTTTGAAATCCAAGTGTTTTATAAAATTGGATAGCCTCTTCGTTAAATCCCAGTACATTCAGCTCTACACTTACAGCTGAAATATCCTTTGCGTATTGAAAAGCTGCTTGCATAAGCACTTTTCCTATTCCTTTTCCTCTATATCTCTCATTTGATAGAATTGTCCATCCATTTCTCTCTCCTTTTCCTTCATTGCATAATATCTTATCGTCTGTCTCGTGTTTTTTTCATATATTATAAAATAGCTGTACTTTTACGAAAAAACAAACATTAAATACATTAACTCGTGGTAAAATGAGATATACAAAACGTTTGGAGGATTCTTTCGTGTATCGACAGTTACAAGTCTTAGTAGAAAAAGAGCTGTTGCCGATCATTAATATATACGGAGAGATGGAACATGAACCTGTGACTGTTTCTAACATCCCCAAACCGTGGTCGTTACTTGGAAACGGAAACTATGCCGCTGTTTTCACTAGACAAGATTATGATGATTTTGTTGTGAAAATTTACGCTTCCAATCGCAGCGGCGCCGAACAAGAAATCGAAGTATATAAACAGATTGGTTCACATCCTGCCTACTCGAAGCTGTTTGCTAACGGAGAGAACTATTTAATTCTTAAAAACCTTAAAGGGATCACTCTTTTTAATGCCGTTCGAAAAGGGATTTTCATTCCGAAGCAAGTAATTAAGGATATTGACGAAGCCTTGCAGTACGCAAAAACAAAAGGCCTAAATCCATTCGATGTCCATGGAAAGAATGTGGTAATGGACAACGGGCGCGGTTATGTAGTAGATATTTCCGATTTTCTTAAAAAAGGAATATGCACGAAATGGAAAGACTTGCGAAAAGCGTATAATCACTTTTATTATCCAGTTTTTCGAAGAATATGTTTCCCCGTCCCCTTCTTTATATTAGAGTGGGTGCGGAAAGGGTATCGTCTGTATAAAAATATAAAAAGCCGTAAGTGTTAAAATACTTACGGCTTTTCCACATTTCTTCATTATATATTGCTTCAGTACTTTTTAGCATATTTTGTTCTTCTTAAAATTCTAACTATAGTTACAGTATTATAGATACCCGCCATTTCCAATATCATCCTATTATATCTCATGACAAAAAAAGACCAGAGTCTCCTCCGATCTGCAAGTCGCTTATGCGCATTCTTCTTGGTTTTTATTTTGCTTTCCTTCTTTAAAAAACAGCTTCATCATTGGCGGTGTGACAATAGTGGTAACAAGTACAACTGCCACAATTACCGCAAACATCTCTTGAGCAAGTAGCCCTGCCTCCAATCCAATAGCCGCAATAATCAATGCTACTTCTCCACGGGACACCATCGCCGCCCCGATTCCCATGGAGCTTTTCCACTGGAAGCCTGCCGCTTTTGCTCCGATGGCACAGCCGATCAATTTCGTTAGGATTGCCAAGATACTTAGAACAACGATAAGCACGATTTGATTGCCGATACCTAAAAATTGAGCTGAAACCCCAATTGAAGTAAAGAAAACAGGTACGAATATGGAATAGCTGATCGTCTCGACTTTCTCAAATACTTCATGCTTGTATTTCGTTACGTTGATAGCGATACCCGCAATATAAGAGCCAATAATCGCAGCTACTCCGGAAACTTCCGCAAAGTATGCGAACAAGAAACAAATAATCAGCGCCGCCGAAATAATAGATTCTGAAACTTTAAACAGCGCAAACTTTTTCAATACCCATGGAACAAGCTTCCACGATAACACGATAATAATCGCAAAGAAGGCCATCTTTTTCAAAATTACCATCCCAAGGTTTACATCTCCGCCTGCCATGCTCATGACAAACGCTAACGCAATAATGACTAAAATATCATCAATAACCGCAGCTCCTAAAATGGTAGCTCCTTCTCTTGATTTTAGCTTTCCCATTTCCTTTAATGCCTGAACAGAAATACTTACGCTTGTCGCGGAAAGCAACAATCCAAGGAAAACAGATTCCATTGTGGACATACCTAGTGCAATTCCTGCAAAATAACCTAAGGTAAGCGGAACAAGAACACCTGTCGCTCCCACGATTCCGGATGCTTTTCCTGTTTTTTTAAACTCGTCAAGATCCGTTTCTAATCCTGCGATAAACATGAGCAAGATGACTCCGATTTGACTGATTTCATGAAGAATTTCCGTGTCATTTACTAACCCTAATACGGATGGGCCGAGCACAATCCCGACCAATAACTTCCCCAATACGGACGGCTGCCCAAGTCTGACGCTAATATCACCCGCAATCTTAGAAGCAAGTAAAATTAATGCCAACTCCATAATCAACATAAGCAAATCTCTTCCTTTCGATAATATAACTGGAACATAAAAAAGAGGAGCCCGAACTGCAGGCTCCTCTTTAAAATGCATAAAAGGACCCTGTAGTGACAGACTCCTCCAAAAACTGTAATATTCATATGTCATTTTCCTTACTCAATTACATTATATGAAATTTATCAGAAAAAGTAAACAAAAAATATCGGGCAACTGCCAAGTTTAAACACTTTCTAAATCTATTTTTAAAAATTTCTTAAATAAAAGAAGTTTAATTTTGTTTCTTTACTATTTCATAGGCTTTAATTTATTATGTATATAAGCATTTTTACATGCCACAAGCGTGGCTTTGTACTATAATGATGTGTGGTGATACTTATGAAAAAACAAAATGATTTATTATTGGAAATCGGAAACACGATTAAAGCTGAACGATTGCGAAATGGATTATCTCAAGCTCAGCTGGCAGAACAAGCGGATCTGCATAAAAATTTCATTGGAATGGTGGAACGAGGTCAAAGAGGCGCAACAATCGACTCCTTGCAAAAGATTTGTCTGGCGCTCGGATTAAGCATGACAGAATTCTTCCAAATCTTAAATTTATAATCTTCGCCAGATATTCTTTCACTAAGATCGAAGACGATGGCTTCCTTCATACTAACCTCTTATTCCTTTAATCAAGCTCATGTGCTTGGTCATTTCACTTACAACAGGAAATAAAAGAAAACGGCCTGTCCGCGATTGCAAATCATGAACAGGTCGTTTCGCATTTCCTCTAATTGATCCGGTGCATTATTGTTTAAATTCCAAGATGATTGTTAGGATTGTGATTCCTTTTTATCCTTCTTATACATTTTATAATATGTGAACCCTAAGCATACGAAAGCTAGAACGGAACATACATATTGAAAAAATTTCAGTGCATCCATGTGAATTCCCTCCATTTCATATCTTATATCCTTATTTTTCCTTATATTGACGACTCTATTCTCTATACAAAATAAAAACATTGCCTGAATTGCAAGCAATGTTTTTAATGCAAGCCCAGCATTATCCCGCCACATCAAAAATGATACATTCCAGCATCTTCATGTCTGCCGTTCTATCTTCTAATAATATGCCTTGTGTGAGATGGGATATCTTTCAGTCCTTCCTTTAAAAAAGACGGCTGAATATTGATATGTTCCAAACCATCAATTGGAAACCATTGAAATACATATTGGCGTCCATACTCGCTTATCGTAAATAGACTTCGTGCTCTATCAATGACAGACTCATCTTCTATTGTAACCTTATAATACAATCCGATTTCATGAAAGTGATGCTGCTCATATGCAAAAAAGTTTTCAACAAACCAGAGAAGTTCACCAACTTTTACTTCTGCTTTTATCTCTTCTTGCAGCTCTCGTTTGACAGCTTCTTCTCCGCTTTCCATCATTTGAACCCGGCCGCCGGGGAGATACCAATAATCGTCTCCTTCGTTTTGATTAAGGAGCACATGATTATCCGCTATGATGACTGCGGCAACTCGATAATTGAATCGTTGATTTTCCGTTACATAACTAATATCCATTTTTTTCTTTCTCCTTCTATCTTGCGGAATGAAGCTTGTATGTAAAAAGTTTAAATAAAAGAACTTTAATACTATAACGCAGATAGAGTAAAAACTAAGAGAAACTGCTATGCACTTTTTCTGTATCCTTTACAGGCTTATGAGATACATAACTATGCAAAATCATTCCCGCTATTACCAGTCCCATTCCCAACCAAGATAGGAGAGATGGCATAGGTGCAGATAAAAACCACAGTTCTCCTGCCAGGGCAAACAGCACTTCTCCTGACTGTGTCGCTTCTACTGCAGCCAGCTTCTGCGGATCATTTTTTACGATATCCGTCGCAAAAAAGAAAAGAACAGTCGCAACTAATCCGGAACTGAGCGCTACAATTAAGCATTGAATGACTTGACTCATTGCAGGTGCCCCGGACACCGCCAGCTCATACCCTGCTAACAAGAACCAAAATGGCAAGCTTGCAATTGTCATGCCCAGCACTCTTTGGAAAGCATCTACCTGACCGTCGCATATTTCCATCATCTTTCGATTTCCTAAAGGATAAGCAACAGACGCTACCAAAACCGGGATAACGGAACCAATCACTTCTTTTATGCCAAGCAAAGTGGCATGTTCCAGCTGCATAATCACAACACCTGCTAAAATGATTAAAGACATTAACAGTCCTTGTAACGGAATACGTGCTTTCATATATGTTGCACCAGCGGATGTTTCTGTTTTTTGTGAAAATAAAGGGGTCAGCAGAATACCAGAAATAATGGTGATTTGCCAAGTCGAGACAATCAGCCAGCCCGGACCGAATGAAGAGGCAAAGCTTAACGGCGCATAAAATAAAACAAATCCTACGAAGCTCCATAATACCCATGATTTCCAATTCTTACTCATAACAGTAAAAAGATTCCCTACGTTTCCTCGAGCAGCGACAATCCCCCACAAGAGCGGAACCATGAATACATACCGTAAGGAAGCACTCCAAATCCAGCTTCCCCCTTCTAAATCCATCGCCCTGTTTAACACAAATGTAAAAGCGAAAAAGAAGGAAGCCAAGACCCCTAAAATAATAGCTTTCATCAGGTCACACTCCAACTGCACAAAAATTCCATTATAGTAAATGTTAAGCACATTCTGTCTCTAAAAGTAATGAAAACCGGACCCTGCATTTAAACTAAACTGTTGTCCTGCCATTTCTTACTCATAACATCCTAATTTATTAATATCATAATTTTGAGACACTTTTAAGGAGGCGAAGCAGATGAAAAAAAGCAATACTTGCGTTAAAACCGGCTTAACAGTGAATGATCAAAATCAATTGCATCACCGAATTATCCTTGAAAACATCGATATTACAAAACCGAAAGAAATAGTTCTTGTTACAAAATAGATATGAATTATAGCAGTGACAACAGTAGCTTAAAAGTAAAATTATTGAATATGCATTATTTTAACAAGGGATTATTTCCTTGAGTAAAATATGCTTTTGAAGGAACATCAGCTTTCTTGTAAGGTAAATTTCACTCTTTTATCCGTGAATTTTCTAATATCGTCGGCAATGCCATATGCCCACTCAAGAACATTTTTGAATGTTTCGTCTTCTTTTTCCACCTCATATGTAAAAGAAAGGGCAAGATTTGTACACGCTTCATCCTCCGCAAAATCTTCTATCATTAAGCCGGGATATTCGTCTATAATCTCCTTCATTTTTTCTATATAATAGTCATACGTGCATATGCCGTTCCATTGCCCGCGAAAGCATCTTACTTCAAATAAAATATTAATTTCCTTGCGATTTACTATACAAAAATCAAAAGATACTTTAATAGGATGCGTATCTTTTTTCCACGCTCCATCCAATATCTCTATGCGAGTATCAAACGGAAAATGAGATACCGGTTTTACATGTAAAACATTTGCAGTGGCTTTAACAGTATTTCCGTCAAAGAAAAACTCGTTTTTTTCTGCAGAAATTACAGGCAAGATATTATGTTCACTCTCTTTATCTTGATAAAAATGTGCCGTATGTACCTCATTATAATCCGATTCTTCCAGATATGTGAAATATAAATCTTTATCAAATTCATTTACATTAATAATTTTTAATTTAGGACTCAGTTCAACATAAACAGGAATGCGGGTCCCATTCCCTCCGTAATTCACAAGGAACGTAGGAATTCTTTTATAAGTACCGTCTTCATTATCAAATAATGTTATACAGGTGTTTAACAGCGGATACGTTTGCCCTCTTTCAAACATAAATGTCCTAACTACCTGTCCCGTTTCGTCTGTCTCATTAATTTCAAATGAATGCGTTATTAATACAGCAACATCTTTGTTTGTATCCATATTTCCACAACTCCCGCTATTTTTTTATTACTATTAGTTTACTGTATTTTCTTACTATTCTCCTTCCTAATTTCAAATTCTGCGCAGATATTTTCAAAGACAGGAGTAATGAAGCAATGAAACAAGAATTGCACGACTTATCATGTGTATGAAGCCAATGTGCTGAATTTACCAAAAATAAAAAATCCTCATGTTCAGTCATGAGGATTTCTTGCTAAGTTCACCGAATTCACGATAAATCTGTTCGTTACAACGGCAATAGTGCTACTGTGTCTTTCGCTTCTAAGCTTTCCACCATTGTGTACCAAGACTTCGGTTTGTTTGATAAAACAGAATAATAACGTCTTAAAAATTTCACAATTAATTCTGTTTGCAGTTCATTAATGTTATCCATTGGCAAAAAGCAAAGGTCGAGTCCTGTTACCGCCTCTCCGTCATTGTTCCAAGACGGATGAACATAAGGAAAATCCAGACGCTTATAACCAAGATGAGACAGTACCTCACGGCGAACGTATGGATCCATCGGCTTAACTCCTCCAAATTCGTAATGCTCTACCTGGTAAGGATTATAAATTTCAGCAAACATGCCATACAGCTTCTTACCATTTGCTAAAGCCAAAGCATTCAAATCTTCTAATCTCTTTTGAGCTAAAAATGGGCCTATTCCCAGCTCTGCTTTGCCGATGATTGTAAAGTCTGTCATCGCGACATTAAAATCTTCATAATAACGGTATTCTGTCGCACCTACTACCTCTCCATTGTGGACAGCCACAAAGACACGGATACCCGGATCTTCCAATGGTTCTTTCCATAGTTCGAATTCCAATACTTCTTCAGGCGGGAATACGTTTTGCATTAATTGATGCATTTGTTTAAATAAAGGGTCTTGTATACTTGTAATTCTGCGATATTCCATATTTATCATTCTCCTTGTTTGGAAGTTTGTGTATAAAAAGGATTTTTCCACTCCATAAGCGTGCCGTAATGACAAGATTCTTCATCCTCTAAATAGTTAGGCACCACTTTTACTGGAGTACGGCCGCAGCGAAGCAGGAAGGTAATGACAGGATCTTTCAGGTCTCCTTTTACGACAGCTTCGAGATATTGCTCCGGCGTCATCTCGTTTGCTTTTTTATGATATCCAGGCATTCGTCCGCCGCCTAACAGCCGTTCCAATCCCTTATGAACGACAACGTCATACATGGATAACATCAGCCATTTTCCCAACCCTAATTTTCGGTAGGAAGGACGTACGCTAATATCAACGACATACAGTGTGTTGCCATTGGGATTATGATTTCGAATATAGCCGTTATCTGTAATCTCTTCCCACGTATGCTCTGGATGATTAGGATCAAAGTCAACAAGCAAACCCGTCATTGACCCTGCAATTTCCCCATCAACTTCGATACATAAAGCACCCTCCGGAAACAAAGTAACATGATTATTCAACTGCTCCGTATTCCACCATAATTCAGACGGAAACGGTGGTGGAAAGCTTTCCTGTTGAATCCGAATTAAATCGTCAAAGTCTGTTTTTTCGTAATTTCGGACGACCGCCGGGACAGGTCGATCCTTATCAAACACGTAAAATTCCTTTCGATACATTCCTTTCCCACCTCCAACAGGTTTTTTACTTCCAATCGGGATAAAGATCTGTACGTCGGTCACGCCATGTAGTAACCGAACCTTTCTCACGAACTTTATATAACAGTTCTAAATCTAAATCAGCTGTGACAATCATATCTTGGTTGATTTCCCCTTCCACCAAAATGCCGCGCGGCGGGAACGGGATATCGTTCGGTGTAATCACCGCCGCTTGTCCAAAGTTCGCGCGCATAAAATCAACTGTAGGAAGGGATCCCACTGTACCTGTGTTTACGACATATACTTGATTTTCTACCGCTCTTGCATGACTGGTGTAACGAACACGATAGAAACCATGGCGATCATCAGTACAAGAAGGACAGAAAATCACATCCGCACCCTTGGCCTTCGCCATCCGAACGATTTCCGGAAATTCGATGTCATAACAGGTCAACATAGCAATTGTTCCTTTGTCAGTTTTAAATACCTCCAGACTTTCACCAGGGTTCATGTTCCATTCTTTTACTTCCGTTGGGGTCATATGGAGCTTTGCCTGCTCTGCCACTCTTCCGTCCGGATAAAACAAATGAGCAACGTTGTATAATCGGTCGCCCTTACGGAGGACATGAGTGCCTCCAATAATATGCATCCCTGTTTGTTTAGCTAAATTTATAAATAAAGACCGATACTGTTCTGTAAAATCAGGCAGGTCTTGAATTGTTAAAGGTTGCCCTTGTTCATTGCCGATCGACATGAGCTGAGTTGTAAAAAATTCCGGGAACAAAACAAAATCCGCTTCAAATTCTTGAGCAGTTTTTATATAATGCTCCACTTGCTTTGCAAATTCCTCAAAGGATTGTATAGTATGAAGATGATATTGAACCGCCGAAACTCTTAGTTTCATCATTTTCGCACAGGAGACTCCCATCTCAAGGAATATGAAGGCGCATAGCACCAATGAGTAGGTGGGAGAGGAATGTGTGTTTTGCGTAAGCACAACACTCTCTGTGCTTCCTCCTTTCGTGATATAATGGACATAGGAGAAAACCGTTGAATATCGAAGGCACTCCTATTGTTACTTAAAAACAAGATATGAGGTTGCTACAAAAAACGTTTATAGCGTAAAATCTTGGACGTATTCGTCGTGTGGAAGTTTAGTACTGCCACTAGGCAAAGCCGTCCTGTAACGGGTACTACTTGGGTATATCCCTTGTAGTAGGGTTGTTGTCAATCTGTCTCGAATGTGACACCACTCGAAGGTAAGAGAACGATGTTCGCTAGTATTACCGGGTAGTCACAAGCCCCTTCTTCTAAGCGTTAGCGTAAGTGCTGGGCAGTTGACAAGCTCCCTCCTTTTGTTATCAATCTAAAAAAACTATCGCCCAATCTATATTGTTTTATAAGCGATATTCTTATTATTAGATAGGAAATGGATATGAGCAAGTACACACTTTTATTTCACATAGTATGAAAAAGTATACTAAAGGAATCAGATGACCTAAAGACCATGAAAAAGCTCTCAGATTTAATACTATTCCCGAGAGCTTTTCGCATGCGCCGTAATTAGTCATTGTGCTGCATTTAAGGAAGTATTCTTTTTTAATTTAATTACTTGTAAATATTATACTGATTATCCAAGAAATGATAAAGGAAATAACACAGGACAAGCTACAATATATTCTAAAAACAACACTGTCCTTTCGAAAAAGGATAGTGTTTCTTGGCCTATTGTTTAGAATTGTTTAGCTGTTTCCTTCGCACGAGCAATGGCTTGTTCTTTAATCTCCTGCGCACGGTCCGGGAACTGGTTGTGTCCTTCTACAAAAATTCCTTCAAAAGAAGGTACACCAAAGAATCCCATGATAACACTTAAATAACGATGTCCCATTTCCACTTCAGCTGCAGGTCCTTCGGAGTAAACGCCGCCGCGCGCTTGAATATGGATGGCTTTCTTATCTGTCAATAAGCCAACCGGTCCTTGTTCCGTGTACTTAAATGTTTTTCCGGCCACTGCCACAGAATCAATATATGCTTTCATTACAGGAGGAAATGAAAAATTCCAAAGCGGTGTGACAAACACGTATTTGTCAGCTGCGACAAATTGCTCGCTCAATTCTGCAAGCCGGCCTACTTTTGCTTTTTCACTGTCGGATAGCTGATCAAATGCTGCGCCTGAACGAAGTTTTCCCCATCCGCTGAATACATCCGCGTCAATGTGAGGAATGTTTTCTTTGTATAAATCCACACGAATGACTTCATCATTCGGATGAGATTCTCTGTAGGCTTCAATAAACGCTTGCCCGACTGCCATACTGTAAGATTGCGCCTCATCATGAGGATGTGCCGTAATATAAAGAACTGTTGCCATAGGTATAACCATCCTTTTCTATTGCATTTTTAAGGAATTCCCTCTATATTTTGCACCTTTGTCCATTGTAAAATATTGTTAATTTTTTCCTTTTTTATAATAATATAATTCCAATAAAAAATCTCATCGTCATAAAAAGACGATGAGATTTTTTAGAACCAAACATTTTTAACGCAACAATGGCTGCATGTTCCTAATTTTAGCATCAATATCACTA
>JBHGXS010000044.1:0-3887 GCA_041920565.1 Bacillus sp. (in: firmicutes) | reverse complement strand
ACCAAGCCTGTCATCCGGACAGATAACGGTTCTCCATTTGTCTCACATGCCTTTGAAGAGGTGTGTCAAGAGTTTGGCGTGGAGCATGAGCGAATTCCGCCTCGTACGCCAAATATGAATGCCCATATTGAGGCTTTCCACAGCATCCTGGAAGAAGAATGCTTCAGACGGAACGTTTTTGACACGTACGGCGAGGCGTACGAAATGGTAAGTGAGTTTATGCTTTTCTACAACGAGCGCCGCATTCATGCCAGCATCGGCTATCGGCCACCAAAAGAATTCTATGAACTTAGGAATCAGGGAACTGTCCAGACAGCTGAAGTTCGCGTGTAAAAGCTTGCGAGGCGATCTACCCGATTGCCTTCGCAACAAAAATCGAGCAATTTATAGGTATTTTGAGAATAGGTGTGATTTTAGCAAAGAAGTGTCCAAATTCGAGGGGTTAACCCGGTTTTATAAATCTTTAAGTAAGTAGGTGTCATAAATCTTGATAACATATGCAGCAAACCTTATATAACCATATAAAATTTCTTGCTAGGTTTATAACTATACTTGAATTTAATACAATATAGGTATTGTTGAAGTTAAATGAACAGCCAGAATAATACAAAATCCTTCCAGGTGTTCATGTAAAAACAACAGTGCGAACATACCCTCTTTAAGAAACAGGAGCTCATTTGACAGGATATGTGGGGGAAATTACAAAAGAAGAATTGGAAAAATACAAAGATAAAGGATATAAAAAGGGAGATATAATAGGAAAAACAGGGCTTGAACAATTTTTTGATAAACGTCTGCGTGGGAAAGATGGAGGCCGAATCTACATTACCGATAAAAATAAAAAAGAAACTCTTTTAGAACGAAAATCTGAACAAGGAGAAACCATTCAACTTGCGATAGACGGAAAATTGTAATTCTTTATTTATAATGAACTAAAAACTGAAGCGAGTTCTACAGACGCTATCCATCCGAAACAAGGTGGCACAGTAAACCTGTGCCACCTTGTTTGTATTATTCTTCAATAATTTCATACTCATCATCAGTTAGTAGTAAAATTTGTTTTTTCTTACCTTTATTAATTACTTCGATGACATCATAAGGACCTAAATTTCTCACCTTATTGCCTGAAGCATTCACCATGCCTTCTACAGAATCAATCAAGATGTCTTCTTCTGTAAATGCAGAAGGTAAATCCATATCGTCTGTAGATAATACCGTTACATAGTATTTTTGGATGTGCTCATCTGACGGATTCAATTCTTCCACATCAATGATTTGTTTTACTTCTTCTAAGTGTTCTTCTTTTGGTTGAAATACGCGAATTTTTGCCATCTATTATTGCTCCTTTATGTATGTGCTACATTTCATTATACATTTTCTTTTTATCAATACAAATTTCCCTGATTAACACTGATATATTTTTTAAAAAGCTGCCGTTTTGGGGAAGATGATGTACTCGTTTTCTGCCGCAAAAGTTCCTCTAACCATAAAATGCGTCCCTGTGTGCAATGCTTTTGGTTCAAAATTCACTGTATCAAATAAGTCCGGACAAAAATACAATTCTACCCGTGAAATAGAGTAGGGGATTTGCGAACATACTTCATCTAACGATGGGATTGTATTATTAATCATATCGTATAGCTTTAGAGTTTCTCCTTGCAGTTCAAATACCAAAAGCGCATGTAATTCCTTTGAATAATATAAGTTTTTATGAAAATACGGATTATACATATTCAAATAGAAAGATGAGGCATGATCTATTGGCGCAAGCATATGCGAAACTGGCTTATAACTTTGAAACAGCTCTTGTATCAGCAGTAAATCATGTGGATTAAAGAAATCTAATCTTTTTAAAGGCTGCTTTTGCTGATTAGGTTCATAGTCCATATCTGCGGTAAAACAATATTGCGGCATACTTCGAAATCCAAACGGTATATACAATTCTGGGGCTTCCGTAAACAGAAAAGACGCTTCAAACTTTTTATCTAGGACAGCTAGCATTTCTGTGAACAATTTCTTCATAAATCCTTTTCCGCGATACTCCGGATGTGTCATGACCGATTGAATTCCTGCAGCTTGTACTAATGTCCCGTTTATCATAAGCGGCAATGAAAACATGGATACATTGGCAACGGCTTGCTCACCGTCAAATAGAGTAAAAGGACAATAAGTTGGATTCCAAAACCCTTTTTTGTAAAAGTCCTGTAGTACTGCCGTTTCAATTCCAAATACTGTTTCAAATAACGGATACAAAGCTTCCCGTTTTGTTTTATCAGATGAATAGTTTGACATGAAATGTAAATGTTCCATAATGACTCCTGTTTTTATGAATGTATTTATTCGGCTTGTCCTATACGCTCTAGTATTCTTCTTTTTTTGTAAAGCATTTCTTCCATTTCTCAATTTCTTACAGTTCATTAAGCAACATTCTGCCTCATTTCATTTATTATCATTGTAAACCAGTCAGGGAAGTTTTTTTAGTTATTTTTTATAGTTCTTTGGAATAGAACTATCCAAATAGTACACGATAATAGAAAAATGAATTTTGTGAGCGTGGAGGAAATGAAAAAAGTAATCGTACTGGCAGCATTTTTGATCAATCTATTTCCCACTATGACAAAAGCAACATTCTCATTCGAAATGAAGTATCCCATTATTGAGCGCCATTTTACTATTCCCAGTGAACGAAGACCTGGATTGCCCATTGACAAAGTTTTATTCATTGTGGCCCATGATACGGGCAACGATCTGGGGGCACGACACAACGCATGGTATCAGCAAAGAACCGTAAACCGCATGAAAGCATCTGCCCATATTTTTGTAGATGACAAAGAGATTGTCGAATGCATTCCATCCATAATAGGAAAACCGGAAGTGGCATGGCAAGTGAGAGAAAATCAGCCATATGATAATGAAATGTATGGAGAAGACGCTAATTATCATGCCATTGGTGTAGAGCTAAGTATCAAGCCAAATGGGAATGACGAAAAAGCATACAAGCGGTATGTGTGGACGCTTGCTTATTTATGTTATAAATATAATTTAGATCCCAACGTCTCCGTTGTCGGTCATCATATTTTAGACCCTGGACGGAAAATTGATCCAAAAAATGGATTACGGAAAATAGGGAAGACCTATCATCAGTTATTACGGGATGTTGTACAAGAATATGAAAATTGTATACGATTGTATTAGACAGATGGAAACCATCTGTCTTCATATTTTGTTTACATAATATTGTTATGGTTGATTATTATTGGAGCGGAGGATTATATATGGAGGAATTTCAATCCAGATGGCTGCCTACTTACATTAAACATGGATTAATAGTTCTTTTATATTTTTGAATGCGCTCCGGATGTTTATAAATATTACAAGAGCTATTCCGAATGAAGCCGACAACAGGAATTCCTAAATCGTCTGCGAGTTGGAGCGCCAATTCTGCAGGAGCTGACCTTGAAAGAATGATTTCACAGCCTGGCTTTGCCGTCTTCAACAAGATTTCAGAAAAAATCGCCTTTTTTCGTGACGATCCAATAAAGTTTCCTATTGTTTTTTTAATCGATATAATGGATAGTAAGGATATGAAAGGAAAAGGTGGGAATCAAATGAACGTGAAAATTATTACGGACAGCGCTGCTGACTTACCGAAAGAGCTGCTGGATTCATATGATATCGATGTCATTCCATTGCGTGTCTATGATACGGAAACAGAAGAGGAATTTCTGGATGGAGTAACATTAGAGTCTGTTACATTGTTTCAGAATATGAGAGAAGGAAAGGTGTACAAAACATCCCTTCCTGCTTACGAATCCATACATACTAAGTTGACTGCATATGCAGAAAAACAAATTCCTTGCCTGTACCTTGCATTTTCTTCTGAACTA
>JBHGXS010000025.1:0-5421 GCA_041920565.1 Bacillus sp. (in: firmicutes) | reverse complement strand
CATAATATCTGACAGATTTAAGTTACCCTATTTATTAATGTTTTCTCAGATGGCTCAATTGTTTTTCCTTTCAGGACTATTTATACTGTTTCTTCAAGAATTGTCTACTGAAATTTTAATCCTCATATTTGTCTTATTGTCGCTCATCTCTTTTTTTAATGGTTTTTTCTCACCCGTCAAGAGTTCAATTGTCCGAGCGATTGTGCCGGAACATAAAAGAGTAAAAGCAAATAGTTTAATATCCAGTGTTGACCAAACGTTTCTATTTGCGGGTTGGACATTTGGTGGGTTATTGTTATCTTTGCTTGGGAAAGAGATAACACTTGTTATCACATTCTCTTTAACCTTATTATCAATCTTATCTATGCTTATTGTAAAAGTGAACAATGCACCACGTATCAACTCACAAGAAGGATTGATAAGTCGTTTAACAACTGGCTGGAAGTTTCTTTTTCAACATAGAGGCTTAAGGGTCTTGATTATTATGGATTTGTTGGAATCTTGGGTTGGAACGATTTGGATAGGGGCTATTACTTTGACTTATGCAGAAGAAGCCCTAGGGAAAAGTGAAGCGTGGTGGGGTTATATAAATGGCGGCTACTACTTAGGATCAATCTTAGGTACCCTTCTTGTTTTTCGTATTTCAAATCTAATACATGGTCGCTTAATTTCTTTTATGTTAAGTGGTTCTGTTGTTTTTGGCTTATTGACATTTATATATGGATTTATCTCTAACCCTTATTTAGCATTATTTTTGGTTCTCTTGATGGGTCCTTCCTATCAAGTAAGGGACTTAGCACAAGAAACGATGTTTCAAAATAGCACAGATGAAAGTACAATGACAAAAATCTTAGCTGCTAAATCTACCTTAGTGCAATTTATCTTTATTCTTTCTATAGTCGGTATTGGAACTTTGACAGACCTTATTGGGGTACGTCTTATTTACATCTTATCAGGTAGTGTATTAATGATTTCATCTTTATTTGGATTTGTTCAGCTAATCGTTCGTCAAAATGGTAATTCCTTAGAACAAGAACATACAGAAATTCTACAATCTTAATCGGTTTAAAAAGTGAATGTTTAAACCCAAGATTATTCAGCTAATAGATGACGTTAATTCAACGAGAACAAAAGCACGAGTTTGTCTCATGCAAAAGCAACGCAATTAGGATGTTGTTGTACTATAATTGGAGATATAAGGGGGGCTTAAGAATGATACATACAAGTGTGTATATTAAGGGAGAAAAAGTTGTCTTACGAGATGTAACTGAACAGGATATAAAAGATATTTATTACTGGACATATGAAGCACCCGATCGTGAGCATTTAAACTGGAATGCTCCTTACCATAAACGTTCCTATATGTCCTTTGAGGAATTTCTTAACACCCAATGGAAGTCTAAATTAGAAGAAGTTAAACAAAATAAAGTCCGATCCAAATTGATAATTGAAGCAGATGAGCAATTAATCGGGACGGTAGGCTGGTATTGGGTAGACCAAACGACTAATTGGTTGAACAATGGAATCTCTATCTTTAATAAAGATTATTGGTCTGGCGGATATGGTACCGATGCTTTTCAGTTGTGGACAGATTATATTTTTGAGCATATGAATGTAGAACGAGTGGGAATCTCTACATGGTCAGGGAATGTTCGAATGATGAAATTAGCAGCAAAGATTGGCATGATCGAAGAAGGGCGGATACGAAGAGCACGTATTGTAAATGGAGAATATTTTGATTCTATTAAGATGGGGATTTTACGTCATGAATGGGAAGAAATGAGAATAAAGAATATTTAAAAACCAATATACCAAAATGATACTTTTGTTATTTTACAATCTCCTCTTGGTAATCAGACAAGAGGAGATTTTTTTATGTCATCTTCAACGGAGGCATTCCTTTAATAAGGGATGCTTTTTTCTTATTGAACAAACGGGGCAGGTTAGTTGAACAAGGAATTAATAAAATAAAAAGAGAATAGCTAATATATAATGTTATTTACAAATGATTTTTATTTAAGAAGGAAGGATTCAATATGCCATATTGTAAAGTTCGCCAAGCAGAAATATACTATGAAGATTTAGGGGAAGGTAAACCAATTATAATGATACACGGTTATTCTCCCGACCATCGATTGATGAGTGGATGTATGGAACCCATATTTACTAAGAGAGATGGATGGAGACGTATTTATATTGACCTACCCGGTATGGGATTAACAAAAAATTATAATGGTATAAGCAGTTCTGATGAAATGTTGAATGCTGTTTTAGAGTTTATTCAAGCTATAATTCCTAACCAAGAATACATAATTGCTGGAGAATCTTACGGTGGCTATATAGCTAGGGGCATTATTCAAAAGCAAAAAGAGCAACTACTCGGTGCAGCATTTATTTGTCCAGTTATTATTCCTTTTGCAGAAAAAAGAACAGTTGAGAAACATAAAATATTGAAAACAGATGAAAAATTTATTGAAACATTATCAAAGGAAGAAGTAGAGGATTTCAGAAACAATAATGTTGTGCTTGATGAGTACACTTGGTTAAGATACAACCAAGAAATTTTAAGTGGTTGTAAAATTGGAGATGAAAAGTTTTTAAATAAGGTAAAGGATAAATATGGATTTTCTTTTGATATTGACCAATCTGATTTTAATAAACCTAGTGTATTCCTATTAGGAAGACAAGACTCTTCAGTTGGATATAAAGATGCACTTAACATAATAAACAAGTATCCGAGAGGAACATTTGCTGTATTGGATAAAGCGGGTCACAATTTGCAAATTGAACAACCACAATTATTTAACAGTTTAGTAAATGACTGGTTGGATAGAATTGAAGAGTCTCTTAACTAATAATTGATGAAGTACGTTAAGTTTGTGAAATAATGTACTTAAGCTAACGGGTGCGATAGTTGAAGAACAATAATAAAAAAAGAAACCCACACCGGCTTGGAGGGATCGGTGCGGGTTTCCCTTTAATAGTACCGAAAAGCGATAACCTACATTCATTATGTTACGAGATGTTTGTGAAATTGTAAATTAATGGATAGTTAAGATTGTGTAAAATTTTTAATGATTTTTGTTTTCCTCTAAAATCCAGATATCCTCTATCTTAAGTCGTAACAATTTAGCGATTCAAGCAGCAACAGGCAAAGTAGGAATGCCTCCTTTTACAAGGTTGGTCATAGCAGCGTTGCTAATGTCCGTCTGCTTGGCAAATTGAAACTGAAATTCGATACACGAAAGACGGCAAGAAATTGCGGATAATTCCAGATGTAAAATCCCGAGATGACGAGGGTGTCCTTCATGCAGTGGAAATTGACCGAACGCAGGACATGAGGAAGAATGAAGAAAAAATAAAACGTTATGCTGAATTCACAAATTACTACAAAGAAAAATATGGGAAGGTTCCAATTATTCATTTCTTTACAGTATCTTCTTTTAGGAAAGAACGACTAGAGAAGATGGCTGCAAAATACGCGATTTATGTGCAAGTGTTTACCATTCCAGAACTATAAATATGATGCTCACATTTTGACCACAAAATATATAAAAAGATACAAAAAAATAAAAATCTAAATTTCTATAACTAAAAGTGAAAATGATGAAAAAGTGCAAAAATCCTTGCTAAATCAACGGTTTCTGCACTTTTACAATTACGGGAGCGAAACGGGATGAACAGGTTTAAAACTGCTCATTTTTCTCCCAAGACTCCACAATATAATGAGCCAATTTCGGATCATAGCCTTTTCCAAGCAAGTAGGCGATTGCTGCCACTTCTGTCATCGCATGCTGATACGATGTGTGTTGAGCTTCCTTCAGTCCGTACTGAACCCAAGGGCTGACAATTTGCAAGACCGGCATTTTGAGAGCTTGATATTGGTAGCCGACCGTTTGCTGGACTTGCTGGGGAGTCGGCTCTTGCGGTATTTGCGGATACGGCTGATACGCGCGCGTTGGCATTTGCGGTACATTCATATATGGGTTGTGAAACATTCTGCATCCTCCTTTTTTACAACACAGCATATACTATGGGCGGACAAGAAAAAAAGTGCATGTGAAAGCATTCCACATTTTCGGCATTTTCCGTTACAATAAGGATTGGGTGAAGATAATGACAAATACAGAAAAAATTCATGAAACCATTTCTTTTGTAAAAGAAATTCTTGAGAAAGATGCCAGCGGACACGATTGGTATCATATTGAACGAGTACATAAATTGGCGTGCGCCATCAGTGAAAAGGAAGGCGGAGACCGCTTTATCATTGAAATGGCTGCGCTTTTACATGACGTGGCGGATGAAAAGCTGAATGAAAGCGAAGAAGCGGGCTTGCAAAGAGTGCGCAACTGGCTGGAGCATCTGGAAGTAGCGCAAGAGGATACGGACCATATTTTACATATCATTATGAATATGTCGTTTAAAGGCGGTCACGGCGGACAAGTCACTACAAGAGAAGGGAAAATCGTCCAGGATGCGGACCGTTTAGATGCTATCGGCGCGATTGGAATTGCCCGTACGTTTGCGTATGGAGGAGCAAAAGGTCGGTTAATGTATGATCCAAATGTTCCGATTCGTGAAAACATGACGAAAGAAGAATACCGGAAGGCCAACAATCCGTCGCTTCATCATTTTTATGAAAAACTGCTGAAGTTGAAAGGGTTAATGAATACAACTACAGCGAAAGCAATTGCGGCAGAACGTCATGAATATATGGAAAAATTCATTGAACAATTTATGAAAGAGTGGAATGCGCAGCTATGAAAATGTTAACGGTTGAAAATTTGGCAAAATCATATGGTGACAAAGCGCTGTTTCGGGATTTGTCCTTCAGCATTTTAGAAGGGCAGCGAGTAGGTGTAATCGGCATAAACGGAACAGGAAAATCGACACTCTTAAAAATTATCGCAGGTGTAGAACAAGCAGACGCTGGTGAAATTTCGCATACTAGAGGTTATACTATCAGCTACTTGGCGCAACAGCCCGAATTTGATGAAAACCTGACGGTGCTCGAGCAAGTCTTCTACGGTGATACTCCGTTAATTCGTTTATTGCGAGAGTATGAAACGGCTTTGTTGGAGCTGGAGAAAAATGCTTCCGAGGCAAGGGTGCAAGAAAAGCTGTTTTCCCTTCAGCAGCAAATGGACGCCATGAACGCTTGGGACGCCAACGCGAGCGCAAAAGCATTGCTGACAAAGCTTGGAATCCACAGTTTTACTGAAAAAGTAGGGAATTTATCCGGGGGGCAAAAAAAGCGCGTAGCGATGGCGCAGAGCTTGATTCAAACTCCGGACCTTCTTATTTTAGATGAGCCGACGAACCATTTGGACCACGAAACTGTAGAGTGGCTGGAAGAATATTTGGCACGATATACAGGTTCGCTTTTACTAGTAACGCATGATCGTTACTTCTTAGACCGCG
>JBHGXS010000023.1:0-2289 GCA_041920565.1 Bacillus sp. (in: firmicutes) | reverse complement strand
ATGGATGGGCTTTTCTTATTCCTTCATCAACTCATACATTCTTGTTTTGGTGAATAATGTATACCGATAGATATAAAAGAGGTGTTACGTATGCTTGAGAAAAAGGATGTATGGAAAGACATTCAACGAAAAGTAGGGGTATTAAGAAATCAACAATATAGTGATGGCGCTTGGAGATTTGCGTTCGAGGGTAGTCCTATGACGGATGCATTTATGATTATGACGCTCCGATCTCTTGATTTAAAGGAGGACAAATTAATTGGAAAATTGGCAGAAAGGTTGCGAAATTTTCAAAAGCCGAACGGCGCTTGGAAATTGTATGAAGATGAAAGAGAAGGAAATCTTTCGGCTACCATTCAAGCATACAGTGCGCTCTTATTTTCCGGCACTGCTGCAAAAGGCGATCCGGAAATGAAGAAGACTGAGCAATTTATCATAAAGAAGGGCGGATTGCATAAAGCGCATTTCATGACAAAATTCATGCTTGCTGTTCATGGACAATACCCGTGGCCGCCCCTTGTCTATGTTCCGACCGCTTTGTTCCTTCTACCGTCCTCCTTTCCGCTGAGTATGTATGAATTCAGTAATTATGCCCGCGTTCATTTATTGCCGATGATCGTTTGTTCCAATAAAAAATTCTTTCTTTCTAACCATCACACACCGGATTTGTGTCATTTAATGATCCGTTCTTATGAAGAAAATTGGTTTTTGGAAACACGATCGTCCCCCCTTCAAGCAATTGTTAATGAGGTAAAAAAAATTGCGTCTTATCCCTCCTATTTTCAAAAGGCCGGCTATCAATGCATTGAAAAATATATGTTGGAGCGTATTGAAAATAACGGAACACTTTATAGTTATGCGAGCTCTACCTTTTACATGATTTACGCGCTGTTGGCACTTGGATATAAAAAAGAACATCCTGTAATACAAAATGCCGTGGAAGGATTAAAATCTCTAGTAGTAGAAATGGACCGTGGACATCATGTGCAAAACTCTCCCTCTACGGTTTGGGATACTGCGTTAGTAAGCTATGCCTTGCAAGAAGCAGGAGTTCCGGAAATCGATCCAATGATTCAAATGGCAAACTCCTATATACTTAAAAAACAGCATGAGAAAAAAGGAGATTGGATTGTTCATGCCCCGAACGTGGCTCCGGGCGGCTGGGGTTTTTCAGATGTAAATACCCTTGTTCCGGATAATGATGATACGAGTGCGGCACTGCGGGCAATTACAAGGCAAGCATTACAAGATCGTATGTATCGGAAGGCATGGAACAAAGGGATACATTGGATGCTGGGAATGCAAAACAAAGACGGCGGCTGGGGGGCGTTTGAAAAAGATGCCAATAATCGGATTTTGACTCTGATACCGCTTGAAAATGCAGAGGATGCCATTATTGATCAGTCTACTGTAGATGTAACAGGAAGAGTGCTGCAATTTCTTGGAGCTTATGGGGGGCTAACTAAAGACCATCCGGCAGTGAAAAAAGGGGTTCACTGGATTCTATCACAACAAGCAGAGGACGGTTCATGGTACGGGCGGTGGGGAGTATGCTATATTTACGGAACTTGGGCTGCGTTAACCGGATTATGTGCAGTTGGTGTTTCACACGAGCATCCCGCTATTCAAAAAGCTTGCAGATGGCTCGAAACCATACAGCAAAAAGACGGCAGTTGGGGAGAGTCGTGCCGAAGCAGTGAAGTAAAGCGGTTTGTTTCACTTGATTATGGGACACCTTCTCAAACCGCTTGGGCAATAGATGCGTTGGTCGCTGCAAGTATAAATGAAAAGGAGTCTATTCAAAAGGGAATTTCCTACTTGTTGCTGCAGAACAAGCTTTCGCATAAAGTGCTGCAATACCCGACCGGGTTAGGACTGCCAGGCCAATTTTATATTTATTATGAAAGCTACAATCATATTTTTCCGCTTTTAGCTTTAGCAAATTATTTAAAAAAATACCCCAGCTAAAAAAGAAGGCATATGCCTTCTTTTCTCCTGTTCTTGATGTCGGTAAGAGACAACCGGCATTAAGAACCTGTTAAGTTTAACTAACCATCCCTGGGAGATATGATGGAAGTGAACTTTATTTTTAATTCTCTTGACGGGCATCCGCCGCTTTAGAACGTGCTTGGGCTTCTAAATCATCTTTGTCTGCAAGCTCTTGAGAAAATTCGATGTTTAAGCCGTCGGACTTCACGCTTTTACTATATTGATCTTGTTTCTTTTTCATGTTGCTTCCTCCTTCGTAATTTTGTACATCATTATCATTCCGGGTTTGGATAATTTTAT
>JBHGXS010000021.1:0-6264 GCA_041920565.1 Bacillus sp. (in: firmicutes) | reverse complement strand
CGGATACACAACGCTGATCGGGGCGCATACAGGCATCGGTACTGTCGGCATTGTCGAAATGGGGAATGAAGATCAAAAAAGAAAGTATTTGCCTGCCATGGCACGAGGTGAAAAAATCGGAGCTTTTGCTTTAACAGAACCTAGTGCCGGATCCAATGCCACGAACTTACAAACAACGGCTGTTAAAAAAGGCGATAAATATATTTTAAACGGAACAAAACATTACATTACAAATGCCACTGAGGCGGATGTGTTTACAGTAATGGCTGTCACAGATCGATCCAAAGGTGCAAAGGGAATTACTTCGTTTATCGTTGAAAAAGACTTTCCCGGTTTTCAGGTAGGAGCAGTTGAACGGAAGATGGGATTAAGAGGCTCGCATTCAGCCGAGATCATTTTAGAAGATTGCGAAGTTCCGGCAGAAAATGTTTTGGGACAAGAAGGTCAAGGGTACGTAAATGCCTTGAAAATATTGGCGAACGGCCGTGCCGGTTTGGCTGCGCGCAATCTTGGATCATGTCAAAAATTGCTTGATTTAACGATGGCATATGCCAAGGAACGCATCCAATTTAATGTCCCGATCATTGAACATCAAGCGGTTGCTCACATGATTGCCGAGATGGCACTGGATATTGAAGCGCTGCGTTCGTTTACATATCGGGTGGCATGGATGGTCGATGAAGGAATGAAGGTCATCAAAGAAGCTGCCATGTTAAAACTGTTCGGCTCTGAAGTATATAACCGTGTGGCGGATAAAGCTGTACAAGTGCATGGCGGAATCGGATATATTTCCGACTATCCGATTGAGCGCTTTTTCCGAGATGCGAGAATTACGAGAATATATGAAGGAACATCAGAAATCCAAAAAAATATTATTGCCGGTCAGCTGAAGAAAGAATACAGCTAGCATATTGAAAGGGGTTGGTAAAATGAGAGAAGATGTTGTCATTGTCAGCGCTGTCCGAACCCCAATCGGACGATATGGGGGTGCTTTTAAAGAAATCAGTTCGGGCTATTTGGCAAGCTTTGTTATAGAGGAGGCTGTTAAAAGGGCCAACATAGCCGCTGAACAGGTAGATGAGGTCATTTTAGGAGAGGTCAGACAAACAACGGAATCATCCAATGTGGCAAGGGTCGCGGCATTGCGCGCGGGGATTCCCGATACCGCACCGGCTTTTACCGTAAACCGATTATGTGCATCAGGAATGCAAGCTATCGCTTCGGCTGTACAGCAAATTAGCTTTGATCAAGCGAATATCGTCGTTGCAGGCGGCGCGGAAAGCATGAGCCGCTCTCCGATTTATTTAAGAAGCGCACGCTTTGGAGGAGACAGGGCCATATTAGTAGATTCAAATGTAGAAGCCGGACAGCAGCCGCAAGAAATATACGGAAAGAACTTAGGGATGGGAATTACGGCAGAGAATGTGGCGGAACGATACAACATTTCAAGGGAAGAGCAGGATGCTTTTGCGGTAGAAAGTCAGAGGAGAGCTGCAAAGGCGATAGAAGCCGGAAAGTTTAAAGATGAAATCGTTCCTGTTCAGATTACTGAGAAAAAAAGAACGCTTACTATTGAAACGGATGAGCATCCTCGTCCGGACACGACAATCGAGAAGCTAGCAAGCTTAAAACCTGCTTTCAGAGAAAACGGGACGGTAACGGCAGGCAATGCTTGCGGCCGGAATGATGGAGCTTCTGCATTGGTTTTAATGAAAGCGAGTGAAACTGTACGCCTAGGCTTAAAACCGCTTGCGAAGATTGTGGATTGGACGGCCGCGGGAGTTTCCCCTGAGGTGATGGGGGTTGGACCGGTACCAGCTGTGAGAAAATTATTGGAGCGGACAAGGAAAACGATAGAGGATATCGGTCTTTTCGAGCTAAATGAAGCATTTGCTTCGCAGGCATTGGCTGTTATTCGGGAACTTCGTCTTGAGGTAAGCAAGGTCAACGTGAATGGAGGAGCTATTGCCCTTGGCCATCCAGTGGGAGCGACTGGCGCCAGAATTGTGACAACCTTGCTTTATGAAATGATTCGCCGACAAGAAAAATATGGAATTGCTACTCTCTGTGTAGGCGGCGGTCAGGGGATGGCCATTATGGTAGAAATAATATAAGAAATTTCAATATCAAATTGGCAGGTTAGGTTAGCGGCTCCTATCTCTTTATTAAGGGGGGATTGAATGGAAAGTATAAATCATTCCCAGTTTTTCGATTACATTGGCTTTAAGCGGGAAGACGACACAAAAGAACAAATTGTTTTGAGCATTACCGTAAAAGATCACCTTTTGAGTGATCAACAATTTATAGCAAGTGGTGTGTTTGCAACGATGTTAGATATCGGGATTGGAACTGCTATTACGAATGTAAGTCATTGTCCCGCTGCCACTATTCAATTAAATCTATCATATTTCAATTTGACCCGCAGGAATTCTTTCACGTGCAAAGCTAACTTTACCCATAAGGAAGGAAACTTAGCCTCAGGCGAGGGGGACATATTTGCTGAAGCAAAAATCCTTCAACAAGGACACAACCTTGTCTTTGCAGAGGGAGAAATTAAAGATTCAAAAGGAACTGTTATCACAAAAGGAATTGGAATATTTAAGCTCATTCGCGATGAATAAAAAAGAATGACAGTAAGACGGTTATGAGTGAGACCTTAATGACGAGCTAGATGATTGAAAGTCAGAAATTTGGAGATTTAAACAGGTTCAAGAAGGATAAAACACAGCAGTAGTATGTGCAGAGGAGTATGGTGTATTATTATAAGAGGAACGTTTTATAATAAGCAAAATTGCATTTGTACTCGACAACCCCTGCGATAACAAATGAAGCAGCGGGAAGGTTCATGAAAGGTGATACCGGTGATCGTAACAACAGCAGGAAGAACAAATGAAAACATGATACGATATTCGAAGGAGATTGCCGCACGACTTAATTGTGAATGGCATGCCCGGCGAGACGATTCTGTTTCAGATTTACATACACGATTTCATGATGATGTACTTGTTGCGGGGAAGAATCGACTGGAAATTTATCCGTATGGTGCAGAGGAGTCCTTCTTCTTTCACCCCAATTCTTCCATGTTTCGAGTCAAGCGTCTCATGAGAGGGGAACACGATCCGTTTATTGAAGCAACGGGTTTACAACAAGGGATGACCTTTCTGGATTGTACGCTTGGCATGGCGTCGGACAGCATTGTCGCCAGTTTTGTCGTGGGGAAAACAGGCAGTGTAACAGGTATAGAGGGAAATCCATTTATGGCTTTTCTTGTTTCCACGGGGCTCCGGCAATGGGATGCGGAAGTGCTGGAATTCAATGAGGCGATGAGAAGAATTCAAGTGCTTCATAGCGACCATCTGGCTTATTTGCAGTCTTGTCCGGATCACTCGGTTGATGTTGTATATTTGGATCCTATGTTCGATGAAAGCATACTGGAGTCGGACGGGATACGGGGACTGAAGCATTTTGCCCTGTATGACGATATAACAGAGGAAACAGTTGCCGAGGCGATTCGCGTCGCAAAGCAGCGGGTTGTGTTAAAAGATCATTTTCGCAGTCCGCGCTTTCAAAAGTATGGATTCCATCAGCTTATAAGAAGGTCAGCTAAATTTCATTACGGGTTTATTGAAAAATAAGTTGAAAATTCAAAGTAAAGCAGTATAATGAACAATAAGAAAATTTGTAACGTCAAAGATGAAGAGAGTAGTTATTTTTTGCATGTCAAAGCGAGTCAGGGACGGTGGAAGCCTGATGCATGGAAAATAATGAAGCGCACTTCGGAGATGCTTGCTTGAACGAAGAGTAGAGTAAGCCGGGGCACCTCCCCGTTAGTAAGGCAAAAGCGGTTCTGTTACAGAACAACAAGAGTGGTACCACGGGAATATCATCTCGTCTCTTTTTAGAGACGGGATTTTTTTCATTTTAAAGGAGGAACATTCATGAGTTATAAAGCTATATTCGCTGAAGCATTGCACACTTCCTTACATGACTATTTAAACTTGGATAAAATCCAATCCTTAATTGAAATTCCAAAGCACGAACAGCACGGGGATCTAGCGTTTCCTTGTTTTGAGCTGGCGAAAGCGCTGCGCAAATCTCCCGCATTGATAGCGAAGGAACTTGCTGAAACGATTCAGTCTTCTATGCTGACAAAAGTGGAAGCAGTAGGGTCATACGTGAATGCCTTTTTAAATCGTCAAGCAGTGAGCAATGAAATCATTTCCGTTATTACAAAAGAAAAAGAATCTTACGGAGCGCATACCTTCGGAGAAGGAAAAACAGTCGTTATTGATTATTCATCTCCGAATATCGCAAAACCGTTTTCCATGGGACATTTGCGTTCTACGGTAATTGGAAATTCCATTTATAAAATTTCTGAAAAATGCGGATACGAGGCAGTAGGCATCAACTATGTAGGAGATTGGGGCACGCAGTTCGGCAAGTTGATGTCTGCCTACAAACGTTGGGGAGAAGAAGAGAAGGTAAAGCAAAATCCGATTAAAGAGTTGTTCACTTTGTATGTGAAGTTTCATGAGGAAGCTAAGGAGCATCCTGAGCTGGAAGAAGAAGGGCGCGCCTGGTTCAAAAAGCTCGAAGACGGTGATGAAGAAGCGATATACTTATGGCAATGGTTCCGCAGCGAATCACTTAAAGAGTTTTCCCGCATCTACGATTTGCTTGGTGTTTCGTTTGACAGCTATAACGGTGAAGCGTTTTATAATGACAAGATGGATGACACGGTTCGATTATTAGAAGAGAAGAATTTATTGGTGGAGTCTGACGGCGCTCAAGTCGTAACGATTGAAGAAAAGGACCTGCCGCCATGCTTGATTAAAAAATCGGACGGGGCGACATTATATGCCACTCGTGACTTAACGGCGGCCATCTACAGACAAAACACATACCATTTCGACCGTGCATTGTATGTAGTCGGCGGCGAACAAAGCTTGCACTTTGAACAAATTTTTGCCGTGCTGAAGAAGATGGGGTATTCATGGGTAGAAGGAATGTCTCATGTTCCATTCGGTTTAATCTTAAAAGACGGCAAGAAAATGTCGACACGAAAAGGAAAAGTCGTTTTACTAGAAGAGGTAATCCAAGAAGCCATTACGCTTGCGGAGAAAAATATTGAAGACAAAAATCCGGATTTGCCAAACAAACAAGAAGTGGCTAGACAAGTAGGAGTAGGAGCCATCATATTTCAAGATCTAAAGAATGAGCGTACAAACAACATTGAATTTTCTTTAGAAAATATGCTGAAGTTTGAAGGGGAAACCGGACCGTATGTGCAATATACGCACGCTCGCGCTTGCTCCATTTTACGTAAAGCAGGCTTCCAGTCGGCTGAACAACCGGTTGTATTGGAAGACGATTTAAGCTGGGGGATTGTGAAGCTTTTAGAAGAGTTTCCGACAGTTGTGGAAAAGGCGTTCCAACGATACGAGCCGTCTCAAATCTCCAAATACGTACTTGATTTAGCTCAAGCCTTCAATAAATACTACGGCAACGTTCGTATACTAGAAAATAGTGAAGAGAAGCAAAGCCGTCTGCATCTTGTCTATGCGGTTACCATTGTGTTGAAAGAGGGGCTTAGACTGCTTGGAATTGGCGCTCCTGAAGAGATGTAATAGTCTCGAAAAGATAGTTCACATGAGTAGTGACAAGTCAGAACGTTACTAACAATCAATTTAATCATTTTTAATAATTATTCGTTGTTTTGTTAATTTATACAAATGACGATAAACGGGAAATTTATGAAAAAACTATATGAAATAGGTGATGTCAAGATTCGTAGACTTCTGATTGATGTTGTAATAAAGGGAATCGAACGAAGATACGGCCTGTAAAATGTTCCGGCCCGACTGTTGGAAAAGCCATTAGTGACACGAATAAGCTTAAGGAGCTCGCAGTTGATTTAATAAGCCTGGACAATAGTAATGCTCACGACCTTGAGGTAATTGTTAAAAAATATGTTCACGCTTAAAAGGAGCGCCAAGTGCTGGCTGCTCCTTTTTTCAAGGTGAATGTTCTTTAAGGAGTAAGTAATGGTTGTGCATACTGCAGCAGTGCAATCATTAATAAGATGAAGACGAAATAAGTGTTCTTCTTTAAAAAGAACAAGATGTATAAGTAATCAGGAATAGACGGACTAGCAAGCGCGAGATGGCTTTTTTATTAACATAATCCGGATTATTGGTAGTCACTTCTTTATCTATAAAATAGCACTAGCATTGTATTAATTAAATTTCAAAATTAAAAAGACTC
>JBHGXS010000011.1:0-14391 GCA_041920565.1 Bacillus sp. (in: firmicutes) | reverse complement strand
GATACTATCCGGCAATTAATGTATTAAACAGCGTAAGCCGAGTCATGAAGGATATTGCTCGTCCCGAACATATTCGCGTATCGGAAACCACAAAGAGATTACTTTCTATCTATCAAGCATCCGAAGATTTAATTACTATTGGTGCTTATAAAAAAGGAGCTAATAAAGAGCTTGATGTCGCCATTGAACATAACAAGTGGATTCTTAGCTTTTTGCAGCAAGGTACTCACGAATCTTCTTATCTTGATGACACTATTATGACCTTAGTTCAGCAATTTGGAGAGATGCAATTATGAGTTTTCGGTTCCCGTATGACCGTATTTTATCCATGAAAGAAAAAGAAACGGAACATGCTTCAAAGCAGTTACATGAATTGATGCAAAGAAGAAAAAGAATAGAAGAAGAATACCATTCTATCAATGCTGTTCGTGATGAAAAAATACGCTCTTGGGAGGAGTGGAAAGCTCCTTTAAAAGTAACGGAAATCCATGATCACAATGTATATGTAGATATGTTAGAGAAGAGAATTCATGATTTACAGCAAACATTGGAGAAAATCGATGAAGAAATAGGACAGCAGCGGCAATACTTATCGGAAAGAAAACAAGAAGAAAAGGCTTGGAAAGATTGGAAAGAGAAGTTGCGGGTGCAATATGAAGAAAAAATAAGGCAGCAAGAACAAGCCATGCTGGATGAAATGGCAACGCTACGTTATTTTCGCAGTTACTATCAATCATAGACTTGGAGGGGAGACAGGATGAATGTAAAAAGAAAATGGGAAGGATTTCTTTACATGGTCGCAGTCCCCTTGTTCTTTACGCTTGTTCTTACTGTGATTTTAGCATATTTCATGGGATACGATATTAAAAATGCATTTCCTGAGTGGAGGGGGGATCTTTTTCAAAAATCTACAGTTTCACAAGATTCTTCACAATCAAATCAAAATTTAGAGAATCGAATGAATCAATTACAAAGAGAATTAAGAGAAAAAGAGAAGACCATTCAAGACCTTCAAACGAAAGTGGAAGAATTGGAATTTGCTTCATCTGCAGAGAAAGAAAACAATATATCAACTGAAAATGCAGGTGAAAACGAAGAAAGTGATGCAACTTCATCTTACAAACAATTAGCTAAAGTCTATACTGAAATGTCACCACAAAAAGCAGCAGAAGTGCTTTCGCTGGTAAAACCTGAAGATGCTGTCCAAATTTTTCAATTTATGAGAACTTACGAAAGGGCAGGCATTCTCGAGAAAATGGAACCGCAAAAGGCAGCTGATTTGATGAGTCGATTAAACGAACTATTAGCAAACAATGAATCATAATTGTAAGAGAGGAAAGAAAACGTGAAAGACAATAACCACTCTAAGTCCTATGAAAATATAAAAGTCGTTCAATTTTCTCCAATTGTAGAAGAACGAAGCGATCAGAGAAATGATTATCATTTGGAACAAATTACAGATGTTTCACTTGAACTGGTAGTAGAGCTGGGGCGAGTTGAAAAAAATGTAAGGGAAATTTTAGAATTCAAACCGGGTACGATTATGAAGATCAATAAACTAGCGGGGGAACATGCGGATGTATTGATCAATAACACTCCGATTGCAGAAGCGGAAGTGGTCGTGGTTGACGAGAATTTTGCAATTCGAATTACGGACATTATCTCAAAGCGGGAAATGGAGAAAAATTTAACATGATGAAGAAGATAAGCGTTATTTTCACATTCGTGCTTTTGCTGTTTTTGTCGATTTCCCATGTTTCCCATGCTGAGAAGAATTCCAGCGTGTACGATATGTATCAAAAAGATTCTAATCAATCAGACAACAAAAAGGGCATAAAGAAAGAAGAGCAAACTCCTTCCATTTTTCCTGTTGCAGCCAAATTCATTTTTTCGTTTCTGTTCATTATTGTTCTTTTATTTATATTTTTAAAATTTCTGGGCTCCAAGACGAAAGGGCTGCAAACTAACGGAGTATTTCATGCTTTGGGCGGACATTCGTTTGGAAATCAACGTTCCATTCAACTTCTCATGATTGGGGATACGTTATATATCGTCGGTGTGGGAGACAACATTCAATTGCTTCGAGAGATCCCGCCGGGAGAGGAACAGGATGCTTTATTAAATATGTTGGCTGTTGAGCAAGCAAGAACAATGAGACAGTGGTTTCCGCTGAAAAAGGGAAACGGTAAATCATGGGAAGATATGCTCCATTCCGAGTTGTATCAAAACAATAAGGAAATTCCGATTAAAGAGCTGGAAAGACATTTAAATAAATAAGGAGAGGAGGGAGCTTGATGAAAAAAATTGTATTGTTTGCAGCTGTTTGTTTTTTTCTGTTTTCAGATGTAACGCATGCAGCGGCAAGCACTTCAATCATACCCGGAATCGACAGCAAATGGGGATTATCTGATAAACCGGGAGATGTAGCGACCTCCTTAAAGCTGGTCTTATTATTAACGATTTTATCAGTTGCTCCTGCCATTTTATTGCTGATGACCAGTTTTACCCGAATTGTCATTGTGCTGTCATTCATAAGAACAGCGCTGGGGACTCAGCAAATGCCGCCCAATCAAGTGTTGGTCGGGCTGGCTTTATTTCTTACCTTTTTCATTATGGGACCTATCTTTTCAGATATTAACACAAAGGCAGTACAGCCCTTCATGGACGGCAAGATCTCTCAGCAAGAAGCCTTCGATGAAGCAAGTGCACCGTTGAAGGAATTCATGGCCAAGCATACGCGGGAAAAAGATTTAACATTGTTTTTAGATTACCAGAAAGCAGAGAAACCAAAAACGATAGAAGACATTCCATTGACGACGCTTGTCCCTGCTTTTGCGATAAGCGAGCTGAAGACAGCCTTTCAAATGGGATTTATGATTTTTATCCCGTTTTTACTTATTGATATGATTGTATCTAGCATTTTAATGGCGATGGGAATGATGATGCTGCCGCCGGTAATCATCTCGCTGCCTTTTAAAATTTTATTGTTTATTTTAGCAGACGGCTGGTACTTGGTTGTCAAGTCCCTTCTGTTAAGTTTTTAAGAGGAGTAATGGAACATGACGGAAGAAATGTTGGTCCATTTGGCACAGCAATCGATTTATACCATCATATATGTTATAGCACCTGTTTTAGGGACGGCGCTTGTCGTCGGTTTGATTGTTAGCATCTTTCAAACGGTAACGCAAATTCAAGAGCAAACATTGGCGTTTATTCCAAAAATCATTGCTGTTTTTGTCAGCTTACTGTTTTTTGGTCCGTGGATGTTGCATCTATTGCTGGATTTCACAAAAAATATTTTTGCAAACTTGGTAGAGTTTATCGGATAGTATTATGGAATGGTTGAATCAATTACCTGCATTTTTACTTATATTTACGAGAATGACAGCTTTCTTTGTAACGGCACCTATTTTTTCAATGAGACAAATCCCGCGTTTGTATAAGTGGGGAACGGTATTCTTTATCTCCTTGCTTTGCGCTGGGATTGTTTCTCCATCGGAGGCCATCTCGATCAATCATATGTATTATTTATTGGTCTTAAAAGAATCCATACTAGGGCTGGCACTTGGGTTTGTGGCTTCTTTATTTTTATATGCTGTGCAAATTGCCGGTTCTTTTATTGATTTGCAAACAGGCTTTGCCATGGCGACCTTGTTTGATCCTTCATCGGGGACAAGCGTTCCCATTACAGGAAGCTTTAAGAGGGCGATAACGATATTATTCTTTCTTTCTAGCAATGCTCATCATTTGCTGCTGAAAGGGATTCTTATAAGCTATGAATGGATTCCGATCACCCAATGGATCCCTGATTTTACGAAAGGGACGTTTTCGGAATTTTTGCTTGAAACATTTTCTCATATATTTATCATTGCATTTTTAATTGCCGGACCATTTATTGGCGTCTTGTTTTTAGTAGATTTGGCCCTTGGCATTATGGGAAAAGCAACACCGCAAATGAACGTGATTGTTGTCGGATTGCCGATCAAAATTATCGTTCATTTTATCGTTTTCTTTCTTGCCGTGCCGAGTTTCTTCTATTTAATACATCTATTGCTTACAGAAATGGTAGAATCGCTCGAGCGGATGATTCGTCTTTTAGGAGTGTAACATGCTTAGGTTAGATTTACAGCTGTTTTCCGGAGAAAAAACAGAAAAAGCAACACCGAAAAAAAAGCAAGAGGCAAGAAAAAAAGGGCAAGTTGCGAAAAGCATGGACTTGCAATCTTCCTTTCTGTTGCTGGCTGCTTTTCTATTCTTGCTTGTATACAGCAAACAATTGGGGCAATCCCTGTTAGCTTTGTTTCGGCGCGGGTTTTCGGACTATGTGTTATGGGATTTGACTGCGGATTCTGTTGAATCGCTTTTCTTGCAGCTGACTGTGATTGCGTTTAAGATGACTACACCGGTATTGGGACTTGCTTTTGTAGCTGCCCTCTTATCAGTCTTGGGGCAAGTCGGATTTTTAGTGACAACCGAGCCGTTAAAGATGGATTTAAAAAAAATAAATCCGATTGAAGGGGCGAAGCGGATTTTCTCCATGCGCTCCGTGGTTGAATTGTTAAAGTCGATCATCAAAATTATTATGATTTTTTTTGTTTCCTATTTTGTTATTAAAAAAGAAATCTATACCATTCTTCGTTTAGGAGAAAGCGATGTTTACACTTTTATTCAGACGATGGTAAGCATTGTGATGAAATTAGGAATCATTCTTTCCGCATTATACGTTGTCATTTCGGTATTGGATTATATGTATCAACGGTTGGATCATGAAAAAAATTTGCGCATGAGTAAGCAAGAAGTGAAAGATGAGCATAAAAAAACGGAGGGCGATCCGCTTATCAAGCATAAGATTAAGGAAAAGCAACGGCAATTCTCGATGAATCGAATGATCCAGTCCGTTCCGAAAGCGGATGTCATTATTACCAACCCTACGCATTACGCGGTTGCTATCCAATATGATGCAAATGAAATGGGCGCCCCTACCGTAATCGCCAAAGGTGTCGATTACGTGGCGCAGAGGATAAAAGATGTCGGGAAAGAACACGACATTGTAGTAATGGAAAATAAACCGCTTGCCAGAGCTCTTTATGCTTCTGTAGAAGTAGGGGAAGAAATTCCTGAAGAAATGTTTAAAGCAGTAGCCGAAATATTAGCTTACGTATACCGCTTAAAAAAGAAATTTTAATCAATGCGTGGTGTCTTCATGAAAATCAAGGATTTATCCGTATTACTAGCAATTCTTTTAATAGTGGTCATGATGGTCATTCCCATGCCGACATTCCTGCTGGATTTTTTGCTGATCATCAATCTTTCGCTTTCGATTATGATCATTTTGGTCGGCATGAATATGAAGGAACCTCTTGAATTTTCCATTTTTCCTTCCCTTTTATTATTAACGACATTGTTTCGATTAGCGTTGAATGTATCCAGTACCCGGTCCATTCTCTCCAATGCACAAGCCGGCAAAGTCATTGAGGTATTTGGCCATTTTGTGATCGGCGGAAATGCGGTAGTCGGATTTGTCGTGTTTATTATTTTAGTTATCATTCAATTTTTAGTTATTACCAAGGGTTCTGAGCGTGTCGCAGAAGTGGCAGCACGTTTTACATTAGATGCGATGCCCGGAAAGCAAATGAGTATCGATGCCGATTTGGGCGCCGGGCTCATAAGCGATCAAGAAGCGCGGATGCGCAGAAGAAAAGTGGAACAAGAAGCGGATTTTTATGGGGCGATGGACGGGGCCAGTAAATTCGTCAAGGGAGATGCCATTGCGGGTATCATCATCTTGATTATAAACGTCATTGGCGGCTTCATTATCGGAATGACGATGCACGGGATGGATGCCATGCAATCCCTGAGCACCTTTACACTTTTATCTATCGGGGACGGACTTGTCAGCCAAATTCCAGCGCTTTTAATTTCAACAGCTACCGGTATTGTCGTCACAAGAGCAGCTTCCGATGGAAATCTGGGCGAAGATTTGACTCGTCAAATCTTTGCGTATCCGAAGCTTCTTTATGTTGTGGCCGGGTGTATGGCTTTATTTGGATTGTTTACACCCGTTGGCATCTTTGTTACATGGCCGATTGCGGGCCTTTTGGTCTTTGCCGGCTATACGATGCAAAAGGCAAGCGAGCAAAAGCAAATGGAGGAACAGGAGTCTCAAGCGAAGCATGAGCTGCAGGAAGATCGAAAGCCTGAAAACGTATTGTCCCTTCTTCAAGTGGATCCTATTGAGTTTGAGTTTGGGTTAGGGTTGATTCCGTTGGCTGATGTCAATCAGGGCGGTGATTTATTGGACCGCGTTGTCATGATTCGCAGACAGTTTGCGTTGGAAATGGGGCTCATTGTGCCGGTTATTCGCATTCGCGACAATATTTTATTAAATCCGAACGAATATGTCATTAAGCTTAAAGGAAACGAAATTGCAAGAGGAGAGATTTTGCTTGGCCATTATCTTATGTTGAGTCCCGGAGACTTTGAACATGGCATTGTCGGAATAGAAACAGTGGAACCGACATTTGGATTGCCTGCATTATGGATTAACGAAGAAATGAAAGAGCAAGCAGAGCTGTTCGGGTACACTGTAGTCGATGCCTCTTCGGTAATTGGAACGCATTTGACGGAGACAATCCGTAAACATGCACATGAAATCCTGGGAAGAGAAGAAACGAAGCAATTGATCGACAATTTAAAAGAAACGTATCCGACTCTTGTGGAAGAAGTAGTGCCTCAGCTTTTATCGCCGGGCGAAGTACAAAAAGTATTGCAAAAGCTCTTGAGAGAAGGCATTTCCATTCGCAACCTTGCTTCGATCTTTGAAGCTTTGGCAGACTACGGGGCAATGACAAAGAACATGGATGTTCTTACGGAATATGTGCGGCAAGCCTTATCGCGACAGATTACGAAACAATATGCAGAGGATAAAAAAATTCAGGTTCTTACGTTGTCCGCTCATACAGAAAAAAAGATATCCGAGTGCATTCAGCAAACCGAGCAAGGCACGTATTTGGCTTTGGATCCTGAAACTACGCAGCAGCTTGCCCGTTCCATCAATGAGTGGAGCCAGAAAATGGCCGGAGCGGGGCTTCAGCCGCTTATTTTAGCGTCACCGATGATTCGGATGTATGTGCGCCAAATCATCGAAAGGATGGGCGCATCTATAGCCGTTCTCTCCTATAATGAACTGGAACCGGATATAGAAGTGAATAATGTTGGAGTGATTGCTCTATGAAATTAAAGAAATATATTGCCGATAATTTGGAACAAGCCGTTCGAATGATCCGGTCTGACCTGGGGGAGCATGCTGTTGTCTTAAGTACAAAAGAAATTAAGACGGGCGGATTTTTTGGTTTCTGGCAAAAACGGAAGCTTGAGGTTGTGGCAGCTGTAGACGAGAAACAGAATAGCGCTGCCGTTTCCCAAGACGACGTGATGCGGGAGCTTGCCGAACTAAAAAGCATGTTCCGGCAATTGACGGCAAAGCAACAAGAGAATTCTGCCATTCCAAAGCATGTACAACCATGGGTAGACCGATTGAAGCAGCAAGAAGTAGATGAAGAGGTCATTCAATTTATCCTTAAGAAGCTGTTTTATAAAAGTGATATCAATCAACAATCAGGTACGACAATACAAGGGAAGTTCAAGGAAATCGTCCAACAACTTATAGAGGACGGGATTTCAAAGGAGCCTGTTTCACGCTCTTCTGTAGAACTCATTACCTTGGTCGGACCGACAGGAGTAGGGAAAACGACGACGATTGCTAAGCTTGCGGCGAGAGAAGTGCTCTTTAACCGCAATAAAGTCGGTTTTTTGACAGCTGATACCTTCCGGATTGCGGCTGTTGAGCAATTGCGAACGTACGCCAATATATTAAATGTTCCGATACAAGTAGTAGAAAGCCCGGAACAGATGCTTCCTTCTATGGAAGCCTTGAAACATTGTCAAATCATTTTTATGGACAGTGCAGGCCGCAATTATTTAGATGATCAATACATTGAAGAAGTGAATCGGTTTTTGTCTCACTCTGCTAAGACAGAAAACTACCTTGTGTTAAGCATGACGAGCCGCTGGCAGGATATGAAGGAAATTATGAATAAAATGAAAGACGTCCAAATTGATAAACTGATTTTGACAAAATGGGATGAAAGCACCTGCTTCGGCGCTGCTTTAAACTTGTTGTATCACTATCCGTATCCTTTATCGTTTATCACGATCGGGCAAGGCGTCCCGGAGGATATTATGGCGGCCGATTCTTGCTATATCGCAAATAAGATTTTGGGAGTAGAGGAACATGAGTGAAGATCAAGCAAAAAGGCTGAGAGAACTCTATAAAGAATTAGGGGAGTCTGCCAAATCCGCGAAAGTATTGTCGATTACGAGCGGAAAAGGCGGAGTGGGAAAATCTAATTTTGCTCTTAATTTCGCATTGAGCCTTATGGAACAAGGAAAAAAAGTAGTGCTCGTTGATTTGGATATCGGGATGGCAAACCTGGACATTTTAATGGGTTCCGCTCCTTCGTATCATCTGTTGGATATGATTCACCAGCGAAAAACCATTTGGGATATTTTGGAGAAAGGGTCGAATGGAATCGAGTATATTGCGGGAGGAAACGGATTTCAAAAAATACTCGATCTAAACCCGGAAGATACGGAGTATTTTTTTACAGAGCTGGAAAAGCTTCATGATTATGCGGACATAGTCATCATTGATACAGGTGCCGGATTGACAAAAGAATCCCAGCGCTGCCATTTAGCCGCTGATGAGATTATATTGGTGACAACACCGGAGCCGACCTCCATTACAGATTCGTATTCTGTTTTGAAAATATTGCATGGACAAAATCCCGACTTAACATTTCGTCTGGTCATCAATCGTGTGAAAAATGTAAACGAAAGTCTTGAAGCGGCAAACAAATTAAAAGCGGTCACCCGTCAATTTTTACAAAAAGAGATTGCGGTATTTGGTGCGATAGCAGATGATCCGTCAGTCTCCAAAGCGGTTATACAGCAAGTTCCGTTTTATTTGGCGTACCCGAATGCTCCTGCTTCGAAAAGCATGAAGCGGTTAGCACAGTATTATGTTACGGGTATATCCGGTCAGCAAACGAGCTCCGGCATGAAAGGATTTGTCCAAAAGTTATCAAGATTGATCAAGAAATGAGTTCCTTTCTTTCATTAGTAAAAGGAGGAGGAACAGTATGAACCGTGAAAAAGAAGAGGAGCTCCTTCGCGTATACATGCCGTTAGTAGAGCGGACAGTCAATCAAATGAAGAAAAAACTTCCTCATTCTGTCGATCGAAATGAGCTGATTTCATTCGGCATGACGGGGCTGTTGGATGCGATTCGAAAAAATCCGGAAGGACCGTATTTTGAACCGTATGCCATGCAGCGCATACGCGGAGAGATATTGGATGGCCTGCGACAAAACGATGTTCTCTCTCGCTCGTTACGAAAAAAAGAACGGGACATGAAAGCAGCATTTGAAGCACTGGAGAAAGTATATGGAAGAGAACCGACGGACGGAGAGCTTTGCGAGTACTTAGGTATTACGCAAAAAGAATATGAACACCTTATCATGCAGCTTTCCTTTGAACAGCCGCAGTCTTTGTTCGAACCGATTCACCAGGATGACGAAAAACAGCTGCGAATCGATGTGCTTATCGATCACAATACAATCAGCCACGATGAAGCCATCATTCGAAAAGAACAAAAGAAACGATTAGCAGAGCTTATTGACGCATTGCCTGAAAAAGAGAAATTGGTTATTGCGCTGGTCTACTACGAAAATTTAAGCTACAGCGAAATCGGCACGATCTTGGATTTGCATAAATCAAGAATATCTCAGCTGCATGCGCAGGCGATTAAGAAATTAAAAGCAGCCCTTGGCAAGGAAGAAGTTATATAAAGGCGCACAGAATCCTGTGTGCCTTTTTTATTATTTTTGTTCTTTAATAGTAATGACTAATTTGACTGTGGCGCAATAATTCCGAGTTTGGTGCAATTAATGCGAAAATGGTGCAATTAATCTGGATTTGGTGCAATTAAATGAGAAAATGGTGCAACTAATCTGGATTTGGTGCAATTAAATGAGAAAACGATGCAATTATCCTGGATTACATACAACTCAATACTGTTTCGGGTTGTATTGGTGCAAACAAACACTATTTTAATGCAAATAATAAGGTGGAACCACTCTGTATCGGGTGTGGATAAGATCTATGGCAATCAAAAACGACTGAGCACGGGCCCTTGTGTTCAGTTTTCTCATTTAGGAAATAGTGAAAGGGAAAGGGTGATACGTATGACTGAATATACAAATTTTGTCGAGCTGGCTGCCCATGAAACAGAAGGAGAGGACTATCTGATTCGTATTGTGAGTCGGAATCCTGGCGTGGTCATTCTTGCTGAACTGGAGCCGGCACATCTGAGCTGGCGGGATATTAGCGGAACGATTGCAAGCGACATTCAATTGTTTTATCAGCTTGAAAGGTGATTGGGGGCTACACCTGACTTCCTTTCATTTTGATGAGCTCCGGTGTTTGGATTTAGTGAAGCAAGCAAAGATAACGGTTTCGATTCATTGTGCTAAAGGAGACGTTCCGTATACCTATGTTGGGGGCAGGGGCGCGGCATTGATGAACCGGATACGAACAGCTTTAGCCAACAACGGTTTCGAAGTAAAAATTCCTCCTGAACGACTGAGTGGCAATCATCCTCAAAATATCGTGAACCGGAATAAACGAGGATGGGGGGCAATTGGAGCTTTCAGGGCCCCAATTGGATGTATTTTTTACAGGGGAGCAATACATATTGTAGGTTGCTGGCAACTGTTATTCGCAATTGTCAATGAAAAGGACACGAAAAGTATCTCGTGTCCTAAGGCTGTCATATTTTTGTATTGCTTTTTTTCGCGCGTTCTTCCAGCTTCGACTTCGGGTCGTGATTTGCTTCATCCGGAGCATGCCCGGATGGGCTTACGCTTGCCTTCACTTGTCCGCGGTTGCGCTGAAGATTTCCTCTTGCCATTGTAATCCCTCCGCTGTTTTATTTTTCCGCTTTTTCTTGATATGCTTCATGAGCTTTCGCCATCTTTCTGCTTTTGGCATAAGCAGAATCAGGTGTGTGCCCAAATTGATCGACGGAACTCTTTTGAGCCCCTTTTTTCGTGTGCTTGCCCATATCGCAACACCCCCTTTTGGAGGTAGTATTTGCATTTTCTTACGGTTCATGAATAGAAAAAGGTGTCCGCTTTCTGGCAGACACCCTATTGTTACATGTTTTGCTTTTTTAATGAATGATTTGTTCCGAGGCTTCGGATCGGCAAATGCCATTTAAAGTAAACGGACATCATACGGCAGATGACAATGAAAACGAATAAAACGTACAATTCCAGTGAGCTTTTCGCAATCCCTAAGCCGATAGCCCCCCCCGTAATAATTGTCCACAGCGCATACACTTCTGCACGAAGAACGAGCGGTTTTCGCTTTGCCAAGACGTCACGGATGATTCCGCCGCCGGTACCCGTTAATACAGCCGCTACAATAGTGGCACTAAGCGGCAAGCCAAGCTTTTGAGCATAAAGGGCGCCTTGAATGGCAAATGCCGACAGACCGATGGCATCCGTAATGTTTTCCCAACGTTTCCAGTGCTTCATTAATTTATTAGGAAATAAGAAGATAATGGTCATTGATAATAAAGCGATTTGAAACAACATGTCTTGTTTCCATAACGCATCAATTGGATATCCTATTAATAAATTGCGCATGGCTCCGCCACCAAACGCTGTTGCCATCCCTAATATATATACCCCGAAAATATCATAGTCTTCTTCCATCGCTACAATGGCACCGCTTACCGCAAACGCAATCGTCCCGATCATGCTGAACATTTCCCATGTCATACGTGATTTCCTCTCCTGTGCAACTAGATGATTTTTACTTCCTTTGCTATTATAGTAGATAGATTAAGTTTCGAAAAGAAAGAGTGACGATATTTGATAAAAGAAACTAAAGAAAAAGCAATTTTAGTCGGCTGTCAGCTGCCGAATGAAGATGATGAACGATTTACATACTCAATGGAAGAGCTGGCTTCCTTAACAAACACGGCACAAGGGGAAGTTCTCTTGTCCACGACACAAAAGCGCCCAAGGTTCCATCCGGCGACTTACATCGGAAAAGGAAAGCTGGAAGAGCTAGTGGCGTTAGCGGAAGAACTGGAACCGGACGTTATTATCTTTAATAATGAATTAACCCCGAGTCAAATTCGGAATTTATCGACCTATTTCGAAGCAAAAGTCATTGACCGTACCCAATTAATATTGGATATTTTTGCTCAGCGCGCAAAATCAAGAGAAGGAAAGCTGCAGGTAGAGCTTGCGCAGCTGCAGTATGCATTGCCTCGCCTTGTCGGTCAAGGACAAGCGCTGTCACGTCTTGGCGGCGGAATCGGAACGAGAGGACCGGGGGAAACAAAATTGGAAACAGACCGTCGTCACATTCGGAGCCGCATCGATGAAATTAAGCAGCAGCTTTCCGTTATCGTGCAACATCGGAAACGCTACCGTGAGCGCCGAAAAGAAAACAACGTATTCCAAGTATCGATCGTCGGATATACGAATGCCGGAAAATCCACACTTTTTAACCGGCTAACACAAGCAGATACATTTGAACAGAACCTCTTGTTTGCAACACTGGATCCGACTACGCGCAAGATGCAGCTGCCATGCGGCTTTACGGTTTTGTTAACAGATACGGTAGGTTTTATTCAAGACTTGCCGACATCGTTAGTGGCAGCGTTCCGTTCTACATTAGAAGAAGTAAACGAAGCGGATTTTATTTTACACGTCATTGATTCCTCGGATGCCAATTATGTTGGTCATGAACAAACGGTAAACGAACTGCTGAATGAGCTGGAAGTAGAACAACTTCCTTCCTTAACGGTGTATAACAAAAAAGATATCCAGCATCCATCTTTTTTGCCATCGCCAAAAGGAGAATCCATTGTCATCAGCGCCTTTGATTCCGATGATCTAGAGCAGCTAAAGAAAAAAATCGAGAATGAAATGATTGCGTTGATGAATCCGTATGATGTGAAAATTCCGGCATCAGAAGGAAAGCTTCTGTCTCTTCTTAAAACAGATACAGTGTTGAAAAGCACTCTGTTTAATGAAGAAACAGGCCTTTATGAATGCAGCGGATATGTGTTTCCAAATTCGCCGCTAAACGGACCATTAAAGAAATATACAACAGGAAAAGGAACAGAGGAGTAGGGTATGTTAAAGAATTTAAAAAATGGACAACTAATAGCCCCGATCGTAAAAGAAGTGGAAGAAATGATTCAAGGGGTTCATAAACGCATTGATGAGGTCATTGAAAGCAACCAGTATCGTGTGCTCGAAAGCTATCGAAACCATAAAATAAGCGATTCCCATTTTATCCCGACAACAGGCTATGGGTATGATGATATCGGACGTGATACTTTAGAGAAAGTATATGCGGATGTATTTGGAGCGGAAGCGGGATTGGTGCGTCCGCAAATCATTTCCGGCACACATGCCATCTCTACAGCCTTATTTGGGATTTTGCGTCCGGGAGATGAGCTTTTGTACATTACAGGAAAGCCGTATGACACTCTTGAAGAGATTGTAGGCATCCGCGGCAAGGGAGTCGGCTCGTTTAAAGAGTTTAACATCGGCTATCGTGCCATTCCGCTAACAGAAGAAGGGCAAGTGGATTTTGAAGCGGTGAAAGAATATATTCATGATGATACGAAAATGATCGGCATTCAGCGTTCCAAAGGGTATGCGACGCGCCCGTCGTTTACCATCGCTCAAATAAAAGAGATGATTGATTTCGTAAAAAGCATTAAGCCGGATGTTGTCGTGTTCGTTGACAACTGCTATGGAGAGTTTGTAGAAGAACTGGAGCCTTGTCATGTTGGTGCGGACTTAATGGCGGGATCTCTAATTAAGAACCCGGGTGGCGGCATCGTGAAAACTGGCGGTTACATCGTCGGTAAAGAAAAATATGTAGAAGCATGTGCATACCGTTTGACTTCCCCGGGAATCGGAGCGGAAGCCGGAGCGTCTCTGTACAGCCTGCAAGAGATGTACCAAGGGTTTTTCTTGGCGCCGCATGTAACGGGGCAAGCATTAAAGGGCGCGATTTTTACGGCAGCGTTTCTCGAAAAACTTGGAATGAATACAAACCCGAAATGGAATACGCCGCGCACAGACTTAATTCAATCGGTGCAATTTGACGATGCTGATCGCATGATTGCGTTTTGTCAGGCTATTCAATTTGCTTCGCCGATCAACTCGCACTTTACACCGTACCCGAATTATATGCCGGGCTATGAGGGCGATGTCATCATGGCGGCAGGAACGTTCA
>JBHGXS010000001.1:0-99625 GCA_041920565.1 Bacillus sp. (in: firmicutes) | reverse complement strand
CGTGTTTCATCCAACAAAAGCCTCCATCGAAGAAGCGGTAGGGGCCTTTTTGTCAGAAATTGCTCAGATGCCCCAAGCCGTGCTCCGCCGGCTTGGGCTAAACTAAGCTGTATGTCGAAAAAGAAAGTCAGTTATATATAGATGCTTTAATTCTGTTGGAACATTCATTGAGTTAACTTCAGTCTTTCTTCTTTTAATTGAATTTCATATGAAATTACTTTTTGTATGTATGTTGAATCCTGCTTTAAAGAATAAGATTGTACTGAGTAGTCTAAAGCCTGTTTGGAGACTTCATTATAAGTTTTAATTTATGAAATATATTTGTATAAAAATGTCCTTTTTAGATGCAAAAGTAGAGTCCTCTCATTTTTAATTTCTAATAAATTAAAAAGCTTACGGTATTTGTTCCACCCGTAAGCTCTTATCAGATTATTTCACTCCACCGCTTCAATTCATATTCCAGGTTCTCAAACATCACAAATCGTGACGCACGCATTACCTCTCTTCCTTCTGCAAACAACAACAGGGTCGGAGCGGTAAATACTAGATATTCCGCAGATGCCTGCGGCGTATTCTCCAAAGAAAGCAGTATTCCCTTAACCATTGGGAAATTCTCTAACAATTCGTTTGTTTTTTCAAATACGGCATCACATACACCACAATTTGCCGTTTTAATGAAAAGAAGACAAAGACTGTTTGCTTCAATTGCTTTTTTTACTTCTGCCAGGTCTGTGTATTGTTCCATGAGATACTCCCCTTTCTTTAGCGTATTTTCTTCAAAATTTTATCTCGATACATGCCAAATGCTGCTGTTCCTTTCATTTTTCTTTTTTCCATCAATTGATTAAAACGCAGCGTTTTTTCATCCAGCTTCTGTTTGAGTTTTGCTCGCTCCTGTTCATCATAACAACATGCAAGCAAATCTTCAATTTTTAACATGTCTTTTTTAAGCTGCACTTCTTCCGGGATCATGCCTGCATTCTTTAAAATTTTGTAACTCATGCGAAGGTCTTCCGGAATACCCGATAAATCTTCCAGCTCCATCGGCTTCCCTTTACCCGGCAAATTGTCGAAATCACCATTTCTCATCGCTTGTCGAATCTTTTCTTCTGCGATGCTTCCGAATACATCCATTTCTTCACGCCCTTTTTGTCCGTTTACTTATTATTTTATTCCCTGACGGATAGATTTGTTTTCATATCTCTCCATATTTTCTCCACCCTCCCTGGCTGTTTCCTGCTGACCGGAATATGTTTGCCGGCACCATTCGTTCCGATTAAACCAACATGCTATCCTCGCAATAAACGAAACCTTATATTTCGCAGAATTGTTTTATCTCCGTAAAAATACGGTAATTGATCAACATATAGAATACTCATTTTATTTCTCTCCTTCTCTTGTTGAATACATCAATCAAAAAGGACAGGGAAAATCCAATATAAACATAAAAAGGTGAAGCGAAGACGCCTCACCCTTACATGCATAGCTAAACCATGGCTGCAACAAACCATAACGAACTAAAACATTATAATTAGAAAAAGGGAGTAGGTTCTCAATCCACTGTCTTTCGGTTGGCTGAATCGTAAAAATGGGCATAGTTCACCGAATTTAAACCAAAACCATTTGAAGAACAGCAGTTGATATCATCTCACCCTTTCACTCCTTTAACAGTTATTATCCACAAAAAATAATATGGACGTTACACGCATATTAACAGCTTCTTCCTCTTATTGTAGGCCTATTTTCCGGTAAATTCAATTAGTTACAACTTCATAAAATCTAAATCAGAATACGGAACATCATGTTCAATATTGTGCTTCAAGTTTTGCAGCGCATACTCTTGCCATCCCTCTAAGTTCTCTTTATCCCACTTCTTTGTAAAAAGGGTATAAAGAAACATCTCTCGTAATTTTAGAAGTACAGGAATTTGACACAAAATATCCTTATGCAGTGTCGTTTCTTTACTGTATCCTTCTAACATGCTGCTGATAAATTCTATGGAAAAGTCATTATAGTCCGGGTTAAAAGATGTGCTTTGCCAATATGCATGGTAAAATGAAACTGCCAAATCATTAGCAAACCAGTAATAAGCACAGTCATCAAAATCAAATACTGTAATATCGCCGTTTTCTACGAAAAAGTTTCCTTGATGAAAGTCGTTATGAATCAAGCCGAATGTATCTTCGTTTTTCTTCCATTCTAAAAGATTTGCAAGCAGTTTTTCATATTTTAAAGCAATAACGGGAGCTAACTCCTCTTGGCGCATGTTTAAAAGGTCCGGATGTTCTTTGCTCCATTGAGGCCTATAGCCTTCGTTGACTGTATATCGCTTCGTTGCAGCATGCATCTTCCCTATCAACTGTCCCCATCTCTGAAAAAACGCCGGATTCCATTCCTCTTTATTTGTAACATCTGCCAGTCTTCCTTTTGCCTTTCTAAAAGAGGTTACGTAATACTCTTCCTCTTCTGCATCTACAGACTCTATCAAATCACCTGACAGAGACGGTACAGGCATAGATACCGATACTCCGCTGCTCCCAAGATAGTTCACCCAATCCATTTCTGCCTGAAGCATATCTTTCGTTCTTCTGCCGCTATGAGAAATCCTTAATATAAACTCTTCATTGTTTTTCTGATAGGCATAAACTGCATTTTGAAATCCGCCCGAAAGCGGCTGTAGACCGTTTTTTGAAGCTCCGTATCTCTTTGTGCCTTCACATGCCACTGTATATGCCACTGTATTCAACATTTCCTTATCTCCTCATATGTTTTTGTTCAAATGCTTTTCTGTTTTGTTCAATTTGCTTTCTTCGTTGTGCCTCATCTTCAATTGAAACCGTTGGGAGTTTAAGCATCATATCTATGTAGGGTTGGGGGGGCATGAAGAGCTGTATATAATCCTTCTATCAGCTTTTTCTTTATCGAACTCCCTTGAGTTCCTAACCATTCATCAGGTATTGGGCTGACAAGAGCAACAACATCTTCAAATGTAATTTCCCTCAATTTTTCAACGAACATCTTCGTATCTCCTGCATGATAGAAAGGATTTCGCTTGAATTGCTTCATGATGGCTTCATTGCTGTAATACTTTTTCCCCTCTAATATTCCTCTAATCAATAAAGATACGCCATAATCAACTGCGATGAAACGATTGTCCGCTTTATTCACACAGGTCATTTAGAACCATCCAAAATATAAGCGGATGGTTCTTTTTTATGTAAAACATTTATTAGTAAGGTACACGATTAGTTCATATACAGAATTTCCTTTTGTACAATTTAGTCTAAAGCGACAGGATATTACTTTTGATTGTACAGATGATTCTGCGCTTTTGGATAGAGTCTTCTTTATTTGTTATAATAAGTTGCCGAGTCATTTATTTGTTAAGTATAATTATAAAATTAGGGCATTATTTGGCTAAACACTATTTATACCGATTTATTTTTGCAATAAATCGGTAATTTCTGTTAATGGTAATGATGCTGTAATTCCATGAGTCTTTTATATTTTTTCATGATGATAACTTAAATATTAAAACAGATTGCAAACTGCACATCTTTAGAGCAAAAAAGTGATAGGAGTAGATAAAGGTGAAGAAGGTACAGATTTTGATGTCCACATATAACGGAGAAAAATATGTGGAACAGCAAATTGAGAGTTTAATCCAACAGGATCATAAAAACTTGGAAATCTTAATTCGAGACGACGGCTCCACAGATAATACTGTATCCATATTAGAAAAATATAGTGCTCAATATCCAAATATCAAAGTAATTAAAGGTGTCAATAAAGGTGTTATTTCCAGCTTTTTCGAATTAGTGTTGAATGCATCTGGTGAAGCAGATTATTTCGCATTTTGTGACCAAGATGATTTTTGGAAACAATCTAAAGTATCAAGAGCCGTAAGCTTGCTGGAAAAAGAAAATCCGTCGGTTCCTCTTTTATATTTTTCTCGTTTAGACATTGTAGATGAGAAGCTGCAATTTTTAAAGCATTCCCAAATCCCTCCTCAGGGAGCAACATTAGAAAATGCATTGATTCAAAACATTGCAACCGGCTGTACAATTGTCTTTAATAAAACAATGCTGCAATTATTTAAGTCCCATGTCCCTGATACAAAAAAAGTGACAATGCATGATGCCTGGTTTTACTTGTTAGGAACAGCGTTTGGAAAGGTGATTTATGACGAACAATCTCATCTGTTATACAGACAACACTCTTCCAATACTTTGGGAATGGCAGACAATAAGTTAAAAAGTGCTTTAATTCGATATAAAACCTTTAAGAAAAATGGAGATAAAAAACCTTATACTGTACAAACAGAGGAGTTTTATCAACTATTCAAAGATGAGTTAAATGATGAGCAAAAGAAACTAATTCATGACTTCTTATATAAAAGGCAATCCTTGTTAAGCAGAATCGTATATGCTGTCAACACGCCTTTATATCGACAAAAAGGCAGAGATACGCTGATTTTTAAAATTCTTTATGTATTGAACAGTTATTGATGTACAGCTATTTATATTACGCCTAATAAAAAAGAACTGATAACTCGTATCAGTTCTTTTTTATTTATTGCTTTACTTCTTTTAAATAAGCCGCCAATGCTTCTTTCCAATCTCTGAAAGGCGTGAAGCCTTGTTCAGCAATTTTCTTTTTGCTTAACACAGAATATTTTGGACGTGCAGCAGGACGCGGAAATTCTTCCGTTGTTAATGGATTTACTTTTACATCCATACCTGCTTGCTTAAAGATCTCTACCGCAAATTCATACCACGAACATACTCCTTCGTTTGTCGCATGGTATATGCCGTATTTCTCCGATTGCATAAGCTCTATCATAAAACGGGCTAAATCTACAGTGTATGTTGGAGAGCCAACTTGATCATGGACAACACCAACTTCGCCGCGTTCCTCACCAAGGCGCATCATCGTTTTCACGAAGTTGTTTCCATAGATACCAAATACCCAAGCTGTACGTACAATGAAAAATTTATTTACATATTCTTGTACAAATTGTTCACCCGCCAGCTTCGTTTCGCCGTATACACCAAGAGGTTTAGTCGGTTCATCAACTTCATACGGTTTTGAAGCAGTTCCGTCAAACACATAATCCGTACTGATATACAGCATTTTTGCATCGTATTTGCCTGCAGCCTGTGCCAGATATTTTGTGCCCAATCCGTTTACTTTGTAGGCTGTATCTCTATCTGTTTCAGCACCATCAACATTTGTATAAGCTGCGCAGTGAAGGATTACGTCCGGCTGAACTCTTTCCATATAAGACGCAACGGCTTGCTCATCTGTAATATCCAATTGTTGACGATCAACAGGATAAACTTCAAAATCCCCTTTTGCCAACTGCTTCAGAACATCTTGTCCAAGCTGTCCTTTCGCTCCCGTTACAACGACTTTCATTACTCTACCTCTAATCTGTTGCCGTATTGTTTTGCAAAGTACTCTTGGTATTCACCAGAAATAATATTTTCCCACCAGTCTCTGTTTTCTAAGTACCACTTGATTGTTTGTTCGATTCCTGTATCAAATGTGTACTTTGGCTGCCAGCCTAACTCCGTGCGAAGCTTTGTTGCATCAATCGCATAACGGCGGTCATGACCCGGACGGTCCGCCACAAACTTGATCAGAGATTCCGGCTTACCTAAATGCTTCAAGATCGTTTTTACAATTTCAATGTTTGTACGTTCGTTGTTTCCGCCCACGTTATATACTTCACCGTTGCGGCCTTTATGAAGCACTAAATCGATTGCTTGGCAATGATCCTCTACATGTAACCAGTCACGCACGTTTAATCCGTCTCCGTAAACCGGAAGCGGCTTGTCGTTTAATGCATTGATAATCATTAACGGAATTAATTTTTCCGGGAAGTGGAACGGTCCGTAGTTGTTAGAGCAGCGCGTAATGTTTACCGGTAAACCGAATGTTTCGTGATAGGCACGCACTAAAAGGTCTGCTCCCGCTTTACTTGCGCTGTATGGGCTGTTTGGCGCTAACGGTGTTTCTTCCGTAAAGTAGCCTGTTTCACCTAGCGTACCATATACTTCATCTGTAGAAACTTGCAAGTATTTCTTCACATGAAAGTTCTTTGCAGCATCCAATAATACTTGTGTTCCTTGAATGTTTGTTCGTACGAAAATATCAGGGTTTGTAATACTTCTGTCTACGTGAGATTCTGCAGCGAAGTTTAACACATAATCAAACTTTTGCTCTTCAAACAAGTTGTTAATAAACTCACGGTCCGCGATGTCACCTTTTACAAACGTGTAATTCGGTGCGTTTTCAATTTCTTTCAAGTTTTCTAAGTTTCCTGCATATGTTAATAAATCTAAGTTCACGATATGATATTCCGGATATTTTTTTACCATATAGCGCACGAAGTTGCTTCCGATAAAACCGGCACCGCCTGTTACTAATAGTTTCATGTTGTACCTCCTATTTCTCGTATACGAAATTCAGTTCAGCTTCTGCTAAAACCGGATGCTTTGTATCTTTTTCTGAAAGAATCGGATTTGTTGTCGGCCAGTCAATACCCAATGCCGGGTCATTCCAAAGAATACCTGCATCATGCTCTGGAGAATAATACTCATCCACTTTATATGCCACAGTCGTATTTGGAACTAATGTACAAAAACCATGGGCAAATCCTTTTGGTACTACCAACTGACGCTTGTTGTGTTCGCTTAAAATCACACCTACCCATTGCCCATAGGTTGGAGAGCCTTTGCGAATATCTACGGCTACATCATAGATTGCGCCTGTAATACAACGAACCACTTTCGTTTGTGCTTTCGGATTTAACTGAAAGTGTAATCCGCGTAATGTTCCTACAGGTACAGATAATGATTGATTGTCTTGGATAAATTCATATCTTAATCCTAATGTTTCAAATATTTCTTTGTTATAGCTTTCCATAAAGTATCCACGATGGTCACCGAACACTTTCGGCTCCAAAATGACTACATCCTCAATCTTTGTTTTCATTATGTTCATTGTTTTCACCTCAAAATCGGCTTACTTCGCTTGGTTGGCGATTTTCAGTAAATATTGGCCGTATTGGTTTTTCTTCAACGGTTCAGCAAGCTCTAATAATTTTTCTTTTGAAATGTAGCCCATCTTAAAAGCGATTTCTTCTAAGCATGCAATTTTTAATGTTTGACGCTTTTCGATTGTTTCAATGAATTGAGATGCTTCCAATAAAGATTCATGTGTACCTGTATCGAGCCATGCGTAGCCGCGGCCAAGAAGCTCAACATTCAATGCACCCATCTCTAGATACTTTTGGTTGATATCTGTAATTTCCAGTTCACCGCGCGCAGATGGCTTAATATTTTTTGCAATCTCTACGACACGGTTATCATAAAAGTATAGTCCTGTTACAGCATAATTTGATTTTGGAACTTCCGGCTTTTCTTCGATGGAAACCGCTTTTCCTTCTTCATCAAATTCAACAACCCCGAAGCGTTCCGGGTCGTTTACATAATAACCGAATACTGTAGCACCTTCTTTACGCGCAGCAGCTTTACGCAACAAGTCTGTTAATCCGTGACCATAGAAAATATTATCTCCGAGAACTAACGCAACACTATCGTCCCCGATGAACTCTTCACCAATCAGAAAGGCCTGCGCCAGTCCGCCCGGATGAGGCTGCACCGCATATGTAAGGTGGATTCCTAAATCTGACCCGTCTCCTAAAATTTGTTCGAATCGTCCAATGTCTTGCGGTGTAGAAATAATAAGAATCTCTTTAATGCCCGCCAGCATTAATACAGAAAGCGGATAATAAATCATCGGCTTATCATATACAGGCAATAACTGTTTAGACACTACTTTTGTCAGCGGATACAGACGTGTACCGCTTCCCCCGGCTAAGATGATTCCTTTCATGTTACGTTCCATCTCCTTGTAATTCAATTTATCGATTCTGATTGTCGGCAATGCTCATGAACATCGCTTACAATCAGATTCGTTTCACTCACTTTCAGCACGCGGCAACCCCCGTTGAAGAAAGTTTCATTTTCTAACAAATCATGGCAGCACTCGACAAAGAAATGCCATATAAATAGCAGCGCTTTATACGCTGCTATTCACATTATAATGAAAATCTACAAAAATGAACAACGTATATGCTATATTGTAACCATTTAGTAATAATATCTTAACTTTCAGTTCGTCATTTTATAGCGAAGGATTTCCCGAACTGTACCTATTCTTCCTTTTAACTTTTCGCCTATTGAGCGCTTTCTCATGCCTGTGACGTTTCCGCCATGTCTTACGTATTTCATCAAAGGCTCTTTTAAATAAACGATTTTCTTTTTCTCCATCATACAAACTAAAGCAATCCATTGGTCATGCATTTCGATGTTTGGAGGGAACGGAATAATTTTTTTCACCAGATCTCTTTTGAACGCCATACAAGCACCTGTAAACCCGTTCTTGATAATATTTCCGATAATCCCTTGTTCACGATTATTATTGTATTCATTCCAAGATGTATTTAAGATGTTTCCTTCACCATCCGTAACATAAGCATCATGCACTACCAGTGCTGCATCTGTCTGTTCGAATGTTGAAAGAACTGTTTGCACCTTATTTTCCAGCCAAATATCATCTTGGTCGCATAAGAAAATGATATCACCCGTTGCTTTTGATATAGCTCTCTCGAAGCTCTTTATAGCTCCCGAGTTCTGTTCATTTACGTGTACCTCTATTCTATCTCCGTACGTGTCCTTAATAATCTGCACTGTATTATCCTTAGAGCAATCATCTATAATTACAACTTGATCATCGCTTCCTATTTGTTTCAATACAGATTCCAGTTGACGAATGATAAAATCAGCCCCATTATACGTGGCTATGCATACTGATATCATTTGTTAAAATCCTTTCTATACCGTCAGCAATCGACGTAATGTGTGAAAAGCAATCTTTTTATTTTTTACAGTGAGAAGCTGCTTTACGGTTCGCAAAAACAGCTGCTTTTTATACTGCGGAAGCAAGTCATTCTTGTAATTTTTATAAAAGTGTATTTCAGATCCTAATATGCTTTTGTACCTCTGCAGTGAAACTGTATCATAATTCATCACCGATAATTCATGTTCCAGAGTAACATCCATCACATAGGTCTTATACCCTTCTTTGTAAATTTTGTAAAAGACCCAGTGATCCAAGAAATCCAGCGGAAATTCCTTATTAAATCCGCCGATTCGATTTAAAAACTTCATATTTATTGCAGAACCGGAATTGATAGCCATAATAGGCTGATTCTGAATTCCTGTTTCCGGTCTCTTATCTTTCAAAGGGTATAACGTTCTGCTGAAAACAGGGGAAATCATTACCTCGTTGCATACGACTTTTGGCACAACCGCTGCAATTTGGTCTGTATCAACGTCTTGCAAAGAAAACATCGCATCAATATAAGATTGTGTAAGCTCTGTATCATGATCGAGCAGCAACAGCCACTGACTGTTATTTTCCTTTGCGATTTGCCAAGCATAATTGTAAGCCTCGGCTATTCCCAAGTTTCGTGCATCATGCTTATACACGAGTAAATCAATGTACTCTTTCGGAATATTCTGCGGCTCCGGGCTGTTGTCATATACAACCATTTGATATTTATCTTGCAGCCAAGCACTTGTAAAAAGAGTTTTTTGCAAACTTTGAAATGTTCGGGAATGCTCAAGCTTTTGCTTGTACAACACCATTACGATTGTAGCTTCCATATTATTACCTTCTTACTCTGCAAGGAATTATACTATACTTTTCAAGCTTTCTTTCTTATTTTTAGATATTACCAATATGATTAGTACAAATCCAATTCCCAGCGGATTATTAATAAAAGGATTAATATTGGTTAACAACGCTAAAGCAGCGGTGCATGCTAATAAAGAAACGTCCAGCGTCTCTAACGACCCTTTGGCTTTATATACAACGTAGTAATTATAATAAATTACAAAGCACAAATAGAGCCATAAAGCTAAACCAATAACCCCTTGTTCAACCAAAATATCTAAAAAGCTCATCTCTATACCGGTTACTCTGCCCGCAATTTCTGTCCCATAGCCGCTGCCGACCGCAAATGCTGGAACACTCTTAAATACAAGATCCTTCGATGCAAGAATAAAATCCAGACGGGCATTTACACTAACATCATGAATTTCACCCTTATTCTGATTCGGTTTGGCAGGTTCTTGAATTGCGACATTTTCACCAAAGCGTTCAATAGTCATATACTTATACATAAACGGGACAGCTAAAATAATTAATAAAGAGATGGACATCTTCTTTACAATTATCTTAGAATTTGTCAACTGAGCAACCTTATTTTTCAGACCCTTAACTCGGTCAGTAACCATCTTAACATCTACAAATACAATAAACGCTATTCCAAACATAAGAGCTAATAGAAATCCTCTTGTTTCCGACCAAATAACAGAAATGAAACAAAGGATAACATTTATAACATCTATTTTTGAGTACTTCTTGCTTAACAGCGCATTCAATGAAATAAACAGCCCCATTAGAACAAAGAAATGTCCCTTGTAAAAAACACTATGACTCGGTCTGAAGAATAAATCATCATTCATAATAGAATTCATGAAATTATAGAATACAACAAAGTTATTATTAAATACTGTTTTTCCCAGTAAGCATACTAGGATAGTAAACACAGCGACTGATAAAGAAGAGTATTTTAGAATGGCAATAATCTTGCTCTTCTTATAACGTTCCTCTGAAATGTAATAAGCAAGAGGGAAATATAATAGAAAAAATGACACGCGAAGAAAATCTGTAACAATAAGAGAAAGAGCATGTCCATTCATAATTCCCACTAGAGAACTGAATCCGAACCAGACGACCAGCATATATACAGCTATGGTGGTTATATCAAAATTCAAAAAAGTATTTACTTTCTTATCGAAAAATTTCTTGTGCTTCAATATCCGGAAAATAAAAGTGATTAAGACGAGGAGAAACAATACTTGCCGAATGGATAAAACTCCAAAATCAATGAGCCTCCCGCCTCCGCCTACAAATAATTCAATAAAAAAGACCGTTAATAGCAATTTTTCAAACTTATTCACTGCATTTTTTCACTCCTACAAACAATATAAGCAAAATCTTTAATGCAACTATTAAAACAATCTCCAGCCCCATTTATTGAAGAATTTATACATTGATTGCATAAAAATTTTGAACAGTTTCGAGTTTTTATGAGCTCCTCTTTCATAATAGTGAATCACAGCGGAAAATGGAGTATACACGATTCTCTTTCCCTGTTTCTTCAGCTTTAAGCACAAATCATAATCTTCAAAATACATAAAATAACGCTCATCAAAACCGGAAACTTCTTTGAAATCCTTTCCTCTAATAAGCATAAAGCAACCGGAACCTATTCTAATATCAACGTTGCGATCATCCGGCAAGTCCCGACATTCATAGGAAGCCAATCTTTTGTCAAACATTTTTTTCACAAAGGCAAACGGAATAAAGCGCAAAGCATAGTCAAATACAGAAACACGGTCTCTCACTAAATGTTGTGTTGTTTTATCCGCGTTCAACACCTTTGGAACCAGAAGGGAGATGGTGCTGTCCTTTTCCAAGATTTCCAACATATTTAATAAGTCTTGCTTTTTTAAAATAATATCCGGATTGAATATTAAAAAGTACTTATCATCAGCATGCATCAAATTATAATTGTGACCAAAGCCAAATCCATTATTTTCATGATAAAATGTAATATCTACAAAATCTTCGTATGTTTTCAGACGCTTCTTATATTCTTCTTCTGAATTATTATCAAAAATGACAAAACGGAACCGGCTGTCATCTCCAAATTCCTGCTTAATGTTATCAAGGACCTTAAAAATATGTTTGCTATTGTATGTTACGATGCTGACTGCAACCAGTGCACTCACTCGTCTCACTCTCCTTTTTTAAACCAGCCTATATATTTTGAACGGATAAAGCCCCTGCCATCCTAATATATACGCTGTCTTGTTTCATACTCAAAGCACCGAAGTCTATAGTATGAATACGGAAAAACACTCACATGAATTTTTTATATTATTCACAAATCATCATTATATCATTATTCATCCTCAATTTGTACCTCTTCTTAACAGGATACGATAAAATTCGACTCTTTTTCTTAGTTTCTATTGCCTAAATAAACATCCAAACATTATAATTTATATGACTATTCGTAAACTTCAAAAATCCATTTTTTTGCATATCATTAAAAATTATGTAATTATTTAAACAACACAATCTAAAGGACTAGATATGACATTTTTTCAAAACAGCAAGTTTATAAGCGTAAATCGGCTGCCCATCGTACCATGCATTCAAAATCCAAAGTTTGCTCAGCACAATGAAGAAGAAATTCACCTTAACTATTACATTTTTTATTTGCAGAAAATACTAAATTATAAAATTAATCGAACGGTATCAATACTAAAATTCTCTGCGGAAGAAAAATTTATTATTCAGAATCCGTTTATCCGTGTCCAGATTCAAGATTATTGAAAACCAAATGAAAACCTTTTCGATTTCATTCGCTTACGAAGTTAAAAAGACTGAATCTTTCACTCGATTTTTACTATAAACATTCAAAAGGAAGATGTATCTATATGGAAAATTCAAGAGAGAATTATAAAATAAACAAGAAGAAAAGGGCATTGAGGGTCCTCCTCATTGCACTTCTCTTCCTTGTGCTGGCAGGAACGGGATTCGCCTACAAAATATACTCAGATGTTGCAAAAGCAACCGATAAAATGCACAAGCCTATTTCACGAAAAATGTCAGACAAGCGGGAAGAAAAATTTGAATTCAAAGAAAAAGACCCTTTTTCTGTCTTACTTGTAGGTGTTGATGAACGGGAAGGAGATCACGGAAGAACAGATTCAATCTTGGTGCTGACTATAAATCCTGAGACAAAATCAACAAAGCTAGTCAGCATTCCGCGAGACACACGCACATTAATTGCAGGAAAAAATAAAAAAGATAAAATCAACCACGCCTATGCATACGGCGGAATTGAAATAACAATTCATACAGTAGAGAATTTCCTTGATATTCCGATAGATTATTATGTAGAAGTCAATATGGAAGGATTCAAGGACATTGTAGACGCCGTGGGCGGCATTGATGTTAACAATCCATTTGCCTTTGAACTAGATGGCGTATATATAGAAAAAGGAAACGTTCATCTTGATGGAGAACATGCTCTTCAATATGCCCGTATGCGGAAAGCGGATCCAAACGGCGACTTTGGAAGACAAAAACGACAAAGAGAAGTCATCGAACAAGTACTTCATAAGGGGGCGCAAATTTCTTCTTTAGCAAAATACGATGATATTCTAGATGCCCTCCAGAAAAATATCAAGACAAACTTGACGTTTAAAGAAATGCTGGGAATCCAGGCTCATTATAAAAATGCTGCTAAAAACATTGAACAAATCGAAATCCCGGGAGAGGGAGAACGATTAGACGACAACATCTGGTACTATATCGTACAAGAAGAAGATAGAGAAGAATTGTCCCATAAATTGTTGGAGCATCTGCAGTTAAAATCACTTACTACAGATAATAAAAATAATGCAACGGAAAACAAAAAGACTACAACAATAAAAAGGAATACATTAGATACTAATTAAGTATCTCCTATATTTTCTAAAGAAAAAGAGGCTGACTCAAAAGGTCACTGAAATGTGACCTTTTGAAGTCAACTTTCTCTTTTTGGTTGAAACCAGACAAAATTTGTAAATATTTTGTCTGATTTCAACCTTTTTTGTTATCTCTTAGGCTGTGATGGACCGATTTTGGTCCATCACAGCCTTCTTGAGAAGATTATGGGCAACACAAATAAGCCCCCACTCCACCGTAATTTTTGAGAGGCCTCGCAGAAGAAACCGACGGAATCCTCAGTTGTGTTTGATTTGTCCATACACACTTTCAATTTCCGCCATGCGTTTCGTATAGACTTGTCGCCCTTCTTCACTCAAGAGCTTCTCACGAATCTCTTTCCGTTGCTGGACGTTCTTTATGCTCAGTTGAATCGTCTTCTTTTCTTTTCCTTTGGCGCATACTTGTTGAAACGGACATCCTTCACACTCCTGACACGTATACTCTCGTTTCACGCTTTCGTAGCCCGTTTCCGTTTTCCGTACCTTTTCTCGTTGAAACATCAATCGTTTTCCTTGTTGACAGATAAACTCATCTAAATCTTCATCATATGTCATATTCTCGACACGCCCGACGTATGTACTTGTGAAAGCAAATGCACAAGCGCAACGGAACTTTGAACGAGAGTTAGACATGATAAAAAAACGGAATGACCGACTCTTGTGTGCTTTTATATGAAGATGAGAGTCACATTCGTGATGTACAAACACTGCATGCCACGTGGCAAGAGAAAAGGAAACAAAAACAAGTCCCGGTCTCCGGTTCCCACACTACCCTTCATCTGTTCGGTGTGGTTTATCCTCAAGCAGGGAAAGTGCTTTGCATGGAAGCAAAAACATGTAACGCCCAAACATTCCAGCAATTTTTAGCATACTTGCTTCGGTGCTACCCAGAGAAACATTTCATTCTTGTGCTCGATAATGCCCACTATCACCATGCCTGTGTGCTGCGTCCGTTTCTTGCTGAACGGGAGCAACGACTCATACTCGTTTTCTTACCACCTTACTCTCCAAATCTGAATCTGATGGAACGGATTTGGAATTGGTTCAAACAGGCAGTATTATCCGATCGATACTACAAAGATCGTCCTGCCTTATGAGAAGCAATCGAGTCGTTTTTGTACTACCTTCTGAGAAAGCAGACGAGGTAAAGAAACGAGTAAAGAGTGTTCATATGTCCGTTTGTTAACTTGGATTTATATATTTTTATAAATATAAAGTCTGTTATGAGCAGGATAATAACGATGAATATAATTTACCTTCTGAATCTATTGGACTATCCCGAATTACCTGCTACCGCTGCTTGAAGCAGGAAGAAGAAAAAGCCTTCTAGGTTAATATAATCAAGTCCCCTTCTATACCACTTAAGGTTTTCTTCTCCACTTCCATACATAAATGCCCTTTTTCCAAAGAAATACAGCCATCAAAAGCGTAGCAAAGCCCTCTGTAAGAACAGCATTCCAAGCTGTTCCGTATTCTTTAAACATCGGGATGAGAATAACCATTAACATTACACTCAATGTGCTTGCTGCAATATAAATACGGGATAACTGTTTTTTATAATCAAAGTTAATCATTGTCAGTATCGCAAACACGTTTGCCCACCCCAATATTAACGGTAATACAGCCAAGATTTTAATCAAAGGGATTGCTGCTTCATATTCAGGACCTAAAGCTAAATCAACTAAAATTTTTGCGTTTAACCCGACTAAAAGCGACAATACACCCATGCTTACAGTAATCAAAACGAATATTTTATTAAGTATCCATATAGTTTTTTCTCTTGACTCTTGTAGCGCTCTACTTAAGAAAGGATATAACGTTTGAACAAGCGGAGTTATAACACTTAAGATGGCTTTTACTACTTTTTCAGCACTAGAATAGTATCCAACAACAGTGTTACTGGCAAAGAAGCCTAAAATGAACGTATTACTTGTTGTATATAAACTTGTCACAATGTTGGAAACAAATATATGCCAGCCTTCTTTCAATTGATGCACAATATCACTTTTAGACGGCTTGACAAAGCGAACTTTATAACGAAAAACGATTAAATATAATGATACTAATCCAATTGCAATATAACCGAGCGAATTCAATACAGGAACATAAAGAAATTGGGATTTTTCTTTAACAAACACAAAAATACCTATAGTAAAAATAGCTTTTGAAATAATGTTTAGAATGGAGATAACCTTCATATGTTCAATCCCTTGGAAGAACCAAACAGGAAACATAACATTTCCAATAACCATTCCGAAAGTCAGGAAATAAATTAGACTGTCACTTTGAAATTTCGGAATAAAATATACCAGAGCAACTAAAATAAGAAAACTGATAATCAACAATAACGTTCTTACCAGCATTACAGTTGAAAAAATAATCGAGAGCTGCTTTTTGTTATCTCGTGCTAATGAAATATCTCTTGTTGCCACAAAGATAAACCCATAATCCGTAAAAAGGATGAAGTATTGAATGAACGCTTGTGCAAAACTTACAAGCCCAAACTTACTTGGTCCCAGTACTTGTAATAAATATGGTAATGTAATTAGGGGAAGGATAAAATTTAATCCTTGTACACTGGCTAACGATAGAAAATTAGTAATTAATCTTTTTTTTGTAGACATAATAATAACGTATATACTCCTTTTCCTGGTGCTTCCATGATATACAACCGTAACATCATGATTCTAAAATTATTACTCACAGAATCACTTAATAAACTTTTATTAGATAAAACCCACTTAATCATTTTATTATAAATTCGATTGCAGTGTATATCAAAATTTATAATCTCTCAGCAAAGAAGGGCCATTTTTTCAAACTGACTTCATTACAAAAACACATTTTATATTTTAACAATCTATTGTATTTCATTCTGTACTTTTCTATTTGAAATGCATCTACTTTCCCACCTCTAGTTTTCACATAACACTCAAGTTTATGCCTCGCGGATTCACAGTAACTACATCAGCTCCTACGCATAAGAAGGACTTTCATAATTATAAAAAAGTCTTGTTATTATAACAACGAAACTTTTTGAATTCGTTTTAGCAAGGGCGCTGTAATCATTTATACATCTTTTCATAACAATAATACGTTTCGTGTCCTTTCGGCTTAGGCGCAAAGAAAACCTCCCCCTCGTTTTATATACCTCCTTCTTTCATAAAAATTCAATGCATTCTTGTTTTCTAAAAAAGCGTCCAGGCGAATGCCATCGTATCTATTTTCTTTTGCGTATTCTTCCCAAAACTGCATAAATCGAAGCCTGTATCCATGACCTTGATAATCCGGATGAATAAAAAGAGAGTGAAAAATTAGATAGTTGCTGTCACGATTTTCCCAGCTAACTTCTTCCCATTCAGAAGACTGCCATTCATTTAATACTGCTCCACCAATCACTTTACTCTCATAATCTCAGAATATATAGTTCTTTAGCTTCAATAGTGTAAAGAAAATATTCTTTATTTGGACAGGGATCGTCCCATTGATAAATATGTTTGTTTAATAAATCTTCCTTGCACACCGTACAAAGAGCATCGACATCTTCTAAATCTTCTTTACCGGCTAATACGATTTCTTGGTTCATATATTCCCCGCCTTATACTTCATTCTCAGTAAAATACACCCCTTCATATGTTCGCCGCAATTTGTATCCAATCCTTTTTAATATAAAAATAGGAAATGCGAGCCGCATTTCCTATTTTTCTTCTATTTATCTAACTTCAGCTTAGCCAATGCATCAGCCAGTGCCGAGTTGAACGGTCCCTCATCCGACTTATTCTGATTCTTCATGTACTTTGCAATGTCTTTTTTGGAAACCTTGCTGTTCTTTTCTTTTTGTTTTCGTTCATTAAAAGCAGACAGCTTTTCGCGATGACCGCAGCTGCATACAAAGATTTGCCCTTCCCCTTCTCCGCGCAGCTCCAACCGTTTATGGCAATTTGGACATCTTGCATTTGTCAGCTTCGCCACCGTTTTACGATGGCCGCATTCCCGATCCTGACAAACAAGCATTTTTCCTTTCTTGCCATTAACCTCAAGCATTAGCTTACCGCAATCCGGACACCTTGTACCGGTAATATTGTCGTGTTTAAACCTCTTGTCACTGTTTTTAATCTGATTTACAACTGTTTTGGCATAACTTCTCATTTCAGTAATAAAATCCTGTTTGTTAAGGGAGCCTTTAGAAATAGAATCAAGTTTTTGCTCCCATTCCGCTGTTAAAGCAGGAGACCGCAGTTCATCGGGTACTAATTCAAGCAATTGTCTCCCTTTGGATGTAATAAAAATGTCCTTCCCTTTCTTTTCAATCAAGAAGGTATTAAACAACTTCTCAATAATATCCGCTCTCGTTGCTACTGTTCCTAACCCGCCTGTTTTCCCAATGGTTTGAATTAAATCTTTGCTTTCATCGGCCATATACTTCACAGGATTCTCCATAGCTGAAAGAAGTGTTCCTTCATTAAATGGCGCCGGCGGCTTCGTTTCGCCTTTTGTTTGAGTGACTTGCAAAATTTTTAAGCTGTCACCTTTTTGAACAACAGGAAGCGTTTGCTCTACAGACTCATCTTCATCCTCAAAACGATTTTCGTATACCTCTTTCCATCCTTGAGAAAGAACCCTTTTTCCTTTCGCCACGAAAGTTTCCTGTCCAATTTTTGCTTTCACGGTTGTTTGTTCATACTCAAACGGGGGATATAACACCGCCAAAAATCGTTTGACCACTAAGTCATATATTTTACGCTCTTTATCACTCAAGGAGCTTAAAACAGCTGATTCCTCGGTCGGAATAATGGCATGATGATCGGACACTTTGCTGTTATCTACAAATGATTTATTAACTTTAATCGGGCTTTTTAAAATGTTAGCTGTGAATTTCGTATATGGCTTCACACTGCACGCTTTTACACGGTCCTGCAACGTGTCCACAATATCCGTAGAAAGATATCGGGAGTCCGTCCGCGGATAGGTAAGAAGCTTATGCTGTTCATACAGCTTTTGCATAATCGATAAAGTTTCCTTTGCCGAATATCCAAATATTTTATGAGCATCCCGCTGCAGTTCTGTTAAATCATACAATTGAGGCGAATAGCTTTTCTTATACACTTTATCAACCTCAAAGACTTCTGCAGATTTATTTTTAATTCCCGCCAAAATCTTATCAGCTTTGTCTTTATCAAATGTCTTCGTATCTTTTGTTTTGCTGTCTTGCCACATAAGCTTCATATGTTCTGTAACCACCGTAACCCCGTAATAGAGTTTCGGCTTAAAGTTCTTAATTTCTTCTTCCCGCTTCGCAATCATCGCGAGAGTCGGCGTTTGCACTCGTCCGCATGAAAGCTGAGCATTGTACTTCGTCGTTAACGCTCGAGTGGCGTTAATACCAACAAGCCAGTCCGCCTCGGCACGCGCGACAGCGGATGCATATAAATTCTCATATTCTTTTCCGTTTCTAAGCTTGTTAAAACCATCCTTAATAGCCTTATCTGTAATGGATGAAATCCAAAGGCGCTTAATCGGCTTTTGCACCCTCGCTTTTTCAATAATCCACCTTGCAACAAGCTCCCCTTCACGGCCCGCGTCTGTCGCAATCACAATTTCTTTTACATCTTTACGGTTTAACTGTGCCTTTACCGCTTGAAATTGCTTTCCTGTTTGTTTAATAACAACCAATTTTAACGAAGACGGGAGCATTGGTAAATCCTCCAAGCGCCATGTCTTGTATTTCTCGTCATACGCTTCCGGGTCCGCCAGCGTTACCAAATGCCCCAACGCCCAAGTGACAATATACTTATCTCCTTCAAAATACCCGTTTCCTTTTTTATGACAATGAAGAACTCTTGCGATATCTCTTCCGACAGAAGGCTTTTCTGCCAGTACAACTGTTTTCATATAAACACCTCTCAACTGTTCCGTCCAAAAGACAAAGATTCCTGCCCTCAGCAGGAATCTTATACAATCATAGCACCGTTTCTTCTTTTCTTACAAGCCGGTCTTATTCTATCACTTCTACTTCATATCCCTTTTTCCTCAACATATCTAGAATAGTTTCGATATGCCCTTTATCCTTCGTTTCAAGAGACAGATGAAGCTGAGCATATCCAGGAAACACCTTTGTCCCAATCCGCTCCAAATAAACATGTAACACATTCGCTTCCAGCTCCCCAATAATTTGCAGGACTTTCTGCAACTGTCCCGGTTTATCCTTAATTGTGGTCGTAAAATGAACAAACCGTCCGGACTCTACCATTCCGTGCTCGATAATTCTCGAAATAAAGTTCACATCTACATTGCCGCCGCTCAGGATCGATACAACTTTTTTCCCTTGAACCGGAATTTTATGATAAAGAAGTGAAGCCAACGAACTGGCGCCGGACCCTTCTACAAGCAATTTGTTGCGTTCTAACAGCATCAACATGGTTCGAGCGATTTCCATCTCATCTACACAAACAATATCATCAACATACTGCTGGATGAGTTGAAAAGTTGTTTCTCCGGGTCTTTTTACCGCAATTCCATCCGCCATTGTCGGCATCGATTCTACCGTTACCGGTTTTCTTTCTTGGAGAGATTGCTTCATGCTGGGACAAGCCAGGGCTTCTACTCCATAAATACGCACAGAAGGTTTCTTTTCTTTAATCGCCATCGCAACTCCGGCAATGAGTCCGCCGCCGCCAACCGGACAAATTACCGCATCCAGATCCGGTAGCTGCCCTAATATTTCTAACCCGACTGTTCCTTGACCGGCAATGACCGCCTCATCATCGAACGCATGCACAAATGTAGCACCTGTCTGTTTCTGCAATTGCAACGCGTAATCAAGCGCTTCATCAAATACCGCTCCTTGTAATTCTACGTTTGCACCATACCATTTGGTTGCTAACACCTTGCTTAGCGGCGCCCCTTTAGGCATAACAATTGTACAGGGAATTCCAAGCATGTTGCTGGAATACGCCACTCCTTGCGCATGATTTCCGGCAGAAGCGGCAATCACCCCTTTTTCTAAATCTTCTTTTCCTAGAGAAATGATTTTATTGTATGACCCCCTCACTTTAAACGAACCGGTCTTCTGCAAGTTTTCAAGCTTTAAGAACACTTCATTATTTGAAAGCTCACTAAACGTTCTTGAATAATCTAAAGGAGTAACATGAACAATATTTTTCATCTTTTCTTGTGCTCGTAAAATATCCTCTAACGAAATCAAGTGAATCCCCCCCTACAGGATAGGAAATATTTTCATATCCTTTATTGTTTTACAAGGGAATCCAGTTTATTCTCTGATAAGAAGAGTCAATCCTTTTTAAATTTACAAATTTTGAGGAATCGTCCAGTCGAATTGCACGAAAACGAGATTTAGTTGTACAAAATTCACATCATTGCACTAAATCAGCATGGAATTGCACCAAATACAAGATTATTCGTTTCCATGCATCTCGCGGTTCACTGCGACAGGAGAAAAATTTATAATTCTTAATCCTTAAACAAAAAAGCCTTAATCCCATTGAGATTAAGGCTTTGCTTTATTAGAACTTAGATTGGTAGTTAACTAATTCCCAAGTGTGTACAGCTGTTCTGTAGCTGTCCCATTCTGCTTTTTTCATCGCTACATACTCGCCGAATACATGATCTCCTAATGTTTCACGGCCGATCGTTCCAGTTTCTAACGCTTCTACAGCTGCTTCTAAGCTGCCGGGAAGGTTTTCAATGCCAAGACTTTTACGTTCAGCTTCAGACATATGGAAAATATCTTCGTTAATTGGCGCAGGGGCAACTAAACCTTTTTCAATTCCATCTAGACCCGCAGCTGCAATCACTGCAAATGCCAAGTAAGGATTTGCGGACGGATCCGGACAACGAAGTTCTACACGAGTTGCTAAACCGCGTTTTGCAGGAATACGAATTAATGCAGAACGGTTGGAAGCAGACCAAGCAATATAACAAGGAGCTTCATATCCTGGCACTAAACGCTTGTAAGAGTTTACTAACGGGTTTGTTACAGCCGCAAAACTCTTAATGTGTTCCATTAAGCCTGCGATAAATTGATAAGCTGTTTCTGAAAGCTGCAATGGAGCATTTTCATCAAAGAATGCATTTTCACCATCTTTGAAGAAGGACATATTTACATGCATACCTGAGCCATTAATACCGAATACCGGCTTTGGCATAAACGTCGCATGTAAGCCATATTTGCTCGCAATCGTTTTAACAACCCACTTGTAAGTTGTAGAGTTGTCCGCAGCACCAAGCGCATCTGCATATTTAAAGTTGATTTCATGCTGACCTTCTGCCACCTCATGGTGAGAAGCTTCAATTGTAAAACCCATCGCTTTTAACGCACGATAAATTTCTAAACGCACTCTCTCGCCAAGATCTTTTGGAGATGGCTCGAAATAGCCGCCGTTATCTTGTAATTCGGTCGTTGGGTTTCCGTTCTCATCGGCTTTAAAAAGGAAGAACTCTAGCTCAGGACCAACAGAGATTGTGTATCCTTTCGCCGCTGCTCTTTCCATTGTTTTCTTTAATACGTTGCGAGTATCGCCTTCGTATAATGTTCCATCCGGGTTTGTAACACTGCAAAGGAAGCGAGCTTCCGAGTATCCTTCTTCTACCGTCCAAGGAAGCACTGCAAATGTGTTTAAGTCAGGAAGAAGATACAAATCAGATTTGTTAATAGGAGAAAATCCTTTAATAGAAGAACCGTCAAACATCATTTTTCCTTCTACAACATCATCCAATTGCTCAGCAGTCACTGTTACGTGCTTCAAAATTCCTTCGATATCAACAAATTGTAAATGAAGCAATTCAACGCTTTTTTCTTTGATAATCTCTTTAATCTCAGCAAGTGTAATCTTCTCATTTTTCACTTCAGAAACAACTGTTTGACTCATGTTACAAAACCTCTCATTCCGTGTCATATTTTCTAACATAAGTTTATTATAGTCTGTTTTCTTATTATTTACAATATATTTTTTATAAATTTTCGGATTTTCAGGATATTTATACTGAACAACAATTGAAAACGGTTACGAAAAAGAGAAAAAACACGAAAATCAAAAAATCCTGCCCATTTTTAGGCAGGATCCTTTATATTATTGGACAACTTTTCAGTTGCAGCTCCCATTTTCGTTTTAAATACAGGGAAGTTAAAGTTAAAAATAACCGATACTACCCGAACGACAAACGTAACAACGAGACAAATGTACAAAGAAATGATATACGGAACTTGATCATAAGTCATATAAAGACTGATGGATCCTAGAATAGAGGCAATTGCATAAATCTCTTTACGAAACACAAATGGAATTTCTTTTGAAAAGATATCCCGCAGCACCCCTCCGCCAATTCCAGTAATAAGACCCATAGAAACCACGATAAAAGGTTCCCCCATATCATGAGTAAGAGCTGTATTGGCACCGATTGCCGTAAAAACACCAAGACCGATGGCGTCGGACACCATAATGATGTTTTTCAATTTGTCTGTTTTATGATAAAAAATCCAAGTGAATAAGGCTGCTATTACACTGGCGATAAAATACGAAGGGTCCTTGAACGCACCTGGAGGAACATTCCCAATCAATAAATCCCGAACAATTCCGCCACCCAACGCTGTAGCTACCGCTAAACAAACAATCCCAAATAAGTCCAACTGTTTTTTAATTCCAACTAATGCACCCGAAATTCCTGCCGCAATAATCCCAATAAAAATGAATACATTAATAACAGCCATTTTATTACCCTCTCACAATTTATTCTCATTGCATTCTAAGAATAAAATGTACAGCAACTTCCCGGCTGTTGCAATATATTTCCCATAAATTTATTGTAAAATTTACACAGATAAACCCTTGTCATTACAAGAGATTTAAACACTGTACTAATGAAATAATAAAATCAAATTATAACAGCGCTTACATTCTTTTTCAGTACCTTTTTTCAATACTTACCCGATTAGAAAGAGCATTTCCTGCTTCAATGTTCGCAAGAGTTTCCAAGAAACATTCCACCGCTTCTTCTGGAGAGGTAATGGCAGAGATATGCGGTGTAATGATAACATTTGGATGCTCCCATAAAGGTGATGCGTCAGGTAATGGTTCTTCAGAAAAAACATCGAGCACAGCTTGACAGAGATTCCCTTTCTGTAATGCCTCCAGCAACGCTTTCTCATCTACTGTTGCCCCTCTGCCTACGTTTATAAAAGAAGCTCCGTTTAACGTTTGAAAGAAATCGCTGTTAAATAGGCTATCTGTTTCCTTCGTAAGCGGAAGAGTAGAGATAATCCAATCTGCATCCTCTAACAGTGCTCCTGCTTCAAAAGCAGAGACAACCTTTTGAAAGTACGGCTTGGCGCTTCCGCTGAGAGACACTCCTAAAGGACTTGCCCTAAAGAATGATAGTGCTCTTGCGATTTCTTGCCCGATTTCTCCTGTGCCGTATATTACAACTTTTTGCGAGCTAAGCTCTTTCGGCTCTGCCGGTTTCCACTGCTTTTGAGTCTGGTGTCTCTGAAAAAGATTGTGGAGCTGCAAATCCCGTAACATGTAGCTTAGGCAATATTCGCTGATTTTTCTTCCGAATGAACAAATAGTGCGAGTAAGCAGCACGTCTTTTTTCCATTGTCTATCCAATAGAAAACTATCTACTCCCGCTCCAAGAGAATGGACCCACTTTACATTTCCAAATTCAAAATTCGCTGTCGGACGAAAGCTTACATACACATCAGCCCAATGGAAGTCCGCTGGAGAGACTGTTGCTTCAGACAGAAAACGAAAGGTTTTCTTGACCTTTTTGCTCTCAATTATATTTTGGATCTCTTTATAAATCCGGCCCGTTATAAGGATGTTTTGAAACTGCAAATATTCCACCTTCTTACTTAAAAATCTAGACGCATATTCATTGTATACGATACAAAAGATGCTATTAAAAGAAAAACATAAAAAGACGAAGAATTAAATCTTCGCCTTTCTGCGTTAAAATCAACCCACTTCTTTCGTATCCGATACTTCCGTACTATTTGCCTTTTCCATTTTTTGCTTCACTCCCCCGAGATGATAATACAGCAAGCAAACAATCATGAATGGAATACCGCAATATAAAGCTATCCGCTGATCCGGAATAAACGCAAGACTAATGATAACAATGGTATTCAGAGCTAATGCAAGAAGCGGCACAATTGGATACAAAGGTGTTTTAAACTTTAAATCTTCCACTCTTCCACCTTGCTTAATATACGCTCTTCTCGCAAGGAAGTTAGATAAAGCAATGGTCGCCCAAACGAACACTGCACCAAATCCTGCAATAGAAAGAAGCCATAAATACACTGTATCTTCTGCATAAATTCCGCATAATAGAGAAAGACAGCCGACAATCATACTGGCGATTACCGCATAAACCGGAACTCCTCTTTTTGACAGCTTGCTGAAAACCGGGCTGATCATACCTTGCCGAGACATCGACCAAAGCATACGAGATGTAGCATATAAACCGGAGTTTGCTACAGATAACACTGCCGTAATAATAACAAAGTTGACAATATCCGCAGCATACGGAATTCCGATCTTATCAAATACTACAACAAATGGACTCTCTACTAATCCTGCTTCTTTCCAAGGGAACATCCCTGCAAGAACAAAAATAGCAAGAACAAAAAAGACCAATATGCGCCAAACGGTATTGTTGATAGCTTTCGGAATAGATTTTTCCGGATTTTCACTCTCTCCTGCCGCAATGCCGACCAGCTCTGTTCCTTGAAATGAGAAGTTAACACCGATCATTGTAATTAAGATGGCCGCCAGTCCATTTGGAAACAATCCGCCATTGTCCGTAAAATTTGAGAACATCGGCGCTGCTTCGTTTCCTTTCATATCCAATAATCCGAACATTGCTGCTCCGCCTAACAGAATAAATGCAATGATGGTGAACACTTTTATGCTGGCAAACCAAAATTCAACTTCTGCAAAGCTTTTTGTAGATAAGATATTAATTGAAAAAAGAATGATTCCAAACACCACACACCAAATCCAAGATGGTACATCCGGGAACCATCGCTTCATTAAAATGCTTACCGTTATTAACTCTAGTCCTATCGTAACGGACCAGTTCAGCCAGGACATCCAACCTACCACATATCCTGCTGAAGGACTGATAAATTTTGTTGCATACATTTGATACGATCCCGCATCTGGCATAGCCACAGCTAATTCCCCTAAACATAGCATAGTTAAATACATAACAAAGCCTCCTACAAGATACGCCGTAAGCGCTCCTCCCGGCCCTGCTTCATGAATGGTATAACCCGAACTCATAAAAAGCCCCGTACCGATTACTCCTCCAAGCGCAATCATAAACAAATGACGGCTTTTCAACTCTCGTTTTAACCCCTGATTTTGATCAATCATGAAAATCCTCCTTCATTTCCCTACCACAACATTGTAAGCGCTTTAAATTTTAGACTTGCAAAAACTTTCAGAAATATAAACATCTTTTTATCCCTTTTAAAAACAAGAGGAAGTGGATTGTTCCCTTCCCCTCGCTTATCACGAAATCTTTTATACCCAACCTCGGAAACGAGCAGCTTCTGCCATTCTGCGTATTCCTACCATTGTTCACACCTCGTCATACAGGAATTATTGATGATTAAATACTTTATAAATTTTTTCAATCGCCCAATCCAATTCTTCTTTTTTGATGATTAAAGGCGGAGCAAAGCGAATGACCGTGTCGTGCGTTTCCTTGCATAATAATCCTTCTTCTTTTAATGCTTCACAGTATGGACGTGCCGGTCCATGCAGTTCTACCCCTACAAACAATCCTTTTCCGCGCACTTCTTTGATCATGGGGTTTTGAATTTCTTTTAATTTGCTTATAAAATAGCTGCCAAGCTCATAAGATCGCTCAACAAGCTTTTCTTCTTGAATCACTTCGAGAGAGGCTACTGAAACCGCACATGCAAGCGGATTACCTCCAAATGTAGAACCATGAGACCCAGGATTAAATACTCCCAAAACGTCTTTATTTGCCGCCACACAAGAGATTGGGAACACGCCGCCGCCAAGCGCTTTTCCTAAGATATACATATCAGGAATCACTTCTTCCCAATCAGAAGCGAACATTTTCCCTGTACGTCCTAAACCGGTTTGAATTTCATCAGAAATAAACAGCACATTATTTTCCTTGCAAACTGAAAATGCTTCTTTCAAGAATCCTTCACGCGGAATGACAATACCTGCTTCCCCTTGAATCGGCTCTAGTAAAAATGCTGCCGTGTTTGGAGTAATGGCCGCTTTTAATGCTTCAAGGTCACCATACGGAATTAATTTAATCCCAGGAAGAAACGGCCCGAACCCGCGCTGATATTCTTTTTCGGAAGATAGTGAGACCGCTGCCATTGTTCTTCCATGGAAGTTTCCGATACAAGCAATAATCTCCGCTTGATTATCCCCTACGCCTTTTACATCATAAGCCCAACGTCTAGCAGCTTTAATAGCAGTTTCTACCGCTTCAGCTCCTGTGTTCATCGGGAGCACCATTTCTTTTCCTGTCACTTCCGCTACTTTTTCATAAAATGGCGCCATTTGATCGCTATAGAATGCACGTGAAGTTAAAGTTACTTTGTCCGCTTGGTCTTTTAAAGCTTGAATAATTTTCGGATGCCTATGTCCTTGGTTCACCGCGGAATATGCACTAAGCATATCTAAATAACGCTCTCCCTCAGGGCTGTACACCCAAATTCCCTCTGCTTCTGAAATAACAACCGGAAGCGGATGGTAGTTATTTGCACCGTATTTATTCGTAGTTTCAATGATTCTTTCGGAACGAATGGTTGTATTCATCTCGATCTCTCCTTTTTTATCTAAAATATCTATCTTTTCAGAAAAATAATATTAAATTCCTATCCAGCTATTAATAATGCAAGTTCCATGCCAACAGCATTTCTCACATAAATGCAGTGTATATAAAGTAAACCTCTTTCTATCTGCAAAAAAAATTTGCCTTATTAAAATAAAATGATGCAAAAAAGCCAAAAAATTTTGCCCCTTCCTTAAAATACAATTACAATAGAACATGAAATTGTACTACCAAAACAAAGGGGACCAAACATGTACAGGGAAGAAAAAGATTTTTATACATTGCTTGAAATGAACAAGCTGTATCAAATTCTTCTGAATGAAATTGATGTAGGAATTCATGCAGTGAATGAAGAAGGAAAGACTATCCTTTATAATCGCAAGATGATGGAAATTGAGTCTATGGACAGCAAAGATGTATTATATAAAAATCCTTTAGAGGTATTCGCTTTTCAAGAAAATCAAAGCAGCACCCTGATTGAAGCATTAAAGTTTGGAAAAACAAGAAAAAATATAAAACAAACGTATTTTAATAATAAAGGAAAAGAAATTACGACCATTAACGATACATTCCCTATCATTGAAAACGGAAAAATTAAAGGGGCTATTGAGATCGCTAAAGATATTACACATTTAAGACAAAGCATTAAAGCAACTGTACTTCGCCATCAAAATACGAGATATACATTTCAAGATATAATAGGAGAGTCCAAAGCCATTCACTCCGTCATTAAAGAAGCAAAACGAGCGGCCAGAACCTCGTCTTCCGTGCTGATTGTCGGAGAGACAGGAACAGGGAAAGAATTGTTTGCCCAAAGCATTCATAATGAAAGCAGCCGGGCAGCTAAACCGTTCATCTCCCAAAACTGTGCCGCAATTCCCGAAAATTTAATGGAAAGTCTTTTATTCGGCACAAAAAAGGGAGCTTTTACAGGAGCTATCGACAAGCCGGGTTTATTTGAAGAAGCAAACGGCGGAACGTTGCTGCTCGATGAAATCAACTCATTAAGCCCCGCTCTGCAAGCTAAATTGCTGCGCGTCATCCAAGAAAAAAAGATACGAAGGGTAGGAGAAACGCAAGAAAAAGAAATTGATGTGCGCATCATAGCCACCATCAACGAAGATCCGATTGAAGCCATTGCACATAATCGCCTAAGAAAAGACCTCTACTATAGATTGAGCGTTGTCACTTTATTCCTTCCTTCTCTACGGGACCGAAAGGAAGATATTCTGCCGTTAATTCATCGATTTATCGAAAAGTACAATATACAATTCGGCTTGCAAGTAAAAGGTATAGATGAAGAGGTAAAAGAATTGCTGTATAGGCATGACTGGCCGGGGAACATAAGAGAGTTGGAGCACATGGTTGAGGGAGCTATGAACTTAATAGAAGATAAGGAAATCATTACGCCGTTTCATCTTCCGACACGATTTTATAGGTTATCTCGAAAAGATTCAGAGTCCTTACAAGCAGCCCAACCGCTGCAGCATACGGATGATGTACCAAAGTCACTAAAAGAAACCATGGAAGATATGGAGAAGAATTATATTCAGCAAGTTTTTGAAGCAAATAACAGAAACATCTCACAAACAGCAAAGGTACTGGGGATAAGCAGACAAAATCTGCAGTATCGGTTGAGGAAGCATAATATTAAAAATTGATAAAAAACTCCTTCCGCGCACAGGAAGGAGTTTTTTGGAGGTATAAAAATTTTAGCTTCGTACAATTATATTTATTTTAGGTGCAATTATTATGCGTTGATGTTTTGCAGCTACAATTGAAGCCATTGCAAGCATAGAAAAGAGGTTTTCTAATGTTAAATATTACCTTTACTCATACGTAAAGCATCTACTGTAGGAATATCAGCAGGCGCCCATTCTAAAGAATATAACTCTTCAAGTGGAACCCATTTTAATTCTGCATGCTCCTTTGCTTTTTGCAATCCCTCCACAATTTTCGTTTTATATGTAATAAGATTCACAATGATGTCGGGATATTCGTGAACGACATTCTCGATCATTTCATATACTTCCACTCTGCATCCCAGTTCCTCTTCAATTTCTCTTACAAGGGATTCTTCCGGTTCCTCACCTTGTTCAACTTTTCCTCCTGGAAACTCCCAAAGATTAGGCATGGACATATTAGGCGAACGCAATGCACATAGAACTTCTCCGTTATCATTCACCGAGACTGCTCCAACAACCTTTACGGTTTTTTTCATAAGAACATTCCTCTCATTAATTGGATTGACATACATAGTTTAAACGTAACATACGCCCCTCCCCCGCTTACCGCTCTGTTGCGTCCTTCTCACACTTGAAGCAGGGGTATTCTCGCCTAATTATGGTAAAAATAAACGAATTGTTCCATTCGTTATAAATTTTTACTGCTTTTTTAGATATATTAAGAAAAGATAACAATTCAATTCTAAAATATATTTGAAAGGATGATTGTTTTGCCTGAAAAAGAGCACGAAAACTATACTGATGTTTCTCCTGCCGAAGCAAGACACCGGTATATCATTCCCGAGGAGCTGCCTGAAGGACCCTACGGCTCTCCCATTAACAGAAAGCTTAGAAAATCTACCCCTTGGGAGGAAGATCAAAGAACATACAGTGCCTTTAACTACGAAAATAAAAATGCCCACGAAGAAACGGATCGAAAGTATCCCGGTGCCCATCCGCCGCATGATAATCCTAACATTCATGAAGAAAAACCTTCTTGAAGAGTATATTGGAATACGGATGTAATCCCCGCTCTTATAGGCTGACTCAACAGATCATAAACACATGATTTATTGAGTCAGCCTTCTGTTTTCATCTCTTTTTTAGTTTACCACAGTCGTTTGGAGAGGGTTGTAGTCTCTATTGATCCAACGCATTAACCTCCGTTACCTTCGAAGATTCATTCCCTCTTACATAAATTTTCTTATTTTGGAAAAAATAATCAATATGAGATTGCAGATTGGAGGAAACTACATGAACGAAAACTACGAATTCAATATAAGCATGCCGCAGTTTCCAGAGCCATATTGGAGAGATTCCGCAACCGTTCCATCCTTTCCTCAGCTTACCGAGGAAATAAAGGCTGATGTTGCCATAGTCGGAGGAGGCATTTCAGGAATTACAACGGCTTACTTGCTTGTAAAAGAAGGATTAAAAGTTGTCCTGATAGATGCGGGCAACATTTTAAACGGAACCACCGGTCATACGACCGCGAAAATCACAGCTCAACATGATTTAATTTATGATGAATTCATCAGTCATTTTGGAGAAGAAAAGGCTCGGCTGTATTATCAAGCCAATGATGACGCTCTACAATTTATAAAAAATATGGTGCATGAACATCAAATTCAATGTGATTTGACTGAAGAGGATGCGTACCTATACACCACCTCCGCCCAATCCATTTACAAACTGAATAATGAAAGTAAAGCCTATGAAAAGCTCGGCATTAATGGGGGATTTGCAGAACATCTTCCTCTTCCTTTTGAAATAAGAGCTGGAATCGTTATGAAAAATCAAGCACAGTTTCATCCGCTTCAATTTTTATCTCATTTGGTAAAAGAGATTACGGATGCAGGCGGCATAATTTTTGAAAATACGACAGCATTGGATGTAGAAAAAGGGGACAAGCCAAGAGTCGTTACAAGAGAAGGATATAAAATTACTTGCGATAATCTCGTATGCTGTTCACATTTTCCTTTCCACGATGAAGGATTTTACTTCTCAAGAATGTACGCGGAAAGATCGTATGTACTCGGAGTTAAAACAAAAAAGCCATATCCAGGGGGAATGTATTTAAGCATTGATGATCCAACACGTTCGCTCAGATATACCAAGATGAATGGAGAAAAACTTATTTTGTTCGGCGGCGAAAGTCATAAAACAGGACAAGGAATATGTACAATTAAGCATTACGAAGCACTGCAGGCATTTGCGGAAGAAACTTTTGGTATAGAAGAAATTCCTTACCGATGGTCAACTCAGGATTTGATTACTCTTGATAAAGTTCCTTATATTGGTCATATTACTGATAACACTCCAAACATTTTTGTTGCGACAGGATATAGAAAGTGGGGAATGACTAATGGGACTGCGGCTGCTTTATTATTAAAGGATTTAATAATGAAACGGGATAATCCTTACAGCGAACTCTATACACCATCCAGATTTCAAGCTGACCCGAGCGTAAAACATTTTATTAGCCAAAACGTTGACGTAGCAAAACATTTAATTGAAGGAAAGCTGGAATTTGCGCTTAGAAAGCCTGAAGATTTAGTAAATGATGAAGGAGCTGTAGTAAGGGTAGACGGAAAAAGAGCCGGCGCCTACAGAGATAACGAAGGAATTCTGCATATCGTTGATACAACCTGTACTCATCTAGGTTGCGAAGTAGAATGGAATGCCGGAGACAGAACATGGGATTGTCCTTGTCACGGGTCTAGATTTTCTGTACATGGAGCTGTTGTTGAAGGTCCTGCAGACACGCCTTTAGGTAAAATTGACCTGTAGTTGCAAACATATTTGATAAATAACGGAAGTGGATGATCCGCTTCCGTTATTTATTTTTGTTATAAAAAGGAAGAATTTCTATTTCAATTATATTTCCTCTAATATATTTAACCCTGCGAATTTTATATAATGGAAAAAAATACAATTTATCTCATAAAGGAGAGAACAAATGGACTCATCTATAGAAGAAAAGCTTTTACAGCATCTAAACTTAACATATGGTCATACAGATAATCTAAGCTTTATCGGAGGGTTTCAAAATAAGGTTTACTCTTTTACGAGGGATAATCGAGAATACATCCTTCGTCTAACTGCTCCCTCTCACCGCAGTAAAGCATTGCTTCTCGGTGAAATAGATTGGATTAACTACCTTCATAATCATGGTTTTTCAGTGTCCAGCCCAATTCCTTCAAAGAATGAGAACTATGTTGAAGAGTTTGAAATAGATGGGACGATCAGCTATTCCGTCATATTTGAAAAAGCAATGGGCAGAAGCGTAACTCAAGAAGAATGGAATGATACATTCTTTACCAACTGGGGTCAGATGATTGGAAAAATGCATGCTTTAACAAAAAACTATAAGGTATCTGATCCTATTGTTAAAAGGCCGGAACAAGAAGAAAAGGATAAAGCGTTCTTCTCTACAGTTACCAAAGTGTTTCATTCTGCTGACATCAATATTCAAATTTATAACAAGGTGCTTAACCAGAGAAATTCTTTTCCAAAAACAAATGATACTTATGGATTAATCCATAATGATGCTCATCAAGGGAATTTCTTTATCCATAATAACGATATCACTCTTTTTGATTTCGATGAGAGTTCCTATAATTGGTTGGCGAACGATATTGCCATACCGTTGTTTTATGCAGTAAAAGTTGGAACTCCGGCCAATGAGGACCGAGAAATGTTTGCCAAAAGGTTCCTTTCTAATTTTCTGAAAGGCTATTCAAAAGAATACCAAGTACATGACGATATGCTTGTTCAAATACCTGTATTTTTGAAGCTGCGCGAGATTGATTTGTATGTATTGCTTTGCTCGAAGCTGCAGTTAAACAATCTCACTGCCAAAAGAAAAGAAGAACTTCAGATGCTCAAACATCGCATTAGCAATCATGTTCCTTTTTTGAATGTTAACTTACAAAAAATTTAAAAGCCTGTCCAGTTTTCATGGATCAGGCTTTTTCAAACACAATTAAGAAACTGCTTTTAGTAAATTATCGTAAACTCCTTCCATTCCTCCGGAAGAAGCCTTTGATATTTTTGTTGTAAAAAACGGTCATCCACCAGCACAATAGTACCGCTGTCCTCTTCTGAGCGAATTAATCTGCCTCCCGCCTGCAGCACTTTATTGATCCCTGGAAACACATATGCATAATCGTATCCATTCTTTCCAATCCCGTCAAAATACTCCTTTATGATATTGCGTTCCAAGCAAAGCTGCGGAAGCCCAACACCTATAACAACAACCCCATTCAGCCGGTCTCCTTTTAAATCAATGCCTTCAGAAAAGATGCCTCCCATGACCGCAAAACCGATAAGCTTTTCTCCGCTTTCAGCCTGAAAAGAATTTAAAAAGACTTCTCGTTCTTCTTCTGACATTCCTGTATTTTGAACAATCGTACGTATATCGGGATTCTGCGAGATAAACAGTTCATATACATCCTTCAAGTATTGATAAGAAGGAAAGAATACAAGATAGTTTCCTGGCCTTTTTTGAATTGCCTTCTGAAGCGTATCTGCTATTGAATGCTTTGTCCGTTCTCGATCCCGGTACCTGGTTGATAGCGGTTGAATGAATACTTCCAGCCGCTCTTTACTAAAAGGCGATGGGATAGCAATCGCATAATCCTCTTCCCCTCCGCCGAGCATATCTCGATAATAATGCAATGGTGTAAGAGTCGCAGAAAAATATATCTTTGAGCAGTATCCTTTTCCTGTTTGGTGCAGGAGATGAGATGGATCCAAACAGAATAGTTTCAGATGAACTTCGCTTTTTTCACACTCAATATAGGTGATATAGCGTTCATCGTAAAAGCTTGCAATTCGAACAAAGCTTTGACAAGAAAAATATGTGTCTAACAACAGCTGATTGGTACTTTCTGTCACCAACTCCTTTTCCGCTTCCAAAATAAAAGCCTCAAGCAGCTCCACAACTTCTTCTGGCAGCTCTTTTCTAACCATTTGCTTCTGCTCACCGCATTGTTTTCTTAAGGAGATAAAATAATCGTTCACCTTGCCCGCGGCTTTATAAATTCCATCTTTATGCTCTTTAAATTCTCGTTTTAACTGCAGAAAACTCGACTTTTGTAAACCGGCCGAAAACATCTCCCTTGCTCGGTCTACTAAATTATGAGCTTCATCTACTAACAATACGGTTTGTCTCTTTTGCTCTTCAAAAAAGCGCTTAAGAGAAACTCGCGGATCGAATATATAATTATAGTCACAAATGACTGCATCTGCAGCATACGCAAGATCTAACGAAAATTCAAACGGGCACACTGTATGCTTACGCGCATATCGCTCAATAACAGAGCGGGTTATATCAGTCTCATATGATAAAACATCCAAGATTGCTTCGTTTATCCGGTCATAATAGCCATTCGCAAACTCACAATAATCTTTTTGACATCTCGTTTCATCTTTAAAACAAACCTTGTCCTTGGCTGTAATTGTAACGGTATTCATGCAAAGACCCTTTTCTTGCATGAGAGAAAATGCTTCTTCTGCCGTTGTTCTCGTAATCGTTTTAGCAGTTAAATAAAACATTCGCTGAAGCAATCCTTCTCCCATCGCTTTTACAGAAGGAAAAATCGTAGAGATCGTCTTTCCGATTCCGGTAGGCGCTTTGGCAAATATATCTTTTTCATCAGCAATAGTTTTATAAACAGCACCTGCCAGCTTTCTTTGTCCCTCACGATACTTTTCAAACGGAAAGGACAATTCTTTTATACTTTTGTTTCTTTGTTCTTGAAGTTGCAGTCTTAACAAAGCATATGGCGCGTATCCTTTAACAACATCAAAAACAAATTCTTCCAGTTCTTTAAACGTTTCGGTTTTCCTAAACTGCTTCTTTTCTTCCGTTTCTACGTGGACATACGTTAATTGTACATTCATCTCAGTCAGGCCATGCTCTTTTGCGTACATATAGGCATAGCACTTTGCTTGCGCCCAATGGACGGGATAGGAATCTTCAGTGACGAGGCTCAAATCCTTTGTTGTCGATTTTATCTCATCTACAGTAATGCCTTCTTCTCCAAAAAGAAGGCCGTCGCATCTGCCGTCAATAACAAAAACTATATTCTCATATGAAATTTTTGCTTGGACATATACCTCTTTTTGGTCCGTATCGCTATACGTTTTTTGTACTTTCTGATGAGCCTTCGTTCCTTCTGTAAGCGTGCTGCTCGTATGAAACCCTGAATCTATACTTCCGCTTCGAAACACATACTCTACCAGTGATCTTACTGAAATTTTCACTTCACTCCACATAGTATCACCTGCTCAGGTTTTCAAACTTCCCATCCAGCCTATTATCTAAAATAACGAGAGCCAGAGAGCACCTTCTCCAAGTTTTATTATACCAAATTCTCAGAAACTTTAGGTTATCGTTACAGCTGCGCCAAGATTAATCCAATCTTCTACAAAGACTGGAATTTTAACGTTTGCAGTTACATCACGAAATTCTAATCTTGTTGGCTCATCATTTAACGGAATACGTGTTTATGAAACTGGTCGTCAAGGAAAGTTAGGAAGGCACTCAGGCTGAACATTAGCTGGGCTTGCTCCATTTTATATGCCTTTGTAATCATGACAGACTCGAAGCCGTTGTACTTGCATCAACTCTATCATTAACTCTAATACAATTTTTTGACGGAATTGAGCAAGGTTAGTTCCTGATTTAGTATTGGCAGTACTCACACCAATATACTCAATGTTTTGATTAACGCATCCTTCTATAAATAACTTCCCTTTTATTGCTTTACGTGTCCCATTAGGCAGTTTTTCCGAAAATTCACTAGGTACAAATTTACAATCTATCAGCACTACTTCTTTAGAAATGTCTAAAATTTTCATGATTTCTTCTTTGATTTTCATATCTTCTTCTATACAAATTTCAATTTTATATTCCCCAATTATTAGAGGCATCTTAGTAGTTACAAAATCACACATAGTAGAAGCTTGGCTGAATTCTTTATTCTTTGCCTCTGTTACGTCGTGTATAGGAGTTATAATGGCCTTTTGAAGAGTACTCTCATCATTTTTATGGTTGTTCTTTATATCATCTATAAATATAATTTCATGAACTTTAGAGAGAGCTAAATGACAATATGGCTGTTCCTGATAAGAAGTAACAGTATCAACAAACTTTGTATGAGATTGACAAGATTGTTTTTTATTTGCATCTATAAATTCAAATATATCTTGAGTTTCGTCCGCGATAATTGGAAGGTGAACAAAATCGTCCAAATCTACAAAAATAGAAAATGAATTTTTTATATTTATAAAACGGGCTGCTCCTTTGCTATGAAGAACATTAGTTTTAGATGGTTCTTTTTTATTAATAAGTTTTTGGTTATAAAGACTTGGATCAACAGGTTTAGGTTCGCAAATAGGTACAGGTTCAAAAAACGTTCCAGTTTTATATTCTTTCTCCTTTACACCATACTTATTATTGGGTGTATTTCTCTCTTTGAAACTATCATTGTTGTATTTCTTGGTATTAGTTCGATTTGTTACATTTCCAGATTTATCATTGTCTTTACCTTGTTTTGTATTTTCTTCCGTTGGTTTAGAGTTTAGATAAACAAATTTATTTTGAGATTGTAAAAACTTTTCTTGGCTTGCTTGATGCGCAAGTATTCTCCGCATATCTCCAGGATTCATTCTTGGTATACTCAATGCCTTTCACTCCCTAAGCATACTAATCGTTACTATAATACTTATTTATGCTTTTTTTCCAGTTTTGTCCCTATATAATGTTAAGTAGTTAAAAATACGCGTTATATACAGGTAATATGCGAAGAATTGAAGTAAAAGCAACAACTACAAGTTGCTATACTAACAACATACTTACGCCCTGCTGAAGCGGAGTCATTTATTCTATTATTTAAAATTATAAAAGCTAGAATTCTTTTCTTCACTTTTCCCATCACTTAAGCAGAAATTCTTATCACTTAAGTAAGCATTTTGAAAATAGAATGTCGCAAGCGCAATTAAAAAATCCTTTTTGCTCTTACTCAGCAAAAAGGATTTTACTCTATTTAACGATTCAAACGCTTAGTATCTGGATCTTTTGATAGCAATTCTCTCTTTAGAATCCGTTTTCATGTCATTGATCTCTTTAGAGTCAAGACCATTCCCTAATGTGCCGTACGTGTTGCCAAGCTCTGGATCAATCAATTCTTTCTTGTTATGATAAATTCTCGGTGTTTTCCAAAGTGCAACCATGGCTCTTCCGAACGACATCTCATGATATCGATCAGGCCACATCTTTTTAATTTGTTCCTTTACTAACGGATAATACTTAGGATTCATTCCAGGAAACAAATGATGCTCCGCATGATATGAAAAGTTAAAATGAAGAACATCTACCCAACGAGGTACCGTAACAGAAAGAGTATTTGCTAATGGATCATTCACGGGTACGAGCGGGTTTAAATTATGGTTAGTAGCAATATAGCTGCTCATTATGAAATTTGCGATTAATAATGGCAAGACATAAGCGAACAGCCATTTGACTGGTCCCATCCAAAATAGTAATGCAATCCAAGCTGCCCATGGCAACATAAATTGAGCCCAAACGCTCAGCTTTTTCTTTGAATTAAATTCCTTTACATATCGAACGAACATATTAAAAGAAACCAAAGAAAAATTAATGGTCAAAAAGCAAAAGTAGGAAATCGAACGTATAAAACGAGGCAAGCGATACATCGAGCGCAAAAACGGCCTCTTAGACAGCTGCTCTATAGTGGACCAATGATCAGGATCGAGCTCTTCATGCTGTGTATGAATATGGTGATTCATATTGTGCCACTTTCGCCAAAGCTCAGGCCCTGTACTTACTGGAAAAAAGGCAATTGCCCCCAGTAAATCTCTCAGCCACTTTTTCCTCACAACTGTACCATGCAAAATTTCGTGCCCTAAAAAACACGTACCGGCAAAACTGGCTCCCAAAATAACTGAAATGACGAGATACAACCACATATTAAAATCAAATAAACCTATGGTAAGTATTCCGGCAACTATAACGATGAAATAGGCAAGTCCGCCCCAAAGTCGAGCAGGAACCGGCTTAAATGCCTCTTTCGGTAAATACGGAGATACACGAGCTGCATACCATCCAAACGTATGAAGTTCCTTCATAGATCGGCCCTCTTTCGTTGTTAAGATTACTTAGGCATGATTGGCAAGAACGATTATTTACTCAACAATAAATCATTTACGGACTGACTTTTCAAGCATTCTCAAAATATTAAGCAGTTTTAACGATAACTTTTATTCACTTCAAGAAAATAATGAGATAGGCTTACTGGATTTCTTATTGCAAAAATTACACATCCGTTTACTCACATCACATGCTCAATCGTAACAATTTACATCATCTCATGTCAATGTTCATTTATTATCAGGTACTATTTATTGGTACTATTTTCATAATTATTTTTATTATGTCCAGTAAAAAATTCTTTATCGAATTTTCATTGGTGTTAACTAAAAAATACATTGATATTAATGAAGCACTTTCGAAAATGGTTATAAATACCAACTTACTTTTTTGAAATCGTTATCATTTTTTTATTGACTTATGGGATAGACTGTTATATATTCAATTTCGTCAGATGTCATACGTCTCACAACTAGATTGATTTTATATGGAGGCTGCCATGAAATACTTGATTTCAATTATAGGATTATTAGCTGTTCTTGGATTAGCGTTGCTCGTAAGCAGCGACAGAAAGAAAATCAACTACAAGCCAATCGGCATCATGATTCTTATTCAGCTTGTTCTATCTTATCTATTATTAAATACACGCTTTGGCTTAGTATTAATTAAAGCGATAGCAGATGTTTTTAATAAATTGCTAGAGTATGCAAACGAAGGCGTAATGTTTGTATTCGGAGGAATAACTAACAAAGGACAATTTCCTTTCTTCCTGAATGTGTTACTTCCTATCGTTTTTATATCCGTGTTGATTGGTATTTTGCAACATTTTAAAATCCTTCCGTTCATTATGAAAGGAATTGGCTTATTGTTAAGCAAAATTAACGGCATGGGTAAATTAGAGTCCTATAATGCCGTTGCTTCTGCGATGGTTGGACAATCCGAGGTTTTCATTACCGTAAAAAAACAGCTTGGCAAATTACCGGCTCACCGTCTTTACACGTTATGTGCTTCAGCTATGTCAACAGTTTCTATGTCCATAGTCGGAGCTTACATGACAATGATAGAGCCTAAATACGTAGTAACTGCCATTGTCTTAAATTTATTTGGCGGATTTATTATCTCTTCTATCATTAATCCTTATACAGTAGAAGATCAAGAAGATATTTTGGAAATTCAAGAAGAAAAGCAAACCTTCTTTGAGATGTTAGGGGAATATATCCTTGATGGATTTAAAGTTGCCATTATTGTTGGCGCAATGCTGATTGGATTTGTTTCTTTAATGGCAGCAGTAAACAATGTATTTGACTTAGTATTTGGCATTACATTCCAAGAAATTTTAGGTTATATTTTTGCACCTATCGCATTTATCATGGGCGTGCCATTAGCTGAAATCGTTCCAGCCGGAGGCATTATGGCTACAAAGCTGGTAACAAATGAATTCGTTGCCATGATGGACTTAGGGAAAGTGGCATCTGATATGAGTCAGCGTACATTGGGCATTATCTCAGTATTCTTAGTATCCTTTGCGAACTTTTCATCTATCGGAATCATTGCGGGTGCTGTAAAAGGTCTAAGTGAAAAGCAAGGAAATACAGTAGCGCGTTTTGGCTTAAAGCTATTATACGGCGCTACCTTAGTAAGTGTATTATCCGCAATTATTGTAAGCTTCATTTTATAAAATCTTATTCAATAAGTACTCTCACTTCTGCATAGAAACACAGAAGTGAGAGTACTTATCTGCTTTTAAAAAATCTATGATGTAAGGAGGACGCATATACAGGGAATCCAAGTTTTTTAATTGCGTTCCTTGTATGAAACCTTATGGCATATGTTGGTTTATTACTTTCAGGCGCAACGCTGTTTTTAAATAGCCTTATGCTTTTTGGGAAAGCAGATGAAAAAAGCGTTGGTGTGTTCAATTTATTTGTCGGTACATTCCAGGTAGTTACTCCGTTTTACTTAATTGTTACATCAGATCAAAGCAACTGGATCCTATATAATAACGCTGCTATCTTTTTATTTGGGCTTACCTACCTATATGTAGGCATCACATTGCTAAAAGGATTGGAAGGAAACGGATTGGGCTGGTATTCCCTTTGGGTATCCATCATAGCAATTGTATATGCTGTCGTATCTATCGTGCACTTCCACGATATCATAAATGCATTAACATGGGTGATGTGGTCTTTTTTATGGCTCCTCTTCTTCTTATCCATGTCCTTAAAGAAGCAGATTGATGTGTATATCGGAAAAGTTGCTTTTGTTCAGTCGTGGGTTACCCTTACCATTCCCTCTCTTCTTGCTCTTATAGGAGTTTTGAATACAAGTTTTGCATCTAATCTATTGCTTTATGCAAACGTGGTTTCTATTGTATATTTCTGTATTTCTGCTTTTACCTTTAAAAAAGCATTAAAACGCAATAGAACAATTGATACAAATACAAATCTTAATCGCGGTGTAACACCATAATTCCATCTATTGCAAAAGGCGTACCCCTGAGGGATACGCCTTTATATTAAGCTGCTTGTTCTTCCTTTTCCTTTTCCAATGTACTGTTTTTATATCCATAGCCAAAATATACCGCCAGGCCAATTACTAGCCATACTCCAAATCCGATCCATGTTGAAGAAGGAAGCTGGAGAACCAGATATCCGCAGAAAAGAATCGCTAATATCGGAATCCAGGGTACCAACGGAACCTTAAAGGCACGAGGCAGATCAGGCTGCGTTTTTCGTAAGATAATGACACCGGCAGATACCACGATAAAAGCAAACAAGGTGCCAATGTTAGTCAATTCTGCAAGCTTATTTAAAGGAACGATTCCGGCAAAGACGGAAATCATTCCCGCTGTAATCCAGCTGTTCCATACAGGTGTTTGCGTTTTTGCATTTACACGAGAAAATGCTTTTGGAAGTAATCCATCACGGCTGATTGCATAGAATAAGCGAGTTTGGCCGTAAATCATGACAAGCAATACTGTTGTAATCCCTGTGATTGCCCCTAAAGAAATAAAACCGGCTACCCAATCTTGTTGAATATATTGCAATGCGAACGCTACCGGATTCTTTACTCCCAGCTGGTCATAAGGAACAATTCCTGTTAAGACTAGGGAAACAACAATGTATAAAACCGTACATACTGCTAGTGAAGCAATAATGCCAATCGGCATGCTGCGCTGCGGATTTCTTACTTCCTCCGCCGCAGTAGACACCGCATCAAAGCCAATGTAAGCGAAAAATACAGTTGCCGCACCCGTAGCTACACCGGAAAATCCAAAAGGCATAAATGGAGTCCAGTTTTCAGGTTTTACATAAAAAGCACCTACACCGATAAACAGAAAAACAACAAATAGCTTAATAAACACCATAATTGCATTAAAGCGTGCGGACTTCTTTACTCCGCGAGTTAATAACAATGTCATAGTCAATACAATAAAGATTGCAGGAATATCGATATACGTCCCTTGTTCAGGATTATAAGCACTCGTAAAAGCTTTTGGAAGCTCAATGCCAAAACCGCCTAACAGTCCTTGAAAATAACCGGACCATCCTGCTGCGACAGCGGATGATGCTACGCCATATTCCAGAATAAGATCCCATCCCAAAATCCACGCAATTAACTCTCCAAACGTAGCATAGCTATACGTATATGCACTTCCGGATACCGGTACAGTAGAAGCAAACTCCGAATAACATAAAGCTGCAAAAACACACGCCAATCCTGATAAGATAAAAGATAAAATAAGTGCTGGTCCTGCGTGTTCAGCCGCTGCAACTCCGGTTAGGACGAAAATTCCCGTCCCTATAATAGCTCCGATTCCCAACATTGTTAAATCAAATGGACCGAGGTCTTTCTTCAGTGATCCGCCCTTTTTATCCGATTGGCTTAGGAGTGCGGAAACTGACTTTTTACGCAATAAATTCATTGCAATCCCTTCTTTCTTACCCTAACAGGCTAATTGTTTAGAATATTACGAAAATTTAACTCGCAATGTCAACTAGTGTCGAACTAGTATATGAACTGTATTCTAATATAAGATACTTCATACGTAAAGTGCAAAATTATGTTATTTTTAAAATTTTCAGATCAAAATATTATACTCCAATATTTTTTTTGCGCACTATAAAAGCAGTCCTCCCTCAAGGAAAAACTGCCTTAAAAATAAATAACACACTAAGCTGATGAATCATTAACTTGAAGTAACTCGATTACCTCGTTATTAAGTCCTTTGTAAAAAATGGTAACCCAACCGTTCTTTAACTTATAAGGACCTTCTGCCGGATGAAGTCCTTTATCTCGCAATGTCCCCATCCAATATTCTATATCTTCAACTTGCCATGATATATGAATGGAGCTAAATGAAACAAGAAATTCCTCTGATTCAATTAATTCGATTCTTATATCTCCTTTTTTTAGAAAAACTATTTTCTCACCCGGCAGCATAAGATATTGCTCGACTTGAAATCCAAATACCGTTTCGTAAAACTGTATGGATTCATCTAGGTTTTGAACCTGGATACCAGCATGATGCCATTTCATGATTTCATCTTCACCGGCAAAATAAGATTCATATCACCGAACTCATGCCAAAGACATCCAGATGTAAGCGCTTCTCTGTAAGCTTTCATCAAAAGCCCTTCATCTATAAATGCTGTCAGTAAATCTAAATGACTGGCTTCTGGTTCATGAAAACCTGTTATGAGGCCATCAACCGCTTTTAGGGGATACTCTTTTTGAATATACAGATGTGTTATCCCTTCCTGTGTTTCTACAATCCCGTTGTGATTAACGGCTGTTTCAAGCGCCCGAACTACCGTTGTTCCTACTGCAATTACACGCCCCCCATTTCTTTTCGTTTTGTTGACCAATTCCGCAGTTTCTTCCGGAACACAAAATGCTTCAAAATGCTTGCTCGGATTAGGCCAACGATCATTTCCGTAATAACTTAACCCCGCATGCAGTTGAATAAAAGCAATACCCACTCCTTTTTGCTTCAATTGATTCAGCAGCTTCCAGGAAAAAGCTCTCCCCGCAGAAGGCATTTCCACGGAACCCGGAACCGATGCATAAACTGTTTGATACATCTCTAATGGCCATTGGGTTTCAATATATTCATAATACAGAGGCTCTCCATACCGATATATAATATCCCATAAATCTAAACCGCTCTTTGAAAAAGAGAGAGTGATTAACGGTGCTTCATTTCCTTTCCCTGTAACAACAGCAGTTAAATCCCCAAGTAAATCTATTTGTTCCCCAACTGCAAATACGCCTCCTACTATAAGTGCTTCCCATTCCTTGTCAGATAACCGGCGGGATAACCGAATTTCAATCGATTTCTTTCCGCTTCTTCCTTTTAACACTGCAGGAATGGTTCGGCTGTTATTTAATACAAGCAAGTCTCCTTCACGCAAATAAGAATCAAGTTGATAAAAATAATTATGGAAACTTTGTCCCGTAATCGTATCCAGTGTCATCAACCGGACATGATCGCGTCGGATTCCTCTATATTCAGCAGGAATGCTTGCATTTAAATACTCGGGTACTTGAAAAGAACGAGCTGCTAACATCATACGAGATCTCTCTTTTCTTTTAACAATGATTGTGCCTCAAATCTCTTTCCGTTCGTGTCAACTGATTCATTTAAAGCAAGATAGACAAGCACATCTGCAACATCATTAGGATCAGACAAATCATAATCACAGCCAGGAACTGCAATGGCATGCATCTCCGTATTCATCTCGCCCGGGTCGATCATACTTACACTAACACCTGTATCTTGCAGTTCGTCAGCCCACGTTTGTGTTAAACCTTCTACTGCGAACTTTGAGATACCATAGGCACCCCACTCCGCAAATCCCGTTCTGCCCGCTTCTGAGGTTACGTTTATAATTCGTCCTTTATTTCTCGTCAACATTCCCGGTAATACACGCTTCGTGACAAGGAATGGATTTAATACATTCACCCGAAGCACCTCAGCAAAGTCATGATCTGGATAATCTGCCAACAATGTTGGTCCCGGTCCAAATATTGATGCGTTATTAATTAACACATCAACCTGTCCGAATGTTTGTTCCACAATAGATACAAAACGATTCACATCTTTCGCGTTAGAAGTGTCGGCAGCAATTGCGATAACTTCTGCACCAAATTGTTTTGCTTCTCGTTCCACCTGACGCAGCAACTCTTCTCCTCTTGCACAAATCGCAAGCTGTACCCCTTTCTCAGCAAATCTTAACGTCAGCGCTCGACCCAATCCTTTTGATGCACCCGTAATCATTACAACCGGTTTTTCATTCATCATAATCTCTCGCTTTCTTTATTGTTCTTACTATTATTTTAGAAAGAAAAGGATTGGGTGACATCGGAAGATAGAATGAGAGCGTTTGCGCAAATAGCATGAGAAAAAACTGCTACTTTTGTATGAGAAATGCTTCTCTCTGCTATAAAGAGGAGTATGCTGATGCAGCTTGAAAACGTTTTATTATTTTAAATGTTTTTTAATATTTTAAATAATGATTGACATACTAAATATCTCCTGCTAATCTTAATTTCATAAATTAACCAAAAATCGATGACGAGAAGAGTAAGAGAAGAGATCCTGTTCTACAGAGAATCGACGCATGCTGAGAGTCGATGTTCAGGCCTTGTCCGAAAATCATCTCCGAGATGCAAAGCTGAACGAAAACAGTAAGCTTTTGCCGGGTGGTCCGCCGTTACAATGGAACGCGTATGATAGTACGTCGATCGAGAGCCGCAGCCGTTATTTACTGCGGAAGTAGGGTGGTATCGCGAGCAAGCTCGTCCCTAATTCAGGGATGAGCTTTTTTATTTGGTTAAAAACAGAGAGGAGAAATGAAAATGAAAAAGAGAGACACTTTACTCATCGGACTTATGCTGTTTTCTATGTTTTTTTGAGCCGGAAACTTAATCTTCCCTCCATTTTTAGGAATGGAGAGCGGAACTTCGTTTTGGGTGGCAATCAGCGGATTTATTGTTACAGGTGTAGGCTTGCCATTATTGGTATTAGCAGCTATCTCACTTGTAAAAGGAGGCGCCCAAGCATTAGGAAGCCGGGTTCATCCCATGTTCGGCTTTCTCTTTACAGTAGTAGTTTATTTATCTATCGGACCCTTCTTCGGAATCCCGCGTAATGCAAATGTGGCATTTGAAATGGGATTGAAACCTTTTGCGGGAGGCGTTTCTTTACATAGTTCATTGCTTTTGCTTCTGTTCAGTTCTATATTTTTCCTGCTTGTTTACTTAGTAAGCTTAAACCCTTCTAACATTGTAAATTATATGGGGAAATGGATTACACCGGCGTTGCTGCTTTCAATCATCGTATTATGCTTCACAGCTTTTGTTCAGCTGGATACGCCGTTGCAGGCGCCGACAGAAAAATATGAATCAGCAGCTTTTTTCAAAGGATTTATTGATGGATATTCCACAATGGATGCCTTAGCAGCTCTTGCATTCGGTATTGTCATCTTAACTTCATTGCAGCAAAAAGGAATTCAAGATAGAAAACAATTAACGGCTTATACAATGAAGGCCGGTGTAGTCGCAGGTGCCGCGCTGGCACTCGTATACATTTCCATCGGCTGGACAGGTGCTCATATGGCTCAACAAGGTCCATTTGAAAATGGAACAACCATCTTGGCAAATGCTTCTAATGCTCTTTTGGGAAACAACGGAAAAGTGCTGCTGGGAGTTATTTTTACCCTTGCTTGTTTTACTACGGCGTCGGACTCACTACGGCTTGCGGTCAATTTTTCAACCAAATGATGCCGAAAGTCAGTTATAAATGGAGCGTTACTGCAGTAACGATTGTCAGCTTTTTACTTGCCAACTTAGGATTGAATCAAATTATTGCTGTATCTGTACCATTTCTTGTTATGTCCTATCCGCTGACAATCGTACTAGTGACACTTTCATTTTTCCACCGTTTCTTTAAAGGCTCTAAAAAAGTGTATACAGGCGCCATGTTGCTAACCGGACTTTGTTCTTTATATGACGGATTGAAAATGTTTGGTTTTGAATCCGGCCAATTACAAAACTTGATGAATATGCTTCCCTTCTCTTCCTTTGGGTTTGGATGGTTCATTCCTGCTGTTGCAGGTGCTCTTTTGGGGTTCATCGCAGAAAAATGGAACAAACAATACGATGTGAAAGAGGATTATCGAAAACAAGCCTCATAAAAAAAGAAAAACGGAGCACAGGCAACCACGTGCTCCGTCTTTTTTAGTTTCAGCATTCCCAAGCTTCATACGAATTGCACAAAATTCACAATAATTGCACCAAACACAAGATACGCTTCTAAATAGTTATCTCCATATATAATACAGGGCACTAGCCCAAAAGTTATACTTATTTTTCAAAAAAGGACTAGTTGCACCGCAAACCAGTTCTGTTCTGTCAATTCGTGTAAAACTTCTCCTTCGCCGCACGCATTTTTACATTAAGCGCGTGCTCCACTGAAGAATACATACTATTTTCCGCTTCTTCCGCTTCTTGCTGGAACTCCTTTAAAAATGCTGCCAACTCCTCTTCTTTTTCATGGCGCTGCGCCGGCGGCAACTGCGAAATTAAAGACAGCATTTCCGGCAAATCTTTCGTCAGGAACATTTCAAATTTATGTTTTTCTTCGTACATGCGACGCTCACGGTAATACGGAATGCTGTGCAATACGGATGTTACGATATTATCAATGGTTCCTCTTAATGCCGGATTCACTGATTTTTTGTAGTTTTGGATATATGTCAGTGCCGTGGAATATTCATCATAGAAATAGAGAGTGTAAAACGACAAATCCAACTGCTTTTCCGGATGTTGATATTCTTGTTCCATGTAGCGGCGCACATTCATAACAGTTTGATTTATATCTTCATCTGTAAAGCCGCGCTTCTTTTTTAACGCAATGTGCAAATTCCTTTGCTCATGCTTTGGCAGCAAAGAAAAAATATGCTCTCTCGTATGTTCATCCGCTGCACAAAACAAAACCGGTAAAACGGCTTGATTCTGCTTTCCTTCCGTACGAAGCCACTGGTAAAACAGAGGATGATGCGTGAACTCCTTTAAAAACGGCACTGAAGTATGCGATAAACGTTGAAGTGAATCAGTTGCCCTCTTATACGGATTTTTCCAAGATAAAAAAAGTCTTCGTCCAAGGAAAAATAGAGCCGCTATCACCCCAAGGCCGGAAAGCAGTAAAAACCCCAGTGCAAACAATACAAAGGACCAAAAGTCCATCTGGTTCACCTCCTCGTTATCTAGCCGTATGTTGAATCAGCTTTTTCTTCATCTCATCATTAAAGGAGTCTAACTCCTTCACAAACGTTTTGCTTGATTGAATAATGCGTTCTGTTGATTCTTCAGATGCTTGAATTGCCGCAAACACATTTTGGAACGATTCACGCAGCTTTTCCATTCCAATAGCCGGATTTTCCAGTAAGCGTGTCGTCTCTTCCGTATTTTGCTTTAAAGCACGTGAATTGCTGACAATCATCGTTTCAATCGCTTCGTTTGTCGCGTTAACCGCATCAATGCTCTTACGCTGGTTATTTAATGCCAATTGAATTGCAGCCGACACAGTTACAACATTTTGCGTCATCGTAATCGCATTCCGGATGGCTTCTATCAGCTTTTCATTGTTTTTCTTAATAATATCAACGGATGCGATAGATTGCAGTAAAATGCTTTTTGCTTGCTGCATATTGCGTGTGCGGACAAGAATCTTTTCCAATGCATCGTTAATGAGCGGTACATCCTTTTGACGTTCCGGCTTTTGGCGCTCCCTCTCCAGCATGTCAGCCAGCCTTTTTCCCAGATATACCTGTTTATCAAGCGCCTCAATTTTCTTCAATGACTGCTCTTTCAGCATCTCCAGACCGACGCTGTCTTCTTGTAAATTATCACGTCCTACTAACAATGCTTTAATGATCGCTTCAATTTGTTTATCGATGGATTGGTACTTATGAAGATAGGTTTCCATAGGGTTTTTACGAAAGACTTTATACACAACCCGTTTCAGGCCGGATGCGTTCACGGAGTTCGGGTCCAGCTGCCCTACAACTTTACGAAGCTCAAGCAGCGTTTTTGGAACCTCATCATGTTTTCCGTTCATCATCGCAGTAACGGGATTTTTCAAGGCATTCAATGTTTCTCCTGCTTCACGCTGCTCCTTATCTCCTAACGCGGCAAGCTGAGATAATACATTGGAAAGATCCGCATTATGCTCACTATTTAACTTTTGCACATAAAGATCTGCTTCTTTATTCAGCTGAACTAACTCTTCTTCTTTAATAATCGTATCTATCACCGACTCCACATGCTCCTGCAGGGATGGAGATAGGATTTCTTTGCTTTGTACGTTTTCCAACATGAATCCCTCCTTATACGATAGAGGCAGAAAGAAGTCTTTCTACTACATTCTCTCATGTTATTGGATGAAATAAACGAGGTAAATTTGATATTTTTCTAAAAGATATCATAAAACATACGAAAACTCTCAAATAAACGCGGATGTAAATCAGACTCTACGAGTACTATTTTAGATCACATATGTAAGATATATATAAATCCAAGTTAACAAACAGACATATGAACACTCTTTACTCGTTTCTTTACCTCGTCTGCTTTCTCAGAAAGGTAGTACAAAAACGACTCGATTGCTTCTCGTAAGGCAGGACGGTCTTTGTGGTATCGATTAGATAATACTGCCTGTTTGAACCAATTCCAAATCCGTTCCATCAGATTCAGATTTGGAGAGTAAGGTGGTAAGAAATGGGTTCTGGTGCAAACATTTTTTGAGGATATGAGGTACATCCATTGTCCTTTACTTTTATGTACGTTTCGTCCACTCTCCATGAGTCATTGGTTTGTTTGAGATGACGTCGGATTTTCTTATCTAATTCAGGACCATATTGATGAATCCAACGCATAATGGTTGTATGAGCAATGGATAAGCCTCGTTCCTCCATCATTTCCACCAAATCACGAAAGCTGAGGTTATACCGTAGGTACCATCTCACTGTAAGAAGGATCATCTCAGGCTGGTAATGTTTCCATTTGAATTCTACTGGTTTTTTCATACCGATCACACACCTTTGTAGAGTAGTAATATCAGTATGTCCAAGTTTGATAGATTTTTTGCACCAGAACCCGGAAATATCCTGTATCGTAATGTCATCAAAATTTATTTCAGACATCAGTTAAAGAACAGCTTTTTTATCGCTTCTTGAGATTTACCTATTCTTCTATCCACTTTAGACATTGTGAGGGTCACCAAACTTCCTTTAAAAATAATTAACAATTTTAATTAATTTGTTAAATAATGAACAAATCTTGTTTATTTAACAATTGTAGGCATCTTGTTTCTGTTTATAATTATAGACAGATGTTCATTAAAGTATCAATGCTCATTATGTATAGGCAACTGGATATGAAGAAATCGATTAATGTGCATCCGAATCATTCAGTGTTAACAAGAAAGGGGGTGTTGTCTCTTATGTGCAATATTCAAAAAAACATGACTATGACCCGTGCTCTAAGTGTCCCAAGTGCAAAAGCACCATTTGAACGGACCACTATTGAGCGGAGAGAATTACGACCAGACGACGTCTTAATCGATATTAAGTTTTGCGGTATTTGCCACTCCGATATTCACAATGCACACAATGATTGGGGTACCGGAATCTTCCCAATGGTTCCTGGTCACGAAATTGCAGGAGTCGTGACAGCAGTAGGAGCAGAAGTTACAAAATTTGCTGTTGGTGATCGCGTTGGCGTTGGTTGCTTTGTTGACTCCTGCGGAGAATGCGAATACTGCCTCAGTGGTGAGGAGCAATATTGTACGAAAGGGGTTATCAACTCATACAATTCTTATGATTATGATGGTAATCTAACATACGGTGGATATAGCCAAAAAATAGTTGCAAAGGAAGATTTCGTTGTCCGTATTCCGGACGCTCTGGATTTGGATGTTGCAAGCCCGCTATTGTGCGCAGGCATTACCACGTACTCTCCTTTGAAAAAATGGAACGCCGAACCAGGTAAGAAGGTTGCCATTGTCGGGATGGGAGGTCTTGGACACCTAGCGGTCCAATATGCGCATGCCATGGGTGCTGAAGTAACGGTCTTGAGTCAGTCTATGAATAAGAAAAGTAAAGCCCTGAGTTTTGGCGCAGATCATTACTTTGCAACCAGTGATCCCGCTACATTCACTGAGTTGGCTGGTCGTTTTGACCTTATCTTAAACACAGTGTCTGCAAATCTTGACGTTGATGCGTATTTATCCTTGCTTCGCGTAGATGGAACACTTGTAAATGTCGGTGCACCAGCCGAGCCAGATAAGTACAGTGTGTTTTCCTTACTCATGGGTCGTCGCAGCATTGCCGGTTCACTCGTTGGTGGAATTCGGGAAACACAAGAGATGCTCGATTTCGCCGCTCAACACAGCATTGCCCCTAAAATTGAGGTGATCCGTGCTGACCAAGTAGACGAAGCGTATGAGCGTGTTCTCCGTAGTGATGTGCGTTATCGATTCGTTATTGACATATCTACCTTGTAAAGATGCTTTCTATCATCTTGAATCGGCTCTGATGAAAGATGGGTTAGCCAATTCAATTGGTTGACCCATCTTTTGTTTCTTAGAATCGTATCTCAGGAGTTTTTTCTTTGAAGATCACTATAGATTCCTCTCTAACAAAATCCCTACTTGTTCTGCCATGAAATGAGGTGGATAAGGCATTCTATTCTTGATCCACCATTCCACTATCCCTACGTAAGAAGCCACAATAAATTGAAGTATAACATCTTCATTTAATCCTTGATTCTTTCCTTCTGTAATATCCACTTCATCCTTGAACTCTTCAATGAGAAACTCATGGAACTGACTACGAAAAGAAGGGGCTCCTTTACTGGCTAACATCGTAGAAAAGAATAAATAATGACTTTCTAGGTATTTGAACCAGATCAGATTCGCATCTATAAAATCCATTTCAGATGCCGATTCACACAATTCCCGCATTTCGTTAATATGTTCTTCAATAAGCTTATCCAGTAGATCATATTTATCCAAGTAATGAAGGTAAATAGTTCCTCGGCTAACATTTGCCCTGTCGGAAATATCCTGTATCGTAATGTCATCAAAATTTTTTTCAGACATCAGTTCAATAACAGCTTTTTTTATCGCTTCTTGAGATTTGAGTATTCTTCTATCCACTTTAGACATTGTTAAGTCACCAAACTTCCTTAAAATAATTAACAATTTTAATTGATTTGTTCACTAATAAACAAATCGCGTTCATTTAACCATTGTAAGCATCCTGTTTCTTTTTATAATTATAGACAAGTGTTCATTAATATATCAACACCTATTTTTTAACGGTCATCAAATTTAGTTAAATCAAAGTAACTTAAAATGAAAGGAGATATATAAAATGTCAAATTCAAAAGAACTTACTGCCGCACAGAAAATGATCGGAGATTTTGCACCAAAGGTTGTTCAATTAACCGATGATGTTTTATTTGGAGATGTATGGGAGCGTAAGGAGCTTTCTCCTCGTGACCGCAGTTTAATTACTGTATCTAACTTAATCACTAGTGGAAATACAGAGCAACTGAAATTTCATTTAAATTATGCAAAAGAAAACGGTCTTTCGGAAGAAGAACTTATTGAAGTCATTACCCATCTTGCTTTTTATGCTGGTTGGCCGAAGGCAATGTCAGCCATTATGGTTGCAAAAGAATTGTTTTCGAAAGAAAAGTAAAAATAAAATTTTTAAAAGTAGTTTATTAAGAAAGGATGTTATTTAGTATGTCTAATATTCAAGATAAAGTTGTCATTATTACGGGTGCCTCTAGTGGGATTGGAGAAGCTACTGCAAAAGAACTTGCATCTAAAGATGCGAAGTTGGTACTGGCAGCTCGTCGTGAAGATCGATTAAAGAAACTACAAGAAGAGATTCAAAAGAATGGCGGGCAAGCTATTTATAAAGTAACAGATGTGACTTCATATGAACAAATGGAAGAGCTGGCTGAGTATGCTCTTAAAGAGTTTGGAAAAATTGATGTAATGGTCAACAATGCAGGATTAATGCCGCTATCACCTCTTTATGAGAAAAAAATCAATGAATGGGATACGATGATTGATGTTAACATCAAGGGTGTACTTTATGGTATTGCTGCTGTTCTTCCTTCTATGAGAGAACGTAAATCAGGTCATATTATCAATGTTTCTTCAGTAGCAGGACACTTAATAGGACCTGCGGGTTCGGTTTATAGTGCTACAAAATTTGCTGTACGTGCGATTACGGAAGGTCTTCGTAAAGAAGAGTGTGGCAACAATATTCCTACAACCATCATCTCGCCAGGAGCAGTTAGTACTGAATTACCAGAAACGATTTCAGATTCAGGACTAAAATCTGCAATTGACGAATTCTACAAAGTTGCGATTGATGCTGAAAGTATTGCTCGTGCCATTGCATTTGCAATTGAGCAACCATCAGATGTAGCGATTAATGAGATGATTATTCGTCCAACAATTCAAGAACTCTAAAAGAAAAATTTTCGCTTATTGTAATTAGTCTGCCCCAAAAATTTAATTTTCTGGGCAGCTTGTTTAATAACATATACTTTGCAAATGATGAAAGGGAGTTTGGAATTTGAGTAATGTTTTGATCCTTGGAGCAAACGGCCAAGTTGCACGTCTTGCTATTGACTTATTCCTAAAAGAAACCGATGCTCAGTTGACGCTTTATCTCCGTAACTCAGGCAGACTAAGAAACATTGATTCAAATCGGGCTCGAGTAATCGAAGGCGATGTTTTGGATGTTGAAAAATTAAAAGAAGCAATGATTGGCCAGGATGTTGCCTATGCCAATCTAGCTGGCAATCTAGAACAAATGGCCAAAAACATTGTGGAGGCAATGGACGCGACTGGCGTTAAACGTCTAATTTGGATCAGTTCAATGGGAATTTATGATGAAGTCCCAGGAGAGAAGTATGGTAATATATTAGATCCATATCGAAAGTCAGCTGAGATCATTGAAGCCTCAGACCTCGACTATACGATTTTGAGACCCGCATGGTTTACTAATAAAGATGAAATTGACTATGAGACAACTCAGAAAGGCGAACCATTTAAAGGGTCGGTAGTATCGCGTAAAAGTGTTGCAGACTTGGTTGTTAAATTAGCTGAATCGCCAGAATTGGAAGTTCGTCGCAGCTTGGGAGTGAACAAACCCGAATACGGAGGGCGATAAACCATTCCAGCGGTAAGCGATTGGGCAGCGTGGCAAATTGCCAAGGCATTAGAGATTTCTGCAAAAGAACAACTTGCTCGTTTTGAATTAATATAACCCATGTATAACTTGGTAAACGTTAAGCTGAGATCGAAACTTTGCCTCTCGCCGTTTCCGAACAAATTGGAGTAGGAATAGGTAATGGTTAACTATATTACATCTATTGGAAAGTGAGGACCGATAAAATGGAATATGTGAAACTCGGAAATACCGGCTTGGATGTATCCCGGCTTTGCCTTGGCTGTATGAGCTTTGGTGTACCAGAACAGGGATATCCTCAATGGACACTTGATGAGGAACACAGTCGTCCTATTATTAAGAAAGCCCTTGAGTTAGGTATCAATTTTTTTGATACGGCGAATTTTTATTCAGACGGAACGAGTGAGGAAATTGTTGGACGGGCACTAAAGGATTATGCAAATCGGGATGAAATTGTCATCGCGACGAAGGTCTATTTCCGTATGCATGAAGGTCCAAATGGTGCTGGTCTTTCCCGAAAGGCAATTATGAGTGAAATTGATAACAGCCTTAGACGTTTAGGAACAGATTATGTCGATCTGTACCAAATCCACCGATGGGATTACAATACCCCAATCGAAGAGACGATGGAAGCATTGCATGATGTTGTGAAGGCTGGGAAGGCAAGATACATTGGTGCTTCTTCCATGTACGCATGGCAGTTTCTGAAGGCGTTACATGTAGCTGAGAAAAATGGATGGACCCGGTTTGTATCGATGCAGAATCATTTCAACCTCTTATACCGTGAGGAGGAGAGGGAAATGCTGCCGCTTTGTAAGGAAGAAAAAATCGGTGTGATTCCGTGGAGCCCGCTTGCAAAAGGAAGATTGACGCGTGATTGGGAGGAAACGACGCATCGTTCCGAAATCGATGAAATTGCGAAAAAGTTTTACACCGCAACATCCGGGTCAGACCGAAAAGTGGTTGAACGAGTAGCGGAAGTGGCGGAAAAACGAGGTGTACCAAGGGCTCAAATAGCACTTGCTTGGGTGCTGCAAAAGGAGCCTATTACTTCTCCTATCATTGGGGCTACGAAAATGTCTCATCTCGAAGATGCGGTAGCTGCTCTTTCGATTACGTTAACACCTGAAGAAATTGCGTTCCTGGAAGAGCCGTATGTGCCGCATCCAGTGCTTGGTTTAGATTAATTGTAGCGCGACGACAAACTCAAGGAACCGACTACGAAAATAAGGGCTCCTTTCCTCGCTAATATCGTTGAGAAGAATAAATAATTACTCTCCTGACGGTAAAACGTGGATATCGTATATTAATTCCGCGTTTTGTTGACGCTAACCCTTATTTAAGTAACGGGGTTCCTATTTTCAGGAGCAGTGTGTTAACACTGCTCTGTTTTTTTGTTTGCGAACGGGCAGGACTTACGAAATTTTAAACGGGAGAGAATACATCAAGATGAATAAACAGGAAGGCAGTTATAGATGGGTCGTATTTGGTACCGTCTTATTTGCTTACTTTTTAATTGTGGGCCAAAGAACAGCTCCAGGACTTATTACCGATCAATTAATGAAGGATTTTCACGTTTCAGCTTCTATCATAGGTCTTATGAACAGTATTCAATTTTTCGCCTATGCAGGACTTCAAATTCCGATCGGTTTATTATCTGACCGATACGGTCCCAATCGATTTCTTATTATAGGCGCACTTCTTACTGGGATAGGAAGCGTTATTTACAGTCTTGCTCCCAATGAATATGTTTTGATTTTCTCCCGATTATTAGTTGGAATGGGAGATGCAACCATTTTTGTCAACTTGGTTTTAATTTTAAATCAGTGGTTTAAGGCAAAGGAATTTGTAAAATTGATAGGTATGATCGCATTGATTGCGGGTCTTGGTTCATTATCAGCTACCGTTCCTTTTTCCATGTGGATTTCATTCGCAGGTTGGAGAATGCCATTCCTTACCATAGGAATTATTTTAATGTTATCATCCTATCTTCTTTATATAGTTCTTGTATCAAAACCTAAACAAATATTTAAAGATGATTCCAAAGTGAATAAAAGTTCTATTAAAGATCGAGAAAGTGTTTGGAAGATACTACGCCGTGTGTTTTCTACTCGCCAAGCTTGGGCAACATTCCTTTGCCATTTTGGAGTGGTCGGCACATATGTAGGATTTATCGGTTCGTGGGGAGTTCCATATGGAATTCATGTATTTGGAATGCCGCGTTCAGAGGCAAGCAAACTTATTATGTATGGTCTTTTGGGGGCTATGATTGGTGGTCCTTTAATTGGTTGGATTACAAGCCGACTAGGTTCTATTAAAAAAATCTACACCCTCGTTCATATCATTGTATTGTTTAGTTGGATCGGGTTGTTTGTATCCGGCGTGAAACCTCCATTTATTATGGTAGTGGTTTTACTTTTTATCATAGGTTTTGGAAATGGAGCAAGCTCATTAACTTTCGCAGTGGTACGAGAATCCTTCTCTACAAAAGAAGTGGGTGTTGTATCTGGATTTTCCAATATGGGCGGATTCTTAAGTGCAGTTTTATTTCCTAGCGTTTTCGGAAACGTACTAGATTTATTTCCTCAACATTCTATAAATGTTGGCTATCATTATGGATTTATCATTCCTGTCCTATTTTCTTTGATAGGTTTGTTAGGTGTGATTTTAATCAAAGAGGCAAAAAAAGAGGAAAAAACCGTTTTAAGCGCTTCTTAATGCAACCAAAAGACCTTTACCTAATACGGTAAAGGTCTTGCTAGACATAGAAATATGCCAATAAAGCCGATGGATATGAATCCATGTCATGACGACTTTATTTCGGATTTCTCCGACGCTACTTCCCTTTAAATCCTTATATAAGGAATTATCAATAATCTTAACTACATTTTACCATGAAAACTATATAATCCCACTGTTTTTTAATAAAAAACAGACGGTATACAACGAGAATCTTTTACAGATCCCCGTTACCATCTGCTTTATGTTAACTTCTTTCTATTAATGCTACTGCTTCACAATGCATAGTTTGAGGAAACATATCCACCGGCTGAATTTCCTTCGTCTTGAATCCACCGTCTTCCAGGATACGCAAATCGCGGGCGAGCGTTGCTGGATTACATGATACATATACAACTCGTTTGGGCTTCATGGCGATGATGGTATTCAATAACGCTTCATCGCAGCCTTTACGAGGCGGATCGACTACAATGACATCTGCTTGAATGCCTTTCTTATACCAAGCTGGAATTACTTTCTCTGCTTCACCAACTTCAAATTCAACGTTTGTTATGCCGTTCAGTTCAGCGTTGCGGTTCGCATCCTCAATGGCTTCCGGTATGATTTCTACTCCATATACTTTCTTTGCTTTTTGTGCCAAGAATAAGGAGATGGTTCCGATACCGCAGTATGCATCTATTACGCTTTCTTCTCCCATCAGTCCGGCATATTCCAGCGCTTTGTCATACAACACTTTCGTTTGCGTCGGATTCACCTGATAAAAAGAACGGGCGGAAATCGCAAATTTGATGTCCCCGATATAATCATAAATATATTCTGAACCATAGAGTACTTTTGTTTTTTCACCAAAAATCACATTTGTACGCTTTTCGTTTACATTTTGAACGATAGATTTCACATTGGGAAACTTCGCTGTAACCTCTTCAATGATTGCCTTTTTATGCGGCAGCTCCTCTGTTCTTGTGATGAACACGAGCATGACTTCACCCGTTACTTGACCATAGCGTGCCATAATGTGACGAAGCGTCCCTTTATGGCGTTCTTCATTATACGCTTGAACACCGTACTTACTGCATATGCTTTTTACTTCTTGAATTAGCGCATCGTTTTCTTCTGCCTGAATGAGGCACTTTTCCATATCAATGATTTCATGAGTGTTTTGGCGATAAAATCCTGCGACCAATCCGCCTTCCTGCTCCCCGATAGGAACTTGGGCTTTATTGCGGTATAGCCATGGCTTCTCCATTCCAAGCACCGGATGGATGGTCACATCTTGAAGGCCGCCGATTCGCTGCATGACATCACGCACCTGTTTTTCTTTGGCCTTCAGTTGTCCTTCGTAGCTTAAGTGCTGCAGCTGACAGCCGCCGCATTGCTTATACACCGGACACGGCGCTTCTTGACGGTACGGACTTTCTTTATATAATTCAATTAAACGGCCATATGCAAAGTTCTTTTTCACTTTGATGACTTTAATTTTTGCTTCTTCTCCAGGCAAGCCGTACTGTACAAAAATCGGATAGCCGTTCACTTTTGCGACACCGGCTCCTTCATGTGTCAAATCTTCAAATACTACATCTATATATTCATTTTTTTGTACTGGCGGTGCAATCTTCGTACTCATTTTTCTACTTCCTTTTTTCAATATTCACACTGCGTTACATTGTACCATATTCTTATCTTCTTTATCTATTCACGTTTTATCGGAAGTTCATACAGCAACAAATTCCATAAACTATATGTAAAAATTTAACAAATTACTTTATTTATAATAGCTGGATTAACGCATACTAAATCTAAAATCTTCAAGAGAGAAGGAACAGTATGCGTAAATTGTTTTATCTTTTCCTTTTATTCTTTTTCTTTATGTATACCCTTTCAACTGCTTCAGCCTTAACAAATGATACCTTTATTCGACTGCTGCAAAGAGAACCTATCATAACATGGAATCCGCCCATTACGTACAAATCCACTTCTACAACTTTGTACACAAATAATGTAGAAGATACGATATCTGCAGTGCGTTACCGTGTTTGGCGGACTGCTGACGGGAAGGAAAGCGCCCAAACCTTTGAATCCAAAAATAAACGCAATAACTTTGCTTTCCCGTTTAACCTTACCCGATTTCAATCGAAAAGAGGCGAATATAATGTAACAGCATACGGTATAGCAAAAGACGGCTCAGAGAAATTGCTGGCCCAAACCGTTATTACATTCCCCCAACACGTTTCTATTTTAATGTATCACTCCATTGACGAATTCACAGGAAGCGGCCTGAAGGAACTCTATGTATCTCCAAAAAACTTTGAAGCGCAAATGAACTATTTAAAAGCCAACGGCTATACTCTTCTGACATTCGAGCGGTGGAAAGATATAAATAGAGTAAATAAACCTATTATCGTAACGTTTGATGACGGTTATAAAAATAACTTGAATGCGTATGCCGTCTTCCAAAAACTGAAAGATGAACGCTTTCAGCCTGTCGGTACGTTATTTGTTATTACAGAATTGATTGGCAAACCAAAACGATTAACGAAATCGGATTTAAAAGAAATGTCAGGTTCCGGATTGTTTTCTGTCCAATCACATTCAGCCACTCATCCGGATTTAACAAAAGTAAAAAACTACGAATACGAGTTAAAAAGCTCCCGAGACAAAATCAAAGAGATTACTGGAAAACCAGTAATTGCACTGTCATATCCATACGGTTTTTTTAATGAGAAGGCCGTAGAGGAAACGAAAAAGTACTATGAATTTGCGGTTACGGTAAAGAAGGGACAATTCATCGAAAAGAGATTGCCGAACGAGTTATATCTCATGCCTCGCGTCTGGATTGAATATGATACGACTTTGGAGCAATTCGCAGAGCTTGTAAGGTAAAGAAACCTTAGCTGCAGGCAGCAGCCTTAGTTCCTTGAAAAAGTCAGCCTTTTCTGCGTGCGTGATAACACTCCGAAGTGTTCCTTGTGCCCTAAAAAACTGAGCACGGGAAAACCACCCGTGCCCAGTCCTTTTTTAGTTCCGGCACACCCAAGTTTCGCACCCATTGTACGAAACTGATAATATAATTGCATCAAAATAGCATACAATTGCACGAAATTCAAAATCATTGCACCAAAACAGCATACAATTGCACGAAATTCAAAATCATTGCACCAACCTCAAGATACGCTTCAGAATAGTTGTCTCCATATAAAAACCACCACAGCGCAACGCACTACGGTGGGGGAATTTATATTTTCTTATTCTTCAAAAATGAAAGCTGGTCAATGACCAACTTTCTTTAGTTTTTATGGTACAAACAATTCTAAATGATGATACAGATTTTCAAATTCCATTGGCGCATCGCCGCCGTATTCCCCATCTAAGTTAATCATCAATTTTTCTTCCGGCGTTTTTACCTTAATACGATTTGCTTGTGTATATAGAATCTGCGGATTATTGATATGCTCGCCGCGCAATGCTTGTGACGCAGCTTTAATCAAATCGGCTACCGATCCTTTTTTCAGCACAAGCAAGTCGAATAAACCGTCGTTGATGGAAGCGTAAGGAGCTACTTTTTCAAAACCGCCGACTGATGTTGTATTTGTAATTAAAAACATCATAATTTCTTCCTTGAGCTCTTTTCCATCGTACTCTATCTCTACATATGTAGGGTGCAAGGACGGAAGCATCTCAATCCCTTTTAAATAATATGCCAGCTGACCAAGCACTGTTTTCAGCTTGCTTGGCACTTCATATGTCAATTCTGTAATACGGCCGCCTCCAGCGATATTAATAAAATACTTATCGTTTGCCCGTCCGATATCCAGGGGTACTGTCTTACCGGCACAAATAACATCAACGGCTTCATCGATGGAGCGATGAATGCCGATTGCGCGGGCAAAATCGTTTGTAGTGCCGACCGGGATGATCCCAAATTGTGGACGGTGCTTTTGATTAACAAGGCCGTTGATCACTTCATTCAACGTACCGTCTCCCCCAGCTGCAATGACAACATCAAATTTCCGCTCCGCTGCCGCCGCTGCTGCGACTGTTGCGTCTCCTGCCCCTGTTGTCGCATGACATGACGTTTCATATCCGGCACGCTCAAGCCTCTGCAATGTTTCCGGCAAGTGCTTTTTAAACACTTCACGACCGGAAGTCGGATTATAAATGATTCTTGCACGTTTCATTCCCATCATCCTAAATTCAAATTGTTTTTATTTCATCTAGTCAAATTTTCCCTCACACTTCTAGATTTATCATTAAAAGAAGCATTTTGCAACTTTAATCCATATGTAGTTTGCCTTTTGACATATTTTTTAATCAAACGTTTAATTAAACTTTATTGATGAAGAAAAACACCCAAACCGGGTGTTTTTTTTATCTTTTGTTAATTTCTTCCAAAAGAATTTTGTTGACAAGCGGCGGATTTGCTTGTCCTTTTGTCGCTTTCATGATTTGGCCGACTAAGAAGCCGATTGCACGTTCTTTTCCGCTTTTGTAATCCTCAACGGATTGAGTATTGTTATCCAATACTTCTCCGACAATTTTGCGAAGAGCGCCTTCATCTGAGATTTGCACAAGGCCTTTTTCTTTCACAATAACCTCCGGATCTCCGCCTTTTTCGATTAACTCCGTAAAAACTTTTTTAGCAATCTTGGAAGAAATCGTACCGTTTTGAATTAAGCCGATCATCTTCGCAAGACTTTCCGGTGTAAGAGCAATGTCCTTCAATTCTTTTTGCTCTTTATTTAAGTAAGCAGATACATCCCCCATTAACCAGTTAGAGGCAAGCTTTGCATCCGCACCATTTGCAACTGTCGCCTCAAAGAAGTCTGCCATTTCCCTCGTAATGGTTAATACTTGCGCATCATATGCAGGCAAGCCAAGCTCTTCAACATAACGCTTTTTGCGCGCATCTGGAAGCTCAGGAATTTGAGCGCGTACACGCTCTTTCCACTCATCATCGATATATAACTCTACGAGGTCCGGTTCCGGGAAGTAACGGTAGTCGTCAGAGCCTTCTTTCACACGCATTAAGATTGTCGTTTTGGTCGCTTCATCATAGCGGCGCGTTTCTTGCTGAATTGTACCTCCGGCAAGCAATACTTTTCGCTGGCGGGCCTCCTCATACTCTAATCCTTTTTGCACGAAAGCGAAAGAGTTTAAGTTTTTCAGCTCCGTTTTTGTACCAAATTCTTCTTGTCCGATTGGGCGGATGGAGATATTTGCGTCACAACGTAATGAACCTTCTTCCATCTTACAGTCTGATACACCTGTATATTGAATGATAGACTTCAGTTTTTCAAGGTAGGCATATGCCTCTTCAGGTGTACGAATATCCGGCTCGGATACAATTTCGATAAGAGGTGTACCTTGGCGATTGAAATCAACTAAAGAGTAGCCGTCACCTGTATGCGTCAATTTCCCGGCATCTTCTTCTAAATGAAGACGAGTGATGCCGATTTTCTTTTTCTTGCCGTTTACTTCAATTTCAATCCAGCCGTTTTCTCCGATTGGCTTATCATATTGAGAGATTTGATATGCTTTCGGATTGTCCGGATAGAAATAGTTTTTGCGGTCAAACTTTGTTTCCGTTGCAACTTCACAGTTCAAAGCCATGGCAGCTTTCATAGCAAATTCCACTGCTTGCTTGTTTAGAACCGGCAGTACGCCTGGGTATCCCAAATCGATAACACTCGTTTGTGTATTAGGAGGCGCACCGAAGTCTGTCGGACTTGCAGAGAAAATTTTAGATTTTGTTTTTAACTCAACGTGAACTTCTAAACCGATAATCGTTTCAAAATTCATCCTTCTCGCCCTCCTTACAATTGTGGTTTTTGCTTATGATAATTTGTTGCTTGCTCGAATGCGTGAGCCACACGGTATACAGTCGATTCATCGAAATGCTTGCCGATAATCTGCAGCCCCAGCGGCATGCCGTTTGCCCCGAATCCGCATGGAACAGAGATACCAGGAACACCTGCAAGGTTGACCGGAATCGTTAAAATATCATTTGCATACATCGTCATTGGGTCATCCATTTTTTCACCGATTTTAAACGCAGTTGTCGGAGCTGTCGGTCCAATGATAACATCATAGTTTTCAAATACGTTTTCAAAGTCATTTTTAATTAATGTACGTACTTTTTGAGCTTTCTTATAATACGCATCGTAGTATCCGGAACTCAATGCAAACGTACCAAGCATAATACGGCGTTTTACCTCGTCTCCAAAACCTTCGCTGCGCGTTTGCTTGTACATTTCTATCAAATTCGCCGCGTTATCGGAACGTACACCGTAACGTACACCGTCAAAACGCGCCAAGTTTGCAGATGCTTCAGAAGAAGATAACAAATAATATGTAGCTAATGCATATTTAGAATGAGGCAGAGATACCTCTTCCCATGTTGCACCCATGCCCTCTAATACTTTTAATGCATCTAATACGGCTTGGCGGGCTTCTTCGCTTACCCCTTCGCCTAAGTATTCTTTCGGAACCGCAATGCGTAATCCTCTTACATCACCTGTTAAAGAAGATACGTAGTCGGGTACCTCTACATTGGCAGATGTAGCATCCATTTTATCCAATCCTGCAATAGCTTGCAGCAAGTATGCATTATCTTCTACCGTACGTGTAATCGGTCCGATTTGATCAAGAGAAGACGCAAATGCAACAAGACCGTAACGTGACACCCGTCCGTACGTAGGTTTCAAGCCGACTACCCCGCAATACGCAGCCGGTTGGCGAATGGAACCGCCTGTGTCGGAACCTAAAGAGAATAATACTTCCCCTGCCGCAACAGATGCCGCAGAGCCGCCGCTGGAGCCGCCCGGAACGTATTCCAAGTTCCACGGATTTTTTGTCGGATGGAAGCCGGAGTTCTCATTCGAAGACCCCATCGCAAATTCATCCATGTTTAATTTTCCGATTGTGATGGCTTCTGCCTGATTGAGCTTTTGAATAACAGTTGCGTCATAAATAGGATCAAAGTTAGCTAATATTTTACTTGCACACGTTGTGCGAAGACCTTTCGTTACAATGTTATCTTTTATACCGATCGGCATGCCGAATAATAAACCGTACTCATCTGCTTGACCAAGCTTGTTGTCTATTTCCTTTGCTTTTGCACGTGCATTTTCCTCATCCAAAGTAAGGAACGCTTGTACTTTATCATCTACTTGCGCAATACGCTTATAGGATTCATCTACTAAATCTGAAACCGAAACTTCTTTACTATGTAACTTCTTATGTAACTCAGATACAGAATAATCAAATAATGACATGTTTCTCCCCTCCCCCTATTCTATAATTGCAGGTACACGTATTTGACCATCTTTATGATCCGGTGCATTTTTCAATACTTCCTCTACTGGTAATCCTTTTTCTGCCACATCTTCACGCATTACATTTTTCATATTCAATACGTGAGACGTCGGTTGTACATTTTCAGTATCCAGTTCATTCAATTGCTCCGCAAACGTAAGAATTGCATCCAACTGCTTTGAAAATTTCTCCGCTTCTTGCTCAGTAATCGCAAGGCGGGCCAAATGCGCTACGTGTTTTACTGTATCAACAGAAATTCTTGACACGGCTGAGCCACCTCCATCCATATTCGTTCACTATGCAATAATATTGATGATAACAACTTTCCCAAGTTCAATCAAGCAATGGCACGGTTTAATCAAAATTTTTACATTTTCCTCCTAATAGTATTGACAAAATGAAAAGGAAAACATATGATGAAAACAAATATTACGAAAATCGAAATATACGGGAGTGGAAATAATGATCCAATACGAAGACTTTTTAGAGACTCTGCTTGATAACGCCAAAAAGCTCTTCTACCCCGAAGAATGGGTAACAATTGACTTGTCCCTCTCCAAAACAGAAATCTTCTGCTTGCTTTGGATGAGCCGCAATAACGAAGTCATCATGAGCCAGATTGCCGATATGCTGGATATTCCAATGAGCACTGCGACCGGAGTAGTGAATCGCCTGGTGAAAAAAGGGTATTTAGAACGCTATCGCAGTGAAGCTGACCGAAGAATTGTGGTGATTCGTTTGACAGAAGAAGGACAGAAGCTCGTGGATGAAGTAAAAGCAACTGCTTCTAAATACTTTCAGCTATTTACTGAAGCGCTGACAGAAGAGGAAAAGGCGGTTTTACTTCAAATTATGAGAAAGATGTTGAACCATCTCGGCAAAGAAGAGACGAACGAAAAAGAAGCACCGTCTTCTGCAGGAATTAAGCAAATCCCTATCGAATGAACCCATAATATGGGTTTTATTTCGATAAATTATTTCGTAACCCGTAATATTCGATTAACGAAATTTTAAGGAGGTTTTTTTATGCGAATCATTTTATATACAGGCAAAGGCGGAGTCGGTAAAACCAGCATTTCAGCAGCAACCGCCATACAAAGTGCAAAGCAAGGACTAAAAACATTGGTTATGAGCACCGATCCTGCACATAGTTTAGGAGACTCTTTAGGAATCAAGCTTTCTTCTGAACCGACAGAAATTATGGAAAACTTGTGGGCTCAAGAAATCAATACAATCTATGAAATGGAAAAAGGATGGGGCAAAATCCAAAAATATATCACTTTGCTCTTTACAGCCAAAACCGTAGACAACATTACAACTGAGGAATTGACCATGTTTCCAGGCATGGAAGATTTGATGAGTTTATTAAAGGTGCTAGAGTACTATAAAGAAGAAACATACGATGTTATTATTATCGATTGCGCCCCGACGGGTGAGACATTAGCTATGCTCAGCTTCCCGGATATGCTCGGCTGGTGGATGGAGAAGCTCTTTCCTATTAAACGAAAAGTATTGAAAGTCGTTCGGCCAGTAGCACAACCGCTTCTCGGCATCCCGCTTCCTACAGACGACATTATGAGTGAGCTTGCAAACGTATTGGAACAACTGGACGAGATGCGGGCTATTTTGTCCAATCGTGACATCACAAGCGTACGCATTGTTGTGAATCCTGAGAAGATGGTCATCAAAGAAGCTCAACGCAGCTTCACGTATTTAAATATGTATGACTACAATGTCGATGCAGTAATGGTAAACAGGGTAATTCCAGATAACGTAACCGACCAATATTTTACCGCATGGAAAGAAATTCAGAGAAAGTATAAAAAGCTGATTATTGAAAGCTTTGCACCTCTTCCGATTTATTATGCTCCTTTGTTTGAGCAAGAGGTAGTCGGTTTAGAAATGTTAGATCGAGTAGGAACAGCTTTGTTCTCAAGTGAAGATAACCCCATCGAGGTCAAATTCAACTTACGCACGCAGCAGATCACAAAGGAAGGCGAGGAATATATTTTCGCTCTGCACATTCCATTCGCTGATAAAAAAGAATTAGCCTTAAACCAAAAAGGCGACGAGCTTATTGTTCGTGCAGGGACCGTGAAACGAAATATTACATTGCCAAGAACATTAACTCACCTAAGTATCCAAGGAGCGAAATTTGAAGAGGATGTATTGAAGATTAAATTTGGAGGCGGAAAAGATGAATGAAGACTTGCTCAAAAAGCTGATTGGAATGAAGCTGCAAGCAGGAGCCTATATTCTCAAGGAAATGCCTCAGCCTATACAAACAACAGCCAGAACCATTCTAGAAATATTACATGAAGAACTGCAGACACATTTGCAAAATACGCAAGCGCCTCCACAGCCTGAAAAAGCTAAGACAGAACTATCAACTATTACAATTGAATAAAATAAACAAAGCCCTTTGGAATAACTTCAAAGGGCTTATACCATTAGCCGACCTTCTTCTTCGCGTGATTGATAACGTATTCCGCATGCTTGGTATAGAAATAATAAGCTGCTGCGCCTAACATCAACCAAAGTGCGAAGTAGCCCCATGTTCTTACAGGAAATCGCGTCATCATGAATAAACAACACCCAATTGTAAAAATCGGAACATAAGGAATAAACGGTGTTTTAAACCCTCTTGGTATGTCTGCATGTGTTTTTCTTAAAACAATGACCGCTAACGCTACCATGATAAATGTCAGTAATGCAATCATGTTGATAAAGTCAGAGAGCGCACCTAAATCGACTAATCCCCCTAAGCAAGAAGCTGTAATTCCGATTATCCATGTAGAAAAAACAGGCGCTTGCTTTTTGCGGTTGACACGAGCAAATGATTTTGGCAGCAAGCTGTCTCTACTCATAGAAAATATGATTCGTACTCCAGCATATAAATAAGCAAGAATAACAGTTGTAATTCCGGCTAACGCTCCGACTGACAAGATACCCGCTATAAGATTTTGGCCTACAGATTGAAGAGCAAATGCCATTGCATCAGATACGTCTAATAATTTATAAGGAACCATACCTGTCAAAATCAGAGAAACAATAACATATAGGAATGTACAGGCAACCAGTGAACCAATAATCCCTATAGGTAAATCTCTCTGAGGATTTTTTACCTCTTCCGCAGCTGCTGCGACTGCATCAAAACCTAAAAATGCAAAGAAAACTGCCGCAGCTCCTGCCATTACTCCCTCTGCGCCAAACGGCATAAACGGCGTCCAATTCTCAGGCTTAACATAGAAAATTCCGACAATAATGAACAACAAAATAATAAATACCTTAATGCCTACCATAATATTATTGATTTTTTTACTCTCTTGTACGCCTTGGGATAACACCCATGTAATAAGTAAAACAATTACAATAGCAGGTATATTCATAATGCCGCCTTGCTGCGGAACAGTATACAAAGCTTTGGGAAGTTCAATATGAAACCCTTCCAACAGAGAAATAAAATATGCAGACCACCCGTTGGCAACTGCTGCTACAGCAAGTATATACATCAATATTTGAGACCATCCGATTAAAAAGGCAACAATCTCACCAACTGTTACATATGAATACGTATAAACCCCTCCAGAAGCAGGAATAGTGGAGGCAATCTCCGCATAAAAAAATGCTACAAAAGTACAAACAAATGCAGACATCATAAACGAAAAGATAACAGACGGTCCTGCATAATTAGCGGCTACCATACCTGTTAATACAAGAATCCCAATACCGACAATAGCACCGATTCCAAGCAATATTAAATCAAAAGCACCCAATGTTTTTTGAAGAGTCTTATTTTGATTTTGCAATAATAAATCATGTACTGACTTCTTTTGAAATAGATACCTCATATGCTTACCTTCCACTTTTTCTTTTTAAAATTCACACACAATTTAATATTCTAACATATTTTACACTTTTATGAACCTTCTTTTTCGTATAATTTCTTGGTTATTCTGGTAAAACGTCCCTCCTCACCAAACATAACCAAGGCGGTCATTTTACTTCTTATGCAGTTTCTTAATTGAACTAAAGAGCGCTCTAAACATAAATTTAACTCGTTTTTACCATCCTTATACTTAAGATGTATTTTTTATCACTAGCATTGCATTAATTAAATTTCAAAATTAAAAAGACTCGAAATCTTCGATAATTTTATTTTACGCAAAGAAAAAGTCCTTTATAATGGATAAGTCAGGTGATAACCCGTCCAAATCCACTAAAAAGGACCCATCTCATGGACAAGATTACACCAAAAACTTCATTTGGACAATGGTTTTCACCCATAAATCTTCAATTATTTGAAGAAAAAGTGAAAACCATGAAATTAGACTATTATACAAAGAAATTAACGACTCAATCGTTTTTAAAATTACTGCTATTCGCTCAGCTGCACGAAACAGAAAGTCTACACGCGCTTAGCGATTGCCTTTTCGATGAAGATCTTCAAGAAGGTACAGATTTAGACTCAATCAGTGTTTCTCAACTATCACGCCGATTAACCCAATTGAATCCCGAGGTATTCCAGCAGTTATTTCTCGATTTAGTATCTCAAATTCATCGGAAAACGAGCTACTCAGCCGTCAAAACACCTTTGAAAATCATCGATTCGAGCACGTTACCACTGAATCTAACGAACCATAAATGGGCTGAATTTCGAAAGACGAAAGCAGGTGTGAAGCTGCATTTGCGCCTTGTTTTCATGGAGAAAGGCTGTTCTTATCCAGAAAAAGCCTTCATCACCAATGCGAAAGAACATGACCGTAACCAACTGGAAGTAATGGTAGATGACAAAACATGCATGTACGTTTTTGACCGCGGATACCTAGATTATGAGCGCTTTGACCGCATGACAGATGAAGGATACTTTTTCCTTTCTAGATTGCGCAAAAACGCAGTGATAAGGGAAATATACGACTTTAAAGTACCGAATGATTCCCCTGTTTTATCGGATCAAATGGTCTTGATCGGCACCACACAAAATAGGGCAGAAAACTTTTTCCGATTACTAAAAGTGAAGGATTCAAAAGGAAATGAACTACAATTGATTACGAATCGCTTCGACATAGAGCCTGATGAAATTTCAGAAATGTACAAATCACGGTGAGCCATTGAGTTGTTTTTCAAATGGTTGAAACAGCATCTGAATATCAAGAAATTTTACGGTCAAAGTGAGTGGGTGATCCAAAATCAAGTGTTCATCGCACTCATCGTTTATTGTTTGCATGTGTTAGCACAGTTAGAGACAGGAAGTAAACGAAAAATCCTCCAAATTAGCCGGTACCTAAAAGCAAGCCTTTGGAAACCAGCAGCCACTTGGCTTCGGAGAATCGAGACAAAAACCATTCCCTAATAAGGAAACTGTCGCTGTCACTCCAGTCTAATTGTAAATAAAAACCAAATGGATAGGGCCACCTTTATTGAAGATTTACTTTTTTGGCTCTAAATCATCAGAACAAATAGATTGAATTTTCAAACAAAATTTATGCAACACCAGTGATTTTTTATAAAACAGAAAAAGCCTTCAGCAAACGCTGAAGACTTTTTCACAGAGTGTCGAGAAACCCTAAAGGGTTTCTCGACCTCTGAACGAAATCTTTTGGTTTATAGAGAAACACACAACGAATATACAAGAAAAACAGGTAAAATTGCCCTACACAATCCCCTTTTTGGTCAGATGTAGGGCAATTTTTTTCATGTTTTGGCAGGCAGCGGTGAGATACGCCTGCATTTGGACAGACTTCTGCCCTCGAAACCGAGCGTAGCGATAGCCATGAAGCTCTTTGGCATCGGCAAAACTCCGTTCAATGGTGGAACAGCGTACCTTGTAGAGCCGCTGTCCTGTTTTCGTTCGTTTGTTGGCGCGGGCAATGTCTTTATAGTCCTCCCAAATATGACGTGTAATCACACGTTGCTTTTGCTTCGCTGAAAAACAAGAAGAACGAAATGGACACACCGCACAGTCTTCAGCTTTCGATTTATACTGCCGCTGTCCCTCTCGGTCCGTCGTTGTATACGAGAGGATACAGCCTTGCGGACAAGCAAATACATCAGTTTCTTTGACATAGCGAAACTTGTACTTTGGCATCTCTTTCTTTTGTCTCCCAAATCGTCGATATCCCATCACCATATAAATTGTTTGTTCGGCTAGCTTCTTACAAATATACCCCGTAAAATATCCGGCATCGAGTGCGACCGCTTCTACCTTGAATTGGAATTTTTCTATTTGTGCCTGAAGGCGTGCCAAATACGGCTCGGAATCGGCCACATTCCCAGCCGTAATAAATGTATCTGTGATGATATTATATTTCGCGTCCACGGTACGATGATCCAAGTAATGAAAGCCATTCGGCTTTCCGTCTCGCATGAGAAACCCGCTATCCGGGTCAGTTGTACTTTCACGGGTTTCTTTTGGTTTGGCGTCGCCTTCCTTCCGAGGTCCTAGTTCTTTTTTCCGTGTGCAATCCGATCTGCCATCACCGCTTGTTCGAGTTCTTCTAAGTAGGCTTTCGGCTCAGTTGTCTTGACCTTTCTCACGAATTTCTTTTTATTGGCATTCGCTTTGATATGCGTAGAATCTGTCATCAGAGCCCGGCCACCTACCATACGATGGTCTGCCGCTTGGCGGACAATTTCATCAAAAATCTCTTCAAATATATTCGTATGAAGGAAACGAGTGCGTCGATTCCAGCTGATGGTGGAGTGATCCGGAACAGAGTCGGATAAGGAGAAGCCGAGAAACCAGCGATAGGCTACATTGGTTCGGATCTCTTTCTCCAGTTGACGTTCCGAACGAATGCCATAGAAATATCCGACAAACATCATCTTAAACAGCGTAATCGGATGGATGGAAGGACGACCGTTATCTTCACAATAATACGGACGCAACTTTTCCTCAATAAAATCAAAATCAATCGTCGCTTCAATCGCCCGCAAGAAATGGTCTTGTGGAACCAACTCCTCTACCGAAACCAATACTCGTTCTTCTCGATGATTTTTCAGTGCTCCCATCATACAACATCGCTCCTTTTCCTCTTTTTTATCAGTGTAGACAGATAAAAAGAAGCTCAGACACAAAAACAGGCTGTGGAGAGACTTTCTCCACAGCCTGAGAAAAAGCCTTCAGCAAACGCTGAAGACTTTTTCATCTTGTCGTACATAGATTTTCTTTACATATGTAATTATACACATCTTCTGTGAACTGTATGTGAATTTTTTAACTTTTATTAAAAATTTTTACAAAATAAGGACTAAGCACAAGCTTAGACCTTATTAACAGGCAAGGGATTTTAGAAGTCTGGGGAAAAAATCGATTGCAAATACATCATAACGTTTTGATGTGTATTTCGTGTGAACATGAAAAAGTTTTCTACAAAAAGAAGACTCTTCAAAAATGAAGAGTCTCCCTATTCAACTTCTTACAGCATTTCAGAAGTTGTTTTTGCTTGCATGTGAAGAATCAAGTAGTCAGGACCGCCTGCTTTAGAGTCAGTACCGGACATGTTAAATCCGCCGAATGGTTGGTATCCAACGATTGCGCCTGTACAGCCGCGGTTGAAGTATAGGTTACCTACGTGGAAGTCTTCACGTGCTTTTTCAATATTTTCACGGTTGTTGGAGATAACTGCTCCTGTTAAACCGTATTCTGTGTTGTTAGCGATATCTAACGCATGGTCGAAGTCTTTCGCTTTGCAGAATGCTACAACAGGTCCGAAGATTTCTTCTTTCATTAAGCGCGCATCTTCTGCTACGTCAGCAAAAATTGTAGGTTGGATGAACCAGCCTTTAGAATCATCTCCTTCGCCGCCAGTCATAAGCTTGCCTTCTTCTTTACCGATTTGGATGTAACTCATGATCTTATCAAACGCACCTTGGTCGTTTACCGGACCCATGAACGTGCTTTGCTCAGCAGGGTTTCCAACTGTTAATTGTTTTGTCAATTCTACTGCTCTGTTTAATACTTGATCGTATACATCTTCTACGATTACTGCACGAGAGCAAGCAGAACATTTTTGACCGGAGAAACCGAATGCAGACGCAACGATAGATTGAGCTGCTAATTCAAGATCAGCTTCTTTGTCTACGATGATTGTATCTTTACCGCCCATTTCAGCGATAACGCGTTTTAACCAGATTTGGCCCGGATTTACTTTCGCTGCGCGCTCATAAATGCGGATACCTACATCTTTAGAGCCTGTGAAGCTGATGAAGCGAGTACGCGGATGATCTACTAAGTAGTCTCCTACTTCCGCACCGCTGCCAGGAACGAAGTTTACTACGCCTGCAGGCAATCCTGCTTCTGCTAATACTTCCATGAATTTCGCTGCAATGACAGGAGTTGTACTAGCCGGCTTTAGTAATACCGTGTTGCCGGATACTACTGCCGCTGTTGTCATACCAGCCATGATTGCGAACGGGAAGTTCCAAGGAGAAATGATAACGCCTACCCCAAGCGGAATATAGTTGAAACGATTATATTCGATTGGACGGCTTTCTACAGGAATACCATCTTTAATTTTCAGCATTTGCCGTCCATAGTACTCCATGAAGTCGATAGCTTCCGCTGTATCTGCATCTGCTTCTTTCCATGGCTTGCCCGCTTCTTTTACAAGCAATGCGGAGAATTCATGCTTTCTGCGGCGCACGATAGCTGCTGCACGGAACAGGATGTCAGCACGCATTTCAGGCTTTGTTTTTCTCCAAGTTTTAAATGTTTCATCAGCTGCTTGCATAGCTTTTTCTGCTAATTCGCGGCTTGCTTTTGATACGCGGCCAACTACTTCTTCTTTATTTGCAGGGTTTACAGAAACGATTTTATCTTCTGTAGTAATGCGTTCCCCGCCGATAATTAACGGATAATCTTGTCCTAAGTAAGATTCTACCTTTTTTAACCCCTCTTCAAACGCCAGTCTGTTTGCCTCTACTGAAAAATCTGTAAAAGGCTCATGTTTGTAAGCTACTACCATAATTCTTGGCCTCCCCTTTATGCAAAAGCGTTTACATCATACATCCTTATTCTACATGATTATTCTAAATACTTCAAACATTGTCATAACAGATTTAGACAAAATTCTTCCTTTATTGACCTGATTTCATTCTATAACAAGTAGACCGCTCAAATAACTTTAGTATCTACAAAACCCTCTCCGATATTGCTTTGTATTTACTTTAGTCTCTTATCGTCCAGGACAGCAGCTGTTATAAAACAAACTTATTTTTTCATACATTGGATCTTGAAACTCGTAAAATATGGTATTGATCCATTCTTTCGTTGATATGTTTGTATGGTTTCTATCATGCTTTCAAAAGAACAGGTTTTTTATGTATCTTCCACATAATCATGAGTTTTAAAAATAGACGATACTTCTAGTAAAAGATATCCAGTTCTATTAAAAATAATAAAAATGACTATTAGACTAGCCTGCACCTTCTTGTTAATATGACATACTTTAGTTAAAGAAGAGGTTAACATACCTCAAAAAATAACAAACGGAGGTTTTTTAATGTCAACAAATTGTAATGATAGTCATGGCAAAGGCCAAATTGATGCTAGTTGTCCAGTATCCTCAAAGCAACAGAAACCATTAAGTGATACACCTGTAGAACTCTTTGAAGACTTTAGACGCCCAATTATTAAAGTTCCGACTGTATTAGCAGAAACAACACTTCAAATCGTTACAGAAGCAACTATCCCACTTAACAACGCAACAGAAATTAAGAGAGTGTTAAAAAACGTATTTTTAACACAATGTAAACTTGTCCCTGTTGCGTTTCGAGATATTGAAGGTGCCCCTGGCTTTCGCCTAGTTACAAGAGCAAAATTATTTGTAGAAGGCTTCGTTCGTAAAAATATCGAATATTCTACACTTTCAAGAAATTGCACTGGACAAATTAACTTCACAAATGCCGATGTTCCATTTTCTGGTTTCGCAGATCTTTGCGGTGATGTTGAACAGGGTGGAGATTTCATTATTTTCCCAATTTGGGCTAATTCAAACGAAAGTAGATCTGTATTTCTTAATGACAAAAAAGGTGACAACCCTCGCACAGACAAGTTCTTCTTTGAAAACAATGTCTTGTTTAATGAACAACCATTCTGCGAGTTAGTAGCCGCTGATTTCTTTGAACTTGATTTCTCACCAGTTCAAGTAGGTCCAAATCAGGCATTTAATTCCATACGCGAAAAAATGGTACTTGACCTTACTTTAAAAGTATTACAAGTGCAGCAATATAGAATTAATACTGCTAACCTAGTACTTCCTGTTCTTCCTACCCAAGCTTGTCCTGACAATATCAGTGGTTAGAACTCTAAAAAAGTAATACAAGCTCAACAAGTACGAGTATAATCAGCAACCTCTTGCCAACTAATCTCCTTCGCTTGATTCTACATGAAAGCGAGGGAGATTAGTTTTTGCTTTTAAAAGAGAATCCTCCGCATGTTTCTGGTTTAGGCTTTCGCAGCTTCTTCTTGATTTTCCGCAGAAAAGCGGCTGATTATGAAAGGATCATTTTGAACCCTCATTCTTTAGCGTTTCTTCAAACTCTAATTGTCTATGTCTACTGTAAAAGGCTCATGTTTGTAGGCTGCTGCCATAGTTCTTGTGCAACATCATACAGTACACCTGTTACATGATTGTTGAGGATAATGTGAGTACTCTCAACAAAATGTTTTACAAAATTTCTTTTGGGATTGCAGTTATTTTCAAATTCTAACATTTGTCTTATTTATGCTCGTCCCCTCTTTTTCTTGGTAAAATCCCTAGTATAATTCAGTCAAAGATAGGAAAAAGAAAGAAGAGAAGAGAAAAGGAGGATTTACCATGTACGAAGATGATCTATATTATCCGCAAGTATTAGTAGAAAAAGACACACCGGCTGCTGTAAGAAAAAAGACAGATTTAAAAATAGGTTACATTTTTCTTGGAATTGCCGGTGCAGCTCTTGGAGCAGCCGCAGTGTACATGCTTGCTAAGAAAGATAATCGCGAAAAGCTGGCCTCCACATATGAAGAAGGAAAAACGAAGGTATCAGAATGGAAATATACAGTTGCTCCGGTAGTCATTGAAGCGGCAAAAGAAGGAATTGCTAAGGTAAACGAAGCAGTAGCAAAAACAAACACCCTTATCAGCCAAGCTGAGCAAGTATTGGATGTTGTAAAGCAAGGCGTACAAAAGGCGGAGGAAACGGTGCAAATCGTCGATGATGCTGTGGAGCAAGTTGAGGAAAAGCTATTGGAAGAAGACCTCAAAGAACATAATCTTCGAGTAGTGAAATCATGAAACAGGAGCCCGTTCATCAACAGGCTCTCTATATGTAAAATTAAATTATATGCATATATTCCAATATGTTTTTACTTATGAGCAGCACTGTTACAACTAAAAATAAAATACGCACATAGGAAACACCCTTTTTCACAGCAAAATTGGCCCCAGCATAAGCTCCGGCAATCATGGCAAGCCCCATGATAATACCATATTCCAAACGAACCACATCTAAAAAGAAAAAGGCAAAAAGAGAAGCGATGTTACTGGCAAAATTTAATACTCTTCCGCTTGCCGCAGCACGCACGAAATCAAACCCCACTGTTAAAAATGCGAAAATTAAAAATGAACCTGTACCCGGTCCAAAAAAACCATCATAAAAGCCGAGTACAAAGATGATAGGAACAAATAGAAGCATTCGCCCTTTGGACATTCCTTTGTAGGTAGAATGTGCACCCCAGTCCTTTTTTACGACGATATAAACAGCAACCAGCACAAGCAGAACCAAAATAAGCGGCTTTAATATATTAGGCGAAATGAACTTTACAGTAATTGCTCCTAATACTGCCCCAAGCAATGTAAGAGGGATCAATTTTCCTACTAACGAAAAATCCACTTTCTTTGAACGTATAAAGTATATAGTGCTTGTAAAGGAACCCATAGTTGCAGCCAGCTTATTCGTACCGATAGCTGCAGATGGAGGCAATCCAACAAATAATAATGCGGGTATGGAGATTCCCCCCCCTCCTCCGACTACAGAATCGATGAATGCCGCCAGAAACCCTGAAATAATAAGAAATAGAATGACTTGCAGGCTAAGGTCTTCCATTTAATCGTCTCCCATCCATAAAATCAAATTCTTCTTCATTATAACGAAAAAACCAGCTTCCACATAGGAAACCGGTTTTTATTTTTACTCAAAAATATGAACAAACGGCTTTTCTTGATCTACATCTCGGAGAATTACTGCTTCCTGTTTATTAACAGAGTTGATGTAAGCTTCTACCTTAATGTAAGATGGGAAATGCTCCATAATCAATCCCGTTACATATTGGGTGAAGCCGATGACCTCTGCTTTTCCGTTAAATTTAATCGGAATGTCCAGCTTCAGCTCACGCAATTGTCCGTCTTTATAAAAGCCGCGCCCGACAACACCGACATAGTCGTTCTCAAAGTATTCGGAGATGTCCGATTTAAAATTGAGCACTTTTGTAGCGTCTTCACGATAGTTTTCTGTTGCTTTTTTAGACGGGAACAAGTAATACTCTTCATCCAATGCAGTCCAGTCTCCCAGTGAAGTGCTGCCGCTCCCTGCTTTCGCATAGGTCAAGAAGTTGCCGGGCACCAGTGAAGATTTTGCCGCTTGCCGATAAATGGCAAAAATGATAGGAACATCTTTTAAGTCCTTCTCCTTGCGCAAGCGCTCTAGAATGGTTTGTGCCATAGCCTTTCCTTGGGCCAGTATTTCTTCTTTTGGAATTTCATATTCACGAGGATATCCCTGCTCTTGATTGAAATAGTGAACAGAGTTCATGGCAAGGCCAATGACAACTCCGCCAAGTTCTACCTTATTATCGTCCTTTTTTATTAAGTAATCATGCTCCAAAATGTTGGACAAATAAATAGGACTCTTTGCATTTTTCTCTTCCAGCGTTCCCGGTGCAGTCTTATCAAACGGCGGGTTCAAGCCGATGTTAGGAACTTGTTTTCCCCCCGCTTTTTTCTCTGCTTCTGCTTGCTCTGCGTCCGTACGCTTTCGTGCTATTAACTGCTGAACAGTCTCTTTATCTAGATATTGTCCTTCCTGAAATAAATAGTCCTTCGTACTGAACGATTCTTTTGCAATGCGCATTAAGCCGGTTTCGTATTCATCAATATCGAGGCGGCTGTTTAATCCCTGTACGACTAAACCGCGAGCTTTCCCTGCCTTAAAAGGAATGATGGATTTATAGTAATCGTCAGAAATAGAATACTTCGGGATAATGGCACTATCCTTTGATTTAGTATTCTGCTGAACGATTTTATCCTCCTTTTGAAAGTTTGGGCCGCAGCCGCCGAGCAGCAGCCCAAGACTCATACAAACTAGCATTACCTTCTTCATATTCCCACCTTCTTACTTATTTAGCTCCTCCAAAAACCTCGCCTCATCCCAAACTTCTATATTCAACTTTTCTGCTTGTGCCAATTTGGAACCAGCAGCTTCCCCTGCAATCACTAAGTCCGTGTTCTTGCTTACGCTTCCTGCCACTTTGCCGCCCAGCGCTTCAATTTTTTTCTTTGCTTCGCTGCGGCCCATTTCTTCTAACTTTCCGGTTAATACTATTGTTTTACCCGCAAAATAGGAATCGATTTGCGCAGCATCAACCGGCTTCATTCCTTTGTAAACCATGTTTACCCCGTATTCCTTTAGCTGACGAATCAGCTCTCGGACCTCATCGTTTTCAAAGTACGTAACGATGGATTCTGCCATCTTTTCCCCAATCTCATTAATAGCAGTCAATTCTTCTACTGTTGCCTGCTGGAGGCGATCCATCGTTTCAAAATGCTGGGCGAGCGTTCGAGCCGCTTTAGCTCCGACATGGCGAATGCCCAGCCCAAACAACAGCTTCTCTAATGAATTTGATTTTGATGCTTCAATGGCTTGAATGAGGTTAGAAGCAGATTTTTCTCCAAAACGTTCTAATGAAAGCAACTGCTCTTTTGTCAATGTATAAATATCTGCAAACGTATGAATCAGTTTTTTATTAAAGAGCTGCGTGATCACACGTTCTCCAAGACCATCAATATTCATGGCATCACGGGAAACAAAGTGAATCAACCCCTCGCGAATTTGCGCAGGACAAGCCGGATTTAAGCAGCGAAGCGCTACCTCTCCTTCTAAACGAACAAGCTCGCTGCCGCATTCCGGACAATGACTAGGCATAATAAACTCTTTTTCTTCCCCCGTACGGCGCTCTGTCAGCACGTTTACAACTTCCGGAATAATATCGCCGGCTTTTTTCACCACGACAAAGTCCCCAATATGAATATCTTTCTCACGAATCAGATCTTCATTGTGCAGAGAAGCACGGCGAACGATTGTCCCAGCTACACGGACCGGTTCTAAAATGGCAGTAGGCGTTACAACTCCCGTACGCCCTACACTCAGTTCAATATCGATGAGCTTGGTAATAACTTCTTCTGCCGGAAATTTAAATGCAATAGCCCAACGCGGGCTTTTTGCTGTCGTTCCAAGACGTTCTTGCAGCTGTATACTGTCTACTTTAATAACGATGCCATCAATTTCATACGGAAGTTCAGGGCGCTTTTCTTGCCATTTCTGAACGTAGGCAATTACTTCCTCGATAGATGAACATTTCCGGCGATGCGGATTCGTTTTAAAGCCAAGATCATGTAAAAAATCTAATGCTTCACTGTGGGAAGTTACAACAGATCCCTCCAGGTTGGCCAATCCGTATACGAAAAAGGAAAGGTTTCTTTGCGCAGCAACCTTTGGATCCAATTGCCGCAAGGAACCAGCTGCTGCATTACGAGGGTTTGCGAATAATACTTCGCCTCTCTTTTCTTTTTCTTCGTTCAGTTTCTCAAAAGATGATTTTGGCATATAGGCTTCCCCACGTGCTTCTAAACTAACGTCCTGCTTTAAACGAAGCGGAATCGAACGGATTGTTTTCAAGTTTTGGGTAATATCCTCCCCGACCGTTCCGTCTCCTCGCGTGGCACCTTGAATGAATAATCCGTTTTCGTAATGAAGAGAAACTGCTAACCCGTCTATTTTCAACTCGCAAACATACGCTACGTCTTCTTCTCTTGCTTCTTGGCGCACTTTGCGGTCAAAATCACGTAAATCTCCTTCATTGAACGCGTTGCCTAAACTTAACATAGGCGACTTATGGACAACTTTTTCAAATACATCCAACACTTGTCCGCCCACGCGTACAGAAGGAGAATCTTCTGTTAAAAATTCCGGGTTTTCAGCTTCCAAATTGATCAGCTCTTGCATGTAACGATCATATTCGGCATCGGATACTGTAGGGTTGTCTAATACGTGGTACTCGTAATTCAACTGATTGATAATTTCGCGCAATTCATCAATACGCTGCTTAATTTCTGCTTTTCCCATCATCTCATCCCTTTTCCTTATGCTTTTGTGATTGGGGCAAACTTCGCTAACAGCCGCTTAATACCGATTGGACTCGGGAATGCAATATCCAATTCCATTGCATCTCCTTCACCTCGAACGCTGACGACAGTACCTGTTCCCCATACTTTATGAACTGCCTTGTCTCCAACCTTCCATCCCATTTGCTCCCCGCCTGTCGTTTTTTGCACGGGTCGCAATACAGAACCGCGATTCATTGTTGAGGTTGGTGCAGCAGTACGCACTTTCGGTTTTTGATGAAGAGCTTCCAATAAGTCTTCCGGTATTTCTGAAAGAAAACGAGATTCGGGATTGAAGCTTGTTCTGCCAAACAACGTACGCATCTGTGCATTTGTTAAATATAGCTCTTCTTCCGCTCTCGTAATGCCTACATAGGCCAAGCGGCGTTCTTCTTCCATTTCGTTATCATCAAATAAGGAGCGGGTATGAGGAAAAATCCCTTCCTCTAATCCTAAAATGAACACAACCGGAAACTCCAGCCCTTTCGCAGAGTGCATTGTCATCATGACAACTTCCGTCCGTGCTTTTTCGTCTTCGTCCATGCGATCAATATCAGCCACAAGAGCGAGATCAGTTAAGAACGCAATCAAACTTTTATCTTCGCTTTGCGATTCAAAGTTTTGCGTTACGGACAAGAATTCATTAATATTTTCCAAACGCGCTTCCGATTCTAGAGATCGTTCGTTTTTCAACATGTCACGATAACCCGTTTTGTCAAGCACTTCTTCGACAAGCTCTGTGACAGATAAGTATTCCTGCATGTTTACCCAACCGCGCAGTTGATCCCGAAACTCTTTAATCGTGGCAGTAATTTTTCCACTTAGACCGACAAAATCTATTTGATCTAACACTTCTGTAAGAGTCAAATCATTTTGGGCACCGTAGTTTCTTATTTTATCGATAGAAGAAGCCCCTATTCCGCGCTTCGGAACATTAATGATACGCGCAAAGCTAATCTCATCATCAGGGTTGGCAATCAGGCGCAAGTATGCCAGCACATCTTTAATTTCTTTACGATCATAGAATTTTGTGCCGCCGACAATTTTATATGGAATATTGGATTTTAAAAATACTTCCTCAACTACACGTGATTGAGCATTTGTACGATATAAAATCGCTATGTCACTGTAATCGCGATTGCCGCTCTCTACAAATTCTCTGATTTTTTTCGCAACAAAATAGGCTTCATCTTGTTCCGTTCCCGCACGATAATAAGCAATTTTTTTCCCTTTCGGGTTTTCCGTCCACAAATTCTTTGGCTTGCGGTTTATATTGTTTTCAATTACTGCATTGGCTGCATCAAGAATGCTTTGCGTGGAACGGTAATTTTGCTCAAGCATAATGACCTTGGCATTCGGATAATCCTTTTCAAATGAAAGGATATTAGTGATGTCCGCACCGCGCCAACGATAAATGGATTGGTCAGAATCCCCTACCACACATAGATTTTTAAAACGTTCTGCTATCATCTTTACCAATAAATACTGCGCACGGTTCGTATCTTGATATTCATCAACGTGAATATATTGAAACTTGCGCTGATAAAATTCCAATACTTCCGGCACACGTTTAAACAGCTGGATTGTCATCATGATAAGGTCATCGAAATCAAGAGCATGATTTTTCAGCAATCGCTTTTGATAATCGAGATATACTTCACTGACCATTGTTTCAAACGGGTCGCCAGGCTGTATTTTCTTGGCGAATTCGTCCGGCGTAACCAGTTCATTTTTTAAATTGCTGATACTGCCAAGCAATGCACGGGGGTCGAATTTTTTTGTATCGACGTTGCGCTCTTTTAAAATGTTTTTTACAATCGTCATTTGATCGCTGTCATCTAAAATAGTAAAGTTGCGATTAATGCCGAGACGGTCAACATCACGGCGCAAAATGCGCACGCACATGGAGTGGAACGTAGAAATCCAAATATCGTTCGCTTCCGGTCCAACCAATTTATCAATACGCTCTCTCATTTCGCGAGCTGCTTTATTCGTGAATGTAATAGCTAAAATATTCCAAGGAGCAACATCCTTTTCAGAGAGCAAATACGCAATGCGATGCGTCAATACACGCGTTTTTCCGCTTCCCGCTCCTGCCATAAGCAGCAATGGCCCCTCCGTCGTTCTTACCGCTTGCTGCTGCTGGGGATTCAGCCCCTCTAATAGTGATACACTCATTGTTTCACCGTCCTTCTTACTTCCCTTTCACTGCTTGTACCGTATGCAATGCTTCTTTTATATCACTGTAAATAAGATTGCCTACCACAACTGTATCTGCATATTGAGCCATCTCTTCAGCTTGAGCTGCCTTTTCGATGCCGCCCCCGTAATACAGTCTTGTTTCTTCTAACTGTTCTTTTACTTTTTTTACCAGATTTACATCTCCGTATGTACCGCTGTACTCCAAGTAAAAAATCGGCAAATGGAACAGTTTTTCTGCCATTTGTGCATAAGCAATGACATCATCATTCGTCAGCTCACAATGAGCTTCTGTCAGCTTTGCCGCTTTGGATTCTCCGTTTAAAATACAGTAGCCTTCCATAAGAATTTCTTCCCAATTCATAAGGTGGCCAAACTCTTTTAATGCTTGATGGTGCAGGCCCGTAATCCAATCTGGATTTTTACTGTTCAACACAGTCGGAATATAGTAGTAATCAAATCCCGGTGTAACGGAATCTATAGTAGAAACCTCTAATACGCAAGGCACAGTATAACGGCGAATGCGGGCAAGCATAAATAAGACATTATCAAGTGTAATTCCATCGCTGCCGCCAACAATGACCGCGTCTGTACCGGATTCGCAAATGAGTTCTAAGTCTGTATCGCTAATATCCTTGTTCGGATCAAGTTTAAATACATGCTTCCATTGAGTAATATCGTACATGACGGTATCCCCCTAATTTATTATGGCATTTAATCATTATAGCAAAAATTTGTGAAAATCCGTACCCTTAACTGTTTCTTCCTTTTAGCTTATCCTATTGTTGGTCTGTATAGTGAAAATGAAGATAGGAACAATAAAAGTGAAATGGAAAATATATTCCGTTTTAAAGCGGTTGGAAGGAGATGTTTCGATTGAAACAAAATATCGGAATCATCAATGCTCTCATACGCATTACAGTTGGGATTACAATGGTGAGTTTGGCAGCTTCAAAACTTGTGCGCAGGCCATGGTGTTCATCAGCAAAGTTTACTGCGTTTTTAGGTGCCATGAAAATTGCTGAGGGAATCTTACGTTTTTGTCCGGTAACAGAAGCGATGAAGCTGGGGAAATATATGAATGTCGCCAAAATCATGACAAAAGGCATGAATTTCATGAATTTACCTGAAATGAACGGAACAAAAAAGAAAGATACTACTATTCAAGAAGCAATTAACGCTTCTTAGTCATATATTAATTACGGGTTCTGGGTATGAAATCCGTCGGGAATTCAGAAGAAGAATCTATACACATGATTACGCTATTGCAGTTTGTGCCAACTGCTGCCACACAAACAGGTGAGGCTGTCCTTAGAAGACAGCCTCTCTCATTGTTATACCATAACGTGGTCAATAGCTTTTTGTCCAATGTCGGTGCGATAAAATAAACCATCGCTTTCAATATGAGCCAGTTCTTTATATACTTGCTCCTTTGCTTCTTGCAAATTGCTGCTTTTACAAGCGACGAATAATACACGGCCTCCGTTTGTTACAAATGTACCCTCTTTTACTGCAGTACCTGCATGGAACACGAGAGTATCTTCGGCCAGCTTTTCAAACCCATGAATTGCATGACCTTTTTCATAACCTTCCGGATATCCTTTCGAAGCCAACACTACCCCGATTACGGCTTCTTCAGACCATTGCAGTTCCACTTCTTGCTTATCAAGAAGCCTGATTATAACATCTGCAAGATCACTTTCCAAACGCGGCAGCACAACTTCCGTTTCCGGATCACCAAAACGAGCATTAAATTCGATTACTTTCGGTCCTTGTTCAGTTAAAATCAGACCTGCATACAAAATACCCGTAAAGGCACGGTTCTCTTGCACCATCGCATTCGCTACCGGATGAAGTATCGTTTCAATCGCTTGTTGTACGGCACTACCAGGAATTTGAGGCACCGGAGAATATGCACCCATCCCCCCTGTATTCGGACCTTCATCGTTATCAAACGCACGCTTGTGATCTTGTGCAATTACCATCGGATATACGCTTGTTCCTCTTACAAATGCCATTAAAGAGAATTCTTGTCCTTCTAGAAATTCCTCAATTACGACTGTTTTGCTTGCTTCTCCAAATTTTGCGTCCAGCATCATTGCTTTGACGGCTGCTAAGGCTTCTTCCAGCGTCATTGCCACTGTCACACCTTTTCCTGCTGCTAAGCCGTCTGCCTTAATCACGATGGGCGCACCGATTTTTTCAATGTACGCTACAGCTTCCTCATAATTCGTAAACGTTTCATATGCTGCTGTCGGTACGTTATACTTTTTCATCAGTTCTTTTGTAAACGCCTTGCTTCCCTCAATTATTGCCGCTTCTTTGCGCGGACCGAACACGCGAAGCCCTTCTTCTTCAAAACGATTTACGATTCCATTAATTAATGGAACTTCCGGACCAACAACTGTTAATTCTACTTTATTTTCTTTTGCAAAGGAAATTAAAGAATTAAAATCGTCTTCATCGATGTTGATAAGAGTTGCAATATCCTTCATCCCTTCATTGCCCGGAGCAACAAATACTGTATCCACCTTCTCTGATTGCGCCAGCTTCCAAGCTAATGCGTGTTCGCGGCCGCCGCGGCCGATCACCAATACGTTCATTTTTCCCGCCCCTTCCATTCATTGTTAGAAAAAGTGTAGAAGCCGGAACCTCTCAAAGGTTCCAGCAAAGACATTAATGCTTAAAGTGGCGTACTCCTGTGAAGACCATAGCGATACCGTACTCATCCGCTTTCTTAATAGAGTCTTCATCACGAATGGAACCGCCTGGCTGGATGATGGCTGTCACACCCGCTTTTGCTGCTGCTTCTACCGTATCATCCATCGGGAAGAAAGCATCAGACGCTAGTGCAGATCCTTGTGCTTTTTCGCCTGCTTGATTGATGGCAATCATAGCTGCCCCCACACGGTTCATTTGACCCGCACCTACACCGATTGTCATATTATCTTTTGCCAGTACAATCGCATTTGATTTCACGTGTTTTACGACTTTCCATGCAAGCTTCAGGTCTTCCCATTCTTGTTCAGTAGGCTCGCGCTTCGTTGGAATGGAGATGGTCGCATCATCTAGAGATAAAACATCTTCCTCTTGTACAAGCAAACCTCCTTGTACAGAAGCAAGGCGCTTGCTTGGTGTTTCATTCTTTTGAACATCAACAGTTAGCAAACGTAAGTTTTTCTTGCTCTTTAATACTTCCAGCGCTTCTTCCGTAAATGAAGGAGCAATGATGATTTCTAAGAAGATTTCATGCATTTTCTCGGCTGTTGCGCGATCGATTTCACGGTTTGCTGCTACGATACCGCCAAAGATGGAAACCGGATCAGCTTCGTATGCACGTTGGTATGCTTCCTGAATATCTGCGCCCACACCGACACCGCATGGATTCATATGCTTGACTGCAACAACCGCAGGCTCATTAAATTCTTTTACAATGCTAAGCGCTGCGTCTGCGTCGTTAATGTTATTGTAAGAAAGCTCCTTCCCGTGTAATTGATTAGCAAAAGCGATAGAAGATGCTGTTGCTAACGGCTGCTTATAGAACGTTGCCCTTTGATGCGGATTTTCTCCGTAACGCAAATCTTGTTTTTTCTCAAAGGTAACTGTATAAGACTCGGGACTTTCTTCTCCTGCCTGCTTCGTTAAATACTCAGCAATCAAAGCGTCGTATGCCGCAGTGTGGCGGAATACTTTTGCCGCAAGCTTACGGTTTACTTCAACAGAAACCTTGCCGTTTTCTTTGAGCTCTGCCAATACTGTATCGTAATCGCTTGGGTCTACCACAACCGTTACGAACTCATGATTTTTCGCTGCTGAACGAATCATTGTCGGTCCGCCGATATCAATGTTTTCAATTGCCTGCTCAAACGTTACATCTTCTTTTGCAATCGTCTCTTTGAACGGATACAAGTTCACAATGACAAAATCGATTGGTTGGATGCCTAACTCATTGATTTGCTCCATATGTTTTTCATTGTCACGAACTGCCAACAATCCGCCATGAATGTTAGGGTGCAACGTTTTTACGCGGCCGTCCATAATTTCCGGAAAGCTCGTTACTTCAGAAATCCCAATCACATCCAAGCCGTTCTCTTGCAGCAGCTTTTTTGTTCCTCCTGTAGAAATGACTTCTACTCCTTGCTCAAGCAAGCCTTTTACGAAGGGAACGATTCCTTCTTTATTTGATACACTGACTAATGCACGTTTTTTCATTACACCTTCACTCCTGTTTGCAATAATCTTTCAATAGTACGAACATAAAGAGAATGCTCTATCTCTTGAATTTTCTTCTGCAATGTTTCGTGTGTTTCCGCTTCTGTAATTCTCACTGGCTCTTGCGCAATAATCGGTCCTGTATCCATGCCTTCATCTACATAATGAACAGTTACTCCGGTTACTTTTACACCCGCTTCCAATGCCTGCCCGATTGCATCTTTACCAGGGAAGCTCGGCAATAAGGATGGATGAATATTGACAATTCGCCCGCCGTAAGCACTAAGCAACGTGCTGCCGATTAAACGCATGTAACCTGCCAGAATGATAAAATCTGCTTGTTTTTCTTGCAGCTTAGCTAAAATAGCTGACTCAAATTCATGTTTTGATTCATATTTCTTCGGGTTGAATATAAATGTTGAAATCCCATGCTTTTTAGCACGATCAATTGCTTTAGCACCCGGCTTATCGCACACAAGCAAGCAAACTTCCGCTTCTAACTTCCCTGCTTCAACCGCATCAATGATAGCTTGAAAGTTTGATCCGTTTCCTGATGCAAACACCGCTAAACGATTCATTCCATTGCTCCTCCGCCAAATCTTACACCTTCGCCGTTTACTGTACGGCCGATAATGTAAGCCTTCTCTCCTTGTTGCTCCAACAATTCAATTACATCTACCAAATCCTTCGCATCTACCGCTAATACCATTCCGATTCCCATGTTAAAGATATTGAACATCTCTTTACGGTCCAATTTGCCAACCTCTTCTAGAATGTTGAAAATCGGCTGAATCGGCCAAGAACCGTAATCAATTTCAGCGCCAATGCCTTCCGGAAGCATGCGAGGAATATTTTCAATAAAACCGCCGCCTGTGATGTGGGCCATTCCTTTTACCTCAAACTTCTTCAGCACTTCTAAAATCGGTTTTACATAAATCTTTGTCGGACGCAGCAATTCTTCTCCAAGAGTGTGTCCCAAATCCCCATATGTTTCATGTAAAGAGAGCTTTCCGTCTTCGAGCAATGCTTTACGTACCAGAGAGTAACCGTTGCTGTGAATACCATTTGATGACAAACCGATCAATACGTCTCCTGCTTGAATGTTTTGGCCGGCAATCATTTTCTTCTTATCTACAATCCCTACTGCAAAGCCGGCAAGGTCGTACTCTTCTTCTCCATACATACCCGGCATTTCCGCCGTTTCACCGCCGATAAGTGCACATCCGGCTTGCTGGCATCCGTCTGCGATTCCCTTTACAATGCTTTCGATTTTTTCTGGATATGCTTTTCCGCATGCAATATAATCTAGAAAAAATAAAGGTTCCGCACCTTGTACTATAATATCGTTTACACACATCGCAACAGCATCAATGCCAATTGTGTCATGTTTATCCATCATAAAAGCAAGCATGAGCTTCGTGCCGACTCCATCTGTACCGGATACAAGCACCGGCTCTTCTAAATGAAACTTAGAAAGATCAAACATGCCGCCGAAGCCGCCAAGTCCGCCCAACACCTCCGGACGCACGGTCTTTTGTACATGTTTTTTTATACGAGAAACCGCTTCATATCCCGCTTCAATGTCTACCCCGGCTTGTCTGTACGCATTCGCCATTATCTGCAAACCCCTTTCAAGAGAGTGTAATTGCCATAAAGTGAAACTTCCATTAGCAGGGGCTTTCGCCCACTAATGGTGAATTGAACCAATCGGGTTCTTAGTGTCAGTTGATTCTTCTCTTGCAAAAGATAAGAATCTTGCCGACAGTCAGAACAGAATAAAGTAAGGCGGCTTCTACTATAGTAGAAGCCAGTATGGAACTATCATCTGTTATGAACAAGTTCTTCTTCATAAACCGGTGTCGGATAGCAGCCGTTAAAGCATGCCATGCATTGCCCCCGGAACTCGTTGCTATGATTTCTGCCGATTGCTTCAAGAAGCCCGTCTTGACTTAAGAACGCCAATGAATCTGCACCGATTTCCTCGCGAATTTCCTCAATGCTGTGAGAAGACGCGATCAGTTCCTCACGTGTAGAAGTATCGATTCCGTAATAACACGGGTTGATGATCGGCGGTGCTGCAATACGGACGTGCACCTCAACTGCACCAGCATCGCGAAGCATTTGCACGATGCGGCGGCTTGTTGTTCCACGCACAATAGAATCATCAATCATGACAACTCGTTTTCCTTCTACAATCCCGCGCACCGGAGACAGCTTCATTTTGACGCCGCGCTCCCGAAGCTCTTGGGATGGTTGAATAAATGTACGTCCTACATAACGGTTTTTAATTAAGCCAAGCTCATACGGAATACCGGATGCTTCGGCAAATCCGATTGCAGCTGAAATACTGGAATCAGGAACACCGGTTACAACGTCTGCTTCGATCGGAGCTTCCTTCGCCAGCATCTTCCCCATGTTTTTACGTGCTGCGTGAACGTTAATGCCGGCAATATTGCTGTCCGGACGGGAAAAATAAATGTATTCCATGCTGCAAATCGCATGCTTTGCATGAGGTGTAAACTTTTGAGATTCAATCCCTTCATCAGAGATAATCAGCAGCTCTCCCGGTTCTACATCACGTACATATGTAGCGCCTACTATATCAAACGCACAAGTTTCCGATGCAACGACGTAAGCATCTCCCAGTCTTCCTAATGCCAGTGGACGGAAGCCGTTCGGATCCAGTGCGACAAGAAGCTGCTTTTCTGTCATCATTAAAAATGCATACGCACCTTGAATTTTATTTAAGGCAACCTTCGCGCGTTCCACTAACGGGAATTCACTGTTTCTCTTTACAAGATGAGCCAACACTTCTGTATCGGATGTAGTTTGAAAAATACTGCCTTGTACTTCAAGCTCGTATTTTAAACGATGTGCATTTACAAGATTGCCGTTATGCGCTAAAGCAAGCCCGCCCGTTTGAGAACGGAAGAGAAGCGGCTGTACGTTCTCGTAACCGCCTCCTCCTGCCGTTGCATAACGCACATGACCGATGGCTGCTTTTCCCTTTAAGTTCTCAAGCTGCCCTTGCGAAAACACTTCTGTAATTAAACCTAATCCCTTATGACCAACAAGCTGCTCACCGTCGTTCACAACAATTCCTGCGCCTTCTTGACCGCGATGCTGTAAGCTGTGTAATCCATAGTACGTAATTTGGGCCGCATTTTCATGTCCCCAAATCCCAAAAATACCGCACTCTTCGTTTAAGCCTTTGATTTCAGCAAGCATGGGATTGCCCCTTTCCAAGCTGTTCTCATTTCATTTACTGATGCATTTATAAGAGTTTCTCCGCTCTCATGCTTCACCACAAGTTTGTTCGTGCCTGTCACTTCCCCTACAAGATACGCTTCTACTGCTTGTTCAAATGCTTCTTTATTTTCACGTTTTACAGAAACGATAAAGCGTGATTGCGTTTCAGAGAATAATGCAGCTGTTTCTTCCCCTGTCACTGTTACATCTGCTCCAAGGCCGCTTGCACTCATCAAGCATTCTGCAACGGCTACCGCAAATCCGCCTTCAGAAATATCATGAGCAGACTGCACAAGACCTGCTTGAATCGCTGCTAACAATTGCTTTTGACGCTTCGCTTCTACATCTAAGTCAATCGCTGGAGCTTTTCCAAAAATTTTTCCGTATGTCATCTTTTGCAGTTCGCTTCCGCCAAACTCAGCTTTTGTTTCCCCGATTACATACACAAGGTCTCCTTCTTGTTTGAAGTCTTGCGTTGTAATGTGTGCTGTATTGTGAATTAAACCGACCATTCCTACTGTCGGAGTTGGATACACTGCATCTCCGCTTCTCTCGTTGTATAAGGACACGTTACCTCCGATAACCGGAGCATTTAATTTACGGCATGCTGCACTCATACCTTCTACAGACTTTTCAATTTGCCAGAAAATTTCCGGCTTTTCCGGATTTCCATAGTTTAAGCAGTCTGTAATTGCTAAAGGCTCAGCACCAGAGCAAACCACGTTACGCGCTGCTTCTGCCACTGCAATTTTGCCGCCCGTTTCCGGATCTAAGTAAATGTAGCGGGAGTTACAGTCTGTTGTCATTGCCAACGCTTTCTTTGTACCGCGTACACGAACAACTGCCGCATCAGATCCCGGTGTAACGACTGTATTTGTGCGAACTTGATAATCGTATTGGTCGTATACCCACTCTTTACTTGCAATTGTCGGCTGTTGTAAAAGATTCATTAATGTTTCGTTATAGTCTTCTACTGCCGGCGTTTCAACCGTCATGTTTTGGAACTCTGCAAAATATGCAGGCTCTTTTGAAGGCTTATGGTATACAGGAGCATCTTCTGCAAGTGCATCAGCCGGAACTTCCGCTACCATTTCGCCTTTATGGAATAAACGAAGCATTTTGTCTTCCGTTACTTTTCCGATTGCTACCGCAGCTAAGCCATATTTTTGGAACAAATCGATAACCTCTTGCTCACGGCCTTTTTTCACAACGATCAACATACGCTCTTGAGACTCAGAAAGCATCATTTCGTATGCAGTCATTCCTGCTTCACGCTGAGGTACGTTATCTAGATACATTTCAATACCCATTCCTGCTTTACTTGCCATTTCAGCAGAAGAAGATGTTAAGCCGGCAGCACCCATATCTTGAATACCGACTAATGCATCGGATTTAATAAGCTCTAAGCATGCTTCCAAAAGAAGCTTTTCCATGAACGGGTCGCCTACTTGCACAGCCGGACGTTTTACTTCAGAGTTCTCGGAAAGCTCTTCCGAAGCAAATGTTGCGCCGTGGATACCGTCACGACCTGTAGATGCCCCTACGTACATTACTGTATTTCCTGCCCCGTGCGCTTGGCCCTTTTTGATGTCTTCATGGTTGATTAAACCGACGCACATAGCGTTTACAAGCGGATTTCCTTCGTAGCAAGGATCGAATTGCACTTCCCCGCCTACTGTCGGAATTCCAATGCAGTTTCCGTATCCCGCGATACCTGCAACAACTTCTTCAAACAAGTATTTCACGCGAGGAGACTGCAATTCTCCAAAGCGAAGAGAGTTTAATAGAGCGATAGGACGCGCGCCCATAGAGAATACGTCACGAATGATTCCGCCTACTCCTGTCGCTGCTCCTTGATACGGCTCGATAGCAGATGGATGGTTATGACTTTCAATTTTGAATACAACCGCTTGATTGTCTCCGATATCAACAATCCCTGCACCTTCACCCGGTCCTTGTAATACGCGCTCCCCCTTTGTCGGGAACTTGCGCAATACAGGCTTTGAGTTTTTGTAGCTGCAGTGCTCGGACCACATGACAGAGAAAAGACCGATTTCTGTATAGTTTGGAAGGCGTCCGAGAATGTTCTTGACCATTTCGAACTCTTCATCCGTTAAGCCCATTTCTGCATAAATTTTTTGTTCTTCAATTTGTTGTGGATTTGGCTCAAGCAGTAACGACATGTGTTTCCCTCCAATGTTTCAAAATCGATTGAAATAACTTCAGTCCATCAGCGCCGCCTAACAGTTCATCCGCTGCGCGCTCAGGATGCGGCATCATGCCTAATACGTTTCCGCGCTCGTTAGTGATACCTGCAATATCCGCTAAACTTCCGTTCGGATTGTTTACATAGCGGAACGCAATTTGATTGTTCTCCGTAAGCTTTTGTAGCGTTGCTTCGTCACAGTAGTAATTGCCTTCGCCGTGTGCGATTGGAATCTGAATGATTTCACCTTTTTCATATTGAGAGGTAAACATTGTTTCGTTATTCTCAACGCGCAATTCTACTGTGCGGCACATAAATTTAATATTTTTGTTCCGCATTAAGGCACCCGGCAAAAGACCTGCTTCAACTAAAATTTGAAATCCGTTACATACACCTAGTACAGGCTTGCCTTCTTCAGCTGCTTTTTTCACTGCATTCATTACATTAGAGAAACGAGCAATTGCGCCGCAGCGAAGATAGTCACCGTAAGAAAAGCCTCCCGGCAGCAAAATGCCGTCATACTCATCCAAGCTGTCAGCATCATGCCACACGTACTCTACTTCCTCACCAAGTCCGTCTTTAATGGCATGATACATATCTACGTCACAATTGGAACCCGGAAATACGATTACGGCAAATTTCACTGTGCGACAACCTCCTCAACTTCGTAGCGGTAGTCTTCAATTACAACATTTGCAAGAAGTTTTTCACACATTTCTTTTACCATCTCATCAATGTTTTGATCACCTTTTTCAATTGTCAGTTCCATATATTTTCCGATGCGAACATCTTGCACTTGATTGAATGAAAGGCTGTGTAAGGAACCTTTTACTGCATTTCCTTGCGGATCTAAAACACTCTCTCTTAATGTTACAAACACTTTTACTTTGTACATGCTAATCCCCCTAATCGTTTTAAAATGACTTCGTAAGCGTCTGTTAAGCTTCCTAAATTGCGTCGGAATACATCTTTATCGAATTTTTCATTACTTTCTTTATCCCAAAGACGGCATGTATCCGGTGATACCTCATCAGCGAGAACAATTTCCCCGTCTTTTGTTACACCAAACTCAAGCTTAAAATCTATTAATCTTACATTGCAGTTTGCAAAATGTTCTGAAAGCACTTTGTTTACTTTCAACCCCAATTGGCGCAGCTGCACCAATTGTTCCGGTGCCGCAATTTTTAAGATGGCAATGTGATCTTCTGTTACAAGCGGATCGCCTAAATCATCGTTTTTATAATAAAATTCCACGATTGGATTTTGTAAAACCGCCCCTTCTTCCAATCCTAATCGTTTGGCTAAGCTTCCCGCCGCAACGTTACGAACAACGACTTCTAAAGGAATGATGGACACTTTTTTCACTAACTGCTCTGTTTCTGAAAGTTTCTTAACAAAATGATTCTTAATTCCTGCTTCATCCAGCTTCTTGAACAACAAACTTGTAATTTCGTTATTTAAACGCCCTTTTCCCGAAATTTGCGCTTTCTTCTCTCCGTTAAATGCGGTTGCGTTGTCTTTGTATTCTACCCATACAATTTCTTCATCGTTTGTTTTGTATATTTTCTTTGCTTTCCCCTCATAAAGCAATTCCAGCTTCTCCATCTCTGTAAGCCCCCTCGAATACAGAATAATAAGAATCATCTGATTAATAAAAATGGCACAGAGGATAAATCTGTGCCATATGTAATTATCAGTTTAAGCCAAGACGTTCAAAAATTGTATCTACATGCTGCAAGTGGTACTCATAGTTGAAGCACTCATCAATCTCTTCTTGCGTAAGCTTGCTTGTAATGCGCTCATCTGCTTCAATTAACTGCTTAAACGGTACTTGTGTTTCCCAAGCTTCCATCGCTTTCGGCTGTACAATGTCATATGCTTCTTCGCGAACCATACCTTTGTCAATTAACGTAAGCATTACGCGTTGAGAGTAAATTAAGCCGAATGTTCTTTCCATATTGCGCTTCATGTTTTCCGGGAATACAGTCAAGTTTTTCACGATATTTCCAAAGCGGTTTAACATGTAATTTAACGCAATAGTTGCATCCGGTAAAATGATGCGCTCTGCTGAAGAGTGAGAGATATCACGCTCATGCCATAACGGAACGTTTTCGTACGCTGTAATCATGTGACCGCGAATGACGCGCGCTAGGCCTGTCATATTTTCAGAACCGATTGGGTTGCGCTTGTGCGGCATAGCAGAAGATCCCTTTTGTCCTTTTGCAAAGTACTCTTCTACCTCACGAGTTTCACTCTTTTGCAGCCCGCGAATTTCTACTGCCATCTTTTCAATGGATGTAGCAATCAATGCTAACGTTGACATATAGTGTGCATGGCGATCCCGTTGTAATGTTTGGGTAGAGATTGGAGCTGCTTCCAAACCAAGTTTTTCGCATACGTATTTTTCAACAAATGGGTCGATGTTAGCATATGTTCCAACCGCACCGGAGATTTTTCCGACACGTACGCTGTCTGCCGCGTCTTTAAAACGCTTTAGATTACGTTTCATTTCTTCATACCAAAGAGCAAGCTTTAACCCGAAAGTTGTCGGCTCCGCATGAACTCCGTGTGTACGTCCCATCATCACTGTATACTTGTGTTCTTGTGCTTTATTCTTTAAAATTTCAATAAAATTCTCAAGATCTCTCAACAAAATATCGTTTGCTTGCTTTAGCAGATAGGACAATGCTGTATCTACAACGTCTGTAGAAGTTAAACCATAGTGCACCCATTTACGCTCTTCACCAAGCGTTTCAGAAACAGCACGTGTAAACGCTACTACGTCATGACGTGTTTCTTCTTCAATTTCGTAAATGCGGTTAATATCAAAAGATGCATTTTCACGAAGCTTTTTTACATCATCTTTCGGAATTTCACCAAGCTCTGCCCAAGCTTCGCATGCTAAAATTTCTACCTCCAGCCAAGCTTGAAACTTATTTTTTTCCGTCCAAATCGCACCCATTTCCGGGCGGGTATATCTGCTAATCATCGTTTTCCCTCCACAAGTCGTTGTTCGTTCGTCCAAATTTGAAGCATTTCAGCTTTTTGCAAGGCCTGCTCCGTGGTTTCGGACAAAATATTTAAGTGCCCCATTTTTCTTTTACATTTTGCTTCGTTTTTACCGTACAAATGCAATTTACTGTCAGAAAAATGAGAGATGCTTCTCAAAGTTCCTTCTACATGCTCTCCAAGTATATTTACCATAACAACCGGGGTGCGCAATGTTGTTTCTCCAAGAGGCCAGTTACAAATCGCACGGATGTGTTGTTGAAACTGGGATGTTTCACACGCATCCATTGTATAATGACCGGAATTATGAGGTCTCGGCGCAAGCTCGTTAATATAGATTTCCCCATCTGAAGTTACAAACATTTCAACCGCCAGCGTTCCTACTAAATGAAGCTTATTTGAAAGATTTACAGCATATTCAAGAGCCTTTTGCTCTACTTCTTTGCTGATGCGGGCCGGAACAATCGATTGATGAAGAATGTTTTCCACATGTATGTTCTCAGCAACCGGGAACGTTTTTGTTTCACCTGCTGCGCTTCGGACTACGATAACGGATACTTCTTTTTCAAACGGAATCCAATCCTCTAAAATACACTCATGATTCGCAATTAATTCGAGCGCTGCCGGCAGGTCAGCTTCACTCTTAATTACTACTTGTCCTTTTCCATCATAGCCGCCCGTCGTTGTTTTCAGCACACATGGATAAGAAAACTTTTCAATTCCAGCCATTAAATCTTCCCGGCTCTCAATGAGCAAATAAGGAGCCACTTTAATACCTGCTTGTGAAATAGCATTCTTTTCTGTAAAGCGGTTTTGCGTGATCTCTAACAGTCTGCTCCCTTGAGGCAAATAGGTGTTTTCCTCCAGCCAGCACAAGCATTTGTAATCAATATTTTCAAATTCATATGTGATAACATCGCTTACTTGCGCCAGCTTGCGGATGGCTTGCAAATCATTGTAAGTTGCAACAAATTCAAAGTCAGCCACTTGCGCACAAGGAGAATTAGGTGTAGGATCAAGCACTGCAATTGTATAACCCATTTCTTTTGCAGCGATTGCCATCATTCGTCCCAACTGTCCTCCGCCGATAATCCCAATAGTTTGTCCTGGTAAGATTGTTTTTGCCATCAGTTCAGCTCACAGCCTTCCAGTACCGCTTTTCTTGTTTGTTCACGGCGTTTTTCTAACATATCAGCTATAGCTGGATCAAAAGCCCCAAGTATTTCTGCTGCCAGCAAAGCAGCGTTTGTTGCTCCTGCTTTCCCAATCGCTACCGTTGCTACGGGAACCCCTCCCGGCATTTGAACAATTGAAAGAAGAGAATCTAATCCGTTTAGAGCTTTCGATTGTACCGGAACTCCAATTACAGGGAGCGTTGTTTTTGCGGCCACCATTCCCGGAAGATGAGCTGCTCCGCCTGCTCCTGCAATAATGACCTTGATACCTCGTTCTCTGGCAGTTTCTGCATATTCAAACATATAATCCGGTGTGCGATGAGCAGATACCACCTTTTTTTCGTAGGAAATTCCCAACTCTTCAAGAACATCGCAAGCATGCTTCATTGTTTCCCAATCAGATGCGCTTCCCATAATTACCCCGATTACTGGATTTTTCATAGAAGGAACCTCCACCATCTTTATTATATTAAAAAAACAAAGGATTTTAGAGCATATAAAAAGATTCATAGTTTACCAAATAAAAAAGCCTGATATAGAATACTTTCCCACTCGGGAAAGTATTCTACTCAGGCATTCTTGCACAAATAACAAAAAAACCGAGTCACTTTCCCTCATAGTCCGATAATTTACGGTTATCGGGTAGAAACTTTTGGGCCATATTCCCACGATTATATGAGGTGTTGCCTTATACTTATCACTACAATCATATTACCAATTTTCTAAAAGGTATGTCAATAAATATCGAATATTTGTCGGATGTTTTTGTTTATTGTTCGTATTTTACAAGATTATACAACGCTTTCGTTCTTAAAAAATTCAGAATATTTAAGTTAAAAAACGGTTTTATACTATTTCTTGCAATTTGCATATTTATAGGGACAACATTCCCAAAACATTAGAGAAAAATAAAATTTTTATTTTTTAATATAAAAAATGATTGATATTAACAACATAAATAAGTATTATATTTTTTGTAAACATTTACTATATTCTGACATTTATTGCAAATGACGTTATAGTAAATACATAAAAACAGTTTATCTCTCTCACTATACTGGCAAAGGAAGTAGCATTATGGTCTATGACGGAATTATACTATCTATTCTTATCGGATTTTTACGAAAGGGCAGTTTAAAGGGATTGGCACATTTAAACCTTAAATTCGGGTTTATCTTTCCTTTGCTGTTAGCATTTCAAATTGCAATTTTTTATTTGCAGAACAAAATGGAGTTTATAGGAAGGTTAAGCGGGGTATTTTATATATTCGTATATATTGCAGGTCTCATCTTCCTCTATATTAATAGAAAAGAAAAAGGATTTATTCTGATTTTTATAGGCGTATTTTTAAACTTTTTGGTCATGGCCTTGAACGGAGGACGTATGCCAGTTTCTTTAGAGGCCGCTGCCCTATTGGATCCGATGTATAAACAAGCTCTGCAGGAAAGTTTATACGCTAAGCACCAAGCATTGAATGAAGCTACTCATCTCGGTTTTTTAGGTGATGTCATTCCTATTACGAAGCCGTATCCAAAAACACAGGTCATAAGCATCGGCGATATTGTAATGAACATCGGAGTGTTTCTCTTCATTCAAAACCTTATGGTTCATAAATCTAAACCGTTTCAACATATTCAAAATACAGCTAACATGCATTAAAAGGAGGTGAGACAACATGACAAAGCAAAAGAAGCACGGTCTTAAGCTAACTGGCATTTTAGTAAATGCTATCATCCTTGGCTCTTTAGTTGTAGCTTTAACTTCTTCCTTCCTTTATCTATACAAAGACGAGAGTGAGTAACCTATGAAGAAATTAAAATCACCCACATTTATATTTAACAGTGTTTTTATACTTTTAAGTTTCAGTTCCTATATTATATCGGGGGCTGACACCTTATTCCCTCTTACAGATTTGACTTTTAAAATCGCTCTTATTACTTCCGTCTTATTGCTTACTCATTATACAATCCCCCTTCCTCCAAAAGGGAATTCTCTTTCCATGGATTCGGCTGTTTACTTAGCCTGTAACTTTCTGTATGGACTTAATTTTACATTAGATATACTGTTTTTGACTTCGCTCATTTATATGGTTTATGACCGAAAAGTGCTTTGGTGGAAGCACCTTCTTAACTTTTCTATGTATAATTTTATGATTATAAGCTCTTATTTTTCCTTTATAGGGCTAGGTGGTCAAATTGGGGTTATCAACATAAACAACCTGTTCCCTTACCTCATTTCTTTAATTATATACTTCCTTATTAATATCTTAATTGCCAGTATGCATTTTTTGCTGTCTTTAAAAGAGAGTTTATTAAAAGTTTTAAGTGGAATTATCAAAGAAACGATGGCAGGATATTTAAGCACACTGTTGCTCTCACTCATACTAAGTATGTTAATTGAGTCACATCAAGTGTTCGGACTGATTTTGTTTGTCTGTGTAGCCGTTCTCTTATCATTGGCATTTAAGCAGCATTCTTCTTTATATCAGGAGGTAAGTGAAAAAGCAATAAAAGATCATTTAACAGGTTTAAGCAATCATGGATTTTTTAAAGATAAATTAAAAGATACGATTCGTTTTTCTAATGAAAATAATCAACCTTTCAGTCTGGCCTTACTTGATCTTGATGATTTTAAGAAATACAACGATTTATACGGACATTTGCAAGGAGATTATTTACTAAAATTTTTTGGCACCCTCTTAGAGGAACAATGTACATTGCACTCTTACTTCGTTGCTCGTTACGGTGGTGAAGAATTTGCCATCCTAATGCCTAACACTCCAAAGAAAGAAGCTGCTTTCTTTATAGATCGTTTACGGAAAACGGTTAACGATACGTACTTTGACGGAGTAGAGCTATTGCCGTATAGATGTCTTTCTTTTTCAGCCGGTATTGTTGAGTATGAAAAAGAGTTATACAACTCTACGGAACTGTTACGAAAAGCCGATCAAGCCATGTACTATGCAAAAGCCCAAGGGAAAAATACCATTCATATTTCAGACGAACAATCGGAATACTTTGCACACAAGTCATTGGCTTTAGAAAAAGAAATGCAACAAATCGAACAACAATTAAATATTTTTCTATCTAAGGATGTTTACACTTATCGACATAGTAAACGCGTCTTTAAATATGCTGTCGATTTTGGTGAAAAATTACAATTAACAGAAGGCGAAAAGAAATTATTAATTCTTGGGGCCCTAATACACGATATTGGGAAACTTGAAATTCCAAGGGATATTATTAATAAAAAAGGAAAATTGGATCCACATGAGTGGGAAATGATGAAGAAACATGTTACATGGGGAAAAGAAATTATTTCGACTAACAAAAACTTTGAAGAGCTTATCCCTCTGGTCGAGCTTCATCATGAACGATATGATGGAAAAGGTTATCCATACGGATTAAAGGGCAACAATATTCCTAAATTGGCTCGCATTTTATGTATTATCGACTCGTTTGATGCGATGACAACAGAAAGACCGTATCAGAAAACAAAAACATTTGCAGAAGCTATTCAAGAATTGCGAGAGTGTGCAGGAAAACAATTTGATCCGGCTTTCGTAGAACCATTTATCGAAATGATTGAACATAGCCACATACCACGATTACAAATGGATGAAGCTGTCGGATAAAACTCCCTGTTCCTTTATAAGGAGCAGGGAATATTTTTTTCACTGCTTCTTATATAAGAGGAGATAAAAATTGAACATAAGTATGAAAACAGTACTCGGTATGATTGGTGGAGTATTAGGGACTATTATAGTGGTTTTATTTGCTGCAGGAAACGCCGAATATGCCGCCATTATTGCTCAATTGCTGCTTTGCATGAGCAATGTGCTTCAAGCTGTAAACCATGCTAAGGAAAATAAGATGAAAGAATGTGAACCACCTTCCACTTAGCTTCGCTTGAAGAGAGAAACTTCTTTCAGAATTATGTTAAATGATATAGAGGATTGTTTATTTTCTTTGCATGTACATTTACTGCCTTATTACCTTTATACCAACAGTCTGTCATTTAAGCACCAAGGTGTTCCTAAAGCAGGAATCTTTAAAATCAAGACAAAAAAAGAACCAGTCGAATTGGCTGGTTCTTTTTGTTGCCTAGCGACGTCCTACTCTCGCAGGGGCAAAGCCCCAACTACCATCGGCGCTGAAGAGCTTAACTTCCGTGTTCGGAATGGGAACGGGTGTGACCTCTTCGCCATCATCACTAGACCTTAGAGAGTTCATTCTCTCAAAACTAGATAACGTCATCAATTGGGTTAAGTCCTCGATCGATTAGTATCCGTCAGCTCCATGCGTCACCGCACTTCCACCTCGGACCTATCAACCTGATCATCTTTCAGGGATCTTACTAGCTTGACGCTATG
>JBHGXS010000142.1:0-16524 GCA_041920565.1 Bacillus sp. (in: firmicutes) | reverse complement strand
TTGCCGATTGAACGTTGGTATCGGGAAGCCAGACTATGGAGAATTTACGATGGTACTGATGAGATTCAGCGCTTGATCATCTCCAGAAATCTATTAAAAGGGCATGTTAAAGTAGGTCAGTTTATTTAAACTAAACCCGGGAGCAGCTGCAATCAATAAAATAAGCCCAGAAGAATAGCGGCGGTTAGGAGGAAATATTTATGGCAGGTAGATTTGATGGAAAAGTCGCGTTTGTAACTGGTGGAAGTCGAGGAATTGGTAAAGGGATCGTACAGCAATTTGCAGAAGAAGGAGCAAAGGTAGCCCTTATTGATGTGAATGAAGAAGCCTTAAATGAAACAACTAACGAGTTAAAGGAAAAAGGCTTTGACGTATACTCGAAAATTGCTAATGTAGTAGATCCTAAACAAGTTGAAAGTGCAATGGAAGAGGTGTTTGCTGCGTTTGGGTCGATTGATATTCTCGTAAATAATGCGGGTGTGATCCGAGATAATCTTTTATTTAAAATGACGGATACGGATTGGCAGATGGTAATGGATGTGCACTTGAAGGGTGCTTTTAATGCTGCTCGTGCTGTTCAAAAATATATGGTTGACAATCGATATGGACGGATTATTAACATTTCATCGACATCCGCTTTAGGAAATCGTGGGCAGGCAAATTATTCGACAGCTAAAGCAGGATTACAAGGATTAACAAAAACACTTGCAATCGAACTTGGCAAATTTGGTATTACAGTGAACGCGGTAGCTCCAGGTTTTATTGAGACTGAAATGACCAAAGAGACTGCCAAAAGAATTGGTATTTCATTTGAAGATTTAATTAAAGCAAGCGTCGAGAAAATTCCTGTAGGTAGAAGTGGAAAGCCTTGCGATATTGCCAATGCGGTCGCATTTTTTGCAGATGAAAGATCATCGTTTGTCAATGGTCAAGTATTATATGTTGCTGGCGGACCAAAAGATTAGCATTTAAAGGGGTTAAAGAGGGGGGAAATTTATGTTGAAAGATTGTATTGGGAAACGTTCCGATAAAGTCAAAAATATTGTTGAGAGAGGCGCAGTAAAAAAGTTTGCAGAAGCTATTGGTGACCCGCATCCAATATTTATAGACGAGGAAGTCGGGAGACAATCGAGGTATAAAAATAATATTGCCCCTCCAACATTTCCGAGAGTATTTGACTATGGGGTGATTCATGGATTGAACTTACCAAATAAAGGACTGATCCATGGTGAACAAATCTATCATTATGAGAGGCCGCTACTAGTTGGAGAAGAAATTTATTGCCATTCAGAAGTCAAGAATTACTATGAAAAAAAAGGAAAAAATGGAGAAATGGGTTTTTTAGTTTTAAAAGCATATGGCGAAGATCCGGAGGGAAACAACATCTTCACTGCAGAACAGGTTGTAATTATAACTGAAACTGTTAGAAAGGTGATGAGAGTTTGAAAAATCTAGCAGAGTTGCAAATAGGCGAGTCACTTGAGGAGGTACAACTAAAACCTGTATCCAGACTAGACTTGATAAAGTATGCTGGTGCTTCAGGAGATTATAACCCTATCCATACGATAGATGAAGAAGCAAAAAAAGCTGGGTTACCAGGCATTATTGCACATGGAATGTGGACGATGGGAAACTTGGCAAAACTTTTTACTCCTTATTATGAAGATGGGTTTATTCAAGATTACACCATAAGGTTTAAAGGTATGGTATTTCTGCATGATGTCATTACACTAAACGCAACGTTGAATGAAAATAACGAAAACAAAATGAGTTTTAAGGTCATAGCGGTCAATCAAGCTGGAAAGGAAGTCATCAAGGGAAAGGTATTATTTTATAAATATGATTAAGGGTATGGAGAAAGTTAAAGATTTTAATTGAAAACATAATTCGATTTCAATATCTACCTCTTGACATGGCGGGAAATTCGAATGTTTAGAAAATAACTTATATGATGGAGGTAGATTACATACCAACTGGTCAGTTAGTTGGGATGGTTGAATTATGAAGGGATATCATGAATTTTGAGTATTCCGAAAAGGTAAAAGAATATCAAGAAAAGCTAAATGAATTCATGCTGGTTGGGCAAAAAATTCGTACATTACGTTTAAAAGATGGATCAGATGAAGTTCGCCGCAGAGCTATTGCAATGCAAGAGTTAAAGAAATACCAATAGATGTATACATAGGGAGGGATGTATGATGCATGTCAAAGAATTATTTGATCTTTCTGGGAAAATAGCTATTGTAACCGGAGGAGGAAGAGGACTTGGACAACAGATTGCAGAAGGATTCGCAGAAGCTGGAGCGAATGTTGTGGTCTGTTCAAGAAAGGAAGAAGCTTGTCAAGAAGTTAGTGAAAAATTAAAACAGCTCGGAGTTGATTCACTTGCTTTAAAATGTGATGTCACAAATCCTGATGACATAAGAAATGTTGTAGAAAAGACCGTGGAAAAGTTTGGCCGAATTGACATTTTAGTCAATAACAGTGGTGCTACATGGGGAGCTCCAGTCGATGAAATGCCACTTGAAGCATGGCAAAAAGTTATGAATGTAAATGTAACAGGTACATTTTTAATGTCGCAGGCTGTAGGCAAAGTGATGACAGAACAAAAATCCGGCAAAATAATAAATATAGCTTCAGTAGCAGGACTAAAAGGCTCCAATCCAAAATTCATGGATGCTATTGGATACAACTCTAGTAAAGGGGCTGTCATTACGTTTACAAAGGATTTAGCTGTAAAATGGGGACCGCGTGGAATTTATGTCAATGCAATTGCTCCAGGTTTCTTTCCAACAAAAATGTCGACGGTCTTACTTGAACAAGGTGGTGATGGGATTTTGGAAGGAACCCCATTAAGAAAATTCGGCACTGAAAATGATCTAAAAGGGGCTGCTCTATTCTTAGCTGCACCTGCTTCAGACTTTGTTACAGGGAGCGTTCTAGTTGTAGACGGTGGTGCGCACGCAATGTAGATCCCTTTGCATTACACCTTTATAAAAGTTCAAGGAGTGGATGAATAAATGAAAAGAGATGCTGTGATTGTTTCAGCTGTTCGAACAGCAATAGGGAGACAAGGAAGTGCTCTTGCATCTGTACCCGCACATGTTTTGGGAGCAGAAGTTATAAAAGAAGCCGTGAAACGAGCAAACGTCAGTCCTGAGATGATTGATGACGTCATGTTTGGAAATGTACTGAGCGGTGGTGGAAATATTGCAAGATTGACAGCCTTACAAACAGGTTTATCAATGAATCTACCTGGATTAACCATTGACCGCCAATGCGGTTCAGGAATCAATGCTGTAAATCTAGCTGCACAAGCTATTCGAGCTGGAGATGGTGACATTTATATTGCAGGTGGTACGGAAAGCATGAGTCGTGCCCCATATTTGATGGACCGTCCAGAAAAGCCATACAGTCCAGCACCACCAAAGTTTAGAAAATCTCAGCTATCACCGAAAGAAATCGGAGACCCTCCTATGGGAATAACAGCTGAAAATCTAGTTAAAAAATATAAGATCAGCAGAGAAGAACAGGACGCATTCGCTCTTCGAAGTCAGCAAAGAATGGCAAGAGCAATGGAAGAAGGACGATTCAATGAACAAATAGTACCTTTGAGTATTCCGGTTCGAAAAGGTGAGACAATCGAATTTAAAACAGATGAACACCCTCGCCCCCAAACAACAATGGAAGCACTATCAAAGCTCACCCCAGCATTTCTTGATGGCGGGACTGTAACGGCAGGCAACAGCTCAGGTTTAAATGATGCAGCATCTGCCCTTGTTATTATGTCTAGAGAAAAAGCAGAAGAATTAGGTGTAACACCATTAGCAACTATTAGAGCATATGCAATTGCAGGCGTTGATCCAAATATCATGGGAATAGGACCTGTTCCAGCAACAAGAAAGGTGATGGAAAAATCAGGGCTTTCCTTAAAGGATATGGATATTATTGAAATCAATGAAGCTTTTGCTGCTCAAGTACTTGCTTGTGACAGAGAGCTTGAAATGGATCCAGAAAAAGTGAATGTAAACGGTGGGGCAATTGCTCATGGACATCCACTTGGTGCGACAGGTGCGATACTTACGACAAAAGCTATCTATGAATTAAAGCGATCGGGCGGAAGGTATGCTCTTATTACGGCTTGTATTGGCGGAGGCCAAGGAATTGCAACCATCATTGAACGTGAGTAAAGAGTTGCTCCAATTCAAGGAGTGAAGAATCAAAAGAGTGACATCGTTATGCTGTAATGAAAACTCATTACTGGTTCAATCCTGATGGTGTAGTGTCTGAAGATGCTCTTGCTGAAACCTATGTTGAAATGATTTTAACGAAATTAATGATTTGTAAGGAGAGAAAAGTAATGGAACATACCGAAAACAAACACTTATTAGTAAATATAGAAGAGGATATAATGCATTTAACCTTAAATCGTCCGGATACGTTAAATGCGTTTAGTCCTGAAATGATTGCAGGGTTAAAAGAAGCGATAAAAACAGCTAAACATGATGAAACGATTCGAGTGGTAACTATCTCAGGGGCAGGGCGTTCTTTTAGTGCTGGCGGTGATGTGAAAACTATGGGCCAAAAAAATCCTTTAGATGTTTACGATCATATTGGAAGATTAAATGAATTAATTCTATCTATGAGAGATTTAGAAAAGCCAATTGTTGCAGCAGTTCACGGGTTTGCTGCCGGAGCAGGGTTTAACCTTGCGCTAGCAAGCGATATGATTTTGGCATCAGAGGAAAGTAAATTTGTTTTAAGCTTTTCAAAAGTAGGTTTAATTTCAGATGGTGGTGGATTATATTTTCTGCCAAGATTAATAGGACCATATCGTGCAAAAGAATTATTATTTAATGCAGAACCTATCACTGCTAATGAAGCTCATTCTTTAGGTATTGTCAATCATGTATATCCATTAGCCAATTTTAAACAAAAGGTAAATGAATTTGCTGCGAAGTTAGCTGCAGGTCCTTCGAAATCTTATGGATTTATGAAAAAAATCGCAGACCAATCTCTTGTTGCTAGCTTGGATGAAATCCTTGAACAAGAAAGAATTACACAGGCGACAGTCATTACGACTGAAGATCATCTCGAAGGAGTTCAAGCATTTAAAGAGAAGCGACAGCCTAATTTTAGAAAAACTAGAGTTTAAAAGGCTGAAAGTATCTTGCCACCACAAATTTGATGAATAAACAAATAACCAATCTTTTCATTTATTAAATTCACTCATTTTGATGGGAATAACGGATTTGCCAATATAATTAATAGAATTTTCTAACTATCAAAAAGCACTTTATAAATTTGGAATAGGAAAATATTGTGTTTAAATAGCGAAAAAATGATAACGTTTTCAAAAATAGGAGGAGGAGTTTTTTAATTTACATCCTCAAGTAAAACGGTTCAAGCAATTGGTATTTTAAATGAGGACTATGCAGAAAAAGCAAGTGAAGAAGAAAATATTGAGTGGTTAAGCTACAAGATGTTGAGTTCAAAACGGATGCAGGACGGTAAAAAGGGATCCCTATGAATTAAAAATCACATGATGAAGGGGGAGAATAAATGGAAATTTTAGTGCAACAGCTTTTTAATGGATTGACGATCGGGAGTGTTTATAGTTTGGTGGCTTTAGGTTTAACTCTTGTATATGGGATTTTGCACATTCCCAACTTCGCTCATGGAGCTCTATACATGATGGGCGGATACATTACGTTAACGATGATGACAACACTGGGGCTTCATTATTGGCTGGCAATTTTTATTTCAGTTCTTGCGGTTGGACTACTTGGTGTTTTAATGGAAAGATTTGTATTCTATCCTTTAAGAAATGCACCTCCAATACATGACAAAATAGCGGCAATAGGAATCCTTTTATTTCTTGAAGCTTTAGCTCAATTTATATGGGGGGCGGACTACCGTACGATGCCAACACCTTATGGTCAGGTTGTTAAAATATTTGGTTTAACCCTTACTATGCAAAGAGTTCTCATCATTGTTTCAGCTATAGTAGTCATGATTTTATTATATCTCTTCTTGAAAAAAACATTTATTGGGGCAACTGTTATTGCTATGTCCCAAAACCGTGAAGGTGCATATTTAGTAGGTATTAATGCAAACAAAGTGGCGATGTTAACGTTTATGATCTCTGGTGGTTTAGCTGCGATTGCTTCTTCTCTAGGGGCACCCATTAATCTCGTGTTCCCTGGAATGGGGCACCTTGTCATATTGAAAGCGTTTGTCATTATTATTCTAGGTGGAATGGGAAGTATTCCTGGAGCCATTATTGGCGGTTATATTCTAGGATTTAGTGAGAGTTTGGGAGCGACTTATATTTCTAACGATTTTAAAGATATTATTGCTTTTGTTCTACTGGTACTCATTTTGTCCGTCAAGCCTAAAGGGTTATTTGCAAAGGAGGGACATTAATGACAACACTTTTAAACCGGAGAAATGTCATAATCGGTTTGATTTTATTTTCGATTGTCTTTCCTTTTCTCGCACAAAATGACTATTATATTCACATTATGACACTCTCGTTCATTTGGATGATTGGTGTTTACGGTTTAAATTTGTTAGCGGGTTATACGGGATACCTATCCCTTGCACATGCGGGCTTTTTTGCAATCGGAGCTTACTCTTTGGGGATATTAACTGTAAAAGCGGAGCTTAACTTCTGGCTTGCTTTCATTCTATCTTGTGTAATTACAAGTTTCATTGGATTTTTAATTGGTTTAATTGCATTAAGGACAAAAGAACACTATTTTGCAATCTATACGTTGTGTGTAGGATACATCATTTATCTTGTAATTGATAAATGGGACAGCCTAACAGAAGGTGTTCGCGGTCTGATTGGAATTCCTGTTCCTTCAAATATTGGTTCTATTTCCTTTCAAACTCCATTATCACAATACTACCTCGTCTTATTTTTTTTACTGCTTGTCACTTTAATCATGTATCGAATTATCCACTCCTTATCAGGAAGAACATACATTGCCATTCGAAATAGTGAAGAATTAGCTCAAACTCTGGGAATTTCGACGATGCAAAACAAATTAACTGTTTTTGTGTTATCGACGTTTTTTGCCGGTTTAGCCGGCGCGCTTTATGCTTCCTTTATTCGTTTCATTGGACCAGATATCGGTTATATTACGATTACTTTTGATTTATTAACCTATTTATTAGTCGGGGGAATTGGAACCCTGTCAGGTCCTATTGTAGGGACATTATTAATTGTTTGGATTTCACAGCATCTTCAATTCCTGCAAGATTATCGGATGTTAATTTTCGGCCCCCTATTAACATTGCTCATTATTTTCTATCCAAGAGGGATTGTGGGGGCTTATTATGACTGGAAAATCAAACATCTAGAAAAAAAGGAAAGAAAATTAGGACCCTATGGAGACTTATCGAAAGATTCATTTGTGGAAAGCTATTCGGAAATGAAAAAGCAAATTAAGGAGGGCTAACAAATGTTTTTAGAAACAAAGAACTTAACCAAACAATTTGGCGGATTGTTTGCTGTTAATAACGTTGACTTTTCTGTTGAAAAGGGGAAAATTAATGCGATTATCGGACCGAATGGAGCAGGCAAATCTACCTTTTTCAACTTAATCAGCGGGTTTCACCCTCCCAGCTCAGGTCGAGTTTTGTTTAAAGGGAATGATATTACAAAACTACCTTCAAATAAAAGAGCAGAGATAGGGATTGCACGTACCTTTCAAACAACAAATCTATTTGAACAATCAACCGTTTTCGATAATGTCATTGTTGGCCATCGTTTACGTACAAAATCAAACTTGCTTGATGCAGTCTTTAGGACCAAACGTTTAAAAATAGAGGAGGAAAAATGTAAAGAAAAAGCAATGGAGGTTTTAGAATTTGTCGGCTTAACAAATGTGGCAGATAAAATGGTAGCTAGCATATCTCAGGAAGAGAAAAAGCGTGTAGCCTTTGCGCTTGCGCTTGCCACTGATCCTGAAATTATTTTTCTAGATGAGCCTGCTGCCGGGGTCAATCCTGATGAAACAGAAGGGCTCTCTTTGTTAATGGAAAAGATGATTCAAAAAGGGATAACGGTTTGCCTGATCGAGCACAAAATGCAAATGATTATGAAATTGGCAGATAAAATCATGGTTCTAAACTACGGGGAAAAAATCGCTGAAGGAACACCGGAAGAAATCAATAACAACGAAGCCGTAATAAAGGCATATCTAGGAGGGAGCGCCATTGCTTAAGCTGAAAGACGTCTCCGTTAAATATGGAAATTTTACAGCTATTCAGAACGTGAATATAGAAGTGAATGAAGGAGAAATTGTTGTTTTACTCGGTTCGAATGGAGCAGGGAAAAGTACCACGTTCCGAACCATTAGCGGCTTAAATAAGCTTTATGCGGGGGAAGTCATTTTTGATGGAAATGTAATAGGTGGTCAATCTCCTGATCGAATTGTACAAGCGGGTATCGTACAATGTGCAGAAGGCCGAAAGCTATTTCCTCAAATGACCGTCTATGAAAATCTAATGATGGGTGCTTATGTGCATAGAAAAAAGAAAGATGAAATGAAACAATCTCTAAAAACAGTTTATGAGCTATTTCCGATTTTAAAACATAAAAGGAACGATGCAGCAGGCTCTTTAAGCGGAGGGCAACAGCAAATGTTAGCGATAGGCAGGGCTTTGATGTCAAAACCGAAGTTAATGATGCTAGATGAACCATCGATTGGTTTGGCTCCATTGATTGTTGAACAGATGTTTGATGTCATTCAACAAATTAACAAAGATGGAACGACTATTCTATTAGCGGAGCAAAACGCAAATGCTGCGTTAAGAATTGCGGATAAAGGCTATGTTTTTGAAAATGGTTTCATTGTGGCACATGGTACTTCTGATGAACTGTTTGCAAATGATGATGTTCGTAAAGCATACATCGGTGCCTAACTAAACCTGTTATAGGAGGCGATGAGATAATCTTCGTTTTAAAAATCAGGAAAATTAAGAAAATAAATCGATGAAAATGAGGGGGAAGAACATGATAAGAACAAAATCGCTGTTTTTGGTAAGTATTATTTTTGCTATTATTCTAAGTTTAGCGGCATGTAGTGGTTCAAAGTCTAGTCAGACATCTGGGGAAGGAAATAGTAATGGTGATAATACAGTAAATATTGGTTATAGCGGACCGTTAAGTGGTCCTGCAGCATTTTATGGAAAGCGTACATTAAATGGACTAAAAATGGCGGTTGAAGAAATTAACGGTGATGGTGGGTTTGAAGTCAATGGAAAAACTTACAAAATAAATCTTGTGGCACTTGATGACAAATATTTACCTAACGAAGCGGGTGCCAATGCAAAGAGGCTGCTGCAAGAACATAACACGCCAATCATTTTCACACCACATAGCGGCGGCGTATCTGCCATGCAAGTATTTAATGAACAAGAAAAATTCATCATTGGTGCATATACGAGTGAGCCTAAAGTTACTGAGAACGGGAATTCGCTTACAGTAAGAATCCCTCCTCGTTACGATGGTTACGTAAAACCGTTCGCAGATTATGCCATGAAACGCTTCGGTAAAAAGATTGCTGCACTGCCAACTGCAACACAATATGGTAAAGATTGGTCAAAAGCCTTACTTCCATATTGGGAAAAAAACGGAGGAAAAATTGTTTACAACTCTTCGATTGATTTTTCGAAAGATACTGATTTCTTTGCGATTATAACAAACGCACTTAAAGAATCTCCTGATGTGTTATTTATTGGCGGACCTTCCGAACCAACAGCCAAAGTGGCAAAACAAGCAAGAGAACAAGGATTCAAGGGCGGATTTATTATAATGGATCAGGCGAAGTTAGATGAAATAAAAAAAGTGACAAGCTCTTATGATGCACTAGAAGGTTCGATTGGTGTTATGCCATTAATCCATTCGGATGCTCCAGCTGTACCCAAATTCGTTGAAAATTACCGTGCAAAATATAATGAGGATCCAGGTTCTGAAGCAGGGTTAAATTATATCGCTATGTATACCTTCATTGAGGCAATGAAAGCTGCGGGTTCTGTTGAAGATGTTAAAGCCATTCGGGAACATATGCAAGACGGGTTAGACAATTTGCCTAAAGACAGAAAAGTATACATTATTCCTAAGATTGGAAAGGACGGGGGATTTGAGGCTGACTTAAGCGTAGCTGGTGTGGAAGATGGAAAGATTGTTTCCATAAAAGTAGAGTAATTATAAAAAGAAGCAGTTTTAAAACCGCTTCTTCAAAGGCTGTTGAGAAAGGTTTCTCAACAGCCTTTTTTTAAGTTTGCACTCATGTTACGCAGCAAGCAATTTCGTTTGTTCGACAAAGAACTTGTCTGTAAACGAAGAGTGAATGTTTAACTATGGACAAGGGGGCTAAATCGCAAATCATTTTTAAAGTAATGGAATACTCATAATATTAATGCCGCAATCCAAGCATGTCCATTTAATTGCAGCACCATTGAACGTCTTTTTCCACCGTTTGTCAAAGCCGGGGAAGCTGGAGGAAAAATCTATCCCGGGTGTTAAATTTGTCGAAATGGAAAGAAAGCATGAACAGAACAAGCTTTAGTTGTTAATCCAACCGTTATCAGCTCCGGCTGTCCGTACTGTTTAACAATGCTCAGTGATGGAATAAAAGTGAAAGAGGCGGAGCAGGATGTCCATACGTATGATACCGCCGAGATTTTAGAAAAGTCCATATTTGGAGTAAAAAATAATGCATTTTGGAGGAAGCAGCTTGATTATATTAAAGGGATTTTAATAGTTTTAAAGAAGTTATAATATAATTTTCTCGAAATTTGGCTGTTATTAGAAAAGGTGGAATTTGTCATGTATGCCCAATTGATCAAGAAAATCCCTTTTCCCTCCTTCGTTACAAATAAAGAAGAAAGAGTTATATTGTACAATGATTTACTGGAGAAATTTATTGATTTATCATCCATTCGTGACAAGAAAGCAAATGAATTGTTTAAAGTCTGGGAATCGTTAGATGATGGGAAAATTATACATGCAGGCAGCAAAGATGCATCATTTATGTTTATGAAACAATCTTTGGATGAAGGTACCCACTATATGTATATAGGCACCCAATCATCTGAAATAGAACGATTAAAGCAAGAATTGAAAGAGGCGAAAATCTTAAATCAGGAATTGGATGCGATCATCGAAAATTCATATGATGGCATCTATATAACAGATAAAAATGGAGTGACGTTAAAAACAAACTCCGCCATTGAACGGATCACAGGTATCCCGAAAGAATACTATATTGGCAAAAACGTAGATGACCTTATGAAAAGGGGAATTTTAAAAAGTTCCGTCACATATAAAGTGCTAGAGCAAAAACGGTCTGTTTCTGCTGTTCAATACAACTATTCGGGGAAAGAAACACTCATTACCGGCAATCCGGTGCTCAATGATGAGGGTGAAATAGAAAAAATTGTCACGAACATAAGGGATCTATCAGAATTAAATGAGCTACAAGCAGCTCTAAGAAAAGCGAATGAACTGAACGACAGTTATAAACAGGAGATTGAAAGACTAAAAGGTAAAACGGAATACGATAGTGGAGTTACTATTGCAAGTGATCAGATGAAACTGATTTTTGAAATGGCTGAACGAATTGCTGACGTAGACGCCACCGTGCTCATTTTAGGGGAAACAGGAGTAGGGAAAGATGTTTTGGCCAGGTATATCTATAACAAAAGTGTAAGAGCAAAGCAGGGGAATTTTATTAAACTGAATTGCGGAGCGATTCCTCCTGACCTTTTGGAATCGGAACTGTTTGGCTATGAGCGTGGGGCGTTCACAGGGGCGAGTGCCAAAGGAAAGCCCGGAATGTTTGAATTAGCGGATAACGGAGTCTTATTTTTAGATGAAATAGGAGAATTGCCTCTTGGGCTGCAAGTTAAGCTCCTAAGAGTTCTTCAAGAGAGAGAAATACAACGAATTGGTGCGACAAAAATAAAGAAAGTAAATGTAAGAATTATTGCTGCAACAAATCGAAATTTAAAAGAAATGGTGATAAACGGCGAGTTCCGTGAAGATTTATATTACCGATTAAATGTTGTTCCGATCGTTATTCCTTCTTTAAAGGAAAGGAGAGACGATATTTTGCCTCTCGTTCAATTGTTTTTGGATCACGCAAACCGTAAATACGATCAGAATAAAAAAATTGACGGAAAGCTAAATGATCTCTTTTATCGTTACAATTGGCCGGGAAATGTAAGAGAGCTTTCAAATCTTATGGAAAGACTGGTACTTACTACCCAAAATCAAGTGATACAAGTAGAGGATTTACCAACAGAGTATAAAGAATCGGCCAATTCAACTTTATCGTTCACACAATTACTGACATTAAAAAAGGCGGTAGAACTGACTGAAGAAAGAGTACTATCGCTTGCTGTTCAAAAATACAAAACAACGTATGAAATCGCACAAGCGCTGGATACGAGCCAACCTACCGTAGTAAGGAAATTAAAAAAATACCATTTGAAAACAAAAGAGTTAAAGGAAGCGAATGAATAAATGAAGATTTAAAATATTTAGAAGCGAACAATCAAGGAGCCGTTTCGATACGATAAGTCGTAGAGTAGCTTATAAAAAGAATAAAAATCATTTTCTTCAGGGTGTCTCTTATGATTTAGAGACACCCTTTGCACGTTAGCTACACTTCATTTCAAAAAATGAATCAAGCGATACATAGTTGAATCGAAAAATACACCATTTGCTCGGAAATAGCACTACTTTGATTCAAAATTGAATGAAGCTGTTTTTTGTTTGCTAAAAATTCCTTTAAATAGTGAGGTTGTAAAAGTGGCATGCTTCTTGCAGAGAATAGTAGTGAAAAGGTCTTGAAGGAGGAGCATGGATAATGACTGTAACTTTTACAGAAGAAATGCAGCAACTGAAGAGTATGATTCGAAATTTTGTTGAAAAGGAAGTAGAGCCTTATGCTCAACAAATCGAAGAAGAAGATGCCATTCCTCAGCATATCGTTGAAAAGGCAAAAGAACTCGGATTATTCGGGATAAGCATTCCGGAACAATACGGCGGAATTGGGTTAAATACAGTAGAAAAGGCCAACGTATTAGAACAATTAGGAAGAACGCACAATGGTTTTGTTTCGTTAATTAGTGCTCATACAGGGATTGGAAGTACGGGACTTGTAAAGCTGGCATCCGATTATTTGAAGAATAAATATTTGCCTGATCTGGCAGCGGGCAATAAAATTGGTGCATTTGCTTTATCAGAGCCTGGGGCAGGATCCGATGCGACGAATTTAGCGACAAGAGCGGAGAAAAAAGGCGATTATTGGGTGATGAACGGTACGAAGCATTTCATCACAAACGGGCCGATTGCTGATGTCTTTACTGTATTTGCTTTAACGGATAAAGAAAAAGGCGCCAAAGGCGGAATTACTGCTTTTTTAGTAGAAAAAGATTTTCCTGGGTTAATTGTCGGTAAAAAGGATAAGAAAATGGATTAAGGGGTTCGTATACCTCCCAAATTATTTTCGAAGATTGTATCATTCCTGAAGAAAACGTAATTGGCGAAATTGGAATGGGATATATGTCGGCTCTTAAAATTTTAGGAGAGGGTCGCGTAGGGCTGGCAGCGAGAGCGGTCGGATCATGCGGTAAATTGATTGAATTATCTGCTAAATACGCGAAAGAGCGTGTTCAATTTGGGAAACCAATTGCGGACAACCAAGCCATTCAATGGATGCTGGCGGATATGGCAATGGAAACAGAAGCGGCAAGAGCATTGACGATGAAAGCGGCGCAAATGATTGATGAAGGAAAAAAGGTGATTAAAGAAGCATCCATGGCAAAAATGTTTGCTTCCGACGTTTTTAATAGAGTGGCAGATAAAGCTGTTCAAATCCATGGAGGAATGGGATATATGGCGGAATATCCGGTGGAGCGTTTTTATCGGGATGCCCGCATTACGAAGATTTATGAAGGAACAAATGAAATTCAACGCTTAATTATTGCTCGTAAAGTATTGGAAGAGTGTTAGGAGAATGTTATAAACCCAAATGTTTTTGAATTTTTTAGTTTAAAAGATCGAGCAGCACTTTCTATCTGTAGACGGAGGAAGCACTTTATAAAAATAAAGATGAAGGGGAATTTGTATTGGATCATTTAATGAATCGACCGTGGTATAAATTTTATGAAAAGCAACAGGAGATTGAAATACCTGAAGTTTCTGTATATTCGATTCTTGAAGAAGCGGTCAAGCAATATGGGAATCGGACAGCGGTCATCTATGAGCATACAAAAACGACTTACAGTGAGATGAAAGATAAAGTGGACCGCTTAGCTGCTGCCTGGGAAGAACTAGGTGCTGAAAAAGGCGAACGAATAGGATTGATGCTCGCGAACCATCCTGACTACATCATTTCATATTATGCCGCGCATGCGCTAGGACTGATTGTCGTACAAATTAACCCTATGTACACGCCCCGAGAGTTGTTGCGAATTGTAAAATATTCCCAGATGTCTTATCTTGTGGCGGACCGGAGCGCTTTAGAAACGGTCCGTAAAGTATATGAGTTATGTAGATTTCGGCATATTTTCGTATCGCAAATGAAGGATGATGATCAAGACAGCATGTTTCTAAGCTTAGATGAGTTAAAAAGTCATCCGAATCACTTAGAAAAACCTGCTCTTATGTCAGACCATAACGATGTAGCAGTCATTCAGTATACAGGTGGAACTACTGGGAAAATGAAAGGCGCGATGTTGACTCATCACAATTTAGTCGCAAACGTGATTCAAAGTTATTTCATGTATGGAGAGAAAATGATTCCCGGACAGGAAGTTATCTTAACCGCGACACCTCTATACCACGTATATGCGATGACAAGTGCGATGAATTTAGGGATATACATCGGAGGAACGTTGCTATTATTCAAGAAGTTTCAGGTGGATCATGTACTGGAACATATTAAAGAATACCGTCCCACTTTCTTTCCCGGTGTTCCGAAAATGTACAACGCTTTTGTCAATCACTCCAAGGTGGAGAGTTATGGATTGGATTGTTTAAAGTTATGTTCGTGCGGCTTGGCGCCCCTTCCTGTCGAAGTTATGAAACGCTTTGAGTATTTAACAGGGGTGACAATTGGCGAAGGATTCGGTCTTTCCGAAGCATCACCGTCTACTCACCGCAATCCTTCTGGTGGAGTGAGAAAAGTCGGAAGTATCGGAATCCCCATGCCCGGTACAGATTCTATGGTCGTTGATGAAAACAGCCAGGAACTGCCGCCTGGATGTGTCGGGGAATTATTAATAAAAGGGCCGCAAGTAATGAAAGGCTATTGGAATGATGAGAAAGAAACGCAACGCTCTTTACAAAACGGGTGGCTTTACACCGGTGATTTAGCCATGATGGACGAAGACGGCTATTTTTACATAATCGGGCGGAAAAAAGAAATGATTATTGTCGGGGGCTTTAATATATACCCTCAGGAAGTCGAAGGTGTTCTATATGAACATCCGGATGTAAAAGAAGCAGCAGTGGTCGGCGTTCCAGATCAAGTTCATGGAGAAATTGTAAAAGCGTACATTGTTCCAAAAGATGGATGCCAAATCGATCTTGAGGAATTAAAAGGTCATTGTTATCTTAAGCTGACTCGCTATAAAGTGCCAAAGGTATTTGAAATAAGAGATTCATTGCCGCGAAATACAGTCGGGAAATTATTAAAAAGATTACTAATCCAAGAGGAGCAAGAGAAGGGAGATAAAGAGTGTGCGAAGTGAAGATATTAAGAAAATAGCGGTAGTCGGTTCTGGGATAATGGGATCACAAATTGCCATGGTGTGCGCACTAGGAGGGTATTCAGTTGTTTTACATGATATTAACTATGAGAGTCTGACAAAGGCAAAAGAGTCTCTCAAAAGTCATATGGATAGAAGAATACAGAAAGGAAGATTAGCAGAAAAAGAAGTAAATGATGCATTTAGCAGAATGATATTTTCCGCTTCCTTTGATGAGATGAAGGACGTAGATTTTGTTATTGAGGCAATTGTGGAAAAACTGGATGCCAAACGTGAACTATTTGCAAAGTTGGATAAGGTAACGCCAAAGCATGCTATCTTGGCAACAAACAGTTCGACGATTGTAAGTTCGAAAATTGCAGATGCAACGAGCCGTCCGGAAAAGGTTTGCAACGTCCACTTTTTTAACCCGGCGCTTGTGATGGAGCTCGTAGAAGTAGTGCGCGGACCGCATACTTCAGAGGAGACAGCCCAAATAGCTGTAGATGTTGTAAAGCGTATTCAGAAACTGCCTGTCCTGTTGAAAAAAGAAATTTCCGGATTTATCGCAAATCGTATTTTAGGAAAATTAATGGATGAAGCGGTTTATTTACTGGAAAATGGGTACGCCGATCATGAAGAAATTGACCTTGTTTGCACGAAAGCCTTGAACCATCCAATCGGGCCTTTTGCTCTCATGGATTTAACAGGAATTGATATAAACTATTTCGTCCGAATGCAGCGTTATCA
>JBHGXS010000140.1:0-1625 GCA_041920565.1 Bacillus sp. (in: firmicutes) | reverse complement strand
TAATAAAAAAGGAATGGAAGAAGTCCAAGCTGTATTAGACAATTTTCGGAAGGAATTAGGATTATCTTCCCGCACGGTAGCCGTATATACGGAAGACGTATTTGAACAACAGTTTCAAGTTTTAGTAGAGGAAGGTGTGCCGATTATCAGCACAGCATTCGGAGTCCTGCCCCCTGATAAAATGGAGATGGCAAAACGTAAAGGGATAAAGGTTATTGTCATGATCACCACCGTTAACGAAGCTATTCTTGCCGAACAAGCAGGTGCTGACGTTATAGTGGCACAAGGAAGCGATGCGGGAGGGCATCGAAGCACATTTGATGTTGAAGCACATCCAAATGGCGCAAACATAGGAACATTTTCATTAGTGCCGCAGGTAGCGGACAATGTTTCAGTACCGGTAGTTGCAGCAGGTGGAGTCATGGATGGAAGAGGCTTGATTGCGGCCTTAGCGTTAGGAGCTCAAGGAGTACAGCTTGGTACGAGATTTTTAACATCGGCAGAATCCGGTGCACCCCCGGTTTATAAAACAGCATTGCTACAAAGCACAGAAGAAAGCACGGTCATTACGAAAAGTTTTTCGGGTCGTCCTGCGCGAGGGATCGAAAATAAGTTCATACGAGAATTTGAGCAAGCAGGTATTGACCCATTAGCATTTCCGACCCAAAATACTGCGACAAGTGATATAAGAAAAGAGGCTGCAAGGCAAAATAACTCTGAATATATGTCGCTTTGGGCAGGGCAGGGAACCAGGCTTTTAACATCAAATGAGCAAGCAAGCGTAATTGTGAAAAACATTATGGAAGAAGCTCAGAGAAGTTTGAGATGGACATGCGAATAGTTTAAATGGAACAGGGAATCTTTCGCAATATACATATAATCAACTTTCGGGACTCATATTAATAAATAATGCTTTAAATTCAATAAATAACTGAGGTTGAAGCTATGAGTGAATTTCCTGTAATTCATACTAACTTATGGGACGCTGTTCTTGCAGTTCCTGTGACTTTGATTGTCGCACAAATCATAAAGATTGTATTTTCCGTTCGTCGTGCATATGTCCCTGCAATTGCTACGATTATAGGTTTGGCAATTTCAGTATTCTATAGTCATCGACATGATATATGGGCTGGTTTATTTATGGGTTTTTTCTACGGGAGTGCAGCAATCGGCAGCTATGCCTCTATAACAAATTCTGTAAAAGCATATAGAAGCAGTCCTAAAACTCGAAAGAAATAATATGCTCACATAAATTGCAAAAACTGATGCACCATAACTTGTAGGAGGTGCATCAGAATGGAACAAAATCAACCGGGAAACAAAAACATGCCTGATTTTAAAGAATTGAACGACCGCATTATTGCAGAGCCGTCCAGTTCTCCTTCGTTAGTCATTAAAACAAATGCAGATCCAAAAAGCGTAGTGGAAGATAATCCATATGTTCAAGGAAAAGAACAGGCATATATGGAAGGGCTTAAAGTCTTTTTTGAAGGAAAACAAGACAGTTAAGAAAGGAACGAGGCAAAGTTGACCTCGTTTCTTTCTTTTTTCCAAAATATACATATAAAAAAATTACATATGGAGTGAACGAAATAAAATACATAGACGTATTATAATGGAATATT
>JBHGXS010000114.1:0-16768 GCA_041920565.1 Bacillus sp. (in: firmicutes) | reverse complement strand
ATAATATTATTATGTAAACTAAATAATAAGAACTGACGAGGATCAATCCTTATTCTTATCATATCCTCTGGGGGCATGGCAGTGAATAAATCCTTACAGGGCAGAATAACTGCTGCTTCGCACTTCAATTTTTGAAACACTGTAAAGACTGTCAGGTTATATGTTTCCTGCAACTTATGCAATTCTTGAATTCTCTGTTTTGGCCAATCATCTTTATTTACTACACCATAGTGAAACCTTCCCCACATCACTCCGTTTACATACGCTGTTTTCGTACGAAGTGTATCAAATCCACAGTTTTGAATCATAAGCAAATTCGGGTTTCATTCTTTAAGTCCAGTCCTTGCTTGCGAATAATACATGCTATCACCTACGATTTCGTTCAAGCCTTTTTCATTAGAGTCCGCGTTTTCTATATAACAAACTATTTCCATACTTAAATTGACATATAATAGATAAAAAGAGGATTGTGTCCTTCCTCAATCCTCTCATTCACCCTTTTATTTTTCAAATAAAGATATATACTGCCCGTATCCTTCTTCTTTCAGTTTATCTTTCGGAATGAATCGAAGCGCCGCAGAATTGATGCAATAACGCAATCCACCGCGATCTTTCGGTCCGTCATTGAACACGTGACCAAGATGGGAATCAGCATCCTTGCTTCGTACCTCCGTGCGAATCATAAAGTGACTGAAGTCCGGTTTCTCCACGATCCGCTCCTCATGAAGCGGTTTTGTAAAGCTCGGCCAGCCGCAGCCGGAATCAAATTTATCGAGAGAGCTGAACAACGGTTCTCCCGACACGATATCCACATAGATTCCTTCACCTTTGAAATCCCAAAACTCATTTTGGAACGGCGGCTCCGTACCGTTTTTCTGCGTTATCCTATACTGCATCTCATTCAGCTTGGAAATCGCCTCTTGCTTTTTTGCTTTGTCCATGATTTTCCTCCTCGAAACTTTTCTTATTCTCTATTATAAGAAAAGTGCAAGCGGGAACAAAACGAAGTGCTTTCAACGATTAAAGTAAAACAAAAGTCCGAGTTGAAAAGCTAACAACAGCGGAAATCCAACGACAAACGCACCTTTTCTCGTTTTATGATGAAACAAATACATGCCGATCAGCCCGCCTAATGCACCGCCAATCACCGCAAGCATAAACAAGGTATTCTCCGAAATTCTCCAACTCCCTTTTCGTGCCCGGCGTTTATCTTCCCACATAACACATAAGCAAATGAAATTGATTGCCGCTAAATACAATAAGACCATGACTTCACATCCATTTTTCAGTTTTCCAGTCCCCATTGTATTACAGAAAACATTAGATTTCCATTCCCTCTATCTTCCCGTAAAGTAAATGTTGTGCTCATATCCTTTATAATCGGCTGTTTTATCAAAATGTAAGTTAAGCCTCTTTGCAACGTTAACGGACGGAGTGTTAATAGGGCGGATCGGACAATCAATCCGTTTTAAATGAAGCGTATATAATCCGTAGTCAATAATCTTTTTGGAGATTTCAGTCGCATATCCTTTTCCCCAATACCGTTTATGAAACATGTACGACAGCAAATACGTATCCCGATTGTCCAATTTTCTATATAGAAGCCCCGCTTGCCCAATAAACGCTGCCGTTTCTTTTATGTACACTGCCCACCAGCTTACTCCGTACTTTTCGTATTCATGTAAAATATTCTCCAGCCATCTTTGTGTTTCTTTTCTTGTCAGCGCAGCAGGATAGTATTTCATTACCTCCTTATCAGACAGCAAAGAAAACAATCGGTCAACATCATCTTCCGTAAACTGCCGCAATATAAGTCGTTCGCTTTCCAATACAATCCGTTCTTTCACTATCTTCTCCCCCGCTTATAACTCTTCGGCATTCTTGTTTTTAAATCCTCGCATAGATTCCATCAAAATAGAAAAGCACAGGATTCCCTGTACTTTTAACGGTTATTAAAATACTTCTTCAGATTCTCTTTTATCATTGAGCGCTCATCATCATTATACACATTGATTTCATAATGATCGCCTTCTAGATTTGTACTAAAGTTTTGCAACCCGCGCCCGCGCAGAAAATCCTCTATATCCGCAATATGCTCGTATTCATTGGCCATAACTTTTTTTCCTACATATTCATTGTCGACATACACATCATACGCTTCGCGATTTTGCTTTCCATCATAATGAAACATCATGTTGTATGTACCGGGATATAAGCCAAATCCTTGATACCAACCATCTGTAAACGGCATCATCTTTCCAACCTCCATATGTACAAACTTCATTTTCAGTTTGCCCGATATTAGAGGAAGTTATGAGACATAACTGACATGAAAAAGCACCTTACAATACATGCAAGGTGCCGTTTGTATTTATCCTTCTTTTTTCACTAACTCCGGATTCAGCTCTTCCAGTTTCGACTGAATGAGATGCCAGCATTTTTTATATCGGGAACTTGTTTCATCCAAAATTTGTTTGGCTGCAGATCGGTTCCAAAGATGCTCAATGTAAATGGCCGCTTCTCGTTTTGCTGCCAATTCGGATTCCGGTCCGAAATGCTGTCTAAAGTAGCCTTCGATTTCCTCCAGCAGCACTCTCAGCAATTCTTCTGCTGCATCATCCAATCCGTTATCTCGTCTTCCTTCAGATCGATATAAAAGTACCGTGTCTAAAATGTTATTTATATTTTCTTTTCGCAAGTATGTTAAGTCTTGTGCTCCTTGAACAAAAGCATGAGTATATATATGAGATTCATGTGAGAATGCTTCCTCTTTTTCCGTTTCGTACCGCTCCATTATATTTTCATAAATAAACGGATTATGAAGAAGCGCTTGATGGAGTTTGTGCAGTTCCCCTCTTACATATTTACCCATGGACTGAATTAACGAACTGCTGCCAATCCCATTGTATTGATATACGAATTCTATATCAAGCTTCGCATGACTGACCCAGCGATAGATGAGCGCAACCAAGAAGGCGCGATTGCATTTATTATGGTCAAGCTGTGCTTGACTTGGGTTTAAATCCGGCATAAACGCCGGAAGATGCCAATTTTTATCCAAATGCGGCGTAATATTCGATTTTTTTTGGTTCAATTTATTGATTTTTCTATAGTAGGCTTGAAAGTATTCTCCTCTTTCATCGCTAAAGCCGTTTAATGCCTGCCCCGCAGAAAATTTCGGAAAATCTTGAATGGATAAACCGTAATGCGCACGGTAGCAAATGAGCTCATATTGCGAAAACGCTTTGTCTGTTATGTCCTTTTCATCAAACAGTTCTTGCACAGTCTGTTCGTTCAATTCTTTTTTCGCTTCCGGATGAATGCCCCAATAATGCAGTTCCCGATGTTTCGCGATTTTTGGGATAAACGGGCTTGATAAATGCATAAGCTCGCCAACTTTATCGCTTACGTAGACATCAACTTCTTCTCCTTTTAAGCTTGCTTCCTTACGAAGCGCCTGTATAACGTTCAACGCCAGTTTATCTTGGAAACGATTTTGCAGTTCTTTCCGGCAGTAAGCTACTACATTTTGACGGTAAAACTCTTCTATTTTGACAGGCTGACTACTATCTGCTTGATTACAATATTGACGATAATGACTCAAGTAAATTTCCGAAGAAATATCCCTTGGAAGTGTGCCGCTGTCGATGTTGCGATAAATGCTGTTCCACATCTGTTCCTGCATTTCTTTAGATGCTAAAACGTAGACGTTTGTCGGATTTGTTCTTCCTTCGAACTCGATTCCGCGACGTTCAATCTCCAACTGCAGATTTTCCCGTGTCTCATGCAGGTTGTCAAAGAACCGCTCCCAAATGGAAATCATCGTATCAATGGATTTCTCTAGCGATGAGAGTACGAGCTCCAACAGTAAATCCTTGCGATACTCATTTAATTTCGTCACATACTGCGGAATCACTTCTTCAAATTCACGGCGGAACACTTTCAGCTCATTTTTAAATAGCTTGCCAAATACCCCTTGCTTTTGCGCCGTTTCCACGCGGCGAACCGCTCCCACATTGCCATCGATACGGCTGACATTAAATTTTTTATCATAGTTTTGGATTATATTCCGTCTATGGTCGTTTGTCTCTCGAAGTGAGGCAATGCGCTGTTGGACCAGCTTTTTCATTTCATACAACATATACCTGGCCGTAATCGGATGAACCGGAGCAGGTTTCTTTAAAAACCATGTATTAAGCTGATAGGATTGTCCTTCACTGCCGGACGGCGCATGTTGATCGGCATCTAAAATATCGTACGCAAGAGTAGTTACATATTCATACGCGCGGGTTTCAATTTGATAAGCGTATAATTTAATGGCTGCATCTACCCGGGCTACTTCCCCTTTTATTTGTTCCTTGATTTTTAATTTGGCATTAGAAATTTTACACGCTTTCTGCAGCTTATTCAGTTCCTCATCTTTTTGAATGGTTGTTGCCACATAATGCTCGACTGCTTCTAAAAACAGCTTTGCTTTTGACGTGCCGATCCTTCCGGTTTCTGCCCCTTCTCTTGCTTCAAAAAAGATTTGCTTGTAGAACGGATGCGGCCGTTCCGGTCTTGTTGCTAAGTGCTCCAAGTCTTCCACGAAGCTTTTGCCACGCTCCAGCTTATCGCGGTGAATCCCTTTGCGCACATCAATTTCATAGCGCAGCTGCTTCTCTTCATATAAATCATCCAGATACAGCCAAGATTCCTCTAACCCTTGCACAGCCCACTTTAACGCGCAATACTCGACAATATGTTCGTACGGATAAATCAATTTTGCCGCTCCTGCTCCGCAATATCGCGCTTTTCCGTTCGAATCCGACAATTGTTGAATTTGATTATCTTCTTGTGACAAATGATTCGCAGAAATTGGACTGAACAGCTGCAAGTATATAGTAGACGTCATTTGCTCCATATAATCTGAAAGAGTCAACAAATGGTGTCCATGCAAGTTTTCATAATCATATAAAAAGCAATAGTTGAACGGCAAATGCTTCTCCGAAATCGCATGTGTTTTTCTTCCTTCCACATCTACTTGATCCGGCCGGTACTCCAGTTGGATTGTGACTCCTTCTCGTTTAAACAACTCACCGGATGAACTCAAAGTAATCGCATTCAGTTCTTTTAGCGATGCATATCCGTTCGCCTGCACCGATTCAAATTCTTTTTTGCTGATGGTTCTTGTTTTTACTAATACATCCGGAAGCAAAAATGCCCCTCGAATGATAATATTGTTGTGACGCAACTTTTTCCGGAGCATTTCCCGTAAATAAAGCGCAATCTGCAAGAACATCCCCGATCCAGTTCCTCCGGCTAACGAGGTGATGATAATGACACGCACCCCGTATTCTGTTTTATCACTGGTAACCGGGAAAATTTTTTCGATTTCTTGCCAAAACGCCGTTAACTTATCCTCCTGCATGGCGGCTCGAAGCGCCAATCGGGACATCACACGAAGCTGACCCGCTCCCTCTGTTAACGGTTTATCCAATATCGTCGGATCTATCGGAAACCAATCCTGGATGGCCGGATCCTCTGCCAAATATTCACGAGGGGTTTTGATGGAACTCGTTTGCGTCACATACTTGCGGATATGAGACAGCTTGTTAATCATATTTATGTCTGTATCAAACACATGAATGGCAACTTTTTTTCGTTTCTCAAACGGAATTTGTTCATACACATTGCTTGCGATTGTGCTCCCGATACCGCCAAGACCAATTAAGATTGTCGGTTGTATGCTCATTTCACTCACACTCCGATGCTCGTAGTTAAAAATCAATCACATTCGTAACGATACACTTCTGTACAATACCCTCGATCAATGATGACCGTTTGGTTCGGATAAAGAGGAATGTATTCTTTTCCGATGTCCTCTTCTTCCAGCTTGGAACCGTCGATAACCATTCCGCTTACTTGAGTTTCTTTGGCAACCCAAATGGAGTTTGTTCCTTTTCTGGCTATGACGTGCAGGGATTGAATTGTTTTACGCTCCGCCCGATATGGAATACCGATATAATGAGAAAACCAATGGGATACAAGCAGCTCCGGCTCCGGCGGTTCATCTAAGTGGGACTTGAGCGCTTGCCGCATTTCAAAGTACAACAACGCTTTTCGGTTAAACCGCGGACGGACAATCCATCCTATTGCTAAAAATCCCATACCTAAGACTGTAAGCAAGGTCGGAACAAACCATTCCAGAACAGTTTTATTTCGTTCTATAAAGGATGTGTTTTGTATGAATAAAGCAAGATCCGTTTCTCCATACTCGCCCGGATATAACCCTTTCATCTCCACTGTTCCATGGATATGACCGGTTTTTGTTACATTCAACATTCCCTTTATATCAGGACAAATGTAAACGTATAGCTGATTGTTTTTCTGTTTTAATTCATACGGAATATCTTTCGAAAGCTTCACTTGAACATTTGGAAATACTTTTTTCAATTCTTCTGTTGTGATGGGCTGGCCATTCACTGTCGGTTGTAATATGATTGGTTCGGAATTCTCCAGTTTGCTTACTTTCTGTGACCAGTTTTTTGTCAGAACATTGATTTCCAGCTTTCGCTCTGACATCGGCTGCAGGTATATTTCTTTTGTTTGCTTATATAGCCCATTGACACGAATATCTATTGTTCCTGTGACGGCTTGACTCGGCATGGAAAATTCATATTGGAATACTTGCCGCTTTTCATTCCACGTCAGCCGTTCTTCTTTTCCTTCTACTGTAACGGTCGCTGAAAATAACGAAGAAACATCCATACCTTTCATCGACAACGGCTTATTTGTTCCTCTTTCCAGCACAGTTACCTCTAACATCATTGGGCTCGATTTAAAAAATGTTTTAGCATCCTTTGAAAGCTTGCCGTTCTCCCCTTTACGGTAAAGAGCGATGGCATAATCAAGCGCCGGCTCTCCCAAAAACGCAAGGTCATTTTTGTCGGTGATCGAAGTGTTAAATTTGATAGTGTAGACCCCGGGCGAAAGAACTTCTTCTGACCCTGTTATATGAGAAAGATAACCGTGAATAAGCGGACTGCCCGGTGTTGAACTCGGCGGTGTTATCGTTTCAAACGGTCCTGTAAGCCGGAAAGGTGATGATTTGTTTTTCATACGGACTTCTTGAATGAGAGGAACGATTTGCTGACTGTTCGATTGTTGTACGATAGTAAGACGTGTAAGCGGAAATAAAGAGGTAACGAGCGCTTCATTGTTGGTAAACTTCACTTGCAGTCCGTCGTTTATAAGAGGGGTGCTGTCGCGATTCGCCATCATCGCGGCAACCTGATTAATACTGTCAATAATTCCGTTGTCATCTTCGCTTGGAATAATGATTCCGTGCGTCATTTCCTTCCAAATCGTTTTAAACAGCTCCATTTGCTGCTGTTCTTGGGGCTGAAGTTTTGATTCAATTGTAATTAACACTGCATGTGTTCCAATCCCCTTCTCTTTCATCCCTTTTGTAAAATCTTTTAGCGTCTTAGAGATCAGATCTCGCTGCTCCTCAAGCTTATTAAAAGCCCCGTCAGTTAACACAATGAGCCAATATTCTTTTTTTCGTTCTTGTTCCGCTCTTGTCTTCAGCTCATGTATTGCGGTCGCGACAGATTCAAAAGGAGTATTTTTTGCTTCATTCCATTTACGAATCGCGTTCATTTCTTCCTGTCGTTTTTCCGAAGCAAGATTCACCGGCACTACTTGATTTGGCTGGCTCATCGGAACGTAAAAAAAGGAATCTCGTTCACCCAACAAGCCGATAAAGCTCTGCAGCGCATAGTTCGCATAGAGCCAGCGATAAATCGGCGTTTTCGTTTTGTCCGCATTTTGAATCTCCCTCATGCTTCCCGAATCATCGTACACGAGCGCAACTACTTTTTCCTTTTCTTCTATCCCCTGAGCATAGATTTGACCTGCAAACAAGGACATTACAAAAACGAAGCCTGTGGCAATAAGAAGGAGTTTCTTCATGTGTGTCGCCACCTTTTGTCACCTGCATGAATTTGGATAACCCCAGACAAAGGTTATCTTTAAAACTTATATGTAAAGAGACAGGATATATGACAAGAAGTCCATCATTTGCAGCGAAAAAATAGTACATACGAAAGGTAAAAAAATAGATGGTTGTCACATATAAACAATTCTATAGAAGCTTTACATAGATGAGGAGGAAACCATTGGATTGGTATTTAAATAAAGGACATATAATTGAGAGATTAGCAATAGTAGGAAATGTATTTCAACTTATGAGGTCTCTCTAAGAGCGGCAAGAGTATTGAATGTTTATTGTTGCCATCAATACTAAAAGACTGCCTAGCGAAACCGGCAGCCTTCCTACTTCTTTACATACACTTCCACAACCGGATTTTCCTTATGATCCGCATGCAGCCGAATGTCCTCTTCTTTTACTCCATATATGGATGATAAGAGCATCAACGTTAAGATGTTAGGGACTTTTGCATCCGTTCCGTATTTTCGGTTTAGTGCTTCTACGTATTCATAGTCTAGGTCCCCTTGAATGTAGGTGTATACTTCAAAGCCGTCTTCCAGGTCGCAAACGATTCGGTCGATAATGTCGGCGCCGACTTGTTTTTTCATTTCGCTCCGAAGAGCTGCGGTTAGCTCATCCCATGGCACTTCATACACTTGAAATTGGTCTGATCCGTTCACTTCACTCATCCTTTTCTTCTTAATACAACTGATAGAGTTTCCATTGGTGCGGAAGATATACCTCATTATGGAGATAAAGGTTACTGTGCGGAAAATAGTTTTTGAATGATTCCTCTGATTGCTTCTGTCCAAATCCAGCTGTAAATGAATGAAAACAAGATAAGAAAAGGAAATATATGATCTTGTTGAGAGGATAATGGTCCAAGTATAGGAAAGTGAAACAGGAATAAAAGCAATTCGATTCCGCTCGTGAGTGCACATGCACCGATGGAGACAATTATGATTCTTATTTTAAACAATACATAGGCATAGCCGATTGCAAGACCTAACAATCCTGTTGTAAATGCAAAAACAATCAGTTCACTTGGCTGCAACAGCAGCAATAGAAGGCAAACAACAAAATAAGAAATAAAACCATAGCCAGGAATGAATAAAATACATAAAATAATGGGTGCCGTGGCAAGAGCGCTGAATACCGGAACAATGACGCCAGTGCTTTGTAACATTGTTGCAATTGCCACTGATACGGAAGCATACAGCAGCCTCTGTGTTGACGACATGCTTTGAAACGAAACAAATGAAAGGCGAATGTCTTTTCCCCAATACGAATTCATTCTTTCACAACTTTCCATATGGATCCTGTATTCGGCTTTGGCTTTGTGCCTGCCGCATAGTTCCCCAGTATACCGAAGTCAACTATATATAAAGTGTCTCCCGCTGGATTGAATTTGGCTTGCACCGGACGAATCGGGCCATGTGGATTTTCTTCTGCTTTTGTATTAACAAGAAAATCACGGATTTGACCGGTTTGTAAATCGGCACGCACCACTCGGAAGCCCGGAGCTTCCGTACCCGGTTTATAGCTGATTGCACCGGTCTGTGCAACAAAGATTTCGCCGACATGACCAAAGCTTTTGTTTGTGGAAAAATCAAATTTATTGGATGATGTATTGGCTGCGAATCTTATTATCGGCTGCATAGCTAATTTCGGGTGCTGCTTTAATAAAAATAACGGAGTGGGATTTCCTTTTTTCGTAAAATGCGGCAAAATAGCAGGCAATCCACTGAAAAAGTCAGGCCAACCGTACCATCCGTTCTCTTCTACCAACCAAAAATGGTCCCAGTCATTTTCAACTGGTCTCGTACCGCGAGAGTCCGCTCCATTGTCTGTTGCATACAGTTTTCCGTCAAACGGAGAAAAAGCCATTCCAAATGTGTTTCGAAACCCGTCCGCAATAATACGCAAGTGACTTCCGTCAGGATTGCAGCTGTAAACGACCCCTGTTGCAAATAATGTGCTGGGGACTTGTTCTTTATCTTCTGTTGTCTGTTCACCGAACGGATGAAAGGCTCCTGTAATTTTCGCATCCTTGCTTATAAAATTTTGTGAATCCAGTTCATAAGCACGTGCTGGTTTATCATGAAACTTTGGATGAAGACTGAGCCAGCTGCCATTATCAGGACCAACTACACCGGAATTAGTGGCTGTTCCTACTGAAAAATATAATCGGTTATCAGGTCCGAATATGACGTCTCCTGTAAAATGATCTCCATACGTAGCAAGGCCTGATACAATGACTTCCCGAGTTCCATCTTCCCCTATCTTAAGAATACAGCCTCCTTGGTTTCCTTCCCCTTTTATATTGCTTTCCGCTACATACAGAAAGCCGTCTTTCCATATTACACCGGTAACAGGTCCTTCTAAGTTGTTTATGATTTCTATGACGGTATTTTCATCAAGTTTTAATAAGCGTCCTTTTTTCGGCTCATCATATGCATAGCCCGCCTCAATAACATATACGGCGCCTTTATTATCAAATGTAATACAGGTTGGATACGTCAAGTTGGCTGCTACTCGTTCCAGCCGGTACCCCTTTTCAAGTTCGGCATCAAAAGGAACAGCCGGCTGAAGAAGAGCTTGTTTTTTAGCTTCCTCCTTCGCTTTATATACCTTTATTACACTCAACAATGTGTTAACTTGTTCAATTTGACTTTCAATTAAACCCTGGAGAGGCATATGTCCATATGTCAATGTTCGTAAAAAGTAAATTTGGTAGCTATAGTACTCTTGAAGGAGCTGATACTCTCGATTATATAATTCTTCTGCCGTTTCTAGCTCCGTTGTGTAAAACTTTATTTCATCCGGAACCGGTGTAACATTGATTGCTGTTGCACTCGCAAGACTGCGAAGCATCGGAAGCTGTTTTTCTTGTACTTGCAATAAATGGAGTATGGATGAATCCAGTTCCCTGACCGAATTTACTTGTGATAACCGATAGTAAAGCTTGTAGTTTACCCATTCCCAGCTGTATTGCTTTTCTATCACCCCTTTTGGAATGTATCGCTTCAATAGCCGCACCCCCATATCCTGTATACTGTACAATATTCTTTATTTCATAAAATCATGAACAAAAATATCGGGAAATATATTTCCCTTCTATTTAATATATGTCTATTAGACAAGCACACAAGCAAGCTATGAAAAAGATAATATAGTAATAGAAGCTAAACAGGAAGGAGGATTATCCTTGTCGCGAAATGAATTGTATGACATATGCTGCAGATATCACGGACGAGTTGTAAGGATTGAAGACCGCTCCGGCAGAGTGCATTTCGGAAGACTTACAGACGTGGCAAAAGACTCTGTAATCTTTCGCCCGCTAAAGAAAAAATCCCGCACGAATGACGGATATGGTTATCGCGGCTATGATTACGATGATGATTTGGGGCCCTATGGTCCTGGTCCATTTGGTCCGTATAATTATTATTACGGTGCAGAAGTGGAGCTGGCACTCGGCTTTATTGTCGGCATTGCATTAGCTGCGTTGTTTTTCTTTTAATGCACAAACAGCCAACTAGTTTCAGTTGGCTGTTTTGCTGCAGACAAATATACGGTGACCTAATACGTGACTATATTTTCGCAAAATGTAATCATGCTGCGACCATAGACGGTATATTTCTTCATTTATTTGCTGAGAGACATGAAACTCCGGTTCTGCGGAATATTGTCCTTGTACCGAAGCAATGCTCCCTCCTCCGATGACTCTGATGTTTGGAAAACCGTTTTCCTTCCATTTGTCTATCCACTCTTGTTCCGTAAGCAGATCTGTATTCCCATAAAAGGATTGTATTTCACGAACCTCTCTTTCATACAAAGATCGCTCTGTTGCCATTTCGATAGCAATTACAATCCCCTTATTTTTTAACGTACGATGGTATTCTCTTATGGTAGCCGGAATGTTAGTAAATGATGTAACCGATTCGGACAAAATGAGGTGAAAGGATTGATTTTGAAAAGGAAGTCGCTCTGCATTTGCCTGCAGAAGCTTTACAGGTACTTTTTCCATTTGAAATCTTTTCTGTGCTTTTTCAAGCATGATTGGATGATTATCGATTGCAGTGACAAAGCAGCCATACGTTTTCGCAATATAGGCCGCTGTTTTCCCTGTTCCGCATCCTGCGTCTAATACTTTTGTTTTCTTTGATAATCCTATATTACGCAGTATATTTTTTGTTATTGAAAATCCCCCGGGATGCGCACTTCCCACCCCTAATAAAGCAATGAAATCTAAATAATTATAATCATTCATAGCTGTCTCCCGTATTCAAATTGTTTATGCTTCATAAATATTCGTTATTATAAACTTTCGTGAACATACAAAAAGAGCATATACGAAATGTATATGCTCTTTGCGTTATTACTTCGCGTCTTTCTCTGCAGTGATGTATGCCCACTTGTAAGAGAAGTCGCCGCCGAATTGGTGATCGTAAACATTCTTGACATACGGACGTTGTAAATATGCACTGCCGCGTTGATATAATGGAGCGATTGCAGCATCGTCAAATAAGATTTTTTCTGCATCTACTAACGCTTTCCAACGAGCTTTCACGTCAGTAGTCAACTCGCCTTTCGCTTTCTTCACTAGCTCATCATATTTAGGGTTGGAGTATCCCATTTGGTTATGAGAACCGTCAGTTACGAACATGTCAACGAATGTCATTGGATCTGGATAGTCAGGACCCCAGCCTGCGAAGGAGAAGTCGTAGTCGCCTTTAGACTCTAAATCAAGCTTTTGAGCGAACGGCTGTTGCTTAATGTTCACAGTTAAGCCTTCCAAGTTCTTTTCTAACTGCTCTTTTAAGTATTCGCCGATTTTCTTCGCGCTTTCGCTGTCATAGTTTAATAGTTCTAAAGTCACTTTATCCGTGCCAAGCTCTTTCTTCGCATCTGCCCAAGCTTTTTTCGCTTTTTCCACATTGTATTTGTTCATTTCGCCGTTGTTGTCACGGAAGTCTTTGCCGTCCGGACCTTTAACGAAATCTTTCGGTACTAGGAAGTTTGCAGCAGTAGATCCGTTGTTTAGGATTACGTTAACTAACGCTTCTTTATCAAACGCCATGCTGATTGCCTTACGAACGTTTATGTTAGCAAGCGGAGTGTCCTTGCCTGCTCTCTTTTGGTTTAAACGCAAGAAGTATACAGAGCTGTCTTTAGAAGTCTTGAAGTTTGCATCGGACTTGTATTTGTCTACGAACTCAGCAGATAAACCAACGCGGTCAACTTCTTTTGTTTCATATAAGTTTACGCCAGTCGCAACATCTTTTACGATGTTGAAGTTGATTTCTTCAAGCTTAACAGTTTTGTTATCCCAGTAGTTCGGGTTTTTCTTTAACTGGAAGCTTTGCTCGTGTTTCCAATCGCTTAATACGAATGGTCCGTTGTAAAGAGTTGTGCTTGCTTCAAGACCGAACTTGTCGCCTTGTGCTTTCACGAATTTCTCGTTTAACGGATAGAAAGTTGCGAACGATGTTAACTCAACGAAATACGGAACTGCGTTTTCAAGCTGTACTTCTAAAGTATAGTCGTCAACAGCTTTTACACCTAATTGATCTACAGGAAGCTCTTTATTATTGATTTTTTGTGCGTTTTTCACATCGAACATGATGTACGCATACTCAGCCGCAGTCGCAGGATCTACCGCACGGCGCCAGGAGTAGACAAAATCTTTTGCAGTTACAGGGTCTCCGTTAGACCACTTCGCATCCTTGCGAAGTTTGAATGTGTATGTCTTGCCGTCTGCACTCTTTTCAAAAGATTCAGCAACACCAGGAGTCGGTTTGTTATCTTTATCAAGACGGTATAAACCTTCCATTACGTTGTTCATTACGTTAAAAGAAACTTGGTCAGTTGCTAGAGTAGAATCCATAGAAGGGATCTCGGACGTATCAAGCAAGTTCAACACTTGTTTGCTAGCCAGCTTTGATCCCTCTTCTTTCTTCTCCGGCTTTGCAGTAGTATTAGTATCTTTTTTCTCGCCGGAGCACGCAGTTAAAGCTAAGCTCATTACCAGGACCGGTGCTACGACAGCGGATAGTTTTTTCTTCATTTTAATTGCCCTCCTTAAAATATGTATCTTTGACGTTTGCAATAGAAATTTCCTTGTAATTCTATAAAGTTACATAACTAAAATTATCAGAAAATTTCTATTACTTATCTACATTCTACTAAAAATTTCAGATTTGTAAATATTGAATTTTAATATTTTTAAAAAAACATTTAATAAATTTAATTTTTATAATATTTTTGTAACAATTTATCATATAAAAAGCATACAGTCTATCCAATAGATTTGTATGCTTTTCTTGCTTGTTTATTCTGATTTTATATGTAAAATACGGCAAACTTCCTCAAGCGCTGCTATTTTCCCGTCATAAAACCTCGTGTCATCATGCATATACTCATAATCGCGTCTGGCCTTGTCCAATTCAAATAAAATTAAATTTCGCTGTTCTTCGTTCATGATTTTTCCTCCTTGCTTATGAATACCCACTTCTTATCATTTCCAGCCACTGTAATTTTATGAATAAAATTTGTGTAAGAACTGGAAAAGAACCCCTTTGAAAAGGAGTTCTTCATCATTGAACGGTATAGTTTGGCTACAGACTGGTCTGTTGCATCATAAATGCAATGCTGATGTCTTCGCAACTAATTAATTGCTCTAATAAGTTCGATATTCGGTGTGTATTCGTTTTATACGCCAAATCAAAATTCAACTTGATTGTATAATACACTGATTGCCTCCCCAATTATCACCTTCTAAATTACTTCACTTCCGTTTTGCTGAATGGGCTGCATTGCGGCATCAGACGGAGCAAGGGTTGCCCCCTGACCGATTTGCCAGACCGATTGACCCGGTGCCGCTTTGTCCGGCTGATCCGATTTTGAATTATCCGGCGGATCTTCATTGTTCATACCGGGATTCCACCATGAATTTTGCATATATGCTTTCGCTGGGGATTGGTCTCCGACAGACGCATTGCTTCCCTGTAATTGAGTCATAGCACTGTGGCTGCTGTGAAATGCGGGACCGATGTTGAAAGAAGCGTTGCTGGCCATGCTGTTAATTTTAATGGAATGGATGTTGATTACACATGACACGTCGATTCCCCTCTCTGATTGATAGCTATTAATAATGTATGTGACAAAAGCGGAATAGGTTAATACTGTACAAAAAAGTAACTAATCCCTTATCATACAGTGCATTTATTCTAATTTGCAGCAAGATCCCTTGGGAACTTAATATCTTAATATGAAAGAAAATTTGAAACATAAAAAAACGGCAGATGAATTGCAATCTGCCGTTTTTTTTTATTACTTTACAACTTATCCTTCTTTCCTACCAGGATAGTTTTCGCCTTCATACTTGTAAATATATACTTTAGCGTACTTGTTGTCGCCTTTTTCATCAAAGCTTACTTTTGTAATGACACCGTTGTAATCTTGGATGCTGCGTACTGCACTTTGGACATCTTGACGGGATGGATACTTGCCGCCGTTCTTTTTAATAGCATCCTTGATTCCTTGTAAGATTACTCCTGCTGAATCGTAGCTGTATGCTGAGAATGCTTCCACTTCTTTACCAAATTTCTTTTTGTAGCTCTCCGCAAATTTCTTTCCGGCTTCTGTAGAAGTCGGCGCAGTCGCAACTGTAGTATAATATGTGTCTTTTAACGCATCTTGCGCAACATCTGCCATTGTTGGAGAATCGATACCGTCACCGCCCATGATCGGGGTTGTAATTCCTTTTTCACGAGCCTGTTTAACAAGAATACCTCCCTCCGCGTACAGACCACCGAAATAAATCAAGTCCGGCTTCTTAGACAGCACTTGGTTTAACACGCCGTTAAAGTCTTTCTCTCCGATTGTGATGCCTTCGTATCCTACTACTTCTGCTCCAATCGTTTCAGCTTCTTTCTTAAATGCATCTGCTAAACCTGTACCGTATGCAGATTTATCTTGAATGATAAAAATTTTCTTTGCACCCAATTTTTCTACCGCATATTTCGCTGCGGACGGTCCTTGCAAGTCATCGCGCGCTACGAGGCGTGCTACAGATTTTAAGCCGCGTTCTGTCAAATCAACCGCCGTGCTGGACGGAGATACCATTACCAGGTTGTATTTTTCATACGTTTCAGATGCCGCAATGGAAACACCGGACATCAAGTGACCGACAACACCAAAAACTGCTTTATCCGCGCCGATTACCTGTGCATTTGCCACCCCTTTTTTCGCATCCCCTTGGTCATCATAAGGAACAAACTGCAAATCAAAGCCAAGCTTCTTAAATTCTGCTTTTTGCTCTTCAACAGCCAATTGCGTCCCTAATTTCACGGACTCTCCAAATGATGCAGATCCTCCGGATAACGGTGATTGCGATACGATTTTAATCACTTTTCCTCCGCCTTCGGATGTTGTTGCTGTTTTTTCCTTTGCTCCGCAGCCGGCTAGAAGACTCACTGCTAATACGCCTGTTAATAAAAGAGATAATCCTGTCTTTTTACTCATTGTTTCCACCCCTTGTACAGATTAATTGTTTGAATATTTTAAATATTAAATCATTTTATGACTATGTACAAGTGGTTAAGCAAGTTATCTTTTCGTGTAAATACATGAAATTACGACAAATATTGTCGGTTTTAAAAGAAAATTTTATAATAAAAAACAAAAAAGCGGGGAATTCCCCACTTTTATGCATACATTTTTTCGACTTGTTTTTGCAACTCTTCGTTTTCTAAGTATTCATCATACGTTGTTTGTTTATCAATGATGCCG
>JBHGXS010000113.1:0-7088 GCA_041920565.1 Bacillus sp. (in: firmicutes) | reverse complement strand
GGAACGAGTGAAAAAAGCGCGAATCTTGCAGCGGAAAATGGAATCGCCTATGCACTCGGACAATTTATGAGTGATAAAGAAGGAACGACTATCATGAATAATTACATCCAAAGTTTTAAAGCAAATGATAGGCTGAAGCAGCCTCAATCCATTCTTGCGGTTTCTGCCATTTGTGCAGAAACAACAGAAAGAGCAGAAGAACTGGCCTTAAGTGATCATTTATGGAAAATTCAACTTGCAAAAGGAGCAGCCAACAAAGGGATACCTTCCATAGAAGAAGCAAAACAGTATTCATTTAACAGCAACGAAAAGGAAATGATCAAAGATATGAGAAATAAAATGGTGATCGGCAATCCGCAAGAAGTGAAACAACAGCTTTTTGAATTACAAACGTTATACAAAGCGGACGAAATCATGATTGTTACCATCACACACAGTTATGAAGATCGGCTTCAATCTTATCAACTAATTGCAAATGAAGTCTTATCTAATCGTGTCTGATGCAAGAAATTGGAGAAGACGATAGTGTCCATTTTCCAATATGCGCCTTAGGTATTCATGAATTAACTATACCTGCCATAATAAAAACGATCAAGATCGTCTTGTCATTCCGGATCCGCTTTGGAAAATAATCACAAATACGCCTGGATGGTTTCCGGGTGTCTACTATAAACAAAAATCTTTGCTGTAGAATTTAAACTGTCTAAAAGGTCTTAAACTGGAAAAGTTTAGGGCGAAAAGAAGAGAAGCTTTTTAATATGATGGGATATATACTAGCATAGATCGTGCTTTTTGTGTTGTGCAAGAGATTGAAACCGGCGGTGTGATTATCAATGATATTCCGACCTATCGAGCGAATCATATGCCATATGGAGGATTAAAAGACAGTGGAAAAGGAAGATAGGGAATTCGCTATGCAGTAGAAGAAATGACCGTTCCAAAATTCATTTCTTTCAAAATAAGAACTCCACAATAATAGCAACTGTTTGAACCGTAAAGAATTGGAAGCTTTTCTAATTATGCAGCGGCAGGATAAGATTGTATCTTTTACAACAAATAGTAATAGATGCACGAAAGGAGAATGAGTATGAAAAACTTATTTACCCCGTTTTCATATAAAGGGTTAGAATTGAAAAATAGAATCGTTATGCCTCCTATGTGCCAATATTCTGTAACAAATAAAGATGGAAAACCAAATGATTGGCATCTTGTTCATTATACAAGCCGGGCTATTGGCGGAGCGGGATTAATTATTATGGAAATGACAGATGTAGATCCAGATGGCAGGATTACAGACTTTGACCTCGGCATATGGTCTGATGATCACATACCGGCATTTCAAAGAATTGTGGATTCCGTTCATTCTTATGGATCTAAAATTGGAATTCAAATAGGACATGCAGGCAGGAAGGCAGAAGATGCAAATCCTCCTGTTGCACCGTCTTCCATTCGATTCAATGAAAAATATCGTATACCGCGGGAACTTACAACCGATGAGGTCAAACAGATGGTAGAAAAGTTTCAAAACGGTGTTCGCCGAGCAGTTCAGGCCGGTGTCGACACTGTGGAAATTCACGGTGCTCATGGGTATCTGATCCATCAATTTCACTCTCCCTTAACTAGCAAACGAAAAGATGTATACGGACAGGATCTTTCTAGATTTGGCGTGGAAGTAATTCAGGCTGCTAAAGCGGAATTACCAGCGGAAATGCCCTTGATTATGAGAATTTCCGCAGTGGAGTATGTAGATGAAGGATATAGACTTGATTATATCACGCAAGTATGCAAGGAATATCAGAAAGCCGGGGTAGATATCTTCCATATTACTTCCGGTGGCGAGGGGCCGATTGGATCTGGGGGCAGACCTGGTATTCACCCGGGGTATCAAGTTCCGTTTGCGAGACACATCAAACAGGAACTTACATGCCCAGTGATCGCAGTAGGAAACTTGGATAATCCTTTCTTGGCAGAATCAGTACTTGGAAATAAGGATGCCGATCTTGTTGCCGTGGGACGAGGAATGCTTCGTGATCCGTATTGGGCATTGCATGCAGCCGAAACATTGAAGGTAAAGCCGGAAGCACCCAGCCAGTATTTACGTGCATTTTAATAAAAGTTCTTAGCAGCAAATATGGAAGAGACAGCGAAAGGAATTATAGAAGCAGCCTGGATTTTTCAGGCTGCTTTTTTATATCTGTATTTTAAGCCTCCAGTGATCAAACTCCGACACCTGTAAAGCTTCTCTTAATATCCCTATTATTATGGTCTAAGTTAGAAAGTGTATTACAGCTTGTTTTCAATATCTTGCAAATGGGTATCATGTATTTAAATTAGAAGTAATGCCATCTATTTGTTAATAACAAAAACCAGTGCTATACTCTTCTGTACTAAACAATAGAGGAGATGTTGATATGGTAACTGAAGTAATTTTGAATAATGTTAGTATAAGAGTAACTGGATATCAAGAGGAAGTTATTACTGATAAAAAAACCGGCAAGGAATTATATAAGATTATCCTTGATTTTAAAGTAAGAAGTGAAGAATATCATAGGATAACGACGTTATTATATGAGAAGACTTTTGATGTTAAAGTTCCTGAGCGTAAACTGGAATTTAGAGGAACAATAAATAATTATTCGACTTCTGTCACAAACCTCTATAAGGAAAACGCGGTTGGTGATTATAAATTAGAGCTAATTGAAGTTGATTGAGATGAATGGAAGCAACTCGGAATGTCCGAGTTGCTGTTTATCTATTAGCCGAACAGGCGTTGAATACGGACTCCTTGCCGTTATTAGCAGATGTTGAGTGACGGATCGTTGACGGAGCAAGAACGGGAAGGTACTGGAAGTGAAATGCGAAAATCCTGACCCCAGTTATCGCAAAATAGGCGAGGAAGAATGAAGAACTTGTTCAATTTAGAGGTAGGGTGGAAAAGAAAGAAAGACTAATGAGTTAATGAGTTCAATTGAAACACTAAAGTCATCATTAATCGTAATTTCTACACAGGCAACTAACGGTGACTCGATGATGATTACACCATCATCAATTGTAATTCCTGGTGAACATGTGTCCCAATCATCTATAGAAAGATCAATTCCGGTATCAGCATCAAGTGAAATCTTTAAACATACATCAAAGCATTGTTGGAATGAGTGAGCTATTGTATATTTCCCCTTTCCAAATAATTCATAATTTACATGTAGATAAAGTAACGTTTATAGGGACAAGAGCGAATAGAAAAAAAGCAAGGTGCGCCGGCCATACTTTGTTTTTTGCGTTAGATTGCATCCTTGGAGGAGGTTCTCATATTATATTATTCTATTTAATAGCACGTCCTTTTGATTGGACAATATAAAAGATATGCGTAGTAAATAATTTCGAGAATTATATAGAGAGGTAATTTATCGAAAGAGAAAATGCTTCATGACTTTGTAATTTTTGAATGATAAGCAGCGGCATAGCTGCTTTTTTATATGTTCGCATATACTTAAGCGAACACTTTGCAAGAAGTTGTCAATTCTTTAAAGTGCCATTTTCAGATCTGTTCGCAAAAGTGTAAAGATGGATTTACGAATGTTCATTATTATATACATTTACGAAAAGCATCAGTACACAGAGAATAGATACGAAACAGTAATAGCAGGGGAGAAACAAAATGGACAATCAAAAATTCCATACATACGTGTGAGCAGCAGGAATCAGGACGAGGCTCGACAATCAGAGTCGATGAAAGAAGCAGGTATTAACGAACGAGATATTTACATCGATAAACAAAGTGATAAAGACTTCGAGTGAGAACAATATCAGTAGTTGATCCGATACCAACGAAAGGACGAAACAGGGGTTATCTTCCTCCAGAGCAAGGTACGACCTTGTTTCACACGTTTTCCTTTCCGTTGTGCCGAATGTTCTTGATTTGCAGACATAATAAAAACGCCTCCTATTACGAATTTGTATCGCAATAAAAGACGTACGAACTGACCTGTTCACTGTTGTTAAGTCAACGTTTTCTTTAATCGATGGAGCATAGGGGGGCTCGAACTCCTGACCTCTACGCTGCCAGGGTAATTCTTTTGTTTCCGGAAATTTTCTGCAGTAAACTAAATGGTACTGTTGTCGGGTTTTTTATTATTTTTAATTTTTTTCTGTTATCAGTAATTTTTTATAGTATGTGACCAAAGTGTGACCAAAAAGAGAATATTTTTTAATTGTAGAGATGTAGAAAGTGTTTATCTTTTTATTTGAAATAGAATTCAAATCGTTAGGAAAGTTTTTATGGTAATAAGGAGAGGGGTAATTTTCACACTAATACCAGCTTATTAGATCTTGTTGAACCAGTTAAAGATGGCCGTACTCAAGAAGATGTTGTGTATGAGATCTTAATTAAATATGGTATCGATTTAACTGTTCCGATTGAAGAGACAATCGTATCTGGTAAGAAACTCTTCTTTGTCGGAATAGGTTATTTACTCATCTGTTTAGAAAAAGATTTAAATTATACATAAAAGATTTAATACTTATTTTCAATCGTCTACTATAAAATGGAAATAAAAGGAGGGGTCCCATGAAAAAAATAATAGTGTTTTTGCTCATGATTTCTGTATTATGTTTTGGATGTAGCAATGAGAATAAAAACTTACATAACTTCGATAAGTCAAAATTAACTTCACAGCTAAAAGAAGCAAGCTTTCAACCTAAGCTCCCAACTCAACTTCCATTCAAAGCAAAGAATACCAAAGCTGAAATGTTAAAAAGTCAAAACAATGTTATTGACATTTTCTTTACTGGAGAAAACGGGGAACAAATGGGTCTTCAAATTGTGAAGGGGAAAGTTAACTACTCAGATGATTTAAAACGAGAAAAAGTTGCTATTGGAAAAAATAAAGGAAGTTATGTCAAGAATGATGCTGGAGCAATGATGTTAGAATGGGAAGATAATGGGATCCATTATGATTTGACATACTTCTCCAAACAATCTGGAAAAGAAACTGATAAGTCTGATTTAATTCAAACAGCAAAGTCATTTAAATAACAGGGAAATTCTGTTGCAACTTCCGATAATGGGCGTTATGGTAACCTGACGTGAATATGATAGATATACATTATCTCGTTCATAGGGTTTATCTACTCCTAAAGCGAAATAAGTATTTTGAGAAGGGAGATGGTCTTATGACAAGCCGGATCGACATATCAACAAACAAACATCAATTAAAACTTTATGATGGTAATAGGTTAATAAAAGTGTATCCCATTGCTGTTGGCAAATTGTTAACCCCAACACCTTCAGGAACATATACAATTATCAATAAACAAAACAATCCTGGAGGTGCTTTCGGGGTATTGTGGATGGGTTTATCAAAACCTCATTATGGAATACATGGAACAAACAACCCTTCTTCTATTGGTAGGAATGTGTCACATGGATGTATTAGAATGTATAACCATGATGTTATAGAATTATCATCAATGGTTTCTATTGGAACAAGTGTCTATATTCATGAATGAGATTATAAAAAAGTTAGAAGCTTATCTAGCGCCAACAGAAAAATCGATATTTAATTCTGATAATCTGGGATATATAAACAATACATAACAATTATTCCTGTTTGTATTATAAAAGGAGAGGTGTTTATGTCTGGATCAATAAAAAAAGAAGGTAGTAGCTGGTACTATGTCTTTAGCTATTACGATGAAAGCGGTAAACGTAAGCAGAAAAAGAAGAGAGGGTTCAAAACTAAAAAAGAAGCAGAAAAATGCTTAATACAAGCATTGAATGCTTTAAACAATCAAAATTATGTTGAACCTTCTACTCTGTACTACAAAGATTTCCTTGTAGATTGGTTTAACACAAAAAGAAATAACATCGGTATACAAACTGCTGATTCCTACAATCAGTACTTAAATCACAGAATCATCCCCAGCTTGGGAAACATTAAGCTCAATAAGCTTAAAACGATTGATATCCAAAAATATATTAATGCATTAAAAGACGAAGGCTTAGCCAGTGCGACGATTAAAAAGATTTTTGAGATTATCCGAAGTTCTTTGGAATACGCTGTAGATTTTAATTTAATCCAAGTGAACGTAGCAAAGAAAGTAAAACTTCCAAAACTTGAGCAGAAGGAAATTGCGATATGGAATATTGAACAAGCCAATAGCTTTTTAGAAGTTGCTCAAGCAGATTCTGTTTATGTTGCTTTTTATTTAGCTATATCCACAGGGCTGCGTTGGAAAGATGTTGATTTGGAGAAGGGTTGTCTTTATGTGAGACAAACGTTAAGTCATGACGGGAAGACGTTTCTGACAGGAGCTAAGACAAAGACAAGTTTGCGTACAATTGGTCTGTCAGAGAAGACTGTAGAAACGCTCAAGAAGCATAAAAACAGATTAATAGCATGAAGCGAGAGTGTCCCTCGTTTCAAGATAATGACTTAATAGTTTGTACACAAATGGGCACACCAATCAATCCAGCTAATCTGAGAAGATCGTTTAATCGTCTCATTGAAAAAGCTGGGCTGCCGAAAATTCGTTTTCATGATTTGCGGCACACACATGCAACGCTGCTTTTGGCAGAAGGGATTAATGTAAAAGTGATTTCTGAACGGTTAGGTCACAGTAACATTAAAATCACATTGGACACATACTCGCATGTGTTACCAATCATGCAAGAAGAAGCAATTAAAAAACTTGATGCGATTATGATATAAATTCGCTGTGACCAAAGTGTGACCAGAGCCCTAAAAGAGGTCAAAAAGAAAAAAGGCTTCTCAATCACAAAGTGACCGAAAAGCCTTATGTATCAATGTTTCTCAACGTTGCGTATGGTATGGAGCATAGGGGGCTCGAACCCCTGACCTCTACGCTGCCAGCGTAGCGCTCTCCCAGCTGAGCTAATGCCCCGTGTCTAAATCAATATTTAGTATGTACTGACCACAACTCTAATTGAATTGTAATTTAATAGGGGATAATGGTCAATAAAATTGTTGTAGTAGTCGTGCAAAGGTTGGTTATTCTAATGAAACAGATGCAGTAAAGCAATGTTTCATTTTACAGTTGTTGCAGAGTGGATTAGATATTTATGATTT
>JBHGXS010000112.1:0-4363 GCA_041920565.1 Bacillus sp. (in: firmicutes) | reverse complement strand
CAATCATCCGTTCCGCTTCCTGAACGTTCGGTCCGCCTTGGACGCTTCGGCGTTTTACAAAAATTTCAGGTGAAATGATTTCATTCCATTGCTCACCCGTTAATTCCATCGGGTAGATGGATTGTAATAAAAGATTTACTTCTTCGACTTGCAAGTCATATAACTCGCATTTTTTTGCGATACATTCTTTTGCCACTATGCTTGCCATTTTATGAGCCGTTCGAAACGGAATTCGGCTTTCACGCGTTAATACATCTGCCAGTTCAGTGATAGTAATACAATTGCGACGTGCACGTTCTTGTAAAATATCTGCATTTACCTTCATCGTTATAATAACTGCTTTCATTAGACATACTGCTCGATTGGCTTTTTCAAAGCTGCGATATAAGTGCGGCTGCATATCATCTTCCGTATCGACAATATCACCAAACGGGGTATTGTGAATCATATGAAGGACAGCCAGCGCTTCCCCTGCTGCGCTGCTGGCAAGAGCCCTAGAATGCTCCACCGAAACCGGATTTCGTTTTTGCGGCATAATACTGCTTATTTGAACGTATGGATCCGCAATCGTAATGGCATTGAACTCCTTTGTTACGTATAACAGAAAATCTTGAATCCATCGTCCTATATTGGTCATGAAAGAAAGTACCGCCGTTGCAGTTTCTATTAAGTAATCTCCACCGGCAATGGCATCGTATGAGTTTTCTATAATTCTTCCAAATCCCAACAATTCCGCCATTCGTTCCCGGCTGATTGGAAAACCCGTTGTAGATAAAGCAGCTGCTCCAAGCGGAGACAGATTCACGGTCTCATATGCTGACAGCAGACGTTGAGTATCCCTTATTAATCCATCATGAACTGCCAATAGATAATGACCTAGAGTAATAGGCTGTGCAGGCTGGGTATGGGTATAAGCCGGCATGATTGTTTCCTTATGTTCTTCTGCTTGGTTAAGCAAAGCTTCTGCGAGAAGTATGCTATTATTTATTAATTCTAGTATATGGCTGCGCAGCACCATGCGATACATCGCCACCCCCATATCATTTCTGCTCTTCGCAATATGCATATTCCCTGCAAGGTCATGTCCGATTTCCTCTCCTATTTTCTGTTCCAGTAAAAAAAATAAATCTTCGTATGAGGCATCATAATGTAAAGAACGATAATCTGTCTGAGCTATTTTCTCAATACCTTTTAAAATACGGCTTGCTTCTCCTTTCTCTAGTATATTGGCTTCCATTAACATCACTGTATGTGCTTGGTGAATATCAAACATTATTGAAGACAAATAGTTCCTCTGCAGCATGAACACATGCTCCAGCAAATGATTAGCATATGTTTTGCCGGGAAAGGCGGTTCCTTCCTTTTGAATAAACTCCTCCTTGGATTCCTTCACATCTTTTTCCTCCCACACTTTTTACTATAGTATCGTGGGACAAAAAGAATGGTTCATGAAGAAAAAGAGACAATCTCAAGATTGCCTCTCATCATTGTTCCAGATATCCGCTTCTGCGGGACCGGCAAGAAGGAAATCTATAAATATTTTGAATTTCATCAAATCTGTATTTAAATGTAGCAAATTGCTGGGCATACAAATATTCCAAAACATAAATATAGTTTCCTCTTACATCGCATAACACACCGGAAATTCCTCTGCCGTTACGTAAAGAAATGCCTACCGGCTGCCCGATTAATCGATAAAGTCTATCCATGGTTACGAAACCTCCATATTTGTTTCCTACAACGTCTCTACAATATATGGAGGTTGTCTTATACAGGATACGCGCCATTTGTCCATTTCCTATCTATTTCTTACAGCTTGCTGCTGGTCATCGCCTGTACAAACAATTGATAATTTAATAATCTATGTTTTGTTTTGGAGTTATTAAGCTTCCGATAACATAGGCTGCCAATGATAGAAACACAGGAAGTACGACTGTGTGCATGCCAAACGGATTCGGCATATAGAGATGAAAATACATATAAGAGCCTACCCCAACAACAGTAGAAGCGAGGGCGCCAAAGGCATTTCCCCTTCTCCAATACAAGCCTAATACAATCGGCCAAATAAAAGCTGCTTCTAATCCGCCAAAGGAAAATAAATTGAGCCAAATTAAAAAGTCCGGCGGATGAACTGCTGCCAGATATACTGCGATACCGACTGCTCCTGTAATAATAAGAGTGCCCTTTTTAACGGCATTGTCCGATACAGCAGGGTTCACATAATTCACATAAATATCTTTTATAATGGATGAGCTCACCAACAGCAATAAAGAGTTTACCGTTGACATAATGGCAGCCATCGGCGCGGATAAAAAGACACCAGCAAGCCAAGGAGGAAGCACTTCCATTGCCAATAACGGCATCACTTTGTCAGGTACATCCACATTAGGCAGCACAGCACGAGCCAGCACTCCGGTTAAATGCATTCCGATCATAATCGCCCCGACGACAACGGTTCCGATGATCATGGCCTGATGCATAGCTTTTGAATTTTTGTATGACATGGCACGGATGCTTATTTGCGGCAAGCCCACAACGCCTACTCCGACAAGAATCCAAAACGAGGAAACGTAAAGCTTGGTCAGTTTTCCGTCAGCGCCAAACGGAGTCACAAGATTAGGATTGATAGATACAAGCTCTTGCATAATGCTGGAGAAACCTCCGCCCGCAACTACCGTGCCGATTAAAATGATGGTTGTCCCCAAAAGCATAATGAAGCCAAGCAACGTATCGGATATGGCTACTGCCCGGACCACCGATAAAGCTGCTGGCACTTCCATATGTTGCAATCATTGTCATGGCCAGCAATAATCCGCCCAGTTCTCGCCCTCCTAAAAAATACTCTTGTAAAAATCGATTGCTGCTTGTTTCTTTCACTCGTTTAGAGGCATATACCCCTATTAAAAATGTAACGATGAAAGAAGCAATCATAGGAATAATGACATACCAGTTCATTTTCGTTCCTCACTTCTTTCTGTCTCGTCAAACGGAATGTCATGAAAAAAGAAGCGCACCGCCAAAATAACGAGCACAACCATGACAATAAAGCCGACAATGCAGCTGTAAAAAAACCAATCTGGCAAGCCTAATATGTATTGATATTCTTCCACGCTTCGCGAACCTAGTCCGTACGCAAAGCCGTACCACCATATAAAATTAATAAGGGCTAAAATGATCCCGATAATCGTTTCGCGGTGGGCGATTTTAAATCGGCTGTCCTTTTCTTTCATACTGCTCCCCTTTCTTCACTATATTAACATTTTTTCATTTTACCATTATTTTGCCCTTTGCAACAGAAAAAGAAAAACTCACAGAAATCCTGTGAGTTTTACGGTTGCTTTTTCCAATGACGTGAAGAAGAGGCTGCAACGTTACCCGTTTCAGTATTGGTAGTACCTTGCCCTTCCACATTAGGCGAACCAAGCTTGGATTTTGACGGATCTTTTTTCGCTTTTCCCATACTAACACCTCCGCTCTTACATTCCCCTATCTTATCGAATTCTATTACATAAAATTTAAAAATTGTAATCAAATTGAAATTTGAATTTTCTAAAATTTTTGTATATTATTGGAATTGGATGTGCATCGGATTATGGTCCGTTCCATCCTTTTATAAAAATTAAGGGGGTAGTGTTATGAGTCAAGTAGCGGTTAGTATCCATGAAAAGGTAGAACAGTTTTTAAAAGGCACGAAAAAGCTGTTTATTAACGGGGAGTTTGTTGAAAGCGCTTCTGGAAAGACGTTTGAAACTCCGAACCCTGCTACAGGCGAAACATTAGCCGTTGTGTACGAAGCCGGCCGTGAGGATATTAATAAAGCTGTCCTTGCAGCCCGCCAAGCGTTTGATGAAGGCCCTTGGTCCAAGATGAGCAATGCAGAACGCGGACGCTTAATGTACAAGCTTGCGGATTTAATGGAAGAGCATAAAGAAGCTCTCGCACAGCTTGAAACATTGGATAACGGCAAACCGATTCAAGAAACCCTTAATGCTGACCTTCCTCTCGCTATTGAACATATGCGTTATTATGCCGGCTGGACAACAAAAATTGTCGGTCAAACGATTCCGGTAGACGGAAACTACTTTAACTATACTCGCCATGAAGCTGTCGGCGTTGTCGGTCAAATTATCCCTTGGAACTTCCCTTTGTTAATGGCAATGTGGAAGCTCGGAGCAGCGCTGGCGACAGGCTGTACAGTTGTATTAAAACCGGCAGAGCAAACGCCGTTATCTGCCCTTTATCTTGCGGAATTGATTCAAAAAGCAGGATTTCCGAAAGGCGTAGTAAATATTGTTCCAGGCTTTGGAGAACCTGCCGGACAAGCATTAGTGAACCATCCGCTTGTTGATAAAATTGCGTTCAC